>JAHQWL010000091.1 GCA_029856155.1 Promethearchaeia archaeon
TTCATGTACAGTTCAGGGGTGGGTGAGAGCTTTAGAATTCTTAATTCAAGAAAATATTTTATAATTAGAAATTGTACAATAATTAATGCAGATTCTAATTGGGCAGGGGTTTATTTAGGCAATGTCACTAATGGACAATTTCTCAATAATAAAATAATAAATAACGATTACGGTATAGTTACTGATGGCATTAGTAATACAATCATTTCCAACAATATTATCTCTATTTATACACATTATGGTATTTGGATGTTTGGCGATGATGATAATAATGTCATTACCGGAAATACCATAAATGGAAATGGTGGAAGTTATGGAATAGCTTTAGAGAGTTCTGCTGATAATAATCTAATTTATGATAATCACGTATCTAATCATGCAATTGGCAATGCTTATGATAATGATGCTAGTGCTAGCAATGATTGGAATAATAGTATTATTGGAAATTACTGGGATGATTATGCAGGATACGATATGGACTTAGATGGAATTGGTGATGATCCTTATAGTATTACCGGAAGTGCGGGAAATTTCGATTATTTGCCAATATGGAATATTCAAGCTCCAATTGCGATTAATGATCTTCCTAGTAGCTTAAACAATTGGACTTGGGCAGTGAGTCAAGCTTGGTGTACTGGAACGGGTACTTCCGGAGACCCTTATGTTATAGACTATCTAAAGATTCGTGATGTTAGCACAAATTGTATTAGTATTCAAAACTCCAATGCTTACTTCGTAATTGATCACTGTGAGTTAAACAACTCTGTTAGTGGCTCAGGGGTATATCTTTCAAATGTTACAAATGGAAGACTAACTAACAACTATCTCTTTGAGAATTATAATTATGGAATTCATCTAAGTAATAATTGCGATTTCAATATTATCTCCCAAAATTATGCTATTAAAAACAGAGTGCAGGGAATTAGGTTAGATATTAGTGATAACAATACTATAACTGGGAACACCATGAATAATAATGGAGGAACATCGAATTTTCATGGGCTCGGTGTTTATAATAGTGATGGAAATTTAATTTCCCACAATACTGCAAATGGCAATTATGCACATGGTATTAGGATAAATAATGGTGAATTCAATTCTTTAACTGAAAATACTGTAGAAAACAATGGAGATCGAGGAATCAGTATAGATAGTAATAGTCATCATAATACACTATTGGAAAATACAGTATTTAACAATACAAACTATGGAATATATATAGAGACTAGTAATTATAATAGCATATCTGAAAATATAGCATCTAACAATCCATCATCTAATTATTACTTACTAAATTCTGCGAACAATACTTTATATGGGAACATTGCAGATGAGATATCTGATTATGGTATACTTTTGGAAAATTCTGATTTTAATGATATTTTAGAATGTGAAACATACAATAGTGGAACTTGTGGAATACACCTTTATGATTCTCATAATAATACGATAATTGATTGTGTGGCTAATTATAACTTTCGCGGAATTTATGCTTATGACTCTTCGGAAAATATCATTTCTGGTAATATTGTAAATAACAATACACAATGGGGATTGGGAGTTTATTTAAGTTATAATAACTCACTTATCGACAATTTTGCTCAATACAATATAGGGCTGTATGGTGGTATTATGGTAGCTGAAAGTGATTATACATTAGTGGAAAATAACCAAGTTCTTGATAATAATCTTGCAGGAATCTACTTTTGGGGGCATGGTGATGATAGTATTGTTAGAGGAAATGTAATTAGAGATAATATTAATGGAATCTATTTAGAGCCTAATAGTGATGACAACCTATTTTATGAAAATTTTTTCATTGGAAATGACTATCATGTAGAAGGGCTTGGTATAAATAATGATTGGAACAACACAATCATAGGAAATTACTGGGACAATTATACTGGTCCTGATCTAGATCATAATGGTATAGGAGATATCCCTCATGATATTACTTTATCACCTTTACGTCAAGATTTTCTACCTATTGTGGATGATCAACCACCTACAGTAACTATTAATTCTCCTAGTGATGGTGATGTATTTGGGACAACTCCTCCCAATTATGATGTAACAATAACAGATGATTATTTATTGGAGATGTGGTATACGATGGATGGCGGACTACATAATTATACTTTTACTGGATTAACTGGAGATATTAACCAATCTGTTTGGGATGCTATAGCTGATGGTTCAATTACATTAACATTTTATGCAAGTGATAAATCGGGAAATGTAGGATCTGATAATGTTAACATAGAAAAAGATACACAGGGACCAACAATTATTATTACTTCTCCCACTACGGGTGCCACTTTTGGTGCAAGTGCTCCTAGTTTCATAGTTGAGATTACAGATGAGCATTTAGACGTCATGTGGTATTCTCTTGATGGTGGATTAACTAATTTCACTTTTACAGCTAATGGTACTATTGACCAAACAGCATGGGCGGCTTTATTAGAAGGATCAGTTACTATTACTTTCTATGCCAATGATACATTAGGAAATATTGTATCTGAAAGTGTAAATGTCGAAAAAGCGATTCAACCTCAAGGTGATAATTTCATTACTATTATAATTGTCATCTCCATAATTTCAGGGGCTGCGGTTGTGACTGTTGTAATTATTTTAGTTCTTAGAAAACGAAAAGCAGGAGAAGAAGTCTAAATTAATTTTTTTTTTATTTCTTTTTTTTTACCCAAATCCTAGAAGTATTATTACAACCCAGAGGAGCATAAATGAAATAATTATCGTTAGATTTGTGACCATTCCAGCAAATCTCTCATTATATCCGAATTCTACTGCGAAAGGAATAATAGCTAATCCTATAGGAAGAATTAACGCAATAGCCAATATTCCTCTATATAATTGATCAAATGGTAAAAGAAAAAATAACATGAGTCCAATTAACAAACCAAATGAATACCTTATGAGTAAAACAATTATAACATTTTTCCACTGCGCTTTTTCAAATTTAAAATTTAGGAAAACTCCTAATAATAATAAAGTTAAGGCCATATTTGCCCTTGATAAAATATCTAATAAATCTGATACAAAAAGTGGGAAATCGATATTAATCAAATTCAAGATAAGAGCAATGATATAACTCATCAAAGGAGCTGATTTCAATAGCTTTAATAGAATATTTTTTAACAACTCTTTTTTATCTTGGAAATTATTTTTCGGAGAATAGATTAAACCCAAAACATAGCAAATGACAAAAATTACAATTGCATTTCCAATATCGAACATTGCTATATACTTAAGTCCCTCCTCACTCCATATTCCTTCAATTAAAGGATATGCAAAATGCCCGACATTGAATCCTATTACAGCCATAAATATTAAACCTTTCATTTCTCTCGGGTAATCTTTAAAGAAGAAAAAGGCTAAACTAATAATAGGAATACAATAAAGGAGAGAAATCAGAGTAATTAATCCTAATGAGGGAGTTATTTCAATCGAACTTATTACACTTAAAATTAACGCAGGTAATGTAACATTAAACACAACTTTTGCTATAGTTTTTCCGTTTTCTTCAGAAATTATATTGAATTTTTTGAGAATATACCCAATTACAATTACTGTTAGAGATAATAGAAAAACATAACTGACGTCTGTCATTTTTTCTAAAGAAAGCTCAAGTTTTTTAGTATAAAGTATAATTGAAAAAAAGCTTTCTGATTACACATATTTGTTGAAAATAAAATTTAATATAAAGAAAAAATCAAATAATATTATTTACAATATACAAGAAAATTATTTATTATTAAAAGAGTGGTAGATTTCGCGTATGGATGAGAATTTCAAACAAAAAAGACAAAAAACTTTTCGTTGCTTTTTCCAACTCTACTTTATGATATATTTTTTTACTGGAATTATGCCAGTAAATATTGATAATATATTACTCTATCTCCCAAAGACAACAAAATTTGGAGTCGGATTTTTAATAGCATCGACCTTAATCGTAGGAATAATTAGTATTTTATTTTTTGGTTATTATGAAGATAAAATAGCTGAAAAATATTCAAGAAAAAAGATATTCATTTTAACTAATTTTATATGGATTATTTCATATGGAGTTGCTAGTGTATCCCCAGATTATTATTATTATTTAGGTTTTCTTACAATAAGCGCTGTAGGGACAGGTGCTTTTTTACCAATAGGATTTTCTATGATAGGAGATTTTTACCCTCCAAAAGAACGAGGTAAAAAATTTGGGGTGATGAATTTCTCTTTAATTTTAGGAAGTGGTATGGGAATTATTGCTGGAGGGTTATTGGGAAGTTATGTGGCAGGATCATTCGGTTGGAGAATAACTTATATTTTTGGTTTCATATTGGGAATATGTGCAATATTCCCTTACATATTTAAAGGAATTGAGCCTGAACGTGGTCGTGCTGAACCGGAGTTTGAAGATTTTAAAGGTGAAATAAATTATAATTATAAAATTACATTTAACAGCATAAAAGAACTTTTTCGTAGAAAGTCAATAGGTTCTATATTGTTTTATGTGCTCTGTTCAGGATTAGCGACTTCTACGCTTGGAACCTGGGGAATTTTTTATATAACATCAAAAATTGGTGATGCTAATGCAGAGTTAGCCGCTACTACAATTTATCTTATTGCTGGGGCGGGGGCTCTTCCCGGAACAATAATAGGAGGTAAATTAGGAGATTTATATTTGAGTAAGGGAAAAATTAGTGGTCGAGCGATTGTCTCTCTCATTGGAGTTATCCTTGGTGTCTTATTTACATTGATTTTCTATTTAACTCCATTTTTCACAGCAAATTCTTTTCAGATTATCTTTTCATGGATTTTTTTTATAATTTTTGGATTTTTAGGGTATATGTTCTCAACTTTTTCAGTAGGAAATCAGTTCGCTATATATTCAGAGGTATGTCTTCCCGAGGTAAGAAGTACTGCTAATGCGATGAACGGTTTAATGGTAAATATTGGCGGTATAATTGGCAATCTTTTATTATCATCTTTAATTGAGAATAATTTATCGTGGTTGCCAATTGCAGTTTCATTAGTTTTATTTGTTTGGTTAGCTGGAACATTTCTCTGGATAATTACATACTTCTATTATCCAAAGGAATCGAAAAATTGTAGTGATATCTTGCTAGAACGAAGAAAAGAATTAGAAACAAAAATTTAGAATAAATCTTCAAATCTAAATATATTATTATTGCTTTTTCTTTTTACTATAAAAAGCAAAATCTCCATATATAATAACATCGTGCTCTTCTTTTGTTATTTGGAATATTGTTCGTAAGGTTTCCATCAGTCTTTGGTAATCCTTTTCCTCTAAAAATACGTGAAGAACAGATTCTTCTAAATTTTTATCCCATAATCTAAAAAAATTAACATGAAATATTTTATCATTTTTTTGGGGTGATACATAAATTACTTCTATACTTTCTAGATCTACAAAAGCCAAGTCATTTTGTTTTGTTATCTGATCTCTCTTATATTCAGAATCATTAATTTTAGCCAAATAAAATGATTTTTGAATCCATCTGTTATTAGTTAGAATAAAAAATTCTTCATATCTTCTTAAATTACTGAGTTTTAACTCTAATCTTTTTATAATTGTTCTATATTCACTATATATCCTAAAAAAGAAATATAAAGGAAAACCTGAAATAAGTAGAATTGTAAATAAAATAACTACACTTAATAGGATATCAAAATTTATTGTCGTTGTAAAAAAATAAAATAATACACTAAAAATTGAAACACCTATAGTAAGAATTAAAATATTTAAAGTAAATCTTAATTCTTTTAATTCATTAGTGTAGTTTTGCTTTTTCCATAAAATAGTTTCTTCACTATTTAAATTAGACTCTATTTCTGCGAAGGACACCATCTTTCCATAAAACAATTTATTTAATTACGTTTTCTTCAAATGTTTTTTTGTTGATCTCTACACCTAATCCGGGTTTTTCTATGGCATGCACATAACCGTTCTCAACTTTTATTGGTTCCTCAAGAATTTGAAATTCCTCAGGATAAAATGGATATTCAAGCCAATCACATCGAGTTGAAAGAATTAAATGAAGATTTGCCACAAGAGATAATCCGAATCCAAAAATATGGGGTATACATCTTACTCCTTTAACTTCAGCCATTGCATCAATTTTTTTAACCTGCAAAAATCCACCACTACGAGTCACGTCCGGTTGTACAATATCATAACACCCTTTCGATAAAATATCTTCAAACCGAAATATTCCCAAATCATTTTCACCACCAGCAATATCCACTGGAGATTCGCTTCTTAACGTTGCTAATCCATTAAGATTATCTGAAGGCATTGGTTCTTCCAACCATTCAATATCATTCTTTCCACATACTTTAGCAAATTTTAAAGCTTCGGAAACAGATAAATAGTATGAATTTGCGTCAACCATAATATGTAAATTAGGAAAAGCGTCTCTCACTTCTTTCACTATTGCTTCGGGCTTTCCACCTCTACCACCTACCCTTAATTTTACTCCCGTAAAACCTCCGAGATCAATAGCGGATTGAACAGCTCCAGCAGCAGCTTTAGGTTTATAACCACGAGGCATTGAAGCATAAGCTCTCACTTTTTTTTTCATTCCCCCCAATAATCGATAAATCGGTTGTTTTGTTTTTTTTCCTATAATATCCCATAGAGCAACTTGTATCCCAGACGTAGCATGAGGTATACCATATGTTATTCTGTTGCTACTATGATATATTTGATGATAGATTTCCTCAACCATAAAAGGATCCTTATTAATTAAAATTCGTGATAAAGCTTCATCAATAAATATTTTTTGAGCATTATTACTCAGATTAAAATGCGCTAATCCCCAACCATCAATATTTTCGTCTGTTTTGAGATTTATTAATACACCACTGGCTTGTATTGGAGGCATTGCCCCGATTTTAAACCTAAAATCAAGTGCTAATACATAAGTGTGAACATCTATAATTTTCATTTTTTAATGTTCCCTAAAGTAATTTAATAATAGTTTACATTTTTTTATAGATAAATTTTTAGAATAAGATGAATTTTTTTCTCTTGAAAAAAGAATAATTATATTCTTTAGAAAAATTCTTGGTTTGGTTGGAGTGTCGGATATTTTTAATGGAACAGTGGAAAAAAATCCTCACGAAGATTTATGTGTTGTATATGTCCTTTATTTTGATGAAAAAAAAGGGCAAATCCCTCTATTGATGTATCCTGATGATAGATTCAGAAATGATAAGAGATACATGCGACCAATAAATTTCCATCCAGTTTGGTTCTTAGAGACTGAAGAACTCGACCATATTGATTTAGAATATAAGGGTTACGCATTTTTTGGTAAAAAATTCAAGACAAAATCACATAGACCAAAAAGAAGAGCAGGGCTTGAAGAAGAAACTCCAGAGACTATAGTCATAATAGTATCTCTGCCTGTCGAGTTAGAAATTTTTGGTGATGAGCTAATAAAAGAATTAACAGAAAAATTAAGAGATCAGTTTGAAGATCAGTTGACTGAAGTCATAGAAAGTGGAATTGCTTCTGATGCTGTGATAAAGACACCAAAAATTCAAGAACGTATATCTAAAGGAAATAAAATAAAAATTTTTATGAGACAATTAATCGATAAGGAAATTAGGGATTACTTTTCCAGAGTGATTGAAAAAAGATCCGAATCACCATCTCTTAAAGCTCAAAAAGCAATATCTTATTTCTCCTTAAAAGGATTTGAGTTTTCTCCCCTTAGTAACTTGAGAGGAGAGGGAAATTTTGCCAGCGTAGACCTTTTTGATTCTACAAAGCAAAAGGATGAAGATATTAGAACAAAATCTCTATTTTCTATAGCCAGTATCAATTTTATCGAAAATAGCCAAGAAATAGAAATTACAGTTCAGAATAATTCGGATGAAGAGTTAAAGAATTTATTTATAACTATAACTCATGTAAAAGAATATTTTGAAAAAGAAGTAATGAATCAAGAGGTTGAATTTTGGTTTCCTCAAGAAGAACTCTTGTTTGTGTCTCCTATAGTTCCTCATATAGATGAATATTTATTTTCCATAAAGAAGGGAGATGGAAGAGGAAATATTGAAAATAAATTATCCCAAAGAATTGATTTAAAATTAATTAATAAAATTACAAGTTAAAAGATGGAATCTAACATGTCAAAAGTTGAAATTCGTGAAGAGGATGTTGTTATCAGAAATTATCGAACTTCAGATTATCAAGCAACCCTAGAAATTTTAAAAGAACTCCATAAATTATATGATATTGGCTTAAGAGAAGAACAATGGAGAGAATCATCCGGGTTAAGACAATTTAAACCCAATCTTAAACGAATAACTTTAATTGCAGAGTTCAAACCTACAGGGGAAGTTGTAAGTATGGGAATAATTGAAGGCGTGAAAAATACGTTAGGTCAATATATTGGTTATTTAGATAATTGGGCTACGAAAAAAGGCTTTATTGGAAAACATGTAGGTAAAATCTTAGCAGATAAAGCTATTCAAATCCTTCAATCATGGGGTTGTGAATCAGTCAGAATTAATCTACCCTATGAAGCAGATAAAAAATTACTGAATGTCTTTGCTAGAGTAGGTTTTCAGCCAATTATAACTGTGCTTGAAAAACGGTTTTAAACTAGTTGATAATGATTATTCAGGTCAATTCCTCAATTGTTTTTTTATCTTTTGAAAAGAGAAATTTTAGAAATTTTCCTACATTCTTTAAACGTGGGATAATAGCACCAGTTTCTTTAATGTAACGTCTATGTGTTTCTCCAAATCGTTTTATCAACTCCTTATCTTCACACATCATTGCAACAATAAAGGGGATAAAAGCAATAAATGCAATAATAAAAGCAAATAGCGTGTTTTTTAAAAAAGCAAAACCTATAGCAAGGCATAAATCTCCAGCATACATAGGATGTCGAATAAATGAATATATATCGGACCTAATTCGCTCTCCCTCTTCCGGAAATAGCATATATACTCCAAGACCATGTCCGATCTCATTGAAGCCAGAATTGCGAAGATGCCATTCGAACAAAAAGCGCATAAAAATAAAAAAGATTCCACATAATATTGCTACCCATAGAGGAAACAAAGCTGGTCCCTCTACTATAAGAACGTGAAAAATACCGGCATTTCCAGTTATTAGCATTAATATAACAATATGGAAAAAGAAATATCGGTATGCTAGTTCTCCATATCTATTTTTGTATTTATCTGCCATAGTTGTAAAGCTATATATAAAAATCGAGGCGATAAATGCAATAATTGACTGACTGATGAAAATCCCATACCAAAGCAATCTATCAAACCACCAATAAAAGATCATAATACCTAGAAAAATAAGAATCCCGATGATAATAATAAGTATCGTTCTTATTCGACTCCTAAATTCTGGAATCTTCTCCTTCAATAAATTAAAACTTTTTTCTGCTCTATTTTTTTCCCCTCCATATTAATTCTCTTCTTTATTATTAATCTAATTATATTCTAGGATTATTACAAAATAAAACATATGTAATTTTTTTTTATGAGTAAATCTGGCTTATAGAATAGATATAAAATCTCTTTAAAATTCAGCTAAAGTAAGGTTTGAATCAAATATAACTATTCTTGAAAGAGGATTTAATACATTCAATAACGTTATTGATTGAAAAACTCTTTTACAGCTAATTCAGACCATTCGTCTTTAATTGTTAATTTAATGTCCCTGTTTTCTTTAGGTTTTTTATTAGGAATATTGGATTTTTGACTTTTAACAGGATAAATATCCTGCATTCTCTTCTTTGGACCACCTATAGCACCTTTACTAAAAAGAACACACTTTCCAGTATTATCTCTTATCCATCCCTCTTTAAAGAAGCCTAAGTGTTTTCCCTCGTAATTATAAACAGATATCTCATAGATATATGCAATGTTTTCACCAGTAAAATAAAAAATATGTTTATTATCATCAGTATATGCCATTGGAGTTCCAATTTTATCATAAAATATAAGTGACATACTTCTTTTTGATATTTTGTGGTTTTGAATTTAATTTCTATATCTTTCTAGATATGAATATTTATAAAAAAATAAGAATTTACTGTTTTCTAACACCCAACTTTTCGACTTAAACTAAATTAGAAGTACATTTGGTAGTATAGGTAAAAGTGCAAAATTGAGAGCAAATGAGTAATATTTATATTACTAAATCGTATATTTAACCTTAAGCTTTTTTTTTAAAAGTAAAATTTAACAAAAAAGTAAAAAGAATATAAAAATTGGAGACAACAATGAAATTTAATAAGAATAAAGTAATTATTTTTGGAATTTTAGGATTAATCTTAGGTTTCTCCTCTTCAATGGTATTTTTTAGCAATAGTTATGGTATACCTACTAAAACACCTCAGATTAAGACTGTTCCGGATTTATCTATTATGAATAACAATATAGATTTCGAGGAAGAATTATTAGAACCTATTGAAAATATAGATGATATTGAATGGTTACCTATTGAACAATCATTAGACTTTTCAACACAAAATACTGAAACCGAGATAAATAACCTCGAAACTGTAGGTTATAACCTACTATCTGGAGTGGAAAATATAGAATCTCTTGAAAATTCACTAAATGACTATCCTTCAATCGTAGAGGAATACAGAGGTCTTTTAAACTCCCCTACGCCTGAGGATGTTATAGGTGGTGATGATCGTACATATATTCCTAATACAGAATCTTTTCCATGGAATACGATTTGTAAATTATACATTACTGCCCCTGATGCTTCCCATTGGCTTGGAACTGGCTTTATTGTTGATGGTTTTCATGTTTTAACAGCGGGTCATTGTGCCTATATTCATGGTCACGGTGGATGGGCAACTGAAATTGAAGTAGTTCCTGGCAAAGATGGTAGTTGGGATCCATTTGGACATGCATATATGACATATATGCGTTCTTATACTGGGTGGACCTCATCACAGATGCCAGAACACGATTGGGCTATGCTTACACTTGATCGTAATGTTGGATCCTATACAGGATGGATGGGAAGGATGACAGCGGCTTCATCTGATACACTTTATACTGATGGAGTGAATAGTGCGGGTTATCCAGCCGATCTAGATGGTGGAGAGAATATGTATTTTGACTTTGATTATGGAGATGGTGCTACAGAATATAACCATTATTATTTTATAGATACTGCTGGAGGACAGAGTGGAATGCCTATCTGGAAATATACTGGGGGGAATCGTTATGTACTTACAATTCATGCCTATGGTAGGGGCGGTACACTCTCGAATTACGGTACGAGATTTAATACTGATAAATACAATAGGATTTTTGACTGGTTAGCAGCAGATACATCACCTACCAATAAACCCGATATGAAAGATAGAGGCTCAACTTATTCAGGTTATAATACAGGAACAGTAACCAGAGGACAAACCAGTTTTAGTGTATGGAGTGATATAAGAAATGTAGGAACCGCCTATACAGGAGGCTTCTATGTTTATTATTATGCTTCTACTAATACTGTTATATCCACAGCTGATTATTTAATCGGAGTTGATTATGTGTCATCAATTGCTCCTTTTAGTTATGGAGATTCATTATGGTCCGGCACTTTTCCATCTAGCATTCCTGCTGGGAATTATTATGTCGGATGGATTATCGACAGATATGATTATGTCGATGAATTTGATGAGAGTGATAATATAGCATATATATCAACGCAAATTACTGTGAACGATCCTCCTATCCCACCTCCCACAGGGTATATTGAAGTAACGGTTGAAGATAGTATAACCGCCAACCCCATTCAATATGCTCTCGTAACATGTAGAAATGCAACTGATGATATTGTTGCTTCTGGGTCTACAGATAGTAGCGGTTTTTATAATATAACAGGATTGGGTGTAGGATGGTATGATGTTTATGTATCAAAAGTAGGATATTATCCCAAAATGCTCACGGATTATATTGATTGGGATTGGGATGACGATTATCTTTATTTTGGTATGGATCCTTTGCCACCCGATAGTGGTTATATTGAAGTGAGGGTATTTGATAGCGTTACAACTAATCCTATTGAAAATGCGTATGTAAGATGTTATAACATGTCAAATGGAGAATTATTCAATGAAGGCTTTACTGATAGCTCTGGGTTCTATAATGTGACAGGTTTATATATTGGATGGTGGACTGTAAATGTTACTTATCCTGGATTCTATGAAAAATCTTACAATGATTATATTAACTGGAACGGAGATGATGATTACTTATACATCTATCTTGATTCAAAATACATCCCAATTTTAGGTCCCGTTGCAATGTTTCAAGATAGGTATCCATGGAATAATAATGATACAGAGCCTATATTAGTCAAATATAATATCACATATGATATGTATGACTCTTTAGATTTTGGTGCAGTAGATCTTACACCTTATGATAAAGTGATAATTTCTTCCGACCAAACCCAAGCATTCTACGATAGACTTGCTGGAAATGTTACCTGGTTTGAAGATTATGCTTTTAATGGTGGAATTTTACAATTCTCTGCTTGTGATAGCGGATGGGGTGGGGGAGTATGGGATAATTCCTATCTATTACCTGGAAGTATTAATAAGACACAATCCTATCTTAACAATGTTTCAATTAATATACCCTACCATCCTGTGTTGCTCAATCCATATCTAGTCGAAGATGATGGTCTCGATGATTGGGGTTGGTCCGCGCATGGATATTTCCAATCCTATCCTGATCATGCGAAAGAAATTTTATTTGATGTTGCAAGCTCATATCCAGTATTACTTGAATTAGAACATGGCAGCGGTTATATAATAGCTTATACTCAAACTCTTGAATGGAATGCAAATTTCAACTACACAAAATTACTTGAAAACTTAGTGATGTATAGTCCAACTAGTTACGATTACTCAAATAATATTATCACACCCGATACTGATTCTCTATGGGAGGTTTATGGCTCTTACCATATAACTTGGGATCCAACACCTAATATTAATAATGTCAAAATTGAACTCTATCGAGGAGGAATATTCGTATCAGAACTTGTCGAAAATACTCCTAATGATGGCGATTTCTTATGGGTACTACCCGAAGGATTGACAGATTCTACATTATATCAAATAAAACTAGTTGATATGGATTATTTCGATAATGTTGATACAAGTGACTATTTTGAAATCTTCACTCCTTCAATTACTGTTGTTAAACCAGAAAGCTCAAGTAGTTGGATAATAGGACGTTCATATGATATTAACTGGACATCAATTGGAACAATACCAAACGTGAAAATAGAATTATACGACGGGAGCGATTATATAATGGATGTAAGTGCTAGTGAGACTAATGATGGTTTATTTAGTTGGTCACTTCCAACGGAACTAAATGCTTCAGATCAATATCGAATAAAGATTATAGACGTTTTACATCCTAATGTTTTCGATTATAGTGACTATTTTGAAATTTTAGCACCTTCTCGAGGCGGAATCCCTGGGTATAATCCGTTTGTCTTAGTAGGATTAGTATCTCTAGTTGCTCTAGTAATAATTAAAAGGAAATTTAAAAAATAATATAATAAATCTATTTTTTTTTTTAAAATTTTTATGCCATTCTAATTCAATTGAGAAAATTCAAGCTAAAAGTATTTTAATTTTAAATGAAAATAAACTGAAAGATAACTATATTAAAAAAAATTTGATGGGTTTTAATTCTTTTTTTTCCTATAATAGCTCATATTATGGACTTTACTCTAGATCTTTTTGATAAATATCTTGATCGAACTCAAACTTGGTCTATTAAATGGGACCCTGATTATATGATCGAACGATTTAATAAGGCTGATCTTCTCCCGTTTAACCATGCAGAAATGGATTTTGAATGTCCCCAACCCATTATTGATATTGTGCAACAACGAAGTACCCATGGGATATATGGATATACATTAGTTAAACCCGATTATTATAATTCAGTTATTCAATGGTATCAACAGAGGCATAATATCAAGTTTTTGCATGAAGAAATTCTCTATTCTACGGGTGTTATATTTAGTTTACGGAATATTATCCAATTTTTTACGAATCTAGGGGATGGAATCTTAATCTTTCCACCGATCTACAAACCTTTAGCTGAAGCAGCAACAGATCAAGCTCGAAAACTTATTATGGTTCCTCTTCGCCTTAGAGAGGGAACCTATCATATGGATTTCGATCAGATTGAACAAGCATTTAAAACTCATTCCATCAAGCTCGTTATCTTATGCAATCCTCATAACCCAGTGGGGCGCGTCTGGACCCACAAAGAATTGCAACATCTAGGGGATTTATGTTTGAATTATAATGCAATGATTGTATCCGATGAGATTCATTGTGATTTAGTCTCGCAAGGGCATCACTATACCTCAATTGCGGCAATTTCACCTGAATTAGGGTTAAAAACAATTATGCTTAGCTCAATGACTAAAACGTTTAATACGTCTGGCTTAAAAATCTCTAATATTTTTATTAAAAATCCCGAGATACGGACACCTTTTTTCAACTTTTTTGATAAAAAATTTATTTATGCTCCTAATATATTTGGAATTCTCGGAATGCAAGTTGCTTATAATCAATGTGGCCCTTGGGTGGATTTATTAAATCAATACTTGGATGATAATTTTCAATTTGCCCAAGATTATCTAAGAGAACATGAGATGAATATTGATTTAATACTACGTGAAGGCACTCCGCTTATTTGGCTCGATTTTCGGAAAATTCCGCTGGCTCCAAATCAAGTATTTCAGTATCTTATTAAAAATGCTCATATTATTCCTTATGATGGGCGGGATTTTTTAGCAAATGGAGAAGGATTTCAGCGTTTAAGTATTGGATATCCGCGTAAAATATTAAAAGAAGGACTCAATCGGATAAACAATGCGATCCAGCAACTCTAAATGATAAAGCAACTTTAGAAATTTTAAAAATATTAAATAAACTATTTGATATAAGTTTTGATGAAAAACAATGGAGAAACTCGTTTAGATTACGGCAATTTAAACCAAATTTTAAACGAATAACTTTATTATAAAATTAAATAGCATTTTGATATATTAAACAATGATTTTAGATTTTTAGATAGTAAGTTGTTCGAATCTGGCCTGGAAAAACCGTAAATGTTTAGGTTCAAAAACCATTTTTAAACCGGGGATAGTATCTCTCTTCTCATAAAGCCTAATTAAAGACTCCGCGACATATTCCATATGTGTATTAGTGTATACTCTTCGTGGAATTGTAAACCGAACTAGTTCTAATGCAGGAAAAATATTTTCACTGGTTTCTTTATCTCTACCTTTAGATATTGCCCCTCTTTCCATCGTTCTAACAGCAGAGTCTTCGTAGATCGCAGCTGAAAGAGTTTGTGCTGGCCATTGTTCCCGTGGTAAGTGAGGCAAGAACTTTAAAGCATTTACAAATACGGCATGACTTCCTATAGGCTTCACAATTGGAACATTAGCTTTTTTTAATAAATCTCCTAAATATTTTACTTGATTAATACGATACTTTAAATACTCATATTCCGCTCCTTCCCGTAACCCACATGCTACCGCTTCCATATCTCGACCTGCCATTCCACCATAAGTATGAAGTCCTTCGAATAAAACAACCATTCCTCGTGTGTAATCGAAGATGTCTTTATTATGAGTAGCTAAGAATCCCCCCATATTTACTAAACAATCCTTTTTCGCGCTATATATACATCCATCTGAAT
>JAHQWL010000092.1 GCA_029856155.1 Promethearchaeia archaeon
GAATGGGGAGATTATCTTTAGACGATGCTAGGAAGCGAGTGTTTGCCATCATGACTACTGAGAAACCTAAAGGAAAGACGAGTTCTTGGGCGTCCCGCACTTCATTATTTTATCGACGACGATGGTTGATCGAAACAGGATTTTCCGACTTAAATCGGATCAATCGTCGATGGAAATCTAATCATGACAATGTGCGATATCTCGATATGTTGACAAGAATCTTGCTTTATAACTCATGGAAAATGAATAGAAAATTGATCAAAAATACTGGAACTCGAGAGGGAAAGACAAGAAAGTGGACGCTGAATCAAAATCAGGATTATTTGAAGCAATTATTTCTTGCATCGGAGAAAAAATCATGGGGGGTGATTGGCTAGACTTAAAATAATGTCGGCTCTCCGAACATGGAAAATAATATAAAAAAAAATAAATACTTGAATACTAAAAGAAAAAAAGAAAAAATAAATAAAACCAATATCGTTAAATGTGTCTTATCTCTTCTCAACTACTGATCGAGCAAATTCTTTTGCTTTCTTTAAATCTTCTTCATTGGGTCTTCCTTTAAGCCATTGTTGATGCTTTTCAGCCTCTTTTCGTTTTTCAGGAGGTAATTTATCTAACATTGAATTACGAGTTTCTTCAGGGATACCTATATTATCTCCACAACAATCAAATTCCGCTATTATATTCGAGGTATGACCTAGTTTTCGTTTCACTAACTTGAATCCGTCTTGATAACCAACTAAACTTGCATGAGTAGAGAAAAATACGAAGTTTTGCGGTAATTCTGGAGCAGCATTTACTAATTCTACAAGCGCTTTATTCACTCGACTTGCATATATTCCTGAACCTAAAAAAACTAAATCAAAATTAATTAAACTAGAAGGTTCTACTTCACTAATGGGTTTTAATTCAACATCTTTATCACTTAAAGCATCTTTAAAACTTTTTGCAATCTTTTCTGTGTTCCCTGTATTTGAGAAATATGTAATTAATACTTTCAATCAATTCACCATTGTAAAAAATATTCAATTCTAATAAAATCTTATTAAGAGTTTCTATTCAATGTTTAAATTGAAAAAATTTTTCGCATTATTAACTGTTTTTTCACTTACCAGTTTTTGAGGAACATTATGGGAATAAGCGATAGCAGCAATAGAATATCTCACATTTGAAGGTACATTTAACGGCCCTCTTTTATAGGGATGTTGAAAATAAGAATCAGTCTCTGAAACTAACGATTCTAATGGTGTAAACTTTGTTGCTCTACGCCATCTATTGAACCCATATGCAGAGCTAGGTACAGAAAGTATATATCCTTGATTTGGTAAAGAAGTTCCATAATCTTCTGGTCCTGAAAAACAATGCCACATAACCCTTTTAGGACCTATATTAAAATCCTTTAAAATATTGAGAATCTCTTTATTTACTCCATCTTTTTTATTAAATCTATGTTTCGGATGTTCTTTATCGAACTCTTGTTCAGCAGCATTTCGAACATGTAAAATATAAGGTTTGTTAAGATCTCTTGTTAATTCTATGATTTTTTTAAATACTTCAATTTGATTGTTTCTTTTCTCTAAAGTTTTGGCATGATGAAAATCTAAACCTATCTCGCCAATTCCTAGATACTCTTCTGAATTATTTTGAATAAAATCAATCCATTTTTTCCATTCTAAGTTATATTTGTCCTTAGGAGTATATGTAACTGTCTGTGGTGCCCATCCACATGTAAAACCAAAATTTTTATCGAATTTTTTCATAAAGTCTAAAGTTAAATTCAATGTCTGCATATCGATTGTGCTTGTTATTAAATATTGACCCCCCATTTTGAAATAACTTAAATATTGTTCTTTATTTGTTGGTAATTGATCATTTTTGGGACGATAAAAAGGCATATGGCAATGAACGTCAATAAATTTTAAACCGCTTTCTGGTTCTGGCACAACTATTTTTTTAGGCATATTAGATTTAAGTAAATATAATTATCCTATCATTTGACAAGTTATATTTTTAAATGAATTGCTGTATTAAGATTTTATCAATTCAAAAAGGTGGTATATTTTTTCAACTAATTCTTTAAATAAGGTCTTTTATTAAACACTATTATGAGTGATCAGTTTAAATCTAAACTTAAAGAGTTAGAAACAAAGAAAAAGGAATTACAACCCAAAATTGATGAAATTAACGCTAAACGAGAAGAAGAGATTCAAAAAGTGAATAAAAAATATGATCATTTGATATATGATGTCGATTACACGGCTCGACAATTAGAAGAGGAATTTTATAACGATCTAATTAAATCTTTTGTACAGATTGTTATAAGAGAATTTGATTTAAAAAGAAGTTCAGACATGTACGAAATAACAGACGAATTTAAGGATTATCGACAATCTATTGCCCAATTTGATATATTCCCTGAAGAATTAATCAATAAATTACATAAAGTAATAAATGGTGAGCCAATTGAAAGTATCATTTATGATCTTGACAATATTCAAAAAAAATATTTAAAATCTTAGATTTTATTATATTTAGAAATAGGTTATATTATTTCTACATAATTGCTTTTTTTTATCCGATTTCTTATGGTATTATTTAGATATTACTTAGATAAATATGTGTTATTAAATCTCTTGGTTTATAGTAAAACTATAATTTTGGTAATTCTAAAATGGAATTATTTGAAGAAGAAGTAGAGATATATAATTCAAAAATGCGGAATCTTTCATGGCTCTACGATGAAATTCACATCCAACCTGTTATTATAAAAGACACTATAAATGAGAAAGGACAAAAATTACCTTTAAACATGTAAATCCTTTTTAAAATATATCTTGATAATTACTTTTAATATTGACCTAAATTTCGTAATATATTCAGATTTATTTCCTTTAGCAGGAATATGGATGAAGATAACAGGATATTCTTTTTTTGAAATGTAAAGTGCCCAATAGTAGATATAATTACATAAATATGATCCAGCATAATTAGATAGAGAAATGTTCGATATATCCTTAATATACGAATAAAGCTCATTTAAATTTAAAATACTCTTAATCCAAGGGGGAGAACAAATTTTTATAGGACCAACTTTAAATTTTCTATCAATATCTTTACCAAATTTAAGATTCCATCCAATTCTTTCAAGATGGAAATTCTTACTTGAATGAATACCTAAAAGGACCACTAAATCAGGATTAGATTTTAATTCTGATAATAAGTTTTTATAAGAAGCAATACTTCGCTTCCAACTTACTGGTAATATTTCTTTTTTTAATCGGAAGTGTTGATTTTTAAAAGAAAACTCATTCACAAGTTCTCCACTTAAATTCGATGTAAATTTATTATAAGCCCCAAAACCAGTTAAAATTATCAAATTTAAGTCAAATGAATTGATTTTTAAAAAAAAATTAGTGAAAAAGATTAAATCTTCATAATAATTACACTTATTCTTCTGCTGCAGCTGCAGCTGCAGCTTTAGCTTTCTCTTTTTCTATCGCAGCTATTTGTTTCTTTAAACCTTTTATTTCAACTTGAACTTCCTTAATCTTGCCTTTCTTGTCATTAGCGATTTCTTTCAAATTAATATTCAAAGCCTTTTCTTTTTCACTTTTTAATTGAGAAAGGGTTTTATTAGCAGTTTTAGCAGCTGCTATTTTTTCTTTCTTTTTATTATTCCACTCTTCTGATTTTTGAATTGCTTCATCTCGTAAGACTTCTTCTTCATTTAATTTTGCTTCAGCAGCTTCAATTTTTGGATTATATTCTGTCTCAACCTTGCTTTCTGCTGAAGCTTCTTCCTTGCTGGCTTCCTCTTCTATACGAGTAATCTCATCTTCTTTGGCACTAATTTGGCCTCTAATATTTTCTTCAGTCATAAAACATCATTTTTTTTATTTTTCTTTTAAAATTAATTTTTGAATTAAAATAATATTTTCAGTTCTAATAATTCAATTACGTGTTATAATAGTGTTAGGATTTGTATCCTTTTAAACTTTCTATCATCATTTTTTTAGAGGTTTTTTAAATTTACTGCTTTTCAGTATCTTTACTATAGTTTTATAATGATCATCGTTTATGGATAGTTCCAACTTACTAATTGATGAATTTAATATACACCATTTCTTTTAGGAGCATCATGCATTCTCTTTTAACGTGAATTCCCAAGCGCACCAATAATGTTCAGGGTGAGGTCCTGGAGGACACGCAATGCATTTTGTTTCTATTCGAGGATCTATTGTTTTAGCGAATAATCCATATTCTACAACACCAACTTGTTTACAAGGGAAATCTGGAAGTCCTCTCCCTTTTCTAGCAGATTGTACGCGGCAATCATTCATTCTAAAAACACATCGATTATCCGATACATCAAGAACTTCTTGTTTATTAATATTTGCATATACTCTATATTTTAAAGCTTTTATAAGAGCTGGAATGCCCCCATTTTGTGGTATTTTAAATCTCTTCATGATTCTCTTCGCTTCAATAATAGTAAATCTCTTCCATTGGTTAACATCTAACTCTATAGCTTTATCAAGTCCGTATTCGTGTTCAACTGTCTGGAACCATGTACCATCAATAGCGAGCCAATTTTTTGAAAGATCTTCGATATAATCCAATAATTCTTCTCTTGTGAGTGATTCTAAATCTTCTCTCATCTTAATCAATAATTAAAATTAACAAAATTTAATTTTGAAAATTATTGAAAATTTAAATAGTTGAACCCACTTGATTATAGAATTGTTAAAGTAACATAGAATAGGGGATAAAAATGGGTGAAACTGAAAAGAAAAATTTAATAATATTTTAATTTTAATTATTTTAGTATCTATTTTATCCAGAAATGCTGGAAATATTAAATCGTGTTGAAAAAAATGGGAAAAACTTTAACTGAAAAAATCTTAGAACTACATTTAGTTGAGGGTAAATTAGAAAAGGGAACGGATATTGCCATTAAAATTGACCAAACTTTAACTCAGGATGCTACAGGTACAATGGCTTACTTACAATTTGAAGCAATGGGAGTTTCACGTGTTCAAACAGAACTATCCGTAAGTTACGTAGATCATAATACATTACAGACTGATTTTAAAAACCCTGATGATCATCGCTATCTTCAAAGTATTGCTGCGAAATATGGCTTATATTTTTCGCGTCCCGGAAATGGTATTTGCCATCAAGTCCATCTTGAACGATTTGCTCGCCCTGGTAGAACATTATTAGGTAGTGACAGTCATACTCCTACTGGTGGGGGTGTTGGATCAATAGCAATTGGAGCAGGAGGACTTGATGTAGCTGCTGCTATGGCTGGTGAATCATTCCGTTTAAAAATGCCTCAAGTTGTAAAAGTATATCTTAAGGGAAAGCTTCCTGATTTTGTATCCGCGAAGGATGTAATATTAGAAATCTTGAGAAGAATTGGAGTGAAAGGAGCTGTTAATAAAGTTCTAGAATATACAGGTCCGGGTATAAAGACTCTAACTGTTCCAGAAAGAGGAACAATAACGAATATGGGAACTGAAACTGGAGCTACAACCTCAATCTTTCCATCTGATGAGATTACTAAAGAGTTTTTAGAAGCACAAGAAAGAGGAGATCAATGGATTCAATTAGAACCAGATGAAGATGCTAAATATGATGAAACTATTGAAATTAATCTAAGTGAATTAGAGCCATTAATAGCTGAACCCCATAGTCCAGGAAATGTTAAAACTGTTAAAGATTTGGAAGGATTAAATGTAGATCAAGTGTGTATAGGTAGTTGTACGAATTCTTCTTTGCGGGATCTTAAAATTGTTGCAAATATGTTAAAAGGGAAAACAATTAATCTAAATACAGTTTTAACTGTATCGCCTGGTTCTCGACAAGTTGTTGATCATATGATTGATTCCGGAGAAATGGGTTATTTAATAAAAGCAGGTGCAAGGATATTAGAAAACGCTTGTGGTCCTTGCATTGGAATGGGATTAGCTCCTAAAAGCGATGCCATTTCTCTTAGGACTTTCAATAGGAATTTTCTTGGAAGAACAGGTACAAAAAGTGCTAATGCTTACTTAGTAAGCCCTGAAACCGCTGCGATTGCTGCTATTAAAGGAAAAATTACAGATCCAAGAAAGTTTGGCAGTATACCTAAAATTGACATGCCAAAGAATTTTATGGTAAATGATAATATGATCATTCCACCACTACATCCCGAAGAAGCAAAAAATGTAGAAATTATTAGAGGTCCAAATATTAAACCCCTACCTGAATTTAATCTTTTACCGGCTAAATTAGAAGGGGAAGTTCTTTTAAAAGTAGAAGATGATATAACAACGGATCACATCATGCCCGCTGGAGCTAAAATTTTACCATTGAGAAGTAATATACCAGAAATTAGCAAATTTGTTTTTAACGTAGTTGATGAATCTTTTCACGATCGATCTCTCGCAAAAGGAGGGGGGTTTATAGTAGGCGGAGATAATTATGGACAAGGTTCAAGTCGTGAACATGCAGCAATTGCTCCTAAATATCTTGGAATAAAAGCTGTCATAGTAAAGAGCTTTGCTCGTATACATTTAGCGAACTTAGTGAATTTTGGAATAGTACCTTTGATATTCGTTAACAAAGATGATTATGACACAATTGAACCAGAAGATAAATTTGAGATTGATTTAACTACAATTAAATCTGGTAAAGTTAAACTAAAAAACTTAACAAAAAATATTAATCTTGAATTAACTCATTCACTTAGCGAACAAGATTTAGAGGAATTAATGGCCGGGGGAAAATTAACACTGATAAAACAAAAACATATTTAATTAGAGATTTAAATATATTTTTTTTGTACTTTTATTATTAAACAAGTATAAATGAAGGAGAATCTTTCTGACTCTAAGCAAAGGTTGATCTTTTACTCATTATACTCTACCCGGGTAGTCTACCTTTCTAAAACGCCAATCTGTGCTGATCCAATCTCGTACGGTATTGAATAATACTTCATCCAATCCTTTTTCATATTCAGTTTGACGCACCCACATGACCACAATAGCATCTGGGCCAGTCACTTCGGATGGGGTGATATAAACACAACCAAGAACTTTTGATTCATCCAGGGATACAACAGTATATGTAAATGCCTTACGGTCGAGAAATTCTTGTTGATGTCTTTCTAAGTCGGTCAAATTTTCCCCAATGGTGAAACCTGATTTCGGCCATAGACCGCCAAACATAGTATGGAGAAGCTCACGGCTCTCGATAACTGCTTCGTAATCCTTTTCAACATCATCTATAGACAGCATTCGAAGGCGAAAAAGGTCTGTCTCGAGCAGAAGGGGAACTTCGAAATCATTGGGTACAAATTGATCTTTGAATTTTGAATTTTCCTTATTCATCATCTTTAGAATGGATAGTGGATATATTATATAGGTAGTATTGATTTATATTTATAAAATTGAATCAAATATTAATATTCTCATGTATGACAAAAAGTTCAAACAAGATCCGAAAAAGCGATTTTCATCAAGAGTAGAGAATTATATCAAATATAGACCCAGTTATCCCCAGAAGGTAATTGAATTCTTAAAAGAAAGTAAAATTTTATCCAATAAATCAATAATTGCGGATATTGGATCTGGAACGGGAATATTAAGTGAACTTTTTTTAAAGGAAGGTAATATAGTCTATGGAATCGAACCAAATAGAGATATGAGACGGGCAGGAGAAAATTCATTAAGAGATTACTCAAATTTTATAAGTATTGATGGTTCAGCAGAATTTACTACATTACAATCTGATAAGATTGATATAATAACAGCGGGTCAAGCATTTCATTGGTTTAATTTAGAAAAAACTAAATTAGAATTTATGCGTATTCTTAAACCTAATGGTTGGGTTATATTAATTTGGAATCGTCGAAAAAAGCACACAAATGAGTTTTTAAAAGAGTATGAAAAATTTCTCTTGAGATATGGAACAGATTATAAAGCTATTGAGAGTAGTAAACTTGATTTTAATAAATTTTTTGGAGTGATTAATTATAACCTAAAAAAATTTGAGAATTGTCAAATATTTGATTACGATGGTTTAGAGGGTCGGCTCCTTTCTACTTCTTATATACCTTTGGATGATCATCCTAAATTTAACGATATGTTACTTGATTTAAAGCAATTATTTAAAAAATATCAAAAAAATGAACATATTCAATTTGAATATGAGACCGAGGTCATTTATGGTCAACTTTAATTAGATTTTGAATTTCGATGCCTTTTTTTATGCCTTATTTTGAGAAAACTTAAATTTACTTTAAAGTAAATTAGGTTTATATTTGATTCTAAGACTTTTGAAACATTAGTAATAGAAAATATAAGGCTTATTCGGCATATTATTCTAAAACTTTTTGTATCTCACCATTTTCTTCTAATAGTTTCGCAAAATCTAGAACTTTACTTGGATAAAAAATGTGCTGGAACTCTAATGTTAACATTGCACTGATTTCTTTAAGATTTAAAGACAAACCAACAAAGTTTAACATTTCTTGGGCATCACCACCCCATATATCTGGTGGTATAGGGACTTTGAACTCCTCATAAGCATTTGACATCAGAATTGGTAAATAATATTTTAAATTTCTTCTCCCTAAAAAACTCAGTTTCCACTTTTGTTTATAATATTCAGGTTCTTCAATAAGGTTGACTTCAATAGATAAATGTTTGCATAAGTTAGACCATTGAGATGGTAAATTTTTCTTCAATTGATCTAATTCAGTATATCTTTCTAAAATTAGTTCTTTAGTTATTGCTGTTAATTCAAATTTATTAATTGAATCTAAAATTTTCTTTTCATATTTGAGAAAAGCATCTATTAAAGCTTTTCCTGTTAAAACTTTTTCTTCTTTTGTAATTTTAGAATTGATAGTTTCTTGATTCAGTGTACTAAATAGAGTAAGCAATGTTTTTTTGGTTTTACCCAATCGCTTGTAGAAACCTTCTTCTATGAGTGGCCAAATATTAATTAAGGACTTATTATCTTGTATAGCAAAGATATAACTAGTACAGAGTGATATAGTAATAATTCGTTTTAATTCGGTAGAATCACATTTTTCTATAGTATCAAGCGAACTATGCCAAAAAGGATCATTATGCCCAATCATTACCCCAGGTATATTTATAGGATTTCCAACAAATAAAGTATGGTCACTTCCGCCTGAATAGGGAGTAATTCGATATCGCATACGATTGGTAGTACCATTTATTGCTACCCCTTTAGGATGATCTGCGATTACTCTCGCAAAATATTGAATAATATCATTTAAAATTGATGGTCGTGAATATGGTGCTAAACAGATCTCACATGGTTCCCCAACTTTTAGAGGGTGTTCCCCAATCATGTCTAAATTTATATTAAAAAGTGCATTTTTAACGATTTCTTCGTGCTCTTTAATCCATGGGAATGTACCATGAAATTCAGCAACCCATAGAAGACGAATTGTTCTTTTAGGGGGTTCTAATCTTTTCTGCTTAATAAGTACTGCTAAAGCACGTGCTAATTCTATTAACCCACCTGATCCACTGGCATTGTCATTTACTCCAGCAGCAGGGTGACAGATATGTGCTGTTAAAATTATTTCTTCTTGAAATTTCTCTTTTCCTTGAATAACCGCGGAGATTACTTCTAATTCTCCATCATATACTTTAGCATCAATCTTTGCATGTAGTTTGACAGAACCATTTCTTAATAGCTCCTTTAAATATAGTGCTTGCTCAAAACTAATACTAAAACCAAAGGTAGTTTTTTCTAACTCTTCAGCTATGGCAGGAAATCTATTATAAATAGTCATACCCTTATAACCCGCTGCTCTATCGGCACTTGGATATACTATAACACCCAATGCCCCTTTTTCTGCATATAATGTAGGAACTATAATTCTTGGAGCTTCCATTAAAACTATTTTCCCTTTTACGTCTCTTCCTTCGAATTCTTCTTCTGTAACACCCTTTCCAACATCAATCAATTCAGCATCAACGTTACAAGCTTTTGATCTCCCAATAATACACATTGGAATATCTTGAAATCGACACAAGATCTCTTTTTTTGGTTCAATCAAACGTAATTCCCCCGATTTAATCTCCCAGCTTTGAGTCACAATCCATTCCCATGTTTTAGTTTTTCCATCTGCGGGATATTTATGGAGTTTAATCTCATCTAACCCAAACGATCCTAATTCTCTCATTACTTTTTCTACAATTTCATGATAATCTTGAGACCCTACTACTCGGTTATATTGTGAGATCTTCGATACCCAATCAAAGGCATATTTCCCGCTAACCTCGTTCAACACTTCATCGATAAATTTAGAGATATCTTTCATACATAATCAATCTTGCGAAGTAATATAGTAACTAATTACTTTGATATTACGACCTACTAAAATATAAAATTTGCTATTCTAGCAAAATAATTCAAGAACTTAATCTGAAAATACCTTCCGAAGGTATTGGGAAAAAATAATATTTATTTATAAAAATGAAATTTTTTTTTCTTTATGTCTATTGAAGTTCCTAATTACGCCTCTTGTTGCTATTCTCTACTAATGCTTTTACGATACGTGGTATCACTTCACGAGGAAAACTATGTCCCATTCCATCTACAAGCAATAATTCAGCTCCAGGTATGGTTGAAGCAATCTCTTTACCAGCTTCAACAGAGTTAAATGGATCTTCTTTTCCATGAATGACTAAAGTTGGTGCTTTTATTGAAGAGATTAATGGCTGAATATTGCCAGGTACAGCCATTGCTGCCATTTGGCGAGCTATGCCTTCAGGATAATAACTTCTATCGTATTCCTTTGTTCGGTATTCCCTTCCTTGGACTTCATCATACTCGAATTTACCATAAATTAGACTATCGCGCTTGACCATTTCTTCAATATATGCTTCGCGTTCGGCAGGAACAGGTGCAAAGAATTGAGCCATGACTTCTGGTTTCGCTTGTGGTAAAGCAGGATTCCCCGTCGTACTTATGATTACAGTTAAAGATAGCACTCGAGATGGATGTCTATATCCTATAATTTGTGCGATCAATCCCCCCATAGAAGCACCGCAAATGTGTGCTTTCTCTATATTCAAAGCGTCTAAAACACCAATAGCATCATCCGCCATGGCCTCTAAAGTATATGGAAGCCTGGGTATTTCTCCACGTGTATAGGCAGCAGCAATCTCCATCATGTCTGGTATACCCGCTTCTTCAAATTTTGTTGACAAACCTACATCTCGATTGTCGAATCTGATGACAAAGAAGCCATTTTCGGCAAATTTATCACAAAACTCATCCGACCAAGCAAGAAGTTGGCTTCCCAAGCCCGCTATTAATAACAACGGTTTTGAATTAGGATCCCCAATTGTCTCATATTCAATTTTGATATTATTTACATACGCTTTTGGCATGATATTTAACAGTATTAAATTATCTATTAATAATTAATTTTTATTTACACTAAAATATCTGAGGTTATTTCTTGTAATGATTTACAGTTTGTCATTCTCATCGCTTTAGCTAAAGTTTTTTGCATATATTCCATATGAATTTGTACACCTTTAATTCCTGCCCCAACAGATGCTCGAATAATGTCTCGCCCAATTAGAACAGATTCAGCTCCCAGCGCTAGCATTTTCAACACATCGTATCCCGTACGGATACCTCCATCGACGATAATTTTAATCTTTCCTTTAAGTTCTTCAACTATACTGGGTAAAATTTCAGCAGTTCCAGGAGTATGATCTAAAACTCTTCCTCCATGATTTGATATTACAATAGCAGCAGCTCCTGCGTCTTTAGCAGCAAAAGCATCTTCAACACTCATTATTCCTTTAATAACTACTGGAAGATTTGTAGAAGAAACTAATTCTTTAAGATCTTCAATTGATTTCTTATAAACTGGTTTATTATGTGTTGCCATTGCATATGAACCACATCCATCTACATCTATACCAACAGCAACACATCTAACCTCTTCAGCTTTATTAAAAAATTTCATTATTGTACTCTGGTCTCTTGGTTTCACAATTTTAACACCCCATCCTCCCGCTTCAGCAATAGCATTAAGTCCATAAGAATTTTCAAGTGAATATGTATAAGTATCTCCTCTCCATCCTATTGTTCCAGCATTTCTACAGCCAAGAACTACAGAACGACAAAAATCTTCTTCTGATATGACATTTTCTCCACCAAAACTATTAACACCTGCGACACTTGCAGCCATTATTGGCATGGGCAATTCTTTTCCAAAAAAATTATATCTAGTGTCAGGTGAAAAATCTTCATTGATTAATTTCATTTTCAAATTGTATTTTCTTAAAGCCAAGAAATTATTATTAAAACTGGTACCACTTCCAATTCCACCGATACCAAGAGCCCTACCATAACTTTGGCCTTGACAAAGTCTATTTGGATCCCCATCACATTCTTTATAGACCCCACATATTCCTTTTAATTTTTCTCTAGCAATATTGCGAACATCTTCTACAGTTTTAATATCCTTATTCATATTTTCACCTAGCGATTAAACCATTTTTTTAGGATCTAATAGTTCATCGAGGTTATCTATTTTTAATCCCATCTCTTTTATAATAGTTTTAAGATTCTTTCCTTCGTTAAATGCTCGTTGTGCTATTTCAGAACATTTATCATAACCAATAATAGGAGTTAGATTTGTAACAAGCATAAGCATCTGTTCTAATTGTTTATTAATTTGTTGAGTATTAGCTTCCAAATTTAATAAACAGTTATCGATAAATGAATTAATACCTCCAATTAGTATATCAATAGATTCAAGTAAGTTTATAATCATAACGGGTTTACACACATTCAAATCTAATATACTGCCATATGCCTCTCCAAATGAAACTACAGAATCATTTCCTATCACCTGTAAACATACCTGAATTAATGCTTCGGATTGAGTGGGATTTAATTTACCCGGCATTATTGATGATCCAGGTTCATTTTGAGGTAATTTTAATTCAGATAATCCCGCGCGAGGCCCACTCCCCATCCAGCGAATGTCATTAGCCATCTTTAATAACGATAAAACTAATAAACGCAAATTACTACTAACTCTCACAATTGTATTATGTGAAGCAATTCCTTCTGCTTTTACTGGATTAACTTTAAAAGGCAGATCAGTAATTTTTGAGAGATGAGAAACAGTAAGTTTAGCAAAATCCTTGTGTGCATTCAATCCTGTTCCTAATGCTGTACCACCTATTGGAATATAATACAATTCATTGCATGTTTTTTCTAATCTTTGTATATTAGTTTCGATTTGTTTCTTATAAACTTCAAATTCTAAAGATAAAGGGATTGGAACGGCATCTTGCAAATGTGTTCTTCCTACTTTAACAATATCTTTAAATTCTTCAATTTTTTTATGTAGATGTTCTTTTAATTTATCTAATATAGGAAACAGTTTTTTTATCATAAGTAAAGAAGATAAATGCATCGTACTAGGGATCACATCATTAGAAGATTGACTTTTATTTACGTGATCATTCGGGTGTACTGGATATTTTTTACCTATTGGATATCCTAAAATTTCATTTGCTCGATTTGCTAAAACTTCATTCATATTCATATTAGTTTGAGTTCCTGACCCAGTTTGAAAAATATCAATAGGAAACTGATCAAGATGTTTATTCTCTTCTATAATTTCATTAATAGCTTTAAGAATAGCGTTTGCATTTTCTTTATCAATCAATTCCAATTCTAAATTTGCTAATAGACAAGCTTTTTTTAGTTGGGCTAATGATGTAATAAATATCTTAGGAAAAGTCTTACCACTTATTTGAAAATTTTTGATTGCTCTCTGAGTATTTATTCCCCAATATACATTATTAGGGACTTCCATTTCTCCTAAGACATCCTTTTCGATACGAAAACTCAAAATCTCTCACGTTATAAATTAATCTTTAATATCTTAATTAGAAAGAATATATAAAAAAAGTTTATACTAATTTAAAATAAATAGCACAAAAATCAATATAATACAAATAAAAACTAAAAATTTAATATTCAACCATTATTTCTACATTTATCCAGTTAGCAATAGTTAACAATCTTGAACTTAAATATTCTGTGTGTTCCATATGGCTTATTCTGATAATGATTGGAAAGATATCATACCTTATATTCCTCCTGGATACGATAAAAAACAGTATAATGTTGTATTTGATCAACATTCACATACAATATTTAGTGATGGGGCACTTACAATTAAACAAAATGTTGAGTGGCATATAGCAATGGGTTATAATGCGTTAGCAATAACAGATCATAATAATATGCGTCATTTAGAAAAGATTGATAAGGTAAGAGAGGAATATGCTAAGAAAGATATCATAATTTTAAGTGGAATTGAATGGACTACTCGCAGAATTCATTTAAATTTTCTAGGTGTGTCAAATTGGGACACTAACATATCTAGAACTAAGGATGATAGAATTATTGAAGCGATTGAAACCGCTCATGATCAAGGAGGTATTGTTGTTTGTAATCATATTCCTTGGAGCCTTTATGAATTCAATATGAAAACCCATCCCTCTCGCGAGACTTTATTAGATTGGGGCATAGATTATATTGAAATTATTAATGATGATTGTCAACCTGAAAATGTTTATGATCAAGAGTCCTATGATTTTTGTTTACAACATACTGGTAAAATAGGCATGATTACTGGTACAGATATGCATAGTCCAGATGGTTTAGCAAGTGGAGGAGTACACGGATGGACTTATATGAATGTCAAAGAATTTACAGTAGAAGCATTAATGGAGGAATTAAAAAAGAAAAATACCAAAATTATCTATTCTAATACCCCTTATTTAGATCTAGGGATTCATAAATAGAAAATTTTGAAAAATATTATGAATAATAACCCTAATAATATCCCATTTTTTCTGTTATTGATTTAGCTATGCTTAAGTTTCGGATTGCTAATTCTAGTGGATCCCAGGGAGTTTCACATCCCATCGAATACATATATAATCCCCCAGGCTTCCCAGCCTCAATTGTTTTTGTTATTTCTTTGATTACTCTTGAAACTGAATATTTCAGACTTCCTAAGATTTGAGTATTTGTATTTCCTCGTATACAGTTATTTTTACCAATTTTTTCTTTAGCTAATTTCAGATCTACTTGATAATCCAAATCTAGAATGGCAGCTTTTGTACTTGAAACTAATTTTAACATATCTCTTCCTTCTTTATCGACTACGGAATTATCACCACATATGTGATATAATACTGGGACATCCTTTTGAATATAATCAAAAAGCTTTTTAGTGGCACCTATGCAACACTTTTCATATCTCATAGGTCCAATTTGTGAAATAGCTGAATCACCTGCACCTATTATATCTGCACCTGCTTCAATCTGTAATTTAGCGAATTCTTTTTGAATTGGAAGTATTCTAGTTATTAACTTCTTTATTATATCAACCCAATCAAGATTTTTACATTGTAAAAGAACATTTATTAGACCGAATAAACAACAAATCTCAGCGAATGGAGCTTCAATCCAACCTATAATACATTGATTTCCACCAATTTTATCTGAAAATTTTTTAACCGCATTAACTCTATTCATAATTCTTGGATTTTTGAGTATAGAAGGTGTTTCTATTGATTCAAAATCCTCAATTGAAAGATATGTTTTCGCAACGGGGGTATGGCTCTCCCAATCAATCTCAACACCCCACGCGTTCGCTTCTCTATATGCATCAGTAGACACATTCACATGATCAATACCAAAAAATTCAGCACATTTGATTTGTGAATCAACTAAAACATCTGGCTTTTGACAATAATCATGAGTATAATCTACATTCGCTAATGATGCCGCCATATGCATAATAAAAGGATTAAAAGGTATTTTCTCAGGTATTCCTTTAATTGCTGAAAGAGTTAATTCCTTTGAATTCATTATAATTATATAATATTAAGTTGCATATTATGATTTAACTAATACTAAGCTGTATTGTTTAATTAAAATATGTGATCACAATCTATTTCTACTAGTTATAAACCCATTTCTTTTAGTTTTTGCATTATTTCTTGCTTTTTTTTACCTTTCAAATCAAACCACTTATAAAAAATAATGGTTCCTACTAAACAAAATAGAAAGGGAAAAACACCTTGAATCAATCGCAGTCCCAATAATGCGTCGTAGGTATGTGTTGGATTATTTGGATTATAAAATGTAACTGCATGAATAATCGCTACTATGAAACTTTGAATTAATAAAGAAATGCGAATAAAGACGTTTCTAAAACCTACTAATGTAGCTTCATAATGTTTTTTAGTCTTTACGGTGACTTCATCATAACAATCAGCTAAAACGGGGGATAACATAATAGTAAACATAGCGGCAGACATACCAGTCAAAAAATTAACTATATAGAATCCTAAGATATTTGAAACAAAGGAATATAATAATAAACTAATTCCGAATGATAATAGACCAACTGTATATAAACGGGAATGTCCAATTTTTTTTGCAACGTAAATCCATATAGGCATTGTTATTATGGAAGCTGTTAACATAAAAACTGATCCAATTGTTCTAATAAATTGTTCCTCTTGTAAAACATCATCTACAAAATTGATAGTATTCATACTCATTAATCCTAATGCTATCATAAAAATAATATAAGTAAAAATGGCTAGCATAAAGTTTTTTTGTTTAATTGCCATTTTCATTGTCCAAATGAACGATTTTTTCTCTTCAGTTTCATAACTAGTAATGAAACGTTCTTTTATCACATCTGTTTCTTTTGAACCAGGGATAAAAATCGCTAGAGATACTCCAAGCATTATAAAACTTAAAAAGGCAGCTATTGTAAAAGTGGAAGAATTCCCAGGAACAATAATTTGTGACCATAAGGTGATTGTTATAAAATTTGCTATAAAAATAAAAATTTGAGTTATCATGCCTGCCTTCCTTCGGATATTATCTCCTCGGAAATGAGCTGGGAAAGCTCCAAAAGAATGCGTTTGAAAAAGTGAATTAGAAATGTCGTATAAAAAGACTATAATTAAATAATATAATAGAACTGGAAATACACTTTGTATCCCTATTATGTTTGGTGGTGTGAAGAGTAGGAAAAAGAAAACCATAGTTGGAATACCTCCAATAACAATCCAAGGGGTATGAAACCCTAATTTCTCTGTCCATTTATTTGGTTTATCAGTGAGATACCCTATAACAGGGCTACTTACTATACTGAAAATTGTAAAAATCACATTGGCTACTGCAAGATAAATTGGCCATAAAGTAGTAATATCTATTAAACCAAGTTCGCTCTCGTAATAATGCCAAACAAAGTTGTTAAAGGCAACAATTAGAAATCCATTAAAGAAATAACCCATAGAAAACATTATCATTTTCAATGTATTTGGGTCTTCATTGTTTTTTGGATATGAAGGTTTTTTTAAATTATTCAAAATAACTCCAGTTTTGTGTTTTTTTGATATTAATTATTTCGTTTAAAGCTTTATTAACCTAATCTTATTAAAGGTGAGAAGTAAATATTCTAAACAAATTTTGCAAAATAATTTAGATTATTAGAAGAAATTATTAATTGTCAATAGACCTATGGAGGTTTCTCACATAATTAAAGAAATTTTATAAATTAAATTAAATTTCTTTAAAAATGATTAAAAGGTTCTATCCATCCTCATTATACAATTTTCTTTGGTTTATACAAACTAATCCTGCGAAAAAAAAAATATTAGATTGTGGGGCTGGTGGAAGAGACCCTAAACTGGCCTTTTTTTATGAAAATGGTTTTGAAACATATGGAATTGATATTTCAGATGAAGAGATAAACGATGCACAAATTTTCTGTGAAAAGAATGGTATAAATTTAAGGATTGTTAAAGGAGACATGAGAAATATTCCTTTTGACTCCAATTTCTTCGGGTATGTTTTTTCCTATCTATCAATGGTTCATTTAAGTAAAAAAGACACTGCAATTGCTATTAATGAAATGCATCGCGTTTTAATGATAGGAGGATTATGTTATTTGAATTTCCTCTCAAAAGATGATGCTAATTTCGATGAAAAAAAAGAATCAACTCACGGAGAAATTATAAGTATTCACGAAAACCAAGAATATATTCATAGTTATTATGATAATGACGAACCTGATGAATACTTCAAAAAGTTTGAGATACTTTATAAAGAAAAAAGACTCATTCTAAGTGGTAAATATTATAATACTGGTCGGACATGTATCCTCGATTATATTTTAAAAAAGCAATAATAAATCATAAATAAAAAACATAGATTATTTTTTTCTATAATACAAAAAGTTTTACAGTTAAATGTAATTTTAACTCTAAATAATTATGATTAATACATTTTATGAAAAGCTCGCCAAATTAGTAGTCAATTATTCTCTTAATGTTAAGAAAGGAGATCGCGTACTTATTGAAGGCCCAACTATAGCAAAAGAACTTTTCCAAGCTCTTTTTTTAGAAGTTCTAAAAATGGGTGGCCATCCCTTAGCAATGCCGCGAATTGAAGGTCTCAGTGAACTGTTGTTTAAAAATGCATCTGAAGAACAATTATTATATTTTCACAATCTACTTAAATTAACTAATACAGAATTTGATTGTATAATAACTATTGATGGAGAATATAATACTCGAAACCTAGCATTAATTGATCCAAAAGCAGTGGCAAAGTACCAAAGTTCTCCTGATCGAACAGAATATATTCGAGTTTTTGAGGAACGTACTTCTAAAAAGGAATTAAGATGGATTTATGTCCCTGTTCCATGTCATGCTTATGCTCAAGAAGCAAATATGGATTTATTTTCTTACTCAAATTTTGTAGAAAATGCGTTATTTTTAGATAAAGAGAACCCGATTGAAGAATGGCAGAATATGGAAAAAGAACAAGACAAGATTGTAGAGAATTTAAATGATACTAAAAATATCAGGGTTATTGGTGAGGATACAGAATTAACCTTTTCATTAGAGGGGAGAATATGGGATAATTGTTGTGGGAAAGAAAATTTACCGGATGGGGAGATTTATACATGTCCAGTTGAAGATTCTGTAAATGGACATATTAGGCTCAGTTATCCAGGAATCTATATGGGAAGAGAAATCGAAAATATTTTTTTAGAATTTAAAGATGGAGTGGTTATTAATGCTACAGCTGACAAGGGTCAGGAATTACTAGAAGAGATATTAAAAATAGAAAACGCTGACAAAATAGGTGAATTTGCTATTGGTACTAATTATGGAATTACACAATTTACAAAAAATATTGGATTTGACGAAAAAATTGGTGGGACTTTACATATTGCATTAGGACATGGTTTTAAAAATATTGGATCAAAAAATGAAAGTGCGATACATTGGGATATTCTAAAAGATATGAAAATCCCTGGTTCAAAAATTATAGCAGACAATAAAATAATATATGAAGAAGGAAAATGGCAGATTTAGAGATTCATCTTTAGATTTGTTCTTGTAGATTCCTACATAATTCTGATAACGTTGGATGAGCATAAATTAAGTTTCTGAAAATTGATAATTCATTTGGAATGTAAATTAAAGCAACTATTCCAAGTATCAATTCCCTTTTTTCATGTTTTTAGTAAAAATATAATTTAACATGTAAGATTTTATAATATTATGAGAAATGAAATCGAAACTATAGAATTAACTCCTATTCATGTTCCTTTCAAGGATGCTGTCAGAGAAGCAATGAAACAATCTGAGGGAGGTTTGGGAATGGCTATTGCTGCAGAAGAGGCATGGCTAGGCGGTGATTTCGTAATTTGCAAGCTTATTACTAGAGGGGGCAACATTGGTATTGGTGAATCTTTTCTCTGGCTCCCAGAATCTGGTGTGTCTCCTTATCAAGTTATTGACTCTATTAAAAATTGCTTGGGTAAGTATTTATTGGGTGAGAGTCCTTTCAATATTGAAAAAATTAATTATAGGATGGATATCAATCTTGCTAATAATGAGATAGCTAAAGGCATATTAGACATGGCATGCTATGATCTTATGGGTCAAATTACCGATAGTTCCGTTTGTGAATTAATAGGTGGGAAAAACGTAGTAGAAATCCCACTAGCTGCCTTAATTCCCCTTGGAGAACCTATATTGATGAAAGGCATTACACGATCTTACTTTAAAAAAGGATTCAAAACTTTTAGACTCAAATTAGGAAAAGGAGTACAAGAAGATAAGGAGATAATTGAAACAATTAGAAACACTTTCGGTGTTAAAATTAGGTTAAGAGTAGATTATAATCAAGCTTATTCTCCGTCTATGGCTGTTAGAGCAATAAAAGAAATCGAACCTTTTGGTATTGATTATGCTGAACAACCAGTAAGAGCCGATGATTATATAGGGATGGCTTATGTTCAAAAAAGAGTTGATACGCCATTAATGGCACATGAAGGTTTTTTCTCAATTAAAGATTTTATATCATTAGTGGAATTAGGCGCAGTTAGGGTTTTAGGGATTAACTCAGAACGCCCTGGTGGAGTAACAAAAGCATTAAAAGCATTCAATTACGCTAAAATGCGGGGTCTTGGTGTTGTTTTACATAATCAACCTTTAGGAATTGCTTCAGCTATGCATATTCATTTTCACATAGCAAAATTTCATTATATTGATTATGCAACTGAATTATTTGGTCAAGAAATGTTAATAGATGACCTTATTCTAAACCCGATTAATTATAGCAACGGTATGGCAAAATTACCGGAAGGTCCAGGCTGGGGTGTAAAATTAGATGAAATTGCTTTAGAAAGATATGCTACAGGAGAAACTATAATTCTTAAAAAAAAATAACCATCCTATAAAAAATTAAATAAACTAATATCAAAATTAAATTAATTAATTATATTTTAATTGGTGATTTTTAAAGAGATGACAAAATCAAATGATAGTTCCAGCTTTCAATATCCTCTTAAAGTCCATATATCTTATTCTCTTGGAAGTCTTTTTGATGATTTTCTTGCGACAGCATTAAGCTTTATGGTATTTAAGTTTTATGAGACCGAAGTCTTTTTACAAGTTACTCTATTAACAACTGCAATTATTATATATGGAATATGGAATATGTTTAATGATCCTTTAGCTGGACATATATCTAACCACAATATAAAATATATGAGAAAATTTGGTAAGAGATTTACTTGGTTTTTAATAACAGGAATCCCTTGTTCAATAATGTTTGTTTTAATTTTTTTTCCCCCTATAGGTAATGATCTTTCTATTTTTTTCTGGTTAATAATTATTTTATGTATTTTGGATACATTGTTTTCGTTCATGATTATTTCATATCAAAGTATTTACCCGGATAAATTTCGTTCTCAAAAGGAAAGGACTAAAGTAGGTGGTGTTCAGATTTTACTTTCTCTTTTCGGTTTAACTCTTGGTACTATATTACCAACTTTTATAATAACAACTGGAACTCCTGGAACAAATATTGAGTCTTATGTAATGGTAGGGGCGATTGTAACTATTACCTGTATTATTATTTGTCTTTTAATGATATACGGTATGCGTGAGAATCGGCAAATGATTGATAGAACATTTCTCATAGATGACATAAACATGCCTAAAGAGAACTATTTTATTAAACTCAAACATGCGTTAAAACAAAAGAATTATATATCATATCTATTTGCTTATTTAGCTCAAACTACAGTAATGGTTCTCATGCTGGCATCGATTCCTTATTGGGTCCAATATGTTATGCGGATTGATCCATTTTATGAAATGGTAATTCTAATGGCATTTCTTTTAGCAAGTGTAATTTCTGCTCCATTTTGGATCTATATAGCTAGGAAATTTGGCAACAGAATAGGTTATATGTGTGGAACAGGGGGTACTGCTACATTTTTAATTCTTACATTTTTCATTTGGGAATTTCCTTTAGTTATATTTGGATTTTTATTGATTGGCTTTAGTATGGGAGCAACTTGGAGTTTGATTTATGCCACTTTTTCAGATGTTATTGATGAAATTGTTATAAAAACAGGTAAAAGAGAAGAAGGGATTTATTATGGATTTAGGACTTTCATTGGCCGTTTTTCTATTGTAGTTCAAGCTCTAACATTTGGAATAATACATACTCTTACAAATTTCGATCCAACTGCTTCAAGCCAATCTATACAAGCACAATGGGGAATTAATATTGGAATGTTTACTGTTCCAGCACTTTTTTATCTTATCGGATTTCTCTTCATGTGGAGAATCTATGATTTGAAACCTAGCAAAGTCTTGTTAAATAAACAAAAGCTTGTTGAATTAAATCTTTGATTTCGAACGATCTTTTTTATATCTTTTTCAATTTTTTTATTAGTTAATTATTTCAGAGATTTGAATGAAAAATTGAAAATAGATTACCATATTAGAAAAAAAGTGAATAGATATCTTAGAAAACATTTCTTTTTTTGAAAAATTTAGGGTATCATAATAAAAAAGGGATCAATTTCCCATATTAATTATGTAAGAAAAATTTATTAGAAAAAGGAATCTAAATAAATTATCTTTTTTTATGAAATTGTTGTAGAAAATAAGAAGAGTTAGAGAATTTTGGCACAGAAAAATATCTTTGAATATGATGCTAAAAAACTTTTAGCAAAAGAATTACCAAAATATTATCCAAACTTTAATTATCATAATAAACTGGCTGTTATTGAAAGTACCACAAATTTAGATAAGTTAGCAGATGAAAATCCTTGGATTAAATCTGAAAAAGTAGTAGTTAAACCTGATCAACTATTTGGAAAAAGAGGTAAAGCCAAACTTTTATTATTAGATGCTGATCTTAACCAAGTAAAAAAATTCTGTAAAGAGAATTTAAATAAAGAATTTCTAATCGGTAATGTCAAAGGAGAATTAAATCGATTGTTAGTTGAACCTTTTATACCACATGAAAAAGAATATTATGTATCCATCACCTCAGAGAGAGATAATGATGTCATTCACTTTAGTTTTGAAGGAGGTATTTTTATCGAGGAAAATTGGGATAAGGTTACCCACATTAAAATTCCAATTAGCACAGATATAAATACTTTTGATTTAGAGAACAAATTACCTAATTTAGGCGATTTAAAGGCATTTTTAATACCATTTATAAAAGGATTATATCAAGTATATATAGACCAGGATTTTTCGTTTCTTGAAATAAATCCATTTGCGATTGATAAAGATAAAAAGATTGTTCCTTTAGATGTAAAAGCTCGATTAGATGATACTGCTGCGTTTTTGCATGTTGACACTTGGGGCAATCCGGAGCACCCTATTGAATTTCCAGCGGGTTTTGGTCAGAAAATGAGTGCTGAAGAAATTAAAATTAAAGAACTTGATGAAAAAACAGGAGCTTCACTTAAATTGACTATCTTAAATCGAGAAGGTCGTGTCTGGACGATGGTAGCTGGAGGTGGAGCAAGTGTTATTTATACTGATACTATAGCAGATCTTGGTTTTTCAGAAGAATTGGGTAATTATGGAGAATATTCAGGTAATCCTTCCCAAGAACATACTGAAATTTATGCTCAAACTGTCATTGATATCATTACAGAAAAACCAGATCCTAAAGGGAGAGAAAAATATTTAATAATTGGAGGAGGAATTGCAAATTTTACTGACGTGAAGGCTACTTTTGGAGGCATAGTTAGAGCGATAAAGAATTCAGTTGATAAATTAAAGAAAGCAAATGTGAAAATCTTAGTTCGCAGAGGCGGTCCTAATGAAAAACAAGGTTTAGAGTTAATGAGAAAAGTTGGAGAAGAAACAGGGATTCCTATTGATATTTACGATCGATATAGTAGTATGACGCGTCCTGTATCTCGAATGATTGAAAAAATGAGAGGTGAATAATAAATGGAAAGTTATGAATTATTTAATGAAGATACACAAGCTATAATATACGGACTTCAAGCAGCTCCAGTGCAGAGAATGCTGGATTTTGATTATGTATGTAGACGAAAAAAACCTTCTGTTGCAGCTATGATTCAACCTACTCAAGATGGAGCAGTAGCTTATCATAAAGCTTTTTGGGGTAGTAAAGAAATTGTTATTCCTGTTTATAAAACACTTAATATGGCAATTAAAAAGCATCCTAATGCAGATGTAATAATCAATTTTGCATCGTTTCGATCCGCTTATGATACAAGTAAAGAAGCACTTGAATCAAACACAATTCGAGTTATTACAATAATTGCAGAAGGCATGCCAGAAAGGCAAAGTCAATTATTGAATAAAATTGCCAAAGAACGAAATAAAGTTATTATTGGTCCTGCTACCGTCGGTGGAATTAAAGCTGGAGCATTTAAAATTGGTAATACTGCAGGAACTTTAGAAAATATTATTTTATCAAAATTATATCGTACTGGTTCTGTTGGGTTTGTATCCAAATCTGGTGGTTTAAGCAATGAAATGAACTTTATGATTGCTGAAAATACAGATGGTGTTTATGAATCTATTGCGATTGGGGGAGATCGATACCCTGGTTCTCAATTAATAGATCATCTTTTGCGCTATGAAGAAAATCCTAAAATTAAAATGCTAGTTTGTTTAGGAGAAATTGGTGGAACAGAAGAATACGAAATTGTTAATGCCTTAAAAACGGGAAAGATTAAAAAGCCACTTGTTATATGGGTTACTGGTACCGCAGCTAGGATTCTCCCGAAGGGATTGCAGTTCGGACACGCTGGTGCGATGGCTGGTACCTCTAAAGAAACCGCAGAAGCTAAAAACCAAGCTCTTAAGGAAGCAGGAGCACTTGTTCCTGAATCTTATGAAGATTTTGATAAGCTAATTAAAAAAACTTATGAAAAGCTAGTACAAGAAGGAAAAATAACACCAGCTAAAGAAGAGGAGCCTCCTAAAATTCCTACTGATTTCAATGAAGCGGTAAGATTAGGATTAGTTAGAAGACCTTCTGATGTTGTCGTAACTATCAGTGATGATCGAGGGGATGTTCCTACGTTTGCAGGAGTTGGATTAGATGAAATAGTTAGGAATAATCGATCAATTGGGTATGTTATTGGGCTTCTATGGTTCAAACGAGAATTGCCTGAGTTTGCTCAACAGTTTATTGAAATGGTAATTAAGTTAACTGCAGATCATGGGCCAGCGGTTAGTGGTGCTCATAATGCCATAATAACTGCCCGAGCTGGGAAAGATCTTATGTCAGCTTTAGCTAGTGGGATTTTAACTATCGGTCCTAGGTTTGGAGGGGCAATATCCGATGCTGCGAAATATATTAGGGAAGCCTTACAAAAGAGAATAACGCCACCTGCATTCATTAAATATATGAAGGATGTTGTAAAAGTTAATATTCCGGGAATAGGTCATCGAATTAAATCAGTTCAAAATCCAGATGTGAGAGTTGAATTACTTAAGGAATTTGTATTTAAAAATTTTAAAGAGCATCCACACCTAGATTTTGCTTTAGAAGTAGAAAAATTAACCACGTCTAAAAGGAATAATCTGATATTAAATGTTGACGGGTGTATAGGGATTACATTTTTAGACTTGTTAGAAAACTTAGATTTTACACAAGAAGAAATTGAAGATGTTATATATAGTGAAGCATTGAATGGATTGTTTGTTCTTGGACGTTCAATAGGGATGATGGGTCATGTATTTGACCAAAAAAGACAAAGAGCTGGTTTGTATAGACAACCTTGGGATGAAATTTTATTTAGCGAGTAATAATAAATAAATTACTAAAAAATCAAGATTACACAAGAATTATAAATTTTTTATTAGGATTCCTTGAATATTTTTTATTTTTACTTTTATTTTTTCTTTTAAGAACTTATTGAATTTTGTAAACTGTATATATCAAGCATAATAATTATTACTACAATATCTATATTAGATTCAAGAAATCTATCATAAAAAAATAAATAGTAAATTAAAAAAAGGTAATTTAAATGAGAGAAGGCGAAAAAGTCAAATTTCCTGGTATGAAAAGGATGTGGAGAATATTCACAAAAGAAGAATTGGAAGTAGTAGATAATGCTGCTTATAATATTTTAAGCGAAATGGGTGTTCATATTGATGATAAAGAATGTATAGAGTATCTTAAAGAGACTCCAGTTGAGATCGATGAGAAAGAACTCATCGTGAAGTTTCCTGAGTATTGGGTTCGAGAAATGATCGGTCGTGCCCCAAGAACTTATTTACTTGCGGGAAGAGATCCAAAAAGAGATTTACATGTGACAAGCCCTCAAAGAGACTTTTATGCTTTAATTACAAGCGGATCTACAAAATATTATGAATGGGATGATACTGCTAATAAATGGATTTCTAAAATACCTGGGGAGGAAGAAGTGATAAAAGCATTTAAAATGGTCGATGGTTTAGACCAATATGAAGGATTTTTTGGTACACTTCTGGAAGATGTTAAAAAAACACAACAAGGTCTTCCTGCGGAACTTCACACTTTATATAATAAAATGAAATATTCAACTAAATTTGGAGGGCCTACTGCTATTACGGAAGGAGGTCTTGCTGAATGGGATTATGTAGGAAAGCTAGCCGCTGAAGTTCAAGGTGGTTTCGATGAATTGACAAAACGTCCCATAATCGCAGGATTACCAACATGCATCGGGCCTTTGACAAGCACTCGGCAGAATTTCTGGGCAGCTGTAGGAAGTGCAAAGTATCATTTACCTACATTCCCATATTGGGGAGGGATTTCCCCATTTACTGCTCCAGCAACAGCACTTGGACAAGTTGTACTAGCTGTTGCTTGTTGTCACTATGCCATGGCAGTCTCTCAATATCTTGATCCTGGGACAGCCACTTGTCCATGGCCGATGTGTACATCAACTGATCCTAATACTGGTCAATTAGCAGGTATTCCTTCAGCTAGATACGTTCATGCAATGGGAATGCAACTTTATCAAGATCTATATAATCTTGTAGTTTCGCAGTGTTCTTATTGTTTAACAACTTCTCTAGATGAAGCTGCTACTGCATGGTTATCTTCAGTTTCAACTAATACTTTGCTAGGGGGAAATATAGTACAATTTGGAACAACACCCCAAGCATTTATGTTTGAAACAATACCAATAGGAGCAACCCTTTTGGATTTGGTTAGAGGGTCACTTTTTGCACAGAATGAATTTATTTCCAGATTTGATGATGAACATCTCGCTTTGGATGTGATCAAAGAAGTAGGGCCAAAGGGTATGTTTACCACCCATCCACATACATTAAAATGGATAGATCCTGCAAAAGGATTATATTGGCGCGCAAAAGATTGGATTCATGAACATGCTGATCAATGGCTTGCTAAAGGTGCAAAAAGTTGGGTATATGACACCTGTCGACAGCGTTTAAAAGAGTTGGAAAAGCACGAACCAGAACCAATAGCAAAAGATGTAGATGAGCGTTGTAATGCTTTATTAAAACAAGCAGATGAAGAACTGGCACTCTTTTAATGAGTGAATAATTTAATATAATTTCTATTTTTTTTATTGATTTTCCTTTTTTTTAAATAGATTTAACCTTTAAAACAAGTATAAATTTTATTTAATACACCATAAAAGAGAATATAAATAATGCTTGAAATAGCAAGCAAATAATATTTATGGTATTTCTTCCAATCGTCCTCTAATGTCATAGGAAATTAGATATTTCTAAATTTAAAATACATACTTATTTTAATTCTTTAAATATGGAAAAAATAGACATTATAATAGGAAATGTAAAAGACGAGATCCATAACATTGCAAAGACTATACTTGTGAAAGAGATTGAAAAAATTGGTCTTAACGCATTGGATTTAGGAATTTCAGTTCCAGTCGAAAAGTTTGTCGAGAAAATTAAGGAAACAGATGTAAAAATATTGGTACTTACTGGATTACTCAACTCTGCCCCAGAGTACATGAGGCAAATTAGTAAAAAGCTTCGAGAGGAAGGGATAAGAGATGATGTGAAAATTCTTATCGGTGGACCTAATGTTAACGAAGATTGGTTGAAAAGATCAGAAGCAGATGCTTTTGCGAATAATATTTCAGAGGGAATCAAAATATTATGTTCTTGGAAAGATAGGTAGTTTTTCCTAAAAACTAAATTAAAATTTTGTTTTATTATTTTTCAATAAAGATGAGATTATCATTTAAATATTGAATTAAATATTGTTTTTTCTATTTTTCTAATATGCTCGGTGATTGCACTTTGAGAAATGCCGAAATGTTCTGCTAAATCTGAGGAATTAATCTTACGGGGTATTTCAAAATATCCATTCTCTACTGCGTAATATATTATTTCTTTTTGACGCTCAGTTAATAACAGAGAAAGATGTTTCGCATCTGGAACAATTGTAGAGATGTTAAGTATTTTAAAATCATTTCCATATCTATTTACTTGATCTTCTATGAGTTGATCAATGGTATCAACATCAGCTATCATAGACGTGATTAATTGATTGCCTTCCTTAATTAAAGGCGGTTCTATCAAGATATTAAGGTTTGAGAATAGTTGTTTCATCTCATCGACCCACTGATGTTTAATAATACAAACATACTCTTTTTTATTTTTATCTTCTGCTATAACTTCTATATAATCAATTCCAAATTGGCCCTCTAGCTCTTTAGGATGAAAATTAGGGTCTTTAAATTTAAGCTTATTAGTACCATACATCATATTTTCGCTTAATCGATGAACTTGAACTAATTCATAACCATCAAGTAAATCGAATAATTCTTTATATTCATCCGGAAGAGGAGCTTTATATACAAGCTTTTTTAGTCGTTTCATAGTTTAGAATTTATCTAAAAAATAAAGATATTTATAATTGCTTGTGTTCGCAAGCATAATAAATTTTTGTCAAACAAATTTTATAACTTTGCTTCTATACTTAATAGAAAAAAAATCATAAAATTGAGATGATTATTATTAGAGAAGGAGAAAAAGTAAAATTTCCAAGTTATGATAAATTACTACGGCTAGCAACAGAAGAACAATTAAAACTTTTTGATTCGGCAGCTTATAGAATTCTGAGTGAAATGGGTGTGCATATTGATGATAAGGAAGCTATCGAGTATTTTAAAGATACTCCCGTCGAAATTGATGAGAAAGAGCTCATTTTTAGATTTCCTGAGTACTGGGTTCGGGAAATGATCGCAAAGGCGCCATCTTCATACGTTCTTGCGGGTCGTAATCCCAAAAATGATTTACCAATTACAGGTCCCAAAAGAGATTATTATATCTTACCTGCAGCAGGAGCAACGAAACAATACAAATGGAATGAATCGTTAGATCAATGGGAATCTAGTATAACTGATTTCAACGATGTATATGAAAGTACTAAGATGATGGATGCAATTGATACGTATGAAGGACTATCTAATAGTATAGTTGAAGATGTCAAATCTTCTCATGCAGGACTTCCAGCAGAACTACATGCTGCGTACGCAAAGTGGAAAGGAACATCTAAATTCATAGGACCAATTGCTATAACAGAAGGGGGTACTGCTGAATGGGATTATCTTGCACAGATGGCAGCGGAAGTTCAAGGTGGTTATGATGAGTTTCGAAAACGCCCCATAATAGGCTGTTTACCTACAGCTATTGGACCATTGACTTCTACACGACAGAATTTTTGGGCAATGGTGGGAGGAGCAAAACATCATATACCTAGCTTTCCATATTGGGGGGGCACAGCTCCATTCACTGCACCTGCAACTCCAGCGTCACAAATAGCTTTATCACTGGCATGTACTCATTATGGAATTGCCGTGTCGCAATATTTGTCTCCTGGAACAGCTGCACTGCCCTGGGTAATATGTACAGCAGTTGATCCGAATTCCGGACAACTAGCTCAAGCTCCAATGTTTTTACTAACTCATGGAATTGGAAATCAAGTGTACCAAGATTTATATGGTATTGCTACATTTGGATGTGCCCATGCCTTAAATGGTTCCTTAGAAGAAGTTGCTACTGGCTGGATGACAAATCTACTTACATTGACTCTTATGGGTTTGAATGTTCTTCAATTTGGAGGCCCTCCAAATGCATTTATGTGGGAAGCCTTACCGATGGGTGAATCAATCGTTAATTATGTAAAACAATTTTTATTCAATATGAATAATAGCTTATTTCCTGAGGATGAGGATGCCTTGTCACTTAAAACAATTCTGGAAGTGGGACCAAAAGGAAGATTTGCTACTCATCCACATACCTTAAAATATATTGATCCCAAGAAGGGATTATATTGGTATTCTAAAGATTGGATTCATGAACATTCGGATCAGTGGTTAGCAAAAGGAGGAAAACGTTGGGCATATGACACTTGTAGAGAACGATTGAAAGAGTTGGCAAAGCACGAACCTGAACCTTTAGGAAAGGATGTTGAGGAACGACTTCAGTCAATATTGAAAGAAGCAGATGAGGAATTAGCATTATTCTAAAGCGAGGTGAATAAAAAATGGCAAGTAAAGAAGAAATCATTAATGGAATGAAAGACGCTATTATAACCTACAATAAAGCACAATGTTTAGAGCTCGCCAAGCAAGGGATTGCAGAAAAAGTAAAATCTTTAGAATTAATACAAGAAGGACTAACTCCTGCAATACAGGAACTCGGAGAGAAATTCGGAAGAGGTGAGATTGCTCTTCCATATCTCATGGTGGGCGCAGAAGCTATGCAAGAAGCTCTTAATTACATCTTGGAAACCATGCCTAAAGGAGAATATAAACCGAAAGCAAAAATGGTACTCGGGACCGTAAAAGGAGATATTCATGATTTAGGAATTAGTATCGTAGAAGCTGTGTTTCAAGCTAATGGAATCCAAGTGTATAATCTCGGTCGCGATAATCCCAAAGAAAAGTTTGTGGAAAAGGCAGAAGCTGAAGAGGCAGACATTATCGGTACGTCAGCCTTGCTCACAGGTACTATGTTCGAGCAGAAAGTTGTTATCGAATATTTAAAGAAGCAAGGACTCCGAGACAAATATATCTATCTGATTGGAGGAGGTGCTTGTCCTTCCAGCGAATGGTGTGATGAGATCGGTGCAGATGGATGGGCTACTGATGTTATGCTCGGGCTCGATGCTGCTAAAAAAGCTTTAGCAGAAAAGAAGGGAATAGAAATTTAAATTTTATTTTTTTATAAATAAATAATAAAAATGATAAAAAAGTAATGTAAAAGATGGTTGATGTACAAGAAGGATTTGAATTAATGAAGAAATATTTTAAACCAGAAGTTGCTAAAGAATTTAAGAAGAAAGTGGCTGTTCAATATAATATTAAAGGTCCAGGTGGAGGTACATGGCAAGTAATCTTTGACAGTGGTAATATGGATATTGTTGAAGGAGAGAAGGAAAATGCTATTCTTAAATTTAACTATGACGCTGTAGAGAGCTTTATAGGCATTCAAAAAGGAGAGATTGATGGTATACAAGCATATACTATGGGAAAACTCCAAATCGAGGGCCCTATACCTCTAGCTCAAAAACTTGCAGACATTTTTAAACGTGAATAGTAAAATATTTATCAATTTTTTTTATTTTTTTGATTTTAAAACCCTAATTTTTAAGGCAAGACGTTTACATTTTTCGAGATTAGTTTTTGAATAATTAATGAGAAATTTAAACAAAAAAAGTGAAATTTCAAGAATTTAATAGTAAAAATATTTAAGTTACCTATTTTAGTTGATTTTAAATACAGGATGAGTTGGAGGAGGCATCTTACCTTCATCGAACAATAATTGAGAATGAGCAGCTTTAATGAATGCAACGTTAGGATATACTAAATTTGCTAATTGAATAGGACCATAGAATATGAAGTCTGCTCCCGCTGCTAAAGTAATCGTTGAGGCAACTACTTTTATATATTTTTTGATATGCCCAAATTTAGTAACCAAATTTATCCAGGAATCTGCTAAATTTTGTCCTGCAGTTCCAGCAGGATATCCATACTTATTTTTTACTTCGTCAATCGTATTAAGAGCAATCCCTAAGGATGTAAAGTCAATAATACATGTATCAATTAGAAAGTTATTTTTTTTAAAATTGTAAGACAAAGCTTTTTTTATGAGTTTATCAGTAATTTCCATTCGAGCTTCAGTTGTCCAGCATTGTGATTCAATAGGAAGAAGAAAAAATGTTTCAATGTCCGTTTGACTTAATAGTTCAAATTCTTCATCATAAGAAGAGGAGGTAATTGTATTATATACAACCTCTTTATCTAATCCATGTTCAATAAGATAATTTAGCATTGGTTGCTTAACTTCCCAATAAGGGGCGTCCACAAGAACGGGAGTATCGGTAACTGAAAAAACAAAATCTAAAATAGGTTGAATTGATTCCTTAAAAGAAAGAATAACATCGAGTAAGGGTATCAAGCCTGTTTTATCTGCTAACTCCTCTTGCTCTTTAATTAATTTTTCAGCATATTCTTTGTTTATTTGACCTTTTCTCTCATCCCTAAAGATTTTTTTCTGCTTTAAGTAAAATATAGTACCCGCTAAAGCAGTGGGCACGCTTCTCGGATCTCCACCCACTATATATTTTCCTATCTTGTATGACTTTTGTTCTACGTTATATTTAAACATCGGTTTAAAACAATTGATATCTTGAATTTTATCCAATTTTAAACACTGGATGATTTGTCGGAGCCATTTTTCCTTCATCGAACAATAGTTGTGAATGCGCAGCTTTGATGAATGCAACATTAGGGTATATGATGTTCGCATGCTGCACAGGACCATATAGTAAAAAGTCAGCTCCCGCTCCTAAAGTAATACTTGAAGCAACCACTGTCGCGTATTTTTTAATATCGCCAAATTTCGCTTTTAAATTTCTCCACGTATCCACAGCGTTGTGCGCACCAGATCCTACAGGATATCCATATTTATTCTTTACTTCATACATCGCGCTCATTGCTAAACCTAATGATGTAACATCCACAACAGCAGTATCAATTAAGAAGTTATGGTCTGCAAAATTAGCTTCTGTTGCTTTTTTAACGAGATTACCGATTACGTCCATTCTTGCTTGAGTAGTCCAATTCTTTGATTCCATTCCTAAAAGAATGAAATTTCTGATATTACTTTCAGTTAATAAATTATATTCCTCCTCATTGGATTCTGGTGTGAGTGAATTATAAATGATTCTGTCTTGAATCCCCATTTCTTTAACATAGTTTAGTGCATTTATTTTTACATCTTGCGTTGGTGCATCTAATATAATAGGAACGTCGGTGACATCTACTACAAAATCAAGAATGGGTTTAATAGATGCTTCATAGGATAAAATTACATCTAATCCGGGAGTTAAGCCTGTTTTATCTGCCATATCTTCCTGATCTTTAACTAATTTTTCTGCGAAATCCTTGATTATTTCTCCTTTAGACTCATCCCTAAAAATTCCTTTTTGGCGTAAGTAGAAAATCGTTCCGATTACCGCTGTCGGGACTTCTCTTGTATCTCCACCTATTGTATATTTTCCTATATTATAAGATTTTTGCTCGACGTTATATTTGAACATTATATTTACTCCTTGCAATTAACAAATAATATTATTTTGCGAAAATGAATCACCTTATTTTTAATTTCAGCTTGTTATTTCAAGCATCATTAAATTCTACTCTTTTCAAAATTTTACTTGAATATAGAAAAAAAAATAGTCCTCTCAATTTTTCGCAAGTGTTCACAAAATGCACTTTTAGAAATACCAAAATGATTAGCTATAGTTTCAGAATTAGTTTTACGAGGGATATCATAGTATCCGTGTTCCACTGAATAATAAATAATCTCTTTTTGTCTTTCTGTTAAGAGTAAATTTAAATTACTCCTATTAGGCTGCACAGAATTGATACTTAAAATTTTGTAGTTATCGCCGTAAATATTTTTCTGTAAATCAATAATTGTATCGATATTTGCACCAGGTGTAATATAAGTTATGATTAAAGAATCATCTTCCATAATAATCGGAGGTTCAATTAGGATTTCAGAAACCTTAAAAAAATTGCGAAGTTCCTCATACCAGCGATGCTTAACAAGACAAATAAATTCATTTTTCTGGGTATCTTTTGCTAAAATTTCGATAAATTCAATTCCAAATTTATTTTGAAGATTCTTGGGGTTAAAATCTTTATTTTTAAATTTAAATCGCTGAGTCGCATAGATATGAATATCATCAAACCGGTGAATTTGAAGTAATTCATATTTTGTTAATAAATCAAAAAAGTCTTGATAACTAGGGTTAATTGGGATTTTGAGGACAATTTTTTTCAATTTTTTCATATTATTCAGATATATTTTAGTTCGGATATGTGATTTCTATTCATAAGCATTAATTAACTGATCTGATAACCTAAGACCCAACGAGTCAAGCACAATTAATATAAATTTATGAATTTTAAATAAATTGCTATTTTTCAAATCTATTTTAAAGAAATATAATTAAAAAGGGAATAATAAATGAGAGAAGGAGAAAGAGTAAAATATCCTAAAATGAATCGAATGTGGCGTATCGCATCTAAAGAAGATTTAGAGAGAATCGATAATGCTGCATATCACATTTTAAGTGAAATGGGAGTTTTTATCGATGATAAAGATTGTATCGAATACTTAAAAGATACTCCATTAGAAATTGATGAAAAGGAACTCATTGTGAAATTTCCAGAATTTTGGGTACGCGAGATGATCGCAAAAGCTCCAAAATCATATATACTTGCTGCTAGGGATCCTAATAATGATTTATTACTATCAAGTTACCACGACGATTTTTATAACTTATTTACGAGTGGTTCGACGAAAATGTATCTTTGGAATGAGCAAACAAATCAATGGGACTCTAGAATTCCCGGTGAAGAAGATGTAATTAGAGGATTTAGGATGATTGATGCTGTGGATGCTTATGATGGATTTTTTGGTACACCCGTGGAAGATGTGAAACGAACAAATCAAGGGCTTCCCGCTGAGCTTCATACTACCTATAATAAAATGAAATGGTCTACAAAACATGGTGGAGTATGTGCGATCACCGAAGGAGGATTAAACGAATGGGACTATGTCGGTAAACTTGCCGCTGAAGTTCAAGGTGGATTTGATGAGTTAAAAAGACGACCCATAATCGCAGGTTTACCAACCTGCATTGGGCCCATGACTAGTACCCGTCAGAATTTCTGGGCTGCTGTGGGAAGTGCTAAATATCATTTACCTACAGTACCTTATTGGGGGGGAACGGCACCATTTACAGCACCCGCAACTGCTCCAGCAATGAATGCAATGGCTTTGGCATGTACGCATTATTGTATAGCTGTTTCACAATATCTCGATCCTGGAACGGCGGCAGTTCCTTGGCCTAATACTTCACCTGTTGATCCACAATCTGGTCAATTAGCGATAAATCCAATTGCTACAATGGTACTTGGAATGGGAGGTCAAGTTTATCAAGATTTATATGGTCTTCCTATTGCGGGATGCGCATATTGCTTATCATCATCTTTAGATGAAGCTGGTGCTACATGGGCATTAAACTTATTAACAGAGTTATTATGGGGAGTGAATGTGCAACAAGTCGGATCCACACCCGGAGCGTTTATGTGGGAAACGATTCCAATGGGAGAAACATTAGTAAATTATACTAAGCAGTTCTTATTCGAAATGACTGAAGATCTTTTAAATATTGATGAAGAACACTTAGCTTTAGATGTAATAAAAGAAACTGGTCCTAAAAAAATGTTCACGACTCATCCTCACACTCTAAAATGGATTGATCCCAAGAGGGGGTTATTCTGGCATGCTAACGACTGGATCCATGAACATTCGGATCAATGGCTTGCGAAGGGAGCTAAAACATGGGTTGAAATTTGTCGTGAACGTTTGAAAGAATTAGATAAACATCAACCAGATCCACCAATCCCAAAAGATGTAGATGAACGATGTAATGCACTTTTAAAAGAAGCAGATGAGGAACTCGCATTGTTTTAAAGAGAGGTGAATTATAAATGACAAGTAAAGAAGAAATAATTAATGGAATGAAAGATGCTATTATAACCTATAACAAGGCAAAATGCTTGGAACTCGCTAAGCAAGGAATAACCGAAAAAGTAAACTCTTTAGAATTAATACAAGAAGGATTAACTCCCGCGATACAGGAACTCGGAGAGAAATTCGGGAGAGGCGAAATTGCTCTTCCATACCTCATGGTGGGCGCGGAAGCGATGCAGGATGCATTAAACTACATCTTAGAAACCATGCCAAAAGGAGAATATAAACCGAAAGCAAAAATGGTACTCGGGACCGTAAAAGGAGATATTCATGATTTAGGAATTAGTATCGTAGAAGCTGTGTTTCAAGCGAATGGAATTCAAGTGTATAATCTCGGTCGCGATAATCCCAAAGAAAAGTTTGTGGAAAAGGCAGAATTAGAAGAAGCAGATATTATTGGCACATCCGCTTTGCTCACAGGCACCATGTTCGAACAGAAAGTTGTTATTGAATACTTGAAAAAGCAAGGCCTTCGAGACAAGTATATCTACTTGATCGGAGGAGGAGCATGTCCTTCTAGTGAATGGTGCGATGAGATTGGTGCTGATGGATGGGCTACCGATGTGATGCTCGGACTTGATGCTGCTAAGAAATCATTGGCAGAAAAGAAAGGAATCGAACTTTAATTTAATTTTTTTTTTAAATTTAGAATAAATTAATAATAAAAATAAAAGAGGAATGATATAAAAGATGGTTAATGCACAAGAAGGATTTGAAATAATGAAGAAGAACTTCAAACCAGAAGTTGCCAAGGAGTTTAAGAAACGAGTGGTTGTTCAATATAATATAGAAGGTCCTGGTGGTGGGACATGGCAAGTTAGTTTTGATAATGGCAAAATAGAAATTGTAGAAGGAGAGAAAGAAAAAGCCGTTCTAAAATTTAATTATGATTGCATAGAGAGTTTTGTTGGGATCCAAACAGGAGAAGTGGATGGCATTCAAGCATACACAACGGCCAAATTACGAATTGAAGGACCCATTGCCCTTGCTCAACAAATCGGAAAGATTTTTGGCGCTGTTTAAATCGATTATTAAACGAAGGAGTTGTGATACAACGTGTTAAAAGATAAAGTTGCTGTAATAACTGGTGGAGCACAAGGGATTGGACATGCTATCGCAACAAAATTTGCTGAAGCTGGTGCTAACATCGCTATAATTGATATAAAAGATTCATCAAAAATAGTTGATAAAGTAAAAAACTATGGAGTAGATGTGATTGCTTTCAATGCTGATGTGTCTGATGAGGATGCAATGAAAAGTGCATTCGATAAAATCATAGAAAAATGGGATAAAATAGACATTCTAGTGAATAATGCAGGAATTTATCCATTAGAGCGCTTTACTGATATTCCAATAGCTTTAGTTAAAAAAGTTTTTGATACCAATGTTATCGGAACCTACATCTGCAGTCAGATTGCCGCAAATATATTCATTTCTAACTCAATTGAAGGTATAATTCTTAATATGGCTTCGGCAGCAGGAATTACTCCCGATAAATATCATTTACATTATGCTGCATCCAAAGCTGCTATAATTTCATTAACAAAAGGAATGGCAATGGAATTGATAAACGACAAAATACGAGTTAATGCAATCGCACCTGGAGCAGTTGCTACAGAAGGAGCAAGAAACCCTGGACTTTTTGAAAAGTCTGGTAAAATTCCAGATAAATTTATGGAAATGCAAATGAAAAAATTTTCTCCTTTAGCCAAATCTGGGATGGGAGAACCAATGGATATTGCTAATATGGCATTATATCTCGTTTCGGAACAAGCTAAATATATCACGGGAACAATTATTTCGGTAGATGGAGGACGACTTTTATTATAATTGAGAATCCCAAATTATCTTTTTTTTTTAATATCTGATTAGGATTAAAAAAAGTTTATAACATTTTATTATGAATAACTTTTCAATTGCTTGAAATAACAAGCAAAATTGATATAAAAATTATAACATTTTTCTTCACAAGATTTTATTATTTAATATCCAATCATTATTAATATAAATTCTAGACAAAAAAATGAGTAAAATTAACATTATTTTTCAGCCCGAAGGAAAACGAGTTGAAGTTGAGAAAGAAGATTCGATTTTATCTGCTGCTTTAAAAGTTGGAATTGATTTAACGTCAATATGTGCTGGGAAAGGAATTTGTGGTAAATGTAAGGTAATAATAGACGATACAAAAGCAGTAAATGATCTCACTTACAAGGAACTCGAACTTCTCACACTAGAAGAAAGGGAAAATGGTGTTCGATTAGCTTGTTTTACGAAGATCAAAGATGAGGTTGTAGTAAAAGTCCCGGAATATAGTAGGACGGGAAAACAACGCCTTCAAATTGAAGGTATCGAAACGCCTATTAAACTAAATCCAGTTGTTAAAAAGTATTATATTGAATTGGAAGTTCCCACTTTGGAGGATCCACGAGCAGATTCAGATCGAATCATTGATTATCTACATAATATGTTTAATCTTTCTAATTTAAGTTTAGATTATAATCTAATAAAAAATTTAGCTACATATGTGCGTGGAGCGGATTGGAAATTCACAGCAGTTATATGGCAAGATATTATTATTAGCATTGAACCGGATGATACAACTGATCGTATTTTTGGTTATGCTGTGGACATAGGAACTACAAAACTAGCGGGATATATTGTAAATCTAAATACGAGTGAAGTTGTTGCTGCGGGTTCATTAATGAATCCACAAATACCCTTTGGAGAAGATGTTATCTCAAGATTAAATCATCCAGAACAAGAGAAATTGCAAAAGGTTGTTGTTGAAGGGATAAATCAAATATTAGAGTCCTTAAAAGAGAAGGTAGGAGTGAGATCCAAAGAGATTTATGAAATGACTGTTGTAGGAAATACAATTATGCATCATCTTTTTCTGGGTATTTTTCCTTTATACGTTGGACGTTCCCCTTATCCCCCTGTTTTAAGAAGCTCAATTATAATTAATGCGAAAGAGATTGGAATAAATTTGCATCCTAATGCTAAAATTATGGTCTTACCAACAATTGCAGGTTTTGTTGGAGCAGACACTGTTGGTGTAATTTTATCAACAGAATTATATAAAAAAAGTGAGATTTGTCTTGCTATTGACATTGGTACAAATACTGAAGTTGTCTTAGGTAATCAAGACAACATGATGGCCGCATCTTGCGCCTCTGGACCTGCATTTGAGGGGGCTCATATTAAATTTGGGATGCGAGCTGCTAGTGGCGCGATAGAGAAAATAAAAATTAATTCAAAAACATTAGATGTTGATTATGAAACTATTGATAATGAACCTCCTATAGGTATTTGTGGTTCAGGAATGATAGATTTAGTTGCTGAGATGATAAGAACTGGTATCATAGATGTGGGGGGTATATTTAATCGACAATTAAACAATCCACGAGTGAGGATGAATGAAGACAAAGTTATGGAATATATTGTTGTACCCTCTGATCAAACAGCAAATAAACGGGATATAACATTCTCTCAAAAGGATGTTTCACAAATTATTTTAGCCAAAGCTGCGATGCATACAGGGGTCAAACTCTTATTAAAAAACTCCAATATTAAAAAAGAGGACATCCAAAGTGTGTTTTTAGCAGGAGCTTTCGGGTCTCACATTAATAAAGAGAGTGCTCGAATGATTGGTGTTTTTCCTGAAATTGATTTGGATAAAATCATAGCTGTAGGAAATGCTGCTGGAACAGGCGCAAGGATGTGTTTAGTTTCAAAAGAAGCTAAGGAGATTTCCGACAAGATTTCTGAAAAAGTAAATTATCTCGAGCTTGGGATCGATCCAGACTTTCAAAAAATATTTTTAAATTCACACATTATTCCCTACGCAGATTTAGACGAATTTCCCCAAACTTCTAAAATTTTAAAAGAATATAATAATTATCCAACAACACCACCTCCAAGGTTTTAATAATCAAGCGGATTGAATATTTAACGAGAAAAGGATAAAGTGGTATTAAGATGAAAACTATTGAAAAAACAAGAAAAGGAACACTTAAAAGTTTTGATCCTCAAATTTATAATGAAGCAATTAAGGCTCTAAAAGATGAAGATGTCAGAATTATAAACTTTGAAGTAACTCGAATAATTGCTAAAGTGATTAGAACGATGTATGGTCCTAAAGGGTTGGATAAAATGATCGTTCCTGTATCAAATGAGGCTGAAATAACTCAAAAGGGATATAAAGTTGTAAAAAGCTTTAAAAATAGATTCCCCATTTCTTTAATGCTAATTGAATTGGTTACAACACAAGAAGATAATTGTGGAGATGGTACAAAGACAACATTACTTTTTACAGCATTATTGTTAGAGAAGGCTAAGGAAATGATGAGCTTGGGTGTTTCACCTCAAACTATTAATAAGGGTTTTTCTTTAGCTTTAGAAAAATCGTTAGAAATATTGGAAGATAATGTTATACCCTATATATCTCAAGATAATGAAGTACTAATGAGTATTATTGCATCCGTTATGCATGGTAAATTTTCATCTCAAATAAAGGAACATTATATGAATCTGGTTCTAACAACCCTTGAAAAAAATGAAAATCTTTTTTTAGAAACCTCCGAATTTGATTTTACGGATATTTTATATAGAAAGGAGCAAGGAAGAAGTACTTATGATTCAGAATTAGTTAATGGGATGATCATTTATAAGGATAAACCTAATTTATCGCTTCCTAATAAAATAATTAACTCTAAAATATTACTAGTTCAGAAAAGCCTTGATTTTTTTGTTCCTGGAAATCAGGAGCCGTATAGTAGACAAGTTGAAATTAAGAGCGTGGAGAAATATCAGTCATTTTCCCGATTTCATAATGATTATTATCAGAATCTAGCAAAATTTTTTAAACAAAAAGGAATTAATGTAATCCTTTCTCAAAAAAAGATTAATTCACTTCTAATTGACTACTGTGCAAGTATAAATATCATTGCATTGGAATTGGTAGGAGAGAAAGAGATGAAAAAATTATCTAAATTATTAGATGTTCCAGTAATCTCAAGTATTAATGACTTTTCTGAAGATCAATTAGGATTCGCAAACTTAGTAGAATTTAGGAAAGTAAGTGGCGATGAGATGTTTTTTATCCATTTAGAGAATTCAAAAATTTTAACCTTTTTATTACGTGGAGGAATATCATATGCTGCCGATCAATTAGAAGAAAATCTACAAGGATCTTTAAGAGTAGCGACCCAAACACTTAAAGACAAAAAACTTTTACCAGGAGGTGGGGCATTAGACTGTGAGCTTTCTCGAATACTCAAAATCTATGCAGGGGAATTTCCTAATAAATATCAAATGGTAATTAGCGAATATGCTAAAGCATTAGAAAGTTTACCTGGTTACTTAATTTTAAATTCAGCGGGAGATCCACTCGAAATTATACCTAAATTACGCGAAACTCATTTAAATGGTAAAAAATTAGAAGGATTTAATTGTAATACAAAGAAAATAGTTGATGTGTTAAAAGAGGGAATTTTTGACGGATATATGGTTAAGAAACACGCATTAAAAATAGCTACTGAGATGGCTCGCCAGATTGTCCGGGTTGATGCTTTAGTTATGGTATATGATCGAAAATTATATGAAAAGATCGAAAAAGAAGGGAAAGAAGTTAAAAGTCAGAAACATCAAGAAAAGGTGCGAAAATATCTCAACAAAAAAGATGAGGATTTATTCTCTGATCTTTATAATTCTAAATAATATTATTTCTTTCAAGGTGAATGGGAAAGCTCAATTAAAAGAATTACTCGTAATTTATCTCGAAATAAAAAAACCAATTCAAATTTATGTTATATTACCGAATTTAGAACAAATTTCTTAAAAAATCCTTAATATGAAGATTTTTCCATACAGTCCCTCGGAATTTAGTGCTGACTTCGTATCAAGAATGAGAAAGCATCCCGATATAATACAGATGCCTTCACCTAGACAAGTTCTTACTATCCCTCCCTTATTATTAGCAAGGTTTTTACGCAATGGAAATAAACTTTCTGTAAATGATTATATTGAAATTGGAGTCGCAACGTCATTTCCTAATAATCAAGATCTGGCTAAAAAAGTTGCTTTCCAAATTTTATTTCCCAATTATTCTATAAAAGATATTGACTCATTTTTAGAAAAGAATAAGGGTAATGGTAATGATGCCTTCGAAAATATTATTGGAATGAATGAAGAGTATGAAAATCAGCAAATCGCTCAATTATGTGAGGAAATAGAATGTGCGAAATTCTCAAATCGTATGCAAGTAAGTAAAATTGAAGAATTTGTAGAAATAATCCTTCAGAATCGTTCTCATGAACCTTTTAAATCATCTTTAGTTTTCTATGATGATACTTCTGATTTCTATTTGAATGAAGTAAGTTCAATGGAGCAATTATTAGAGCTAACGAAACAAAAAGTAAGGGAGAAGATAAATTCCCTGAAACCTCATGAGTTAACCGCAATTAAAGAATTAGGTTTAAGTCAATTAGTTGAAACAAATTCGAGAAAAAAATGGGAAAGAATTACTAATAAAGCACTTAATAATAAGAAGATATATGAAGATTTATTTATTTTGAAAACGCGGGGAACATTTGAAGATCTCATTAAAACCGTGAAATTTCTCAGAGATACTGATGCTTTGAAAGAAAATAAGCTTCAAAAAGTAGAGAATATCTTATCAGGAAAGATTCTAACCATGGAACATGTATTTCATGCAGCATATAAATTAAATGAACTCCCTAAATTTGACTTAAATCAAATTTTAATGGAGTCGATTTATACAATCTCACTTGATCGCAACCTTAAATTAGCTCAAAACCTGGATCATTATTTTGGAGCAAATTACCGAAAGTCGTTATTTGAGTTACTTAATAGGGAATTTTATAAATCTGAATCATTTAAAGAGCGATTTTATCAAAATGCCGATTTGGTTGATTCAATTTGTAAATATAGTTATTCTTCTTCATCATGGGTTTCTCTTCTTGAAAAAATTTTATTATGGGAAATAAGTAATGCCAAGAGTGCATTTCATCCTTATGAAAACTTTAAAATTCTTATTAATAAATTCGTACAATGTGCTTATTCTTGTGAAAACTTACAATGTTCTCACATAATTTCGCAATTTCTGCCTCGACTTGTAGATCTTTCAATTCTATCATGTAAAGTACCGACAGAGCTTAAAGATGTAGTAGATTTTTTAAAAATACAAGAATTGAGACCAAACATAGAATTAGTAAGAAAAATTGGACATAAGATCGAGATGCCTGAAGAAGAAGTTGCTGAGTTAATTGAACCTGCATTTGAAGTCTTAAAAAAATATATGATAAAAGCAAATGCAGATCTCAAGATAATGCAGCATTTAATGGATAAAATTAAATCGGAATTAAATTACGATAAAATTTTAGAATTAATGCAAATTGCATTAGGATCTAATAATAGGGAAGCTCTCGCTGTTCTCGCACATTACAATTTAGAACAATCTCTTGAAGCTGCACAATCACTTGAAGGACGAAAAGGAGTCGATAAAATTATTTCTTGTTTAACAGCAGGAAATGGTGAAAATTTAATAAAGCAATGGTTTCTGCACCGAGACAAGATACCTCAATTTTTAAAGGACAAGATTAAAGATATTGCCAGACAAATTTTAGTAGAGCTAGGTATTAACTATTCAAAATCATATCTCGGGAGTTTAGCAACGGGAGCAATTCAAACGAATCTTATAAGACCATATGAAATAGGAGATTCATTTGAAGATATTGATCTAGAATCAACAATGTTTAATCTTCTTGAAAAAGGAAAGCCTATTGATCACATTACTTATGATGATTTTTTAGTGTTTATATCTTCGAGTGGCTTGAGAAGTATTTGCATAGAAATGGACATTTCTGAAAGCATGACTGGGGAAAAGTTAGCATATATGGCTATATGCGTTACCATGTTGGTGTATGGGATGCGAAAGGATGAATTAGGAATAACATTATTTGAGAAGGGTACTCATGTATTAAAGGAAATAAACCAAAATGTCGATCTAGAAGATTTAGCTGACGAATTATTAAGTATGAAAGCCCGAGGTACTACTTTTGTGGAAAAAGCTTTGCATTGGGCACGGGATCAATTTAAAAGAGCTTTTCGGTCAAAAAATAAAATTAATATAATGTTTACAGATGCTGAAATATATGATATTCCTAACGCAGCTGAAACATTAAGAGCATTTAAATCTTTAGGCGTGGATTTTATTCTTGTTTGTCCAGAGCAACAATTCAATATGAAGGAATCAGAAAAAATAGTAAAAATGGCGGGGGGGCAATTACTAACAGTAAAAAATTGGGAAAATTTCCCTGAATTAATCACTAACATAATTAATACAAGGTTTTAATTTGATAAAAAGTAGAATATCTGAATATATTAGTACATATTTTGGGAGCGTAATTTGTGAAAAAGCTAATAAAATTCAAAATGATCTTTTGAATATCCTTTCAATAAAAGAAAATCCTACAAAAATACGAGCTATTATATTTGAAAAAGGTAATTCAATACATATTGTCATTGATGAAAAGAACAAAGTAATATTCCATGATTGTCTTTCTTTTTTTAATCCAGAAGAAAATTATCCTTGTGCTCATTTAACTAAACTCTTGCTAGCTATAAATCCTAACACAGCTATGCAGATATTTCAGGATTGGCATCTTTATAAATTTATAAATCAATCTGATAGAGATATATCAAAAAATTTTTATTTATTATCAGAACTCTTTTTTCATTCCAATTTATTTATCGATTCATTGCATTTTCTTAACGAAGCTATATTTTATGCGGAGGCTAATGTTGATTTAATCAAATTATATATAGGGCGTATAATAAATAAGAACCTATTTAGTAGATTATTTTTTTTTCTTGACGATCTTTTTGAAAATTATCCAGATAATAACTTTTTAGAGCTATGTGGGAAAAATCTTAGAAAGGGGATAATAAAGCTCTTTAAATCTATTCCATCTCTTTCATTATCTGATTTATTAAAAATTATAAAATCCCTTTACAACATTGGAAATAACATTGATTTAATAATAGGTACTGAAGAATTTATTAATGAGATACAAAAATTATTCAACTCTAAAAATTTTAATTCACAATTCTTTGCACATATATGTTTACAATTATTATATAACAAGAATAAAATCGATCAAGTTCATTTTGAAAGAATTACCAACACTAATAACGATTTAATTGTTTTTAAAAAGAAGCTTGCTAAAAAACTTGATGTTTTTTTAGAAGATGTTCACACTTTAAGCGAATACGAACAAATTGAGTTCATTTTGAAACTCTATCATATCCCTCAAGAAAAATTTCAAGAAAAATATTATCATTTTATAACTGAAAGGCAACAAATAGAGGAAACGTTTCATGCTAGAAAGCTTGCTTTTTTAAAGCTCTTGATTAAGCGAAGCAAAGTCCTCCTGAATTCTAAAGTTGATATTGAAAAAGAGAGAGACAAATATCGTATAATTCATGAACCAGATATTATAAAAAATCAATTTTATACGGATTATCTTCTACCAAGACTAGGCTTTTTTGGCAATAATTTTGAGATGATTAAACCTCGGGATATTGCAATAAACTTTTATCTCTTTTACCGTTTGTATCGAATTAATTGGAATGAACTTCCAGATGTTTATTATTTTAGAAATAAGTTTTGGGATGAATTAGCTATCCAAAATATAAAATCGAAACATGGGTTGCCCCTAATGAGATATGGAGTCGATTATACATTGGACGCCGGTCTCGAATTTTTGGATAATAATGAGATCCTTATAATTGAATGGGATCTTGCGGATAAGTCATATTATGGAGGTGTTGTAATGGCGTTTGGAACCGCTAAGATGATACCGGATTATGAAAATCCTTTATTATATGACATTAAACCTTTTGACTTAACTTTCTGTTTTAAAAATCCTAGAGAGATTGATAGCGAAAATCTTAAAATTATGAAAATTATATCCAAATGTTCCTTTAAAGATACGATATATAAGGTTTCGAGAGGAATGTCCTTTATAGAAGGGTCTTATCCCCTTTCCCTAATATTAGATGTACTAAAGCATGAGATTTCTCCTCTTGATGCTATCAATTTATTAGATGAAAGCCCTAAAAAAAACTACGTACCGCATTTTTATCAATTTATTCATGAGTTTAAAGAGTTTATCTTTAATGAGGTTTTGAAAGCCAAGTTAGAAAATATAGGTGAGTTAAAGAAAATTTCTGATACTAATGTAGAAACCATTATTAAATTAATAGGATTGACCACTAGTTTGGCCGGAATTCAATTTCCATATTCCGAGACGATTAAACTTTTATTAAAACCGGGTATCACGAGAGATTCATTACGTTTTAAACTAATCAATATTGTTCATGAATATATACAAGCCATTTTAAACAGTGATAAAATTGGGAATACAATCATCTTTGATCTAAATAAAATGAAAAATACTCTATTTTCGCAATATTCTGAGCAGATCTTAAAAATCAGAAAAGAAGAATTTGAATCCGCAATAATATATCAGACTAAGGAAAGAGGTTCTTTCTATTTTGATCTCTCAAATATTGCCCTCACTTATTATGGAATCCAAATTATGAAGATACTAAAAATACTGGGAGAATTAAATATAAAAAGTACTATTTTTGATCGATTTGCTGAAATAGCTCAAAAATTAGGTTTGAATCTGAATATTATTATCAATAGTAATTAAAAAAAGCATTATATGGACTCTTAACTATTAGCTTGAAATAACAAGCTAAAAATATTTAAAATTGACATCTTGATAGTTATTAATGAAAATTATCTGAAAATTCATAAGAGGATTTGAAATGAGTGAAGAAAAGAGTAGGAATTTAGAAGGATTTGCTCACATGATTTATAATCAATTTGAAAGACCCTTAAAGGACAATCAAAAATTTAAAGAGAAATATAAGGATGCCAAATTGAAAATATTTTTAAATATAACCGATGCAACTCATGCAGCTTTATTAACGATAGATAAAGGAGCCATAACTGTAAATGGAATTCTGCAAACAGATAAAGAGGGATTAATTAAAGCTGCTGAAGATGTTGACGCTCTAATTAAAACCGATATGAATACTTTTGTTTCGATGGAGAATATGTCCACCCTAAAAACAATAGGGAAGATTTTTGGGGGAAAACTTAAAATTAAGGGTGGGAAGAATTTAAGAATACTTCAGGATTTAAGAAAGTTAGCTACAGAAGCAGATGCGGATGTTAGTGAGTTTTTTTAAATCATGTAAACCATGGAATATTAATATTAACGAATAATTCTTTATTATTTTTTTTAATTTATTTTACGTTAATTAATATTAGTAATTTTGAGTAAAATGTGTTTATTGGTTGTTTTCAAATATAGAGAGGTATAGATGCTTGGAGGATCTTAACATACAACAGCTTGAAAAGCAGTACTTTAGTGGTAAGGTAAGCAAGAAATCCATTGTTGATAAACTCATTTTAAAAATAGAATATAATAATGAAGTCTCTATTAGAATTAAAAGTTTAGAAACATTAAGTAAATTAAATCTATTATCTGATATGCATTTTGATTATTTAGAAAATCTAGCTATAGCTGATTTGAATGATCAAATTAGATCTATAGCAATAAAAACTATTATAGACCAGTTCTATGATAAAGCGGACTTTTTAATAAATTGGATTGTTTATTTTGAGAATTCACCTTTTCTATTAAATGTGGCTATTAATTCATTGATTAAGATTGACGAGCAATACTTAAAATATCTTTTATCAGAATCCATAACAAAAAAAATATCTGAAAAATCAAACAAGACAGATGAACTATTCAAGAAAGAATTAAAAAACTTATTTAACGAAAAACCACCAAATATGCTCCCAATTGATCAACTTACACAAATATTCCTTAATTTCTGTTTTATTTTAAACAATGAAAAAAAATATCTTTTTTCTGAAAATCTAAACACTTCATCACTTATGTATAAACTTGAAGAGGGATGTATTACTGAATTAAGAGTGTGGGGTCTAAAAATTATTAAAGTCAGTGATCTTGAAGGTATCAATTTATTAACAGAATTGCAGATCCTTGATCTATCTGGGAATAATTTAAAGGAAATTGATGGGTTGATAAATCTTTCCAAATTAAAATTGCTAAAATTTGGTGATTTAAGTTATGATACTGGTAATCAAATAAGTGAGATTAAAGGTCTTAATTCCTTGCCTAATCTTAAGATTCTCAACCTATCAAATAATTTTATTAAGCAAATCAAAGGTATTGATAATTTAAAAAATTTGGAATATTTGTATTTAGTTAATAATTCTATTTCAGAGATACAAGATATTGAAAATCTTGAAAAACTGAGATATTTGAATCTTGAGAAAAATAATATCTCTAAAATTGAAAATATTGAAATCTTATCTAATTTAGAAACAATTGTATTAAACGACAATAATATAAAAGTATTAGAAAACGTCGGAACCCTGAATAAGCTCAGAGAAATAAGGATTAGTAGGAATCCACTTTCCGAGATAGAAGTTAAGCCTAGTTTAAATAATATCTGTTTAAAGCTTCATACATCAGAAATAGAACGATTATCCAAGTTAAATGGAATTGACTCATTTACAATCAAAGCTATTGGAGATGAAAAACCTAACGAATATACTACTCGTTATCAACAATAAATAAGATATTGCCTTATTTAGGCATTCCTTTTTACCTTATCATATATTAATATGCTGATAGTCTCATTAAGATGCATTAACAAGGTCATGGAAACTGTTAAAATCAAAAAAGAAAGTTAAAAAGAATAATAAACAAAATGAATTTATTTTCAAGTTTTCAGACATTTGAATTATATCTTATGTGATTATTTTTATTAAATTATGTTGGAATAGAATTTATCAATTATATGTTTTGAGCTTGCTATTTACAGTGTTTTAATTTTTATGGTATTAATAGCATGATATGGTTTAGTTAACATAAGATTTATTTAACTTTTTCTTAGCAATTTTTATATAGTAGTTTGATATTATTTTTATATTAACTTTTAATTGTTAGATTATTAATTTAAGAGGGTGTGATTATTTTGGTTGAATTAAAGGAAGTTCACAAAAATATAATATTCACAGTTGTTATCTCATTTGTTATCTTTATCCTTGGGGTGTTCATAAACTTTATAATCGTTCGATTCATACCAGGTGACCCCGCAAGGCAATATCTCGCTTCTATGGGAATTTTATCTCCTACTCAAGAACAATATCTATAGATGCTTTACGTACGTTAGGATTTGATCAACCAATTATCATCCAATTTTTTAGATATTTAGGGAATCTCTTTACAGCTAATTGGGGAATCTCAATTGCTATAAATGCAGGTATGCCAGTTACTGAAATACTTCGAATTGCTGTTCCTAGAACTATTGAAATTATTTATATTCCTTTAATCATAGGACTAGTAGTAGGTATTATTCTTGGCAGACTTTCGAGAAAATATGAAGACCACAAGATTGGAAAATATATTAATGTATATGTAGCTGTTGCTATTGCAGTTCCTACATTTGTATTTGCAATGATCTTTCAATTAGTGTTTGGTTATCTTTTGAATGTTTTGCCAGCATTTGGTTATAAGACAATATCATACGCAGATCCATCGTTAATAACTGGATTTCTCATAGTAGATTCTTTAATTGATGGAAATATAGCTTTGGCGGGAGATATCCTTTTACATTTTATACTACCCGAATTGTGTTTAACTCTTATCGTTACTGCACTTGTAACAAGACAATATCGCTCTACTATAGAAAGCAATGCAATCACTACTACTAGATCTTTAATTTCAAATACAGCAACTATTGGTTATCATTTTGGTTTTATTTTTACTTCAATTATTTTAGTAGAAACTACTTTCAATGTAGGTGGTTTTGGCAGCTATTTTTTAAACGCAATAATGGTTGGAGATTTTTTCGTTATAGTGGCATTTGTGAATATGATAATTATTTTTTTCGCTATTACTTCAATCATTTCAAATATCATTTTTAGTGTACGTGAATCCGAGCAGTTTATATCTCCTGGATCTTTTGATGAAACTTATCCGCATCTAAAATGGAAGTCTCCTTTTACAATCATTGGATTAATCATAATTAGCTTTTTTATTATAGTTGCATTATACCCTGAAATAATAAGTCAATATTCTCTCACAGAACTTAAGGGTTCTTTCCCAGGGCAATGGGAACTCCCTTCTTCAGATCATCTTTTGGGACAAGGAACATCTGGGCGAGATATGCTTGGACAAATTGTTTGGGGTGTATCGTTTTGTATTTTAGTTGGGATGGGAGCTGTCGTTATAGGGATATTAGGAGGATTATTGTTTAGACTAACTGCTACGAAATTAAGCGAAAGGGGTAAAAATTTAGTTACCGGATTTACATTAGTTATATATATAATTCCAAGTGCAATCCTTGTTTTTCTTATAGCATTAATTTTTGGAAGTAATTTTATAATGACAATGATATTTATAGGGATAGTACTTATTCCGAGTTTTACAAGGATAACTGCTAATGCTTCTACTTTAGAAATTAATGTATTTAAGTCAATCTTAAAGTATCTACCATTAATGGTTGGTATCGCAATGATACTTTTTGAATCCATTAATTTTTTAGGATTCTCAAATACAAGGATCATTACTTTAGGGCAACTTATTAATGAAGGGAGGCTTCAACTGTATTATTATTTTAGATTCGCAATTTTTCCGGCAATAGCAATAATACTCATGGTTACAGGGCTTATTCTTTTATATGAAGGATTATAACAGTATTTATACTTTAAAATTAAAGGATTTAAAAATGCTTATTAAATCTTTTAAATTATATTGTTAGAAGAACTAATGTAATTAACCAATGGGAAGTATATAGGTAACATCCCGTTGAAATTATGTAAAAAAGAATTAGTAAAAATATTAAAAAATTCAAAATTCAGATAATTAAAACAATTAGTTTGGAGTTTTTATGAAATGAATGATTTAATTGAAAAAGCAAAAGAACACTTTGAGAAACTTGTAAGAGAGCAACTTGAACGTGTAGAACGGATGAAACAAGCAGAAGATTGGACTGATTATTCTTCGATTAAACCAATTATAATTGGTGTCGCTGGAGGTGATGGTATTGGCCCTGAAATTACAAAACATGCTCGTGCAATTATGGAATTCATTCTAAAAGAGGAAATTGAAAATGGAAGCGTTGAAATAAGAGATATTGAAGGCTTAACGATTGAAAATAGAGCCAAACATATGAAAGCAATACCGGATGATGTTCTTGAACAATTAAAGAAATGTCATGTGATTCTAAAAGGTCCTACGCTTACTCCTCGTAAGGGTGACCAATGGCCAAATATTGAAAGTGCTAATGTTACCATGAGACGTGAGTTAGATCTTTTCGCCAATGTTCGTCCAGTTAAAGTTCCAGAATTAGGAATAGATTGGATGTTTTTCAGAGAAAATACAGAGGGCGCATATGTATTAGGTTCGAAAGGAATTAATATTTCAGAGGATTTATCAATAGATTTTAAAGTAATAACTAAGCAAGGTTCGGATAGGATTATACGTTTAGCTTTTGATTACGCAGCAAAAAATAATATTAATCGGGTGTCTGTAGTAACTAAAGCTAATGTCATAAAAGCCACTGATGGTAGATTCCTTGCTATGGCAGAAGAAATCGCTAAAGAATATCCACAGGTGAAATGGGATGATTGGTATATTGATATTGCAACAGCTAAGTTAGTAGATCCCGCTCGTCAAAGTGATTTCAAGGTTTTTGTTGCTCCAAATCTTTATGGTGATATTATAACAGATGAAGCTGCTCAAATTCAAGGTGGTGTTGGGACTGCTGGAAGTGCTAATATCGGTAAACGTTATTCTATGTTTGAAGCTATCCATGGTACTGCCCCTAGAATGGTTGAAACAGGACGCACTAAATATGCTGATCCTTCAAGTATTATAAAAGCTGCTGCGTTATTAATTAATCATATTGGTTTTGTTGAAAGAGCAAAGAAACTTGAGATGGCTCTTGATATTTGTGCTACATTTGAAAGAAAGTTGAAAATGACGGGGAGAGATACCGGTGCTACTGGAGAAGAATATGCAAAATATATTATGGATACTATTCAAGATCCTAATCTTGAGGAAAAATGGAACAGGTATCAAAAATAAAAGAGTGAATTCAATTTTTTATTTAACTTAAAAAGATTTTTTTTATTTTTGGTAATTATATATGTCTAATGCAACAGGCATGAATATGCAAATACCCAAAATTGTTGGATTGTTAAAATTATTATAAAAATAAAAGAAATGTTATAATCTAAACATAAATTATTTATCTTTTTTTTAATTTTCTGATATGAATTATGGAAGAAGTTCCAGAAGAGAAAAAAATTGTAAGAATTGATCAAGTATATGTGGTCGGAGGAAGTTTTGATGAACCTTCAGATTTTACAAACAAGGTTAATCGAAATCTTTTACTATTACATGAAAGCAAAAAATACTATAAAATTAAAGATATAAAGTTCAATATTTTTAATGACCAACGCTTTCCTCAGTCAACTCCTATATACCTAGCCTTTATTGTTGCTGAAGTAGATGTAGATGTTACCCCAGAACCAGAAAAAAAAAGAAAGAAGAAAAAGAAGCAAAAGAAAAAGAAGAGAATTTGATAATATTATTATACTTTTAACTCCTGAAGTTATACCACAGATAATAGAGGCTTTAGTTGAGAATAGCAACAAAAGTTCATTACCTTTAAATCAATTTTATAATTACGATTGATACATTTACCTTATTTTTTAAACTAAAATTCAATGATGGGTTCCCATTCCCTTAGTAGAATCATTCAATTGTTATTATATGATAATTTTTAACTGAATATTGTGTGATAAATTATTTTTTCTATTTTCCGCAAATGTTCATATAATGCACTCCGAGAAATTTTAAAATGATTCGCGATTTTCTTTGAATTGATTCTACGAGGTATTTCAAAATATCCATGCTGAATAGCGTAATACACAATTTCTTTCTGACGGTCTGTTAATTTTAAAAAAAGATTTTCATAGTTAACTTTTATGTTAGATATGCTTAGAATCTCCAATTTTCCTTCATAAAAGTGATTTAAGGAATTAACGAATTCATCAATATTTTTACTTTCTGTTATAATACTTACTAAAAGACGATCTTTATCTAGAATAATAGGAGGATCGATAATCAGATCTAGTTTATCGAGGAATTCTTTCGTTTCCTTAACCCAGTTATGCTTAGAAAAGAAAATGTATTCTTTATTCCCCCTATCCTCATTTATCACTTCTATATATGACATCCCATAATGTTCGCCTTCCAACATTTTCGGATGCATTTTAGGATCCTTGAATTTTACCTTCTGTGTTGCAAAGATTTGATCCTCGTCTTGACGGTGTATTTGGAGTAATTCATATTTTTCCAATAGGTCAAAGAATTCCTTAGACTTTGGATCTAAAGGTATTTTCAGAACAATCTTTTTTAATTGCTTCATTTGTTAGTATAAATATTAACAGATTTAGATAACTTGAATTTTCAAGCTTAAGATTATTATATAAATAAAAATTCTCTTTTAATTAGCTTTATGGTATATTACCATAAGTTAGATTAAAATGGATTTAAAAATTAATATCAAGCACTTTTCATAATTAAAAAAAAAATAACTAAATAAAAAAAAATAGGTGTATTATTATAAACGCAAAAGAGTCTTCTGAATTAAGCGATCCTCTTTTCACCGAGCCATATATAGATATTGATGAGTGGCGGGACGATCCCGCACGCCATCGATACGTTCATGGTGGTTTTAAAGGCACCGATGCCAGATTTTCGTTCTATTTCCCACCGAAGGAGCAATATGAAGGCCGGTTCTTCCAATATATTATGCCGATGTCTGGGGATGAGAATCAAGCACAGCACCCATCTTACCCAGATCCCCCCTACGCATTAAGCTTTATCTTCGAGAGTGGCGGCTATTTAGTGGAATCTAACCTAGGGCGGCTGGATATGTTCCCAGGGGATGATCCCACCATCGCCGGATATCGGACCAGTGTGGCAGTAGCGAAATATTCGCGCGTTTTGGCTTCTGAAATGTATGGTCCCCACCGCTCCTATGGTTATGCTTGGGGCGGTAGCGGTGGAGGATATAAGACAATAAGTTGTATAGAAACCACAGTTGGTGTCTGGGACGGCGTGGTGCCATTTATTCACGCAACACCGATGGCTATGATCAATGTATTCTCGGTACAGGCTCATGCAATGCGCGTGTTAAAAGATAAAATGCCAGCCATCATCGATGCAGTAGAACCTGGTGGTAGCGGAGATATGTATACTGATCTAAATGAAGAGGAACGAGAGGCGCTTACCGAAGTGACTAAGATGGGATTTCCGCCACGAGCTTGGTTCAATTACAGGAGAATAGCGTTCGGCTACACCGGAGTCTTAACTACACTCCTTGATCCAATGATTAAATGGGATCCCACGTACTTTGAGGATTTTTGGAAGGAACCGGGCTACCTTGGTGCGAATCCGCCCCAATCGCTCTTAGACGCCCGGATTAAACACGATACAACCATAAGCAAGCTTATTATGCCCGAAGATATCAAGAAAATGGGAGGGGCATTGTCTATATCTGCCGGGCAAGCTGGTAACGTAGTCCCAGCAGGGTTTGTATTAGAAAGCGTGCCTGAAGGGGACATACAGGGAGCTTCAATATTCTTGAAAAGTGGTGAAGCAGAGGGTTGCGTAGTTTACGCTGTTGCAGCATTCGATAACATGGTAATGCTAGCCTATGGCGAAGAAAACTACCAGTTTTTGGCAGCTGTCAAGGTGGGTGATGAAGTGCAGATCGACAACTCTAATTATCTCGCTACTCAAACCTATCATCGCCATCAGGTTCCGTCACCTGATTATTATGTCTGGAACCAGTTCCGGGGCATTGATGGTAAACCGTTGTATCCGCAACGACCCGAGATACTGGGGCCGCGTCATGCGTATCAAGGCGCTGGTTCGGTCCAGACGGGCAAGTTTGAGGGCAAGATGATCGTAGTAGAAATGTTAATGGACGAGGCTGCCTATCCTTGGCAAGCCGACTGGTATCGCTCGAAGGTGAAAGTCGCATTGGGAGGAAAATTCGATGATAACTATCGGCTCTGGTTCATTGACAATGCAATGCATACACCACCGGTGATCACACCGTTAGACTCCCATCCAGCAATAACCACCCGAGTTATTAACTATAGTGGTGTATTACAACAGGCACTGCGCGATGTGAGTGCATGGGTTGAAAAAGGCGTAGCACCCCCTGCAAGTACTACATATAAAGTGGTAGATGGCCAAGTGGAAGTGCCACCGACTGCTACGGAGCGTAAGGGAGTTCAACCAGTGGTCACTGTTACAGTAAACGGAGGTGAGCGTGCAGATGTCAAGGTCGGGAAGAAACTTAAGTTTTCCGCGGTTATCGAAACACCACCGGATGCCGGTTCGGTAGTTGGTGTGGAATGGGATTTCGAGGGCGCTGGTGACTATCCAATCACCGAGCATCTAAAAAACACCAAAAGCAATCATGTAGAGGTGAAAACCACTTATACTTTCTCCGAGAGTAGCACTTACTTTCCGGCGATTCGTGTAACCTCGCAAAGACAGGGCGACCCTCAAACTCGTCATGCACGAATCCAGAACATCGGTCGCGTGAGGGTCGTGGTAAGTGGTAAAGAAAAACAAAAACAAGAACCTGAAGGTAAAGAATTAATATTAGACTTAAAAGAGAAACCCGCCGATTTTCAAAAAATAGTAAACAAGTTCTTTGATGCAATCGGACAACATACTACTGTAGTTCAGGGAAGAGAGATTTCAACCAATGAGATTGGACCAAGAACTGAACGTTCCACAAAATTCGAAGTTGTTCCTTCAGCTGGTGAAACTTTTTATACCATAAGTTTTGAAGATACAGAGTCTGGTATTGGCGTTTTTGTTGAAATAGATATTACAGTCTCGGGAGCCTATAAAATGATGGCAAAAATGATAAAAAAAATGACATCAAAATCGATTAAAGAAAATGCGATAGAAACTCTCAATAAAATTTTAAAAGAAAATGAATGATCTCTTGGATTTAGCATTTCCTGATCATTCCCTTTTTTTTTTCTTCTTGTGGACTAATAATTATCAATTTCCTCCAAAAAGTCGAATATAAAGGGTGGGTTATCGTTCCCTTCATAGAATTAATAATCTTAATAATTAACCCCAAATTAATTGTGATGAACAATTAAAGATTGTTATTTAAAGGTCTCTTTGTATGAGAAAAAAAGTTATTATCATTGGCGCTCTAGGGATGGACTTTCACGTCTTTAACACAGTCTTTAGAGACAATGAAGAATATGATGTTATAGCATTTACTATTGCAGGAGAACAAAACGTTGGTACCACGGACGAAACGGAAAGGAAATTTCCTGCTGTATTGGCTGGTAAATTATATCCTAATGGAATTCCGATGGTCTCAGAAGATTTACTTGAAGATTATATAAGAAAATATGAAGTAGATGAAGTAGTATTTGCCTATTCTGACGTATCTCATGAAGAAGTAATGCATAAAGCCTCAAGAGCTCTTGCTGCAGGTGCTAATTACCGATTAATTTCTGGAAGATTCACCCAACTCAAAGCTAATAAACCTATGGTTGCTATATGTGCTGTAAGAACTGGATGTGGAAAAAGTCAAGTTTCTCGAGCTACATATCGATATTTACAGAGTAAGGGATATAAAGTTGTAGCAATTCGTGAACCAATGCCTTATGGTGATCTGGTGCAACAAAATGTCATGAGATTTGAAAAATATGAAGATCTAGATAAATATGATTGCACTATTGAAGAACGTGAAGAATATGAACCTTATATTAGGCAGGGATTAGTAATTTATTCAGGAGTTGACTACGAGAAGATAATTAGAGAAGCTGAAAAAGAAGCAGATGTAATTATTTTTGATGGGGGAAATAATGAAATTTCTTTCTATATTACTGATTTGCTTTTTATTGTTGTTGATCCATTAAGGCCCGGACATGAAAATAAATATCATCCCGGTGAAGTTAATGCAAAATACGCTGATGTCTTCGTAATAAACAAGATGAACAGTGCTAAACCAGAAGATGTTAAAATCGTGGAAAAAAATCTTAATGAGTTAAATCCAAAAGCAGTAAAAGTTTATACAAATTCAGTAGTTAAAGCAGAAGATCCATTAAAACTGAAGGGAAAGAAGGTTGTAGTCGTAGAAGATGGTCCTACCTTAACTCATGGAGGTATGGCAATTGGTGCAGCATATGTCGCTGCTAAAAACGCAGAAGCGAAAATAGTAGATCCTAGAAAATTCTTAGTGGGGTCTATGAAAGAAGTATACGAGGATTTTCCTCAAATCACGCAAATAGTGCCTGCCATGGGATACACAGACCAACAAATAGAAGATTTAGAAAAAACTCTTAACAATGTAAAAGCAGATATTATTTTAAATGGAAGTCCCATAGATCTAACGAAATTAATTAAAACTAACAAACCAATTGTAAAAGTTTCATATGATATCGAGTCAATTGGAAGTCCAACAATAGAAGAAGTGCTTGATAGTTTTATTAAGAAAAATCTCTAAATTTCTTTTTATCTTTCTAATTTTTATATTCTATCATGGCCAAAAAAAGAAAAAAGCATGTAAAACGTGGTCATCAAATAGCCATACTTATTGGTTTCCATGATAATGATGCTGTTTTTTGGAAAATATATAGTGAAAATATTAAGTTTCACAGCAGGATAAAACGTGGAAGGAAGAGAAAAAGTCAAAATAAAAAGCACTTGTATCATTTTCATGAGGAAATCATTAACACATTAAGACCTATAATTAAAGAAGGTATCAGAAGTGTAATACTACTCTCCCCACCGAAAGATGAATATTCAAATGAGTTTCTTAATCACGTTAATAAACATCATTCATGGCTATTAAAAAAAGGAGATAGACAGGTTGTTTTTTCTAAAATCATAGCTAATCAAGCGAAGACTCAAAAGGATGTCTATTACCTAAAAACTCAAGAATATTTTAGAGATATCGTTGATGAAACTTCAAATCAAGAAGGATTGTTAATTTTAGAAGAATTGAAAGAAATTATTAACAAAAATGAAAAATTCTCTAAAATCCTTTATACTTGGAGAGAAATCGAAAATGAACTGAGATTGATTAAAAAAAATCCTAATTTACCTAAACCAAATTATATTATTCTAACTGAAGAATATCAAAAGAATCCAAAAAATAGAAATAAAATGCAACGGATACTACAAATCGCAAGAAATCTTGAGATTAAAACTAAAATTGTTAAGCTAGAATCCGAGGCAGGTACTATCGTCGACCAATTTGGAGGATTAATCTGTTATATTAGAAAAAAGTGATGAATTTATTTTTTTTATCCTACAATTAAGAAGTTTCATCATTTATTTTTATTTTTAGCCCTTTTTCATATAATGGATATAAATCCCGAGCCCTATGAAAAAAACTCCTAAATCCATTGATAAGGCTCCAATCCAAGTACGATATACTCCAAGTCCTATTTTTACTGCATCATCAAAAAGAAGTGGTACTCCAGTCGCATTAGGATTTATTACACTCATTGGCCATCCAATCAGATCTAAAACCCAATGGCTAAAAACTACTATTCCTATAATCAATGTGGTATTTAAGTCAATCATACTCCAACTTATTGATTTGTTTGTTTTATCTTGTTCCTTCTTTGAATTTATATATGCTGTAATGAATGCTGTTATTATCATAGCTATAATTGTCCAAACAACCGACATAAAGAGACCATGCGAAATCCATATTGCAGATAAGAAAACAAAGGATAATATATCAATAAACATGGAACTTATTAATAGAATCCAAAGAGGTATTCGAGGAGCAAATCGCTTGGTAGCAAATCCTATTCCAAGATGAGCTAAAGCAGGCATAATAATTGAATAAAGAAATTTTAATATTAAAATTATTTAGTCCGATTTTTAATAAAAAAGTTGTAATCTCAATATATTCCCAATTTTATAACATTAAGAAATTTTGGTACTTAAATCCATTTTCACAAACCAAAGATTTATATATAAAAACTTACTCATAGTAATTATATTACCATTAGTAAGTATTCTACTATGGGTAAGTGATTAAAAAACTAAGAAAAGAAAGGTTATGAGTATGGTTTTCGAAATTTATTATTTTTCAGGTACTGGCAATTCACTTTACGTTGCCGAAGAATTGCGACAACACATTCTGGATTTAAAACTCATTCCAATTGCAGCGTTATTAAATAAAAAATCATATGAGAAAAAAATAGATATTAAAACTAATGCAAAATCTATTGGTTTTGTTTTTCCTTGTCATGGAGTAACAATTCCGGTTCCAGTGAAAAGATTCTTAAAATCCCTCGATCTGAAATCTTCTGAGTATCTTTTTGCAATTGTGACCCGTGGGGGATCTGTTTTTCGCGGTTTTGCCGCTATTGACAAAATCCTACGTAAAAAGGGAAAGCAATTAGACGCAAGCTTTGTCATCAATATGGGTATGAATGATCCAAAATTAAAATCCTTTAACATCCCTACCAATGAGGAGTTAAAAGCGATTGAAATGAAAGTGCAGGAAAAACTCGAAATAATTCAAAAGATTATAACTAATCATGAAATATTTCACGACATAACTAGCGGGATTTCATTTTCACGTTTTAAATCATTTAATTATATTTTAGAAAGACTTGTGCCATTTACATTGCACCATATAGCCACAAAAGTTAAAAAGTATTTTTATGTAAATACTAATTGCATAGGATGTGGAATTTGTGAGAAAGTGTGCCTTTCGCAGAAGATTACTATAGTTAACGACAGACCTATTTGGCAGAGAAATATTGAGTGTTATTACTGTTATGCATGCCTGAATTTTTGTCCTACACAAGCAATTCAAATTTACTCAAAGTTTTACATGAAATCCTTCACTGAAGAGAAAGGAAGATATCCGCATCCATATGCTCAAGTAAAAGATATGGTTAATCAAAAGTCAAATCTCTCTCCAGCTTTGGATAACCAAAGTAGACACCTTACTATTGGTAACAAAAAAAAACTTGTAATAACGCAACCAGAAAGATAAAAATAAGTGGTGAACTAAAATTTCAAAATTATCTAGAAGAGAGCGCGAAACTTTACAACGTCGCAATGAAATTTTGAAAGCTGCTGAAAATAGATTTTTCGAAAAAAGTTATGATGAAGTTTCCATGGATGATATTGCTAGTGATTTAGAGCTTTCTAAGACGGCACTTTATTATCATTTTAAAAATAAAGCTTCATTATATTTTGCTGTAGTAATTAAAGGCGAGGTTATCCTTAGAGATAAATTTAAAAATGCTGTACAAAAAGAGGCAACCGGATTGGGAAAAATAATAAGCATAATTCATAATTTCTCTGAATATATACAAAAATATTCAGATTATTATCGCCTTAATCTTTCAGTCAGAGTACCACGATTTATGAATATGCTTCAAAAATGTGAAGACGGAATCCCAGAAATTGAAAATGCAGAAGAATATGCTGGATTAAAAAAAGAATTACTTGATATAATAACTGAAACTATCAAGTTAGGAATCCAGGATGGTACAATGAGAAAAGACTTAGATCCAATACAGACTGTAATGTTTTTAGGGTCTGCCATTGAGGATATGGTATACTTATCTCCTGTAAATCAATTACTCTTAGAGATGAGTGGTGCCACTGCAGAGGGATATCTTAAACACTCAATTGACTTGTTATTGCAAGGGATAGCTAATAAAAAAAATAAAGAAAAATGGTGATAAAAATTGGAAAAAAGCAAAATATTAATTGTTTATGGTACTCGTTACGGAGCGACAACTGGTACCGCAGAAGAGATTGGTAAAGTTCTTCGGGATGATGAAGGATTTGAGGTAAAAGTTGTAAATCTCAAAGAAGAGAAGGTCAAAGATGTCAAGGAATATGATCTTGTTATTATTGGAAGTGGAATGAAAATGGACATGTGGACGAGTAAAGCTAAAGCCTTTTTAAACAAGTTTAGCAGTGAACTTAAGAAAAAGAAAGTGGCAATCTTCGTGTCTTCAGGAGGGCGAGCACTCATGGAATATAAAGGAGAATATGATGAAATAAGTAGAATTACTAAAAAATATCTTGAAGAAAAAGCTTCTAAATATGATTTGAATCCAATCTCGATGACCATGTTTGGAGGTATCTGGAATTATAACCAGATGGGTAAAATTTACAGAAAATTCTTAGATCCAGAAAAAGAGAATTTCGCTCCGGCAGGGTTTAAAGAAACAGAGCCAGGAGTTTACGATTCAAGAAATTGGGATGAGATTCGTAAATGGGCTAAAGATTTAGCCAGTAAGATATAAAACAACCTTAATTGGAGTAAATTGTCTTAAAACACTTTTTTATATTTCTTTTTTAAATTCATTTAAATAATATTTAATTCAAAAGTCTCATTAAATCATCCATAGTTTAAAATAGTGTTTTTGATTTAATAATTAGAACTTAATGGATTGAAAATCTATGATTTTAGCAGAAAAGAAATATGAAATCCAGGATGTCCAAAAAGGCTATGCAAATCGGACCTTATATATCAATCTTTCTAAAAATGAGATTGCTATTAAACCAGTTTCTGATGAAATGAAAGAAAAATTTATTGGGGGGAAAGGTTTTGATTTATGGCTTATGTGGAATTCACTTCCGAAAGATAAAGTAATTAAGTGGGACGATCCTGAAAATGAAATATGTATTTCCTCTGGACCATTAGGAGGGAGTATCTTCTATCCAGGATCAGGTAAATCATTGGTGACTTCAATTTCTCCTTTAACAGGTATAATTGTGGATAGCAATGTAGGTGGTTACTTTGGACCATATCTTAAATTTTCTGGATTTGATGCTATTGAGATTCAAGGAAAAGCTGAACACCATGTGATAATAATTATTGATGGAGTAGAAGGTTCAATCCATATAAAAAAAGTAGAATATTCGGATGAATTTTCAGAATATTCCCATGAACTCACTCAACAATTAACAGAAAAATATGCTAAAGATGATGCTGAAAAAAGACAAATCTCAGTTGTTAGCAGTGGTCCAGCAGCTAGACATTCAAAATGGGGGATGTTAAATTTTTCTTGGTATACAACAACACGTAAACATGCTTCTGTCAAGCAAGCTGGGAGGGGGGGAATAGGAACTGTATTTGCTAATAAAAATATAAAGGCACTAGTTTGTCGTTCTCCTAGAGTGACAATAAAATCAAATAATCCAGCAGATTTAGAGGCAGCTCGAGAATTAGGCAGAATCCATAGTAAAGAAATTGTAGAAATTGATTCTTCACAGAATGAAATGAGGCGAGTTGGGACTGGTTATTTACCGGAGATTATGAATGTGGTTGATCTTCTTCCAACGGAAAATTTCAGGTATGGTTCTCATAAAGAGATCAAGGATAAAAACATACCTTATAATCGTGAAGAGATGCGTAAGGTTTATCATGTTAAAGAAGGAACAGACGGCTGTTGGATTGGCTGTACAATGTCTTGCTCACACTATACTCTTGGACATAAAGTCATGACTGGTCCATTTAAAGGTCAAGAGGTAATAGTTGATGGCCCTGAATATGAAACTATCGCAGGATGTGGTTCCAATTGGGGTGTTTGGGATGTAAATTGGGTACTTGAAGTAAACTTCTACTGTGATACATATGGATTAGACACAATTTCAGTAGGAACGGGAATTGGTTTTGTAATGGAATGTTATGAGAAAGGGATATTAAATAAAGAAATAACGGGAGGACTTGAGCTTAATTTTGGAAATGCAAAGGCTGCAGTAGAATTATTACACCAAATGGCTTTAGGAGAAGGATTTGGAGTTATTATTGGTAAGGGAATAAGAGAAATGAAAAAATATTTTGCCGAAAACTATGGTGGTGATCCTCAATTTCTACACGATATTGGAATGGAACATAAAGGATTAGAATTTTCAGAATATATAACAAAGGAATCTCTCGCTCAACAAGGAGGATATGGCTTAGCACTCAAAGGACCACAACATGACGAAGCTTGGTTAATTTTTGAAGATATGGTAAGAAATACAATTCCAACTTTTGAGGATAAAGCCAAGGCACTTCGATGGTTCCCTTATTGGCGTACTTGGTTTGGTTTAAATGGTCTTTGCAAACTTCCTTGGAACGATGCGATAGGACCTCAAAATAAGGAGCTTACAGTGAAAGATCCTAAAACAGGAGAACTCCTACAAGCAAGGATACCTTATCATGTTGAATGGTATGCTAAATATTTTTCAGCTGTTACTGGGAGAAATTCAACACCAGATGATCTCATAACAATGTCTGAAAGAGTATACAATTTCCAAAGAATTTTTAATATACGGCTAGGTCAAGGGTTACGAGAAGGGGATTCAAATTTCCCATATAGAGCAATGGGACCAGTAACGCCATTAGAATATGAGAGTCGTCAGGAAAGATATGATACTCAACTTAAAGAGTTAGGATTTGAAATATCTGGCAAAAATACAGATGATAAGATAAAAATTCTAAGAAAACATCGCGAGGAGCAATATTCAAAACTTCAAGATGCAGTTTATAAAGAACGCGGATGGAATCAAAATGGTTGTCCTACAATCGAAAAAGTTAAAGAGTTAGGAATTGATTATGAAGATGTCATAAAATTCATAAAACCTCATCAATGAATATTCTTATTCTTAATAATTTATAATTAGATTCCATATGGAAGATATAACTAAACACCCTATTTTAGATATACCAGATAGAAAAAAGATTGCTTTTAGTTTTGATGAGAAAAAGTTAATTGGTTTTGAAGGAATGGTTATATCTTCAGCACTTTTTCTAAATAAAATAAAAATCTTTGGCCATCATGTTAAAGATAATAGCCCACAAGGTATTTTTTGCGCAAATGGGCAATGTGCTCAATGTAATGTAATCGTGGATGGTATTCCAGTAAAAGCATGTATGACTCCTCTTAAAGAAGGTATGATAATAGAAAGTTGTAATGGATTACCAGAATTACCTCCTGAAGATAATCCGATAACTATAGGAGATTCTGATATTGTTGATTGTGAAGTACTTGTAATTGGTGCGGGTCCAGCGGGACTATCCGCTACGAAAATTCTGGGAGAAAATAATGTTAACGTTATTTTAATTGATGATAAAGCTGAACTTGGAGGTAAATTAGTCCTTCAGACTCACAAATTTTTTGGTTCTCAAGAAGATGTATATGCTGGTAAACGTGGTATTGATATTGCTAAAATTTTAGGAAATTCTGTTAAAACTATATCGAATGTTCAAGTTTGGTTAAATAGTGTTTGTCTAGCAGTTTTTAGCGATGGATTAGTTGGTATTTTGAAAAATAATGAAGAATATGCATTGATAAAACCTAAGTATTTACTAATTGCTACTGGTGCTAGAGAGAAAATGTTAGTTTTCCCAGGAAATACATTACCAGGAGTTTATGGAGCTGGAGCTTTTCAAACTATAGTTAATCGTGATTTAATAAAAGCTGCAGATAAAATTTTTATTGTTGGTGGAGGTAATGTTGGCTTGATTGCAGGATATCATGCAATTCAAGCAGGTATAGAAGTAGTTGGCTTAATTGAAGCTTTACCTCATTGTGGTGGATATAAAGTTCATGAGGATAAACTTAGAAGGTTAGGTGTTCCAATCTATACAAGTCATACTATTATTTCAGCTAATGGTAATGAAGATGTTGAGTCTATAACAATAGCACAAATTGATAAAGATTTTAATGTTATATCTGGAACGGAAAAATCTTTTTCTTGTGATACTATTTTAATTGCTGTAGGATTAAATCCTGTTGACGAATTTTATCAAAAGGCAAGGGAATTTGGATTTAGAGTTTGGGTAGCAGGTGATGCCCAAGAAATCGCAGAAGCTTCAGCTGCGATATTTACTGGCAGAATTGAAGCTTTAAAGATTCTTAATGAAATTGGAGTCGATATCTCAGAAAATGTAAGCGAGTTAGAAGAATTTGCTGAAATTATGAAAGCAAAACCACCACAACCTATTGAAACAGAAATTAAATTTAGAGAAGAAGGAGTTTATCCTGTTTTTTATTGTAACCAAGAAATTCCTTGTAATCCATGTACTACTGTATGTGATCAAGAGCAGATTGTAACTTTTGATAATTTGATTACCCAATTGCCATATTTTAAGGGTGAAAAAGAATGTATCGGATGTGGAAAATGTGTAGCTGTCTGTCCTGGATTAGCAGTTGTATTAATAGATTATCGAAAAGATAAGAATAATCCATTAGTTACCTTCCCATTTGAACTTAGTAATGAGAAGTTAGTAAAGGGACAAAAAATTATCGTGGTTAGTAATGAGAAAGAATTGGGAATTTTTGAAATTAATAGATCTCGAATATTAAAAGAATTTCCTAAAACTCAACTCATAAGCGTTAAATTACCTTCAAATATTGCACAAAAAGCTGTAGGAATTAAACTTTATAAATCAAAATTCAATGAACCAATTGATTTATACCAAAAAGCATTAACGGATGATGATACAATAGTTTGTAGATGTGAACGTGTGTCAATAGGCGAAATTCGAAAATGGATACGTTCTGGTGTTAAAGATTTCAATGAATTAAAGGCATTAACTAAAGTAGGAATGGGAGCTTGTGGAGGTAAAACCTGTACTCCTTTAATAGAAAGAATATTCCGAGAGGAAGGTATATCAATAGATAAAATTACACCAGGTACAAAACGCCCCTTATTTATAGAAGTTCCAATGGGAGTATTTGCTAATACTAAAAATAAAAAGGAGGAGCTGTAGATGGTCGAATATGATGTAGTTATTATTGGAGCCGGTAGTGTTGGAGTTCCTACAGCTTTAGCTACAGCAAATGATGACCTCAGAACGTTAGTAATTGACTCCTTACCGTCAGTAGCACAAGCAGATAATAAACATGCTATTGGTGGTATCAGAGCTACTCACACTCATAAAGGAAAAATTTGGTTATGTCAAAGATCAATTGAGATTTTTTCTTCTTGGGAAGAAAAATATGGAGACGATATTTGGTGGACTCAGGGGGGATATACATTCTTAGCATATACAAAAGAACACGAAAATTTGTTAAAGGATACTGTAAATCTTCAGAAAAGCTACAGCTTAAATATCAATTACGTTGATGCTGAGAAAATTAAAGAATTAATACCAGGGATTAATGATGATAATTTATTAGGAGGAACTTATAGCCCTGAAGATGGTAATGCTTCTCCTTTATTGTCATTACATGCTTTTTTCCGACGATCAAAAGCTTTAGGTGCTTCTTATCATTTTAATGAAAAAGTTATAGATATTTTAACCCAAAACAATAAGGTTATTGGTATCAAAACGACTAAAGACCAATATAAAACCCAATCAATTATTAATGCAACAGGAGCTCATGCTAAAGAAATTGGTAAAATAATTGGAATATATACACCAGTGGAACCAGAATCACATGAAGCGGGAATAACGGAACCAGTAAAAAAAATTTTTACACCAATGATAGTGGATATTAGACCTTGTTCTGATCCTAAATTTGGAGATTCTAAGAATTATTATTTCTACCAAAACAAAGAAGGCAAAATTATTTTTTGCTTAACTCCAGATCCGAATATTTTAGGAACAGATCGTAGAGAAACAAGCTCTTTTTTGCCTCAAATTTCAAAGAGAATGATACAAATTCTGCCTCGTTTAAAAAATATAAAGATAAGACGAACATGGCGTGGTTTATATCCTATGACTCCTGATGGAAATCCTATTGTGGGAAAGGTAAATGAAATTGAAGGATATTTTAATTCTGTTGGAATGTGTGGTCAAGGCTTCATGCTAGGACCGGGATTAGGAGAACTTATTAGCCGTGTTTTGACAGAAAAAACAAACTCTAAGGATAAAGAGATCTTAGAAACTCTTTCTTATAATCGCGATTTTGGTATAGAAGAAGAATTGAAATAACAATTTTTAAAAAACAACCTCATCTGATTTATATCTAACCTTTCTTTTTACTATTTAATTATCATCTAAATTTCTAAAGTAATTAGAATGGTTCGACATTTATTAAAAGTCTCAGATTTTTCAAAGGAAGAGTGCGAGAGAGTTATTAATAAAGCAATCGAAATAAAGAACAATCCTAAGAAATTTTATTCTAGATTAGAAGGAGAGACATTATTAATGCTATTTGAGAAACCTTCTTTAAGGACACGTATTTCTTTCGAAACTGGAATGCAACAGTTAGGTGGACATGCTATATTTTATTCGATAAAAGACTCTCCCTTAGGCAAAAAGGAAAACATTTCTGACACGGCAAAAGTTGCATCGAGATTTGTAAATATTATCGCAGCTCGTGTTTTTAAACGCCAAGATATCTGGGATCTTGCTAAATATGCCGATGTTCCAGTGATAAATATGCTGGATGATTTCGCACACCCATGCCAAATTTTAGGAGATTTTCAAACTATTAAAGAGAAAAAGAAAAGCTTAGAGAAAATGAAACTCTCATACTTTGGGGATGCTCATAATAATGTAACTTATGATTTAATGCGAATTTGTGCTATATTTGGGTGGAGAATGGATGTTGCTTGCCCTAATGCTCCCGAATATTCACCTGAACAAATAGTCTTAGAGGAGATTTCAGATTTGTCTAGAGGTACTGGTGCTAAAATAGAATTAGTCCATAATGCTCTTGAAGCTGCTCGAGATTCTGACGTGTTATATACTGATAGCTGGATGAGCTATGGAATACCACAAGAACAAGAAGTAGAACGGAAAAAAGCTTTTATGCCTTTTCAAGTTACAGCATCAATTATGAAAGAGGCAAAATCAGACGCGGTTTTTATGAATTGTCTACCAGCAATGAGAGAATATGAACAAACCACAGAGGTAATTGATGGTCCTCAATCGATTGTTTTTGATCAAGCAGAAAATAGATTACATATCCAAAAAGCAATTATGCTCTTTTTACGGGATAAATATTAAATTAACATATTATTACTATTTAGGATTAATTTTTTTTTAGAACAAATTTTTATCTATTTAATGTTTAAATTATAACATTTTAATTTCAAAACTGAAATGGTAGTTAAAGATACTTTAATTAGTTATATCTATTTAACATAATTGAGGATCTGAGTAAAATGTATGAGATTGCATCAATTATACTTTCAGCGTTTCTATTTATAACCATAATGGTAATTTTTACAAATGAACGAATTGACTATATTTCTTTTACATTACTGGCAGCAGTTATTGCATGTGTCGTTGCCGGGATTGCCTTTGGTGTTGGGTTTTCAGAATTTATGACCTATGTCGAATTTGAGCCGTTATTTTTTATTATTTGTATGCAAATAATAATTGTTATTCTGGAAGAACATAGAATATTTCGATGGATTATCTTAAAAACCCTTCATTGGACGAAAGCTGATCATAGAAAATTCTTCTATTTGATCTGTTTTATAGCAAGTATGACATCAGCATTTATTTCTGATATTACAGTAGGAATTATTTTTGTACCTATTGTTATAAGAGCATGTAAAATCATGAAAATAAACCCCGCACCATATCTTTTTGGTCTTAGTTTTACGATAAATATTGGATCAATTTACACTCCTTTTAGTTCAGCTGAGAACATTCTTATAGCAAATGCTTTTTCACTTAATTTTACTTACTTTATATCAAATTTTACTCTTGTAGTTATTCCAACCCTAATTTATACCCTTTTCCTTGTAGATTTTACCATGCTTAGAAAGCAAGAACCTCCTCCTAAAGAATATAGGAAAACTCTTCTTGAGGTCATGGATCCTAACATAGTTATTGTTAATAAAAAGAAATTTGTCTTCAATTCGATATATTTTGTTGGTGTCATTATTGGATTCATTATTATCCCTGCAGCTTATATAGTCGCTGTCGTTGGTGCGGTAATAATGTGCCTTTTAAATCGAAAAAAATTCACAGATGTTCTTCAAAAAACTGATCTAAAGGTGATTACATTTTTTATCGGAATATTCCTCCTTATGGCTACAATGCAAATAAATGGAACTTTCATAATTATTGGCAATTTAGTAGGAAATTTCATCTCGGATAATGCTCTTATTGCAGCTATAACCATTTTGTTGATGATAAGTGTGTTATCAGGTTTTTTAGCCCAAATTCCAACAGCTCTCGTATTTATCACATTAATGCATAATATATATGGTATTGGGCAAGTTCCTAACCTTATTATTATAGCAATTCTCCTAGGGATAAATATTGGCTCGAACTTTTTACCACAAGGAGCGGCATGCGATTTAATAACTTTAAATCTCGCAGAAAAAAATGATGTGTCAGATTTCAACTATGATTCGTTATTAAAATATGGTTCTATGATGACTTTAGTGCACATTGGAGTTAGTATACTCTACTTAACTTTATATTCATTGATTATTCCTTAATTTAATATGCTTTAAGATAGTTAACCAAAATTCTGCCAGATAAATTTTAAATACTAAGTTAGATATTATTATTTTTTCTTTTGGTTTTAATTAATGTAATATCAGAGGTTTTTCTTTGAAAACGTTAATCGTAGCTCTTGGTGGGAACGCTTTAATAAAATTTGGAGAAGAAGGCACTACAGAAGAACAGTTTAGGAATCTTAAAATTCCAATAAGTCAAATTGCGGAATTAGCAAGAAACTATAATATTATTATAACACATGGTAATGGCCCTCAAGTAGGAAATCTGCTACTACAACAAGAAGCTACAGAATTTGTATCAAAAAGACCTTTACAGATATTAGTAGCAGAAACTCAAGGTCAGATCGGATTCATGATTGAAAGTACTTTAGATGAAGAGCTTATGAAAATAGGTTTAGATGAGGAAAAACTTTTCTTAACAGTTCTTACTTATGTCAAGGTTGATCCTGAAGATCCTGCTTTTAAAAATCCTACAAAACCAATTGGACCTGCATATCCAGTCCGTACAAAACAAGGTCAAGTTAAGACAGCTAAAGGATGGCGTCAAGTTGTTCCATCTCCTAAACCAAAAAAAATTTATCAATGGCGTGAAATAAAGAAATTAATGGAATTAGGAAGCTGGATTGTTATTGCTTGTGGTGGAGGAGGTATTCCAGTTATAAAAGAAGAAAAAAGATTATACGGGGTTGAAGCGGTGATAGATAAAGATCTTGCTAGCTCTAAATTAGCTGAACAAGTCAAGGCAAATATTCTTCTTATTGCTACTGATGTTGAGAAAGTTGCTATAAATTATGGGAAACCAGATCAAGAAGATTTAGAAAAACTTTCTGTATCTGATGCAAAAAAATATTTGAAAGAAGGACAATTTCCTGCTGGAAGTATGGGGCCTAAAATTCAAGCAGTTATAAATTTTTTGGAAGCAGGAGGAGAAAAAGCTATAATTACTTCAATTGAAAAAATAAATGATGCCTTAGAAGGGAAAGCTGGTACTCAAATAATTTTAGATAATTAGTTTTATTGTTTCACAAATACTTTTTCAATAATTTCAATGGCCCAATCAATTTCTTCTCTTGTTATTACCAACGGAGGAGCAAATCGAATCGTTGTAGAGTGAGTATCCTTTGCTAAAATTCCATTGTCCTTTAATTCCTCGACAATCTGTCTGGCATCTTCTGCAAATTCAACAGCGATCAATAAACCCTTTCCTCTAATTTCCTTAATTGGAATCTTGGTTCTTTTCTCAGCAATTTCCTTTAATCTCTTTATAAAATAAGCACCCATCTCTTTAGCTCGCTCAGCAAGATTTTCACGTAAGTGAATATCTATTGATTTCATTGCGATAGCTGCTGCTAAAGGATTCCCACCGAAAGTACTTCCATGGGTTCCAGGTGTTATTACATCTGGACCAATGATCTCTTGTGTGCTTACACACGCAGAAACAGGATATATACCACCTCCAAGAGCTTTACCTAATAACAGCATATCTGGTTTCACATCTTCGTGATCACAAGCAAAAAACTCTCCAGTTCTGCCAAATCCTGTTTGAATTTCATCTAGAATCAATAAAACATTATATTTTGAACAGATTTTTCTGACCTTTTTCAAAAATCCTTCTGGAGGAACATTTACTCCAGCTTCTCCTTGTATTGGTTCAACTAAAAAAGCAGCTACTTTTTCAGGACCAGTTTCTAATATTGCATTTTCTAACTCTTCAGCATCTCCATAGGGTATAGTTATAAAACCAGGCGTATAAGGCCCAAAATTACCATAATAACGTGCTGCTGCAATATCGGAACTAAAACCTACAATAGTGATGGTCCTTCCGTGAAAATTATCTCTACAGACTATTATTTTTGCTTCATTTTTTGGAATCTTTTTCTTAATATAACCCCAAGCACGTGCTACTTTTAATCCTGTGGAAACTGCTTCAGTGCCGGTGTTCATAGGAAGAGACATTATCCCGGAGTTCGTTGGGTCATTAATATGTGGTCCAACAACTTCAGCTAACATTTTTAGGAAAGGTCCCATCATATCATTATGAAAAGCACGAGAAGTTAAGGTTACAATACTTGCTTGTTCTTTTAGCGTTGCAACGATTTCGGGATGACAATGTCCTGCATTCTGGCTTGAATATGCTGATAAACAATCTAAATACTTCTTACCTTCTGGATCATAAACCCACACTCCTTCTGCTCGCGATATTACTACTGGAATTGGGTGATAATTATGAGCGCAATATTTATTATCCATCTCAATAAATTCTTGTGTAGTTGGCATATTTTTTACATTTCTTTCTTTATCTTATATACTATTTAATAATATGAACAGATTCATTAAAAGTTTAAATGTTCTTTTCTTTTATTTGGGAAGAAAATGGGATTATAAAAAATGAAATTTTTAATTGTATCCCTTTCTTCTTACATGTTCTTTAATAAAAAAAGACGCGACTATTTCAGCATAGGTTCCTGGCCCAAATCCAGCATCATAACCTAATTCCTTTGCTAACTCATTATTTATTCTAGCTCCCCCGCAAATTAAAATAATTTTATCTCTTATACCCTCTGCTTCCAAGAGATCAACTAATTGAGTTAAATTCTTTACATGTATATCCTTTTGAGTGACTGTCTGTGACACAAGTAAAACATCAGCCTTTAGCTCTATTGCTTTTTTAATAAATTCATCATTTGTTACTTGACTCCCTAAGTTGAAAGCTTCAATCATTTCATATTGTTCAAGACCATAATGACCTGCGAAACCTTTCATATTAATAATTGCATCAATTCCAACAGTATGAGCATCTGTTCCAGTAGATGCTCCAAGAATTACCAGTTTACGTCCTATCTTTTCTCTTATATAAGTATTTATTTCTTCTTTAGACATAATATCTACTTCTATATTTTCTACTTGAATTTTAGTATAATCGATAGTATGAATTGATTTTCCATAAACTACAAAAAAAGTGAATTTTTTGTCTAATGCTGAATGATATACTACTTCCGGATCTTTTAAACCCATTTTTTCTGTGAGTTCCTTAGCTGCCTCAATTGCCTTATCACCGTCTTCAACTGGAAATGTAAAACTTACTTGTACCTTTCCATCATTCATTGTATCTCCATAAGGTTTGATTCTTGTTAAATCAAGATTTTTATCAAAAGCTTCTTTTTCAGTTGAATATTGTCCTCCTCCCATTCTAGTTCCCTCCTTTTGTTAATTCTCTAGTCATAAGATCAATAAAGGGATTAAAATAATTATTTCCTTTCTTAAATACACCATCTAAACCTTTGCCTCCATCTATTGGTCTTTTAATATTAGCAAAGATTCCTTTTTCAATCGTTTTGAATAACCCTTCTTTTTCGATTTCCTTCAATAAATTATATGATTTATTAAGTATTTCATCGACTCGTCTTTCCATTAATCCCCCTTTTTTAAATACTATTTCTTCGCTAATAGATTTCATATTGTTAAATATATAGCGTGCATTTTCGATCGATAAAGCTCTATCGGACATAAAAGGTGTGTGTATTGCTTCTGTTAACATACCGAGGAGGTGAATTCTTTGATTTGTCATAATAGTTATCATATTAAATAAAGCATCTTGAATATGACCCTTGAATATATTTCCTGTCATAAATTTAGTTGGAGGCATATATTTTAAAGGAGCTTTTGGAAAGATCTCTCGTGCCATTTGAGCTTGAGCAAGCTCATATAAAAAACCATTCTCTAAATCAGGATTCATTTCAAAAGCATGACCTAATCCCATTTGTTCCTCCTTTAATCCTGCCAGTAAGGCAAATTGTTCATTAATAAATTCTGAGGCAAGAACCGTGTGTGCAGCCTCATAAGCATCTGCTGTAGTTAAATAATTATCTTCTCCAGTATTAATAATTACTCCCGCATATGCATTTATCATTCTTGAAAAGTATTGATCAATAATAGTTCTTTTCATGTTGATGTCCCGGAATAAAATTCCATAAAGGGCATCGTTGAGCATCATATCAAGCCTCTCAAATGCACCCATTGCCGCAATCTCTGGCATACATAAACCAGAACAATAATTAGTAAGTCTTACATATCTCCCTAATTCTTCACCCACTTCATCTAATGCTTTTCTCATTAATCTAAAATTTTCTTGAGTTGCATAAGTTCCACCAAATCCTTCAGTGGTTGCACCATAAGGTACATAATCGAGAAGACTTTGAACTGTAGATCGAATCACCGCAATTACATCCGCTCCCTGCCTTGCTGCTGCTTGAGCTTGAATAATATCTTCATAAATATTTCCTGTAGCAACAATAACATATATCAATGGTCCATCTTTGTCACCATATTTTTGAAGTAATTCCTCTCTTTTTTTCCTATTTTGAGTTATATTTAATAGTGTTTCTTGAGCAATGAGATTTATAGTTGCTTTTATTTCAGAAAGATCCTTTAATGGCAATTGTGTTAAATTTAATTCACCCTCCGCAATCATTTCTGCAATTTTTTGAGGTGATAAATTCGTGTGCAGAATAGCATTACCAATATGAATAGCAGCCCCAATACCAAGACGATTCCCTTTTTTAATATTATCTACTACAATATTAGGGAGTGGTACATCAAACTCATCTACACCATCTATCCCTAGTAATCTACAAACTGTTCTTTCTATTGTTGTAGTAGTATGATTATCAATAAATTTTTGGGTCTTAAATGCGATTTTTTTAGCCGCTTCTCTAGCTTTACGCACTATAGAGAAATTTAAATTCAATTTACTTTCTTGTTGATTTCTATTTTCGGTCAAATTTTTCACATTTTTAAAATTCTACATTAATTTTCAAACTTTTATTCTAAATTAATTATCCTTTCCAAGATCAAATACAGGAACATCAAGATTTTTTTTCATTAAATTTAAGAACGTGTTTTTTTCAAAATTATAACCCAATGGAGAAGTTGGGTTTATAGTAACAGCAATTATTTTTATAGGTTTTAAAACTTTCAGGATTCCACCTTTTTTTTGGAATTTCTCTTTTATTTTTCTACTCAAAAAAAGTTTGGTGGGATCTTCCACTAAAATTGTTATTTTTTTATATTTGTCCGTAAGACTCATTAAGTCTTCTAATAATTTATCGGTGAGTGCTCCTTTTATTACTATATATTTCGAATTTTCATCAAGGGCATTTGAAATATCTTTAGCTGAATCTAAAGAAGTTAATATATTAAGTAATTTAATGGAATTTTTGTTATCTATGATTCCCACATTTGATTTTTTTAGTATTTCATATGCAATCTCTCTTATTTCTTTTTCCTTTTCACTTTCTAAATTTAATAATTTTATTGTATGAACTGTCAAATTAATGACATCTTGCATATCTTCTGATACAGATGCTCCTGTAGAAAGGATTGTTGCATCAGATATGATAGGGGTTGCATAGGATCTCCTATCAAAGGCACCATCGATAAGAATCAAATCACATCCTAAATTTTTTAAATCTACACAAATTTCGTGTAAATATTTGTTTATTGATGGTCCCGCTAGTTCAATAAGACCATCATTCAATGCCCTTAATATTAAAATTTCTCCTAATGGAGTGTTAAATTCTGTTTTTTTTAAAATTTCCATTTGGACTTCACTAACTTCAAAACTCTGTTTCGCCGTTGCTACAATTGTACCCTTTTTAATAAATATTCTAGGTTTCGGTAGCTGTGTAATTACATCATATTTCTCTCCATCTCTTCCTATAGATGTTAGACCGAGTTTATAACCTTCTAAATTCTTTATTATATAATTTAGTGTAGTGGTTTTACTGACATTTTTCGCGAGACCAATAATTGAAATAATTTTACACTTCTTGATTTCATTCAAAAAATTAGTCATGAAGTCCATTTTCTCGCTAAAAACTGATGTGATTCTGATAGTAAGTGAAATAAATCTTAATTATATAAATTTTAGATATTGTTTAAAATTAGACTTAATCTATTTTTTCAATCAATTTCAATTCCAAAAAGAATTTTTAGGTAATGAGATTAAGCTTGATTTAAAAGGGAAGCAATATAATCCCATTTCTTATTAATTTTATCGGATGTGCGTAAACGGTTAAATATTTTATATTCAAAAGCGCCAATTAGGTTGTACATATGTTTTACTTCTTTATATATTTGTTGTTCTTCAAATTTTATCGTGTAGTTCTCAATTTTATTGAAAGTCCATAAGTTTTCATTGATCTCTATTCCAAGTTTTTTAGATTTAACAAAGTCTTCTAAATCTTGAGTGATCATACCAACCCAAAATTTCGCCATTTCCATAGAATAATAGAGTCCGGAAGAACCAAATGGATTTATAAATCCAGCGCTATCTCCCAATATTAGTACACCAGGATTAGGAACGAACTTTTCAGCTATTTTTGCATTAGGTAAAGAAGTAATTTCTTCATAATCTATATTACAATTTTTTAAAAAAACACTAAATCCCGGATAATTTTCTTTTATTTCATTCCAAACTCTTAAGATCTCCTCATTATCGGGTATCATCACAGTTTTCATATTGGGAACTTGAGACATTCTTAACATTAACCCTACTTCAGCCCTTCTATTTTCTAGAGGAAAGAAGTATGCCACACAAGGAGGAAACTCGCTTGCGTAACTTAGATCTCCGTTTCCTAATAAAAAAAATTCTAAGTCAGGATTTTCTCTAATATTAAAATTTGCGTTACTAATAAGGCATTTTATTATCGGGCAATTCATTTTTGTATAATCTATTCCATATGCTTTACCAATAACTCCTTCAAACCCGCTACAATCTAGTACCACATTACCTAATACTTCTTGAATTTGACCATCAGTACTTTTATACTTCACGCCGATCGTTATTCCATGCTTCTCAATTGGTTCAATAACAGTGGAGTTAAACAACATTTTTACTCCTAAATCTTTCGCAACTTCAGTGAATCGATCAATAAATTTTCTCCATTCAAAGAAATAATGATCATGTCCACTGTATGTAGTAGTAATCTTTAAATCATTAGGTGAGTGCCATACTCTCCCACCGTTCGATTTAAAACCTATAGAAGGTAAAAATCCTTCTCCCAATATCGCATCAACGATGGGCATATGAGCCATTCCTTCACCGCGTGGTTTTGGCCCAGCAAGTCTTCCCTTTTCTAAAATTATTGATGTGAAACCAAGTCTAGCGGCTGAAATTCCCGCTGTTAATCCAGCAGGTCCAGCACCAATTATAACAAAATTATAAAAACTAGAGTTTTCAGTATCCATGTTTCAAAAGTAAGGGTCTAAGTAATTAAATCTTTTCGATCTATATTTTTAAATGCTATACTCAGTCATTCTTTAGTGTTTGTATAATTATTCTTCAAATTAATAGCTAGAAACCTAATCTAAAAAAGATATTAACTCTTCTCTTGATATTTCTTGTCTATGCTTTTGATCATTCCATAATTTACGGTATATGTAAAAATATTCGTATAAATCTAATTCATTTGCCGAATAGAGTAATTCGCCGTTTTCAATTACTTGAATTTTAATATACAAAGGTAATTCTTGAAAAACACGTACATCATATTTTTTTGTGGTAACATTAACATTTTGTAATATAAAAGAAATCAATTGATGAATATCTTCGTTAGGGGCTATTATACAAATATCAATATCACTTCTACTAGTCTCTTTATCCATTAGGTAAGAGCCATATAATAAAATTCCTAAAATTTCTTTTTTTTGAATTATAACTGAGAAATCAATACGAATTTGCTCTAGTAGTTTTTTTTTAACCATTCTTTAACACCCCCCATAAATTCTTTAAGATATTTTAAAAGATCAATTAATCTAGTAAAAGCTATATCATTAATTAAACCATTATAATCATGAACAATTATGGTATTATTAATTATAAAATTGGGTAAAATAGTTTTATTTTTTTACCTCTTTCTTATCTTTTCCCGATATTCTCAAATCAATTCCCTCCTCATCTTTCCTATAAGGTTTCACAGGTTTTGATTTATCCATCGGAGCATTACATGCCCAACAAACGTTTTCTAAATTAGTCAATGCCTGGACACAACTTTCACAGTAATTAGCATTACATTCACATGCATACATGTAACCTTTTATTTCCCCTCTACAGACAAGGCAAATTTTCTGTTCTTTTTGAATTGTAAAATCCTCTTCAGTAACTTGAGTTGTCAACTTTGATCGATTTCGTAGCACTTGGAAAGCATCCTCATATTTATTCTTTTTAATGAGTTCTTTAGCACGAGTTAATTCTTTAGGTTATGAGTTAAACAAATTTAAATCCTTATATAGTTTGATTTTAGACAAAGTTGGTTATTTCAAATAATATTAAGGATAAGGAATAATATAAGGATATTTAATATGAGTATCTACTTAGTTAATTTTTTCCTTCTCAGTTTCCTTTTTAGATCGGCAGGTTCAATAGTAACTTTTTCACCACTCAATAATGCACTGACTCCAATTTGCTTTTCACAATCTTCACAATGACAATTTGGGACATAGTCATTTGGTTCTTCATAAGTTGTTATGACTCCTTCAAAATTCCTCAATACAACACGAGTATTTCCTTGAGATATTGTATAACCTGGCATAACAGGTATTTTTCCACCGCCTCCTGGAGCATCAACAACAAACGTGGGTACACATAATCCTGAAGTATGACCTCTTAATCCTTCAATAATTTCAATACCTTGAGCTACACTTGTTCTAAAATGCCCAAGACCCAAAGAAAGGTCGCATTGGTAAATGTAATATGGTCTCACACGAATTTTAACTAATTCGTGCACTAATTTTTTCATTATATGAATACAATCATTTACACCCTTTAACAAAACGGATTGATTTCCAAGAGGCATCCCAGCATTAGCTAACATCTCGCATGCTCTTTTAGAATCTTCTGTTATTTCATTTGGATGATTAAAGTGTGTATTAAACCAAATAGGATGATATTTTTGGAGCATTTCGCATAATTCTGGAGTAATACGGAAAGGATTTGTAACTGGTGCCCTAGATCCTATACGTATTATTTCTATATGAGGTATTTTTTTTAATTTTTTTAAAATTATTTCTAATTTTTCATCAGACATTAATAGAGCATCTCCTCCAGATAAGAGCACATCTCTAATAGAAGGAGTATTTTTTATATATTCAATACAAGCATCTATCTGTGATGGTTGCGGTCCCATATCAAGATGTCCCGCAAATCTTCTCCTTGTACAATGCCTACAATACATTGAACATTTCTCTGTTACCAAAAATAAAACTCTGTCAGGGTATCGATGAGTTAAACCAGGAACAGGAGAATCAATATCTTCACTGAGTGGATCTTCCAAGTCACTACTGCATCTATTTAATTCATGAATAGTTGGAATTGCTTGTTTTCTAATAGGATCATATGAGTCGTCAGGATCAATTAATGATAAGTAATATGGGGTAATTGCCATTCTATATTCCTCTAAAATTCGAGAATCATCTTCTTCCTTAGTCAAATTGATATATTTTTTAAGTTCTTCCAAAGTTTCAATCCTATTTCTAACTTGCCAATGCCAATCATTCCAATCCTTATCGCTAACGTTACCAAACAATTCTTTACGTCTATTGACTTTCATATTTTAATTCACTAATATCTGCAATATTTAACTTAACTGACAATTAATTTAAAACGTTTATCCTCAAATAATTTATCTAATTTTTCATTTTTTATTAAAATCCTTTTCAATAATTTTTTATGAAAATATAACCAAGATTTTAAGTTGTTTTGAAAATAAAGTAAAGAAAAGGATTTCAAACATATTTTTTCTTTCGGAGAAGAACCCCCAAAATATTGTAAAATAAAGTGAAAAATATTAGCTTCTAATAAGGTTTTTCTAACAACAAGAAGTTATGATATATATTTTTCTTTAAAGATGTTTCGTAGCATTTCTGATTCTTGTATTAAGTCCAAAGTAATTTGCGCATGATTTTTTGTATATCCATTACCGATAATCATTGTAACATCTTTTCCTACTCCTTCAGCACCTAAAGCTGCTTTAGTAAAGCTTGTTGCCATAGAAAAGAAATAAACTATTCCTCCATCTCTTACTGGTAAAATACTAGCCATTTCTGTATTAGGTATGCTTAAACAATTGATTGAAATGTCTACTTCTTGTCCATTGTTCACATTTAAAGTTTCTTCTAATATATTTATAGGATTTCGAACATCACCTATAATAATCTTATGGCAAAAATTTGTATTTCTAAGAAATGCTGCACGCGATTCATTTCTTGCTTGTCCAATGACTATTCCTTTTTTCCCCACCATTTTTTTTGCCATATAGGAACACATTAAACCTGATTTTCCTGTAGCCCCAAGAATTAATACCACATTACCTTCTTTAACAAGCTTTTTTACTTGTGCTGGAGCACCTGCAACATCAAGGGCAGCCAACGCCAATGTATCTTCAATATCTTCAGGAATTTTAGCATATATTCCACTCTCAAAAAGAATGGCTTTTCCATTGATTTCTACTCTATCAATTTCAGGTTGAATTTTTAAGATTTTATTAATTCTCAGTGGTGTTAATGAAAGGGAAACTAGTGTAGCAATTTTGTCACCTATTTTTAAATCAGTTTTATTTTTTAATGCATCACCAATTTGTTCCACACGCCCCATAAGCATTCCACCAGAACCAGTCACCGGATTTTGCATTTTACCTTTTTCATTAACAATTTCCAATATTTTTACCTTTATTTTCTCAAGGTCGTCTTTTGCTTCTTCTTTTAATTGCATAAAACTCGCAGAATCAATATTTAAATAATCGACATTAATTAAAATTTCATTATCAAATATTTCCATATCATTTGATATTTTTAATGCTGGTTGGGGAAGTGCTCCTTTAGGTTCTATAACTCGATGAGTTCCATATTTGTTTCCTTTTTTCATATTATCACTTAAATTAATAATGTGTAACTTTTTTATGATTTCAATCCTATATAAAGCCCTCTGTCTTTCATTAAGCCATCTTTCAAATATTCTGTTTTAAATCCAGCTTCAGTCATAATTTCTAAAAACTTTTCAATTTCGAAGAGTCCTAATTCGTGGCGATCAACAAAATACTTAACATCTTCATTTCTTTCAACAATTAAATGATGCATTTCCATAACTGAAAGACCATCTTCTAATTTTGCTGTATTTAATCTCGCAATCTTAATATCTTCACCATCATAAGTGGTCATACCGGGGTGTCCTACCCAATAGGTATCTTTTTTAAACCATGGTTCGATAATTGTTATTCCTCCTTTTTCTAAATGATTGGCAAAGTTAATTATTGTCTTTTTTAAATTTGGATATGTTTTTACATAACCAATTGAACTAAACAAACATAAAATTATGTCGAATTTATCTTTGAGCTTTAAAGTTATCATGTCTGCTTGGGTGAAAATTACATTGCTAACCTTTTCTTTTGCAATATCCAACATTTCTGCATTAATATCAGTACCAGTACAAGAAAATTCATCTTTAAGATATTCTAAATGTTTTCCTGTACCACAACCGACATCTAGCAATTTATTACCATCAGATTTTTTATATTTCTTAATCAATTCCTTAATCTTACTGACTTCACCCTTATAATCTTTCCATGAATAGATTAAGTCATAATATTTTGCTAATTCCTTATACATAATTTCATCCTGCAAAACTCAAATAAATTATTTTATAATAAACCTAAGATTTTGCGTGCTTCATCGGGCTTAGCAATTTCTCTCCCTAATTCATTTGCGATTCTAACAACTTTTTCTACCAGTTCCCCATTAGAATTTGCTAATATTCCTTTAGATAAATAGAGGTTATCTTCAAAACCCACTCGAACATGCCCTCCTATAGCAATAGCAATAGCAGCCATATAAAACTGGTTTCTACCAACACCAGTTATGGTAAAAGTTGAACTCTTTGGGATACTTTGTACTAAAAAGAGTAAATTTTGACCATTTGCACTTATTGCACCGGGAACTCCTAATATAAAATTAAAATGCATAGGAGATTTAATAATAGCCTTATTATTCAATGTTAAGGCCATATCGACCATACCCTTATCAAAACATTCTAATTCTGGTTTTATGCCTTTATTATTCATGCTTTTAGCAAATTCTATTATAGTATTCTCTGTGTTAATAAAAATATCATCACCGCCGAAATTGCACGTACCACAATCTAAAGTTGCCATTTCTGGATTTAAATTGAGAGGTTGGAGTCTTTCCTCATTAGACATACCTATCGCACCTCCAGTCGAAGGTTGTATTATAACATCTGGGCATTTTTTCGATATCTCTTCTATGCAAGCTTTATACCTATTAATATCTTGAGTAGGTGTTCCATCATCATAACGAACATGTAAGTGTATAATACTAGCACCTAATTTATATGCCATCTCTGCTTCGTTTGATATCTCTTCAATCGTATATGGAACATTCTTATTTTGTTCCTTGGTTACTTCAGCACCACTTATTGCAGCAGTAATTATTAATTTCTCCATTTATTAACCTTCTTTATTTACGTTGTTTGTCTTTGGGAACTACACATATACCAGTAGCTTTACATACAATAATTGGGACTTCTAAAACTTCTGCGGCTGACTCATTTATATCAGTTCTAGGTATGATAACTTTCCTCGCTTCAAACCTCATTTTTCGAGAGGTATTTCCAATATCTGTTATTTCTCCTTCCGCTTCTATGTAATCTCCTGCATAAACGGGAGCTAAAAATTCTATGTTATCGTAAGCTCTAAAAAGACCCTCATCACCATCATTTATAATTAAAAGCTCTGTTGCTATATCACCAAAAAGCTCTAACATTTTGGCACCATCTACCAAATTTCCTCCATAATGCGCATCATGGAGACTCATTCTTAATCTTATTAACGATTTCAATTTTTTCTCCTCAAGTCATATTTTATTAATATAATTTGAATGAATTATTAAGATTTAGTCTATTAACCAATTTCTTTCTCCTTTATTTCTAATTTTATAGCTTTTATTATTTAACATAATTATTGAAGATTTCTAAAGGTACATCACTTTATAATTAGTAAAAAAACAATTAGTATAATTTTTTATTATTGAACAAAAATTTTAAGTATGAAATATTAAGAGAAAAAAGCAATTTTTTAGATAAAAGGAAAAAATAATATTTTAGTCATCTTCTTGTGGCATCTCTATAGGTTTAGTTCCAGTTTTGTCTCCGATAAGTTTTAATATCTCAGAACCGAAAACATTTGACAAGATATCATTCATCTCTTTTCCACCCAAATAGCTTTGACAGCCTAAATGAAGTTTATGGAAGGTGTCACTAAATTGATCTTCAACATCCTTAATGAAATTAATAATTTTATCTTCTAAAGTCGGTGATGGAATCTCATTCAGTAAAAATACTACTTTAAATTCTCTATTTGTAAAAAATCCCCCCGATAGATGGCCAAGGCTAAATTTTATTGATAATATTTCTCCTACTTTTAATGCATGACTAGCAATATGATCCAATGCAGTGAGAAAACCAGAAAAAATAGTATTATCAACATCTTCAGTGGTAAAATTTAACTCATATTGATTAGCACCACTTTCTCGATGCTGAACCAATAATTTCTGTATGTTTTCAATATCTGGATCTACGATAAAAGGCTTTGTTAAGAAATTGTAAATATCTTCAGGTGAATTCTTAAGCACTTTAAACAATTTTTTAGGTCTATAGCCATATTCTGGTCCAGTAGGGTCTTCCCAACTTGGATCATTAATCAGTTCAGTTGCAGCTCGACCACTATTTCTCATTATACCTACTTGTGCCCCGAAAACGATAGCTAAATGATACTCAAAAGAAGCTATGCTTCCACCATTAACCCCTATAAGTTTTACCTTATTTGGAACTATACCACATTTCATTATATCATACCAATATTGAATAGGTTCTCTAATACTGAAATCTTTTCCTTCTGTAAAATGAATTGAAGAATATCTTTTATCTAGTTCAACATGAGCTGGCATATGACTTGGTAAGTAACCTATAGTTCTTATATTATTAGGATATTTTTCTTGAATATCTCCTACAGTATTGCTAATTCCTGATGTAGTACCACCTGAAATTATGACACCTTTAAAATTATTGAAAGCATCAATTAAATTATTATTAAATATCTCCAAATTTCTTTCTATACGCTTATCTGTCCCACCAGCAATAATTACAATAGATTCATCAAATTTTGTTTCCATTTGTTTCATTTCAGAATCTAATACCAACGTAGATTCATTAATCATTTTATCTGTTTTTTCGATTACATTTGGATGAAAAATCATCCCTAATCGTAGAACTTGTCTCACTAAACTAATATTTTTTATTTTATCTTCTATTATCTTGAGATTATTTAATGTATCTAGAGTAGTTTCAATCATCCAAATATCGGAACTATATCTTATTCCTTTTAAATAATAATCTAAAGCGTCATTAATATTTCCAAGAAATAAATTAAATAAACCTACATCAAAAAAAGCCCATGGAGCATCAACCATTACTTGTATTTGTCTTATTCGTTTTTTTATGGCTTTTTGGATCATATCATAATTTCTTTCAATATGGATTAAATCTCCCGTTTGTTGAATTATTAAGATTAAATAATTACCTAATGGATAGGGATCTCCGGGTTTCACTTTCAATGCTTGCTTATAACATTCTAAAGCTTTAGTATAATTTTTTTGACTTTTATAAGTACCTCCTAATGATGACCATCCATTAGAATCAAAAGGATTTCTTTGAGCTGCTTCTCTTAAATAATTCTGCCCTCGTAAGAATTCATTACCCATAGGGTTTTTTTTATATTTTTTATGATGAGATATCCCAAGATCTCTTAAAATCTCTGCTACTTCTAATTCTGACGCTTGTTTAAAGGATTCAGTTTTCATTAATTCGTTCAATATTTCAATACTCTTATCCATATCGTTAATTGCCATTGCTAATTTTGCTATTCTATAACCATTCTTAAAATTTTCTTTGTCTGCTTTATATACCATTTCTAATCTTTCAATTTCAGATTTGATTTTTTCGTTAGACATATACGTAATTATTGTAGATTTATAATCTCGCATTTTCTTCATAATTTTATTCAATGATTCATCTTCAATAGTCAACAAAGATTTTACTCGACTGAGTTCTTGGTCATACGGCTTAGGTACTTTAAATTCATACTGATTAAAGACTTTGTATTGATTTGCGGCCCATCCATAACTCAAATATGTGCATATTTGAATTTCTGCTTTTAAATTAAAAATTTCGTCTGGTATTTTTAATTCAAGTCTTTCATATAGCTTTAATTCAGGCATCAGTTGAACAACATAGGTTTGGAAATGTCCTAAAGAAGCACTAATTTCACTTAATTCGGACATTTCATGCCCGTTTACAGTATCAAATAAAAAATTATCTCGAATTGCCTCACTAACTGTATTTAATTCATTAATATTGGGCAAAATTATCCGAAATCCACATATATCATTAATTTCTAAAAAAGGAATAGTAATATTTGTTTCTGATTTAAATAATTTATTTGCAAAACTAGAAATTTTCTTTACTCTTCCTTGTATGATAAATTCAGATGAATAACCTCTCACGATATTTTTAAGGACTTTTTTCATGTATTTATGAAATTCTTTGTAAAGAGGTCGTAATTTTTTATATTCATTAATTTGTTCTTCAAAAATTTCGCGTTTTTCTAATTCCATAATACTATTATCACTCCAAATTTTTATTTGATTTTATTTTTCTTGAATTTCTTCTCTTAATATTATTGTTATATCCTATTATTTAAAACTTTCTCAAAGAA
>JAHQWL010000094.1 GCA_029856155.1 Promethearchaeia archaeon
CTAGAGAATATTTCATTTAATATTCCATATTCAATAAAATTACGTGAGATTTGAATAAATAAAGGACCTAATATCATAAAAAATATAAACGACCCAAAAGCTAATAAGACTCTATTTAAAGGAAGATTTACATCTTTAATTTTGTGATATTGATAAATAAAGTAAAAGGCTAATTGAATGCCTATAATTACAGGTATCAAATATGCGATAAATTGTAGTTCAAACCCTATTTTAATCTGAAAAAACATTTTTTTTTATGCCATAAAAGAATTTTAAAAGGAATTTTTATATATCTAATAGAATTTTTCTTAAATTAATATAACTGTTATAGAAATTTCTTATCTTCAATATTAAATATACTTTTAGAATATTTAATCGTTTATATTAACATAAAATCTTTTAAAATTTGTTTTACTAAAGATTCGAAAATAATTTCAACATTTTCTCCTGTTTTGGAGGAACATTCTATATAATTACGTAGATTATATTGCTGTACTATTCTTTCTACCTTCTTTCGTGAGATAGTTATTTGATCTTGAAGATCTAACTTCCCTCCAACAATAATTATCGGTATTTTTTTTTTTTCAAGTGATATACCCTCTTTAAAAGTATCTATCCACAATTCAATTCTATCTAGCGTCTCTTCTCTTGTAAGATCAAACATAAAAATACCTCCAGAAGAGCCTTTTGAATACATAGGTAATAAGAAATTAAACATACTCTCTCCTCCAAAATCCCAAATTTGTAAAACAATTCTCTTGTCTGCAGCTGTTAAAAATTTAACAAGGATCTCTGCACCCATAGTAAGTTTTATATCTTCTTCAAAATAACCTGTGAGATACCGTCTAACTAATGTTGTTTTTCCTACACGAGTTTCTCCAAAAATGCAAATCTTATAAGCTAATTCTTCCTTCATTCATACCACCTTTTAAAATTTTTATAATTAAAAATAATCTAAATTTATTTTCTTTAAACTATTTTAGAAATTGAAATCCTCAACCAGTATTCTAGTAATATTTAAGAAAAATTACACATATCTATAATTTGATTATAATAATATAATCAAATTCTATCTTATATTGATAAAAATTATTAATTTAATATTTAAATATAATTAAAAATTATAAAAGTACTCCTAATAATCGACAACATTCTTGTATTTAAATCATTTTTAGTCGAGAGAATATGGGAAAATCATAAAATTAACATAAATTTGATGATTTAAAGATTTAAAATTAATATAAAAACGAGAATTCAAGAATTTATCATTGATAAAATAGACTCTCTAAAGAATCTTGAAGTATAGCTCTCTAATTCTAATAATAAAATTCTTTAAATAAATAGACCAAAATTAAATTAAAAAAAATTTAGTAAAAAACTTATTTATTTTTACGTTTAGGTTCAATCTTTTTAATGATTATAGCTTCTGCGTGGATTTTACAGTTTTTTAGGATTACTTTAAATCCTCCCGCACCACCAACACCTGGGATGGTCATTCCAACAGTGCCCATTGGAACCATCGCACCTTCTTCTTCCCATTCTTCTTCCTCTTCAACGCCACCCATAACCGCTTTGTAGTCTTCAGTATTTATAATTGGATGCCCTACTTTTTCCAACCATGCTGGTAGCTTACTTAACTCAGCAACATCTTCTTCAGTGGCAATTTTATCCCTTAAATCTTCTGGAAGGAATTCATAAACTCGATCTTTAACTGATTTACCCATCCACACGATAGTATAAATTCCACCCTCCAAACCTGCTGTAATTCCATCATATTTTTGGTATTTGGGTGATATAATGTACTGTATACTTATTCCGTTAAAACCGGGCATTTGTTTTCCCCCACCAGTTTGGTTCGCCATGGCGGAGAAAGGTAATCCATTTATTGCTACACCATCATGACTTCTATCGATAATACCGTGGCCTGCTCCTGTTTCGGGAATAAAAAAATCAATTGCTTCAAAACAACCACATGAAGTATGTGGGAATTCCATTCCACTATATAAATAAATTCTATCGATCTCTCCAAGCGAACGTTTTTTTATCATTGCGTTTACACCTACAAACTCACCTGCTAATTCGTTGAGACACTCACCCATGGGAATTTCGAAGAGTGGCCCTTTTGGATCAACTCTAGCTGCAGCTCTAGCATCAAACCATGAGATAGAACCACATAAACTCATCCGATTTGGCGTTATACAGCATGCATGAGTTGGAGCAAAACTCTGGCATAAAACACAGCCATAAAACATATCTACATCTTCATCATTTATACTACGGGCTCTTTCGTCTCTTTTATTATAAATCTCTAAAGCAGAATCATATGGTTCTTTGATTTTCTCTGGATCTGTATAGAAGGTAACTTGAGCTTTTTTAATGATTGGAAGTTCAGCTTTATAAAGTCTAATTAAAACAGTTCCAAGCATTTGAAAGTTATCAAATCCTTTTTCTACAGCAGATTTAGAAATTCGCATCCAATTAGTATATCTTTGGTTCAAATGCATTATTCCATTTACAAAATTGCAGAACTCATGAACTCTTCTTTCAAATACTGCTTCTAAATCTTCTTCAAGCTCAGGTCCAGAGACTTCTACTAAGATTCCTATAGTATGTCTTGATCCTACTTCCATGTCTTTTATATCGGGACCGATGAGAGTTACTTTTCCATCTTCAATTTCTTTATCTTTTTTAACTCTAACTAACTCAAAGTGTTTCTCTATTTTTGGACCCCCAAGCTCGACATACATCTGGTTTCCTCTAATACGTTCTCCTTCGTAAACAGGACCTACATCTACTGGTATATCTGCAAAACTCATATCATTTATATCCTCTTATTTTTATACCTATATTTTTTTATAATTTTTCAATCAAGCTTTCTAAAAATAATTTCCATTCATTATCGCTTAGATTTGGTAAACTAAATCGGGCATTTGGATGAGAATATTTATCCAATTCAATTGTTTTTACCCAGTTTGTAAAGTTTTTAATCCTAGATAGTACTTGAGAGACATAAAATACTAAGTGTCCCCCGAAAATTGCCATGGAATATTGTCCTTCTCCATCAAAACCAGTCCAGTTCTTATCGCATAATCTGTTTGTAATATTAATCAATGACATATCATATAGTTTCCCTTTACTGATTTTATCCTTTAAGTAACTATATGTATGACCGGTGCTAACTACATGACAATCAATTTTGTTTGCGATATCTATTAAGTAGTCTGCAACCTTTTTCTTATCAAGTTCCCAATTTAAAGATTCAGCGCCAATAATAACTACCTTCTTCTTAGGAGCCTTAAGTAAATTCGCCATCACTGTTGGATCTGAGACAGAAGTACCCATCTCAGGGCCAGGAATGTTAGCTTTTTGATATGGACGTGCCATTTCACTCAATTTCCTCTGTTTTTATTTTTAGCTGTAACTTTTAAAATAATTGTTATACTTAGAATTATTAAAGACAATTTAAAAAAATTGTTTTTATTAAGTTTAACTAAAAATAGATGGGTAGAATCTTAAAATAGAGGGCTAAAATTCAATATGGGTTAATTAAAAAAGTAGAATATACTAATTTGTCAAAAAGATTATTAAAAAATTAGTTAAATTTCGGTTTTTTATCTTGCCATGGGGCTATTTCCTCAAAAGCTTTTGAGACTTGTAAAATTAGCAATTCTTGGAATCTTTTACCAACGATCTGTAGCCCTATTGGTAGATTGTTATCAGTCCATCCACAGGGAATAGTAGCAGCAGGATGTCCCGTAAAGTTAAAGGGAAATGTAAAAGCTTGCCATGAAGTTGGAGATACGTCAATCCCATTAATTTGTCTAGGATAAGTAACTCCTAATTCAAAAGCTGGAACTGCTGTTGAGGGAGTAAGAAGTATATCATAATTTTTCAAGCTTTCAAATATCGTTTGATAAAACAAACTACGAGTTCTCATAGCCTCTGGTAAACTTGAAGCAGGAAAATGCAATCCCGCTTCAATCCATGTCACTAAGGTTGGATCTAACATATCTTTCCATTTTTCCAAATAAGGTCTTAGTTCATATCCAAACATTATTAACCACATTGTACTAAAAGCCATTGAAGGATCTAACCCCTTAAATTTTGCTTCTTCCACATCCCAACCAAAGGATTCAAACTTATGAACTGAATTAACCACTGCTTTTTCGACATGTTTATCAATAACCTTTGCAAAACCTAAGTCTAGACTATAACCAATTTTTAATTTATCTGGTTTTTCATTTATATGGTCAAAATATTTTATATTATCTTCCGGTAATGAATGTCTATCTCCCTCAAATGGTCCTTTCATAGCATCTAGCATTAATGCAGCGTCAGTAACATATCTAACAATAGGACCAATAACAGATAATGTTTGATCGCTATGGGAGGTTTTTGGATAAATTGGGACCCTTCCAAAACTCGGTTTAAGACCGTAAGCTCCGCAAAAGCAAGCAGGATGTCGAATAGAACCACCTCCATCTGAACCTTGAGCTAGGGGTCCCATTCCACAAACAACTGAGACTGCGGCACCTCCGCTAGATCCTCCAGACGTCTTCTCAAGATCCCATGGATTTCGAGTGACTCCAAAAATAAGATTATCAGTAACTCCTTTAAAACCAAATTCCGGTGTATTTGTTTTCCCTAAAATTACACAACCTGCATCCTTTAAACGCGAGACAACAATCCCATCTTCTTTAGGAATGTGATTTTCAAAAATTTTTGAACCATAAGTGGTTCTTACTCCTTTAAGCGGCACCAAATCTTTTATAGATGTTGGAATGCCATTTAGGAGAGGAATTTTTTTATTTCTTTTTATGTTATGGTCTGCTTTTTTTGCCATTTCCCGTGCTAACTCAAAAGTAGGAGTACAATATGCGTTAACTATTGGATTGATTCTTTGGATTCTTTCAATAATTATTTCAGTTATCTCTTCTGAAGTTAATTCTTGGTTTCTTATTTTTTCTTTCGTTTCCCAAGCAGGCATAAAACATATATCTTCTTTATTCATATCTATCGTACTTTTTTGTTTGTTTATCGAGGCTAATCAATCTTGATTACTAATTGGTAATATAAAATTATAATACAAGTAATACATTTCTTTATATAAATAAATTCAGATACAATCTCAATAAAAAATGTGTGAATTTAAAATAATAAATAAAACTGATGGTTCTCAAATAGGAGAAGATATTTTGATATTATCTTATACAGATGATAATGAATTGATTTTTAAAGATGTGTTAGGTATGGGGGAAAAATTAGATTCTGCCTTAATATTGGATGTAAATACCTTAAATCAAACGTGTGTAATTCTTCAACATCCTATAATTAAAGAGTTTATTAGTTTAATAAAAAATATCAATAATAATAAAGTAAAATTAGAACAAGTTGAAAATTTTCAGAGTAAGATTGAAAAAATAAAGGAAAATCTTAAAAAAAAAATTAGATAGTTTTTTTCTTTGATAAAGAGCGTTTATAGTAAATTGAAATAATACATACGAAGCCTAAAACGATAACATTAATTCCTATGACATTATATCCCGGTATTCCATTCGAATCCCCATTTTGTGGTAAACTTGTTTGATATGGAAGAAATCCGTTTTTGCTAGCAGTGAAAATTTGATTAATTATTTCTATTTGAGGGAAAGGTACTTCAATCGTACCATTTTCGTTTGTTTTACCTTTCCAGATAAGATCATTATTTTCAGTGTAAGTTATGGTAGCTCCTTGAACGGGGTTCTCATCAGCAGTCACTAAAAGAGTCATTGCATTAATACTGTTGTTAAATGGCTGATCAATACTTACATTGAGTTGTTTGGGAATTGAGAGCCAAATTGGAACTTCAGGGTCACCAAGTAAATTAAATTGCTTGAGAGTTTTATTTCCCCATTCTGGATATTCCTTAGGATCAGGTAAATTTATTCTATCCGATGCATAATCTGCTTTTGCCAATGCCAATGCTTTACCAGGCTGATTATATTGAAAAAGTTGTTCCACGAAGCGAAATCCTAATCCTTCAATGAACCAGCCTCCATGAGTGCGTTCATACCATTGGTCTTCACCCCAAACCACATAACTTCCAGCTACACATCCAATTGCAACATTTTTTAAAAAATATTCAGCAACGCAATCCTCTGTATAATCAAAGGTACCTACAGAACAGCTACCAAAGTAATATAATCCCAATTTTTCTTTTTCAGCTAAATCGGCTATAGTTGTCTCAAAAAGAATGTCCCAAACTTTTGTATCTATAGCATCCCCTCCTCCTTCAAATGGGTTGCCATCATAATCAAAAAGCATATCCCCATCTAAATCTTCAGTCCATTCAGCAACACTTATTCGTTCAGGTCTGCCATGAGCAAATATTGTCCCAATACTACCTCCTTGATTAATAACATTTTTGAGATTTGTATAATCTAATTCAGCATCAGTATGGTTATCAGAACCCTTAATCCCTTTGATTTGAGCAAGAAAGGTACTTGTCCAATTATTAGGTAACAAAGTATTGTTTATATAATTATTAACTCGATTTCCATCACATTCTCTATAATCTACAGCACTGTCATTATCCCAATCTATATCAAATTGAAGGATAGCACCCGCAAATATCGCATTGGACATCCAATCCCCTATTGGAGGATTTTTTTCATAATTTAATATTCGTTGAACTAAACTCCGCATCTCAGCTTCGCTATTTGCTGGTAATCGTCCTATATAGACCTCTGCTTCATAGTCAAAATCAGTTAAAGACCAATCATTATCGATATCCCCATAATAAGAATCACAACAAACAAAGTCACCATCGCCGCTATAACCATCATCACATACTATATGTTTAGTAGGAACGTGATTCTGATCCCCTGCTAAGAGAACCCATTGAGTATTATTATTACTTTGATAATCCATGATACAATTTTTAATTTTTTCGGGAAGGCTCCCTCCTGAGTATTGGAGATCTATATCACTAACAACTTCTATTTTAGAAATAACACCTTTCTGTGTTTTCCATCGAGCTAAAGGTTCAAGAATAGGTTCAAAATTCTCAGCGGTAATGATTAAATAATCTATGGTTCCTTTAGTTGCAGAAAGATCAAGTGAAATTGAATTTATACTGTGTAGTTGATTTTTAGTATCAGTTATACCAAAATTAACAGTGCAACTCGTTAATAAAATTGTTAAAATTAATAATATAGGTTTTTTTATTGTCATTTGAGTATTCATTAGCAATTTTCTATTTATATTTTTGCTAGCTTTTTAATGGAATTCAATAAATTAGGATATTATTAATTAAATGAATAATATAACTCTAAATACAAATATGAAAGCACTATTTTATGAAGATATTAACAAATTTTATGATCTAGCATTTCCTTTTTTGCTAAATCACGAGATTGAAAATGGACTTCTTTTAGTTATTTTAAATTCACTTAAAAGAAATATTCATAGATATGGAGAAGATCAACCTCTTCTATTAACATTAACTAAACGTAATAATATTAAATTAATTACTATAAGAACCCCTCCCTATGATCTCCTTATATCCTATACGGATGAATTAGATATTATTGAAATATTAGTAGAATACCTTTTTAAAAGAAAAGAGAAATTACCTGGTGTTTTAGGTTTTAAAGAAGCCGCAGATAAATTTGCCAGATTGTGGTGTAAGAAAAGTAATTTAGATTCTTATCTATTGAGAAACGAAAGAGTTTTTAAATTAGAAGAAGTCTCAGAAGATACTTTAGGTATAAATAAATTTCATGTTGCTACAAAGGAATATGAGAAAATAGTTCTTAAATGGGCTAGAGAGATGTTAAAGGAAGCATTAAGTGATATTACTAAAAAAGAGTTGGATCGAAATATTAACAATTTCAAAGAAGAATTTGAGAGCAATAACAGCCAAATCTTTTTATTATTTGATGACAATGAGCCCGTTTCGATGGCAAGAAAAGCAGGTAAAAGTCCTAATGGTAATGCGATTAATCTTGTATACACTCCACCTTCCTTGAGGAGAAGAGGATATGCAACTGAATGCGTAGCAAAATTAAGCAAGGTTCTCTTAGAAGAAGGAAATAATTATTGTTTCTTATTTACAGATTTAAGTAATCCTACTTCGAATAGTATTTATCAAAAAATAGGTTATCGTCCAGTGATTGATGAAAATCATTATAAATTTAAAACAAAGTAGTCGGTTTTTCAAAAAAATAAAATAAAAAAAAGAAGCGAGAAAGTCTCCTGATTTTCTCCTGTATAATTTTAGAATTATCTTTCTTTACCTTTTCGGCGGAAGAATTTCAATCTCAATTGATGAGACATTGCTATTCGTGCCATCAGTATTCGTTATTGTTTCAGTATCAATCAGAATTTCCCCATATTTACTTCCTGAAACAAACTTGTTCATTAAAATTTCAGCTACATCAACAGCTCGAGAAATAGATCGACCTCGAGCTAATAATCTCACTGGTTTCTCATTTAAAACAACCATGGCAGCCATTACATAGCTCATTGATTTCTTTCTGCCAATAAAAACCTTTGAATCATCTCCTATAGGCAAAAATTATCACCTTTTCTCTGTTAAGTTAAAAATTTTCTTTTTTATTGTTAGATTCTTTTGTTTTCCTTAATTACAGATTATCTTAGGTTAATTATCTATAGATAACTAAGTTTTATAAATTGAGTTTAGATTTTAATGTTATGCAATTTCAAATTTCTTTTTTAAATATGTCGTAAAAAAAAAATAATTAAAAATTAGAATGATAATGAAGAAAAAAGCATTTTTTAATATAATTTTTTTCTAAAATCATTGATAAATTTCTCTTTATCCTCATATTCATACCACGCAGAACCAATTTTTTCTAACTCATAAGCCTCATTATAAGATTTATCAGCTAAATGATTACTACATAGTTTGATCGCATTTAGAACTGTTTGATTTTTAGTAAACAGAAATCTAGCTTTTTCCAATGCAAGGTTCATTAACTCTTCGCGGTTGTCTACTATTTGATCTATTAAACCAATTTCTAATGCTTTTTTTGCACTAATTTTTTCTGCAAACATTAGTATCTTTTTTGTCCAAGGGATCCCAATGACTCTTGACATTAATACAATAATACCTGTGTCAGGAAAAACACCAATATTTATCTCTGGCATCATAAAAAAACAATCTTTAATAGCAATCCGATAATCAGAACATAAAGCATAAGCTACTCCATCGCCCATAGCTTTACCATTAATAGCACAAATAGTGGGTTTTCCATAATATAACAATTTTTGGATAGCTGCTGCAGTTTGTTCATATTCTTGTACAACTATATGGTCACTACCATCAATCTCATCAATATCCATCCCTGTGGTAAAAGAAGTTCCATTTGCAGTTAATATTATCCCCCTAATTTTTTCTGAATTTTGACAATATTTAATGACTTTTTTTAAATCCTTTGCCATTTCGGTAATAATTGCGTTTCCTCTATGGACTCGATTTAATTTTATAATTCCAAATTTCTTTTTTATCGAAAATTCGATAAATTCTCCAAAATTAAATTTTTCTAATGACATTTTTATTCACTTATAGTCTTTCTTACTCAAATTTTTTTCTTAAATCTTTTATAAATTTTTCTTTATCTTCATACTCATACCAAGCTGAGCCGAACTTCTCTATTTCATAAGCATTATTATAAGATTTGTCTGCTAAATGATTGCTACATAGTTTAATGGCATTTAGGACTGTTTGGTTTTTAGTAAAGAGAAATTTTACTTTATCCAAAGCAAAGTCTATTAATTCTTCTTTATCCATTACAATTTGATCAATTAATCCAATTTCCAAAGCCTTCTGACTATCAATTTGTTCTGCAAACATACACATTTTTTTACTCCAAGAAATTCCAATTATCCTTGAAAAAAGAACTAAACATCCGGTACCAGTAAAGATTCCAGAAAAGATTTCTGGCATTTGAAAAAAGCTTTCTCTTGTAGCAATTCGATAGTCACAACATGCTGAAAAAACAACACCCTCTCCCATAGCTCTCCCATTAACAGCAGAGATTGCTGGTTTTCCATTATATAATAATTTGCAAATAGCTGCTGCAGTTCCTTCCAAATATTTCACTGCTTCATGGTTACTCCCATCAATCTCTCCTAAGTCTACACCGGTACTAAAAGAATTTCCATTATTTGTTAAGATCAACCCTCTAATTTTATTATCTTTCTGACAATATTCTACTGCTTTTTTTAAATTTGCAAATTGTTTAATATCAAATGCATTCGATCTATGAATCCGATTTAGAGTAATTATTGCAAATCGTTTTTTAATAGTGAAATCGATGTATTCTCCAAAATTTAAATTATTCAAAGGCATAATTTACTTTAATTTTCAATTAATAAAAAATAATAATAAATTAATCAAATATAAATGAATTATAAAGAAATTATCGTTGAAACTTAGTAAAAAATCTTTTATTTTATAAATGCCTGTAAATATCACTGATTTTTTAGAGGAAAAATCTGGTTTAATTAAAAAAAACGATTTACAGAAAGTAAAGAACTTAAAACAAATTTTTATCTCAATTAATCAGCATTTATATGGAAAATTAAAATATACTGATACCGATACAAGAGCTCGGTCTAAACAAATTATAAATCTCCTTTTATGTAAGTTAGTTGATGAAATTAATAAAAAAAAAGATGAAGAAATGGAATTTTGCTTAAAAAACGGTGAAACTATTGACCAGTTATATGAAAGAATTCTAAATTTTTTTAATAAATATGTACGACAGAGATATAAAGATATTATAGATGAAAATGAACAAATCACATTGACCAAAGAATTAATTTTTTTAGTAGTACAAGAATTACAATATATTTCACTTCTTCAATCATCTAAAGACATCTTAAGTGATGCATTCGAAATTTTTGTTAGTAAGATTTTAAAGGATGAAGCAGGACAGTTTTTTACACCACATAATATAGTAAGATTCATGGTTAATTATTTAAATCCTGAAGTAAATTCAAAAATCCTGGATCCTGCTTGTGGTCATGGGGGATTTCTACTCGAATCAAAAGAAGTGTTATGGTCAAAAATAGAATCAGAAGAAAAAAGAATTAAATCAATTTCAAATCTATATGGCATTGATAAAGATTTGTTCTTAGCAAAAATCAGTAAATTATATTTAGAAATATTAAGTAATGGAAGATCTAATATTTTTTGTGAAGATACATTAGATCCAAAAAACTACAGAGATGAGGCAAGGGGAATCATTAAAAATGATAATTTTGATTATATTTTAACAAATCCTCCATTCGGTGTTAAAATTCCTATAAATGATAAAGGAATTTTAGAAAATTATCAGCTAGGACATGTTTGGAAAAACGTTGATGATAGATGGGAAATACAATATAAATTGGTAAAGCAACAGGCACCTCAAGTACTATTTATAGAAAGGTGTATTCAATTACTTAATGATGGTGGTAAATTGGCCATAGTTTTACCAGAGGGTATCTTCGGAAATCCTACAGATCGATACATTTGGGAATATCTAACTTCTAAAGGTAAAATTTTGGGTATAATTTCATTGGATCAAAATACCTTTCAACCTTACACATGTAATAAAACAAGTATCTTATTTTTTGAAAAGTTAATTAATGTCCCAGAAGATTATAAAATTGATTTCGCAATTGTAGAAAACGTTGGACACGATAAAGATGGAAAGGTTTTATATAAAATGAAAAAAGATGGAAGTAAAAAGTTAAATTCTGCTGGAGATCCAATAATTAATGATGATCTGAAAGATTTACATCTAAGAATGAGAGAAGCTGAAGAATTCGATTACTTAAAGGAACAAAAGATCTTTAAAATAAAATATAGTCAAATTAAAAATAAAATTTTCATACCCATTTATTATACTGGGGTGGAAAAGACTTTAAAAAAGCTTGCGAATGAAAAAAGATTCACTCTTTTAACTATTAAAGATTTAGTTGCTAAAAAAATAATCTATGCCAATAAGGGTGGTTATATTCCACGAGGTGATGAAATAGGTTCAAATTTATACGGTTTAGGGAGTATACCTTTTATCCGCACGAGTGAAATCAATAACTGGGAAATAAATTTAGACTCTTATAAAAAAACTAGTGAAGAAGTGTACGAACAATATAAACTTAAACAGAATATCGAGGAGGGTGATATTTTACTAGTCAAGGATGGTGGTCCAAATCTAATAGGGAAAACGGCTTTTATAACAGAATTAGATACAAAAATTATAATTCAAAGTCATATATATCAGATAAAGATTTTAGTAAATGAGGAATTTATTGATCCTTATCTCATTTTATTCTTGTTAAATTTGGACATCGTTCAAAAACAAATACAAGCAATCACATTTGTGCAAGGAACGATTGCAACAATTGGAAATCGAATAATGGATGTAGTTTTACCTATACCTTCTGAAATTAATAAAAGAAAGGAAATTTCGGAGTTTATACGAAAAATTATCTATTCCAAAATTGATAATAAAAAAAAAATTCAAAATTTATCACTAAATACTTTTAATAAATAATTACATAATATCTCATTACTATGATTATTGAAAAGTTCTCTATGAAATTCTATAAAGAAATAATTGAACTTTGGAGGAAAACGGGAATAAGTGTAGGATCCACCGATACAAAAGAAGAACTTAAGCGAATGGTTGAACGTAACCCTCATCTTTTCTTAATAGGAAAAAGAGATGAAAAAGTTATCGGTGTAGTTATGGGAGGATTTGATGGGAGAAGAGGATATGTCCATCATCTAGCAGTAGATCCAAATTACCAGAAAAAAGGTTATGGTAAAATGATAATGGATGAATTAATGAAAAGGTTTCGTAAAATGAGAGTACATAAAGTTCATTTATTTATAGAAAAATATAATAAAGAGGTTGTCAAATTCTATCAAAATTTAGGATGGGATATTCGGGATGATTTAATTATGATGAGCTATGTCCCAGATAAAACCTTATACAAAATGAGTATTTAGAATAACTATTTATCTTCTATTATTATTATTAAAAATATTTGTTTTTGCTCTTATTTTCTTAAAATTTTAAATAATATCAAAATGAATAATATCACATATTTCTAAAAAAACAAATATGAATTAAAATGAATGACGAAATGAGTCAAAAGGATCTAATAAAATTTTACGGAATAGATAAAAAATGGCCAAAAGAAACACCAAGACAGATTGAATATGAAGAAATCCCTTTGGGAGAACTTTTAAGTAGAACTGCTTTAAAATATCCTGATTCTGAAGCACTTTTTTTTGAAGGTTTTCGAATGACATATCTGGAATTAGATACTCTCGTAGATCAATTTGCTACTGCATTATCTAAATTAGGAATAAAAAAAGGAGATGTTGTCTGTATTGATTTACCTAATGTTCCTCAATATCTTATTGCTCATTGGGCAATTGTTCGAATTGGGGCGACTTCTAATCCAATTCTTCCCATAAATCGATTTATTGAGATAGTTCATCAAGTGAATGATTCTAATGCTAATACATTAATCATATTAGACTATCTATATGAAGAATATCTTCTTGGTAAGGAATTAAACAAAATGCCTACTTTAAAACATATAATATTAACAGGATTGGCAGAATACTTACCCCCAATAAAAGCTAAACTAGGAACTGCTTTACATAAAGTTCCAAGAATGAAAAAATGGCCGGAACAAGAAGGGAATATCACATTTCATAAATTTCAAGAAGTATTAATAAATGGACTTCCAATAGATGTTCCCACAGTAGATCTTAATCTTAAAACCAATATATCTGTTTTAATATATACAGGTGGAACTACTGGAGTTCCAAAAGGAGTAATGACTTCTCATTATTCAATGGTAGTAAACGCTCTTCAAACCGATGTTTGGGCTACAACACAATTACCAAAAATGAATGAATTAAAAGGTAAGGGAGGAATGTTGTTGGTTGTACCGCTCGCTCATTCTTTTGGTAATATAGGCATGACGGTTTCTGTATTAGAAGGCTGGAAAATGATCTTATTACCACGGCCTCCAGATAAAATATCAAATATTTTAAAAATAATGATGAAAGAGAAAGCTACATATATGCCTGGTGTTCCTACGCTTTATATAAAAATAAACGAGGATCCAGATTCACGTAAATATAAAGGTAAATTAGATTCACTTATAGCATGTATAAGTGCTGCTTCAGCAATACCGGCAGAGGTTAAAAGTGAATTTGAAAATATCACTGGTGTAAGTATTGTTGAAGGGTATGGAATGTCAGAATGTTCACCGGTAGTTTCTTTAAATCCTTTTAAAAAGTCACTTCAAAAGGTAAATACGGTTGGCTTTCCTATCTCTGATACATTACTTAAAATAGTAGATGCTGATACTGGTACAAAAGTTCTACCTCACTGTTCAAATGAAAATTGCGAGAATTGTGGTGAAGATGAGTTTCAATATATTGGAGAAATATGTTGTACAGGTCCACAAGTTATGACTGGATACTTAGGAAGAAAAGATGATACAGAATATGCATTAAGAAAAGATTCTGAAGGGATTCTATGGTATTACACTTCAGATATAGGGTGCATTGATAAGGATGGATATTTGCGAATAAAAGATAGAAAAAGAGATATGATTAAAAGGAAAGGTCATGCCGTATTTCCAAGAGAAGTTGAGGACTTTATTTACATGCACGAAGCGATAAGTGAAGTAGGTGTCATTGGAGTTCCTGATCCAGAAACTGGGCAAGAAATTAAAGCATTTATTTCCCTTAAACCAGAATATAAAGGAAAAGTTACTAAAGAAGATCTTCTAGAGTGGTGTCAAAATAATATTAGTCCATATAAATATCCTAGATTGATTGAGATTGTCCCTGAATTGCCAAAATCTATCGTAGGAAAAATATTAAGACGTGAATTACGTAAAGAATGAGAATTATTATTTTCAATTTTCTTTTTACTTTAATAT
>JAHQWL010000093.1 GCA_029856155.1 Promethearchaeia archaeon
AACCATTTCAAATATCACTTATTTTGTTTTTATTTATATTATTTTAAATTGTTTGATGTTAATATTGATAATTACGATTAACCCAAAGTTATAAAATTTACTTATTGTCGTATATGAATCAAACAAATCCAAATTTAATTAAGTTTTAATAAAATTCTTTTTTTAACGAATTAGACTTAATTATAATTAAAGTTGTACACAGTTTTTTGGTTTTAAACTAGTAAATGCGTTCAATAAAGATTGAAATATCTTGAAAGCAAATAAAGATAATATTTGGATATTTACTTTTGAATACGCTGGAATTGTGAAAGTAGGCGGTCTTGGAGAAGTACCTGCAAATCAAGCCAAGCATCTAGCAAATGATTATAATATTACCGTGTTTATTCCTTCCCATGGTCAACTCGAAAATTTAGGTAAAACTTTTAAATGGCAAAAATTACCATTCAACTGTGTAGGACAAATAAATCCATCGCAGTTTGGAATAAATGAACCAGAAACTACATATAATATTTCCTTTTATAAATCACAAATCAATAATGTAAATCTTGTATTATTACATGGAGAAAATCCATTTACTAATAGATTTTTAGATGATAAAATTGTTTACAATCCAGATACCCTTGATGGTAAGATAAGTCTATTTAGCATAGGGATGCGTTGTTATATTGATTTTTTAATTGATACTCGTAAATATAAGTTGCCAGATATAATTCATATTCATGATTATCATGCCATTATACCATTTATTGGAATAAAGCAAATATTAGCTAAAAATGGATTAGATGTGGCCTCTATTATTACAATCCATTTATTAACTTGGCCAAGATATACCATTGATTTTTATAGAGCATGTGGAATTGATCAGACCCCCATTATCATTCATTTAAAAGAAGGCCTTAAACCATTAACTCTAGATGAAATTTTCTCTATTTGTTTAAAAAAAAGTGAAGGTTATCATTCCCCAACAGTCGAGATGATAGGAGCATTTGTTAGTGATATAGTAACAACGGTAAGTCAATCCTATTTAAAATCAGATATTATTCCAAATTGTGGTAAAGAGTTAATTGAATTCAAATCTAATTTTATCTGGGATGGATGTGATTGGGATTATGATGAAATTTTTGGGCAGGTATTAAGAAATCATGAACATGAAATAAGAGAAATTTTACAGATACCCCTAGAGAAAGATTTAACATTATCTGATATGAAAAAATTTTTGTTAACTCATAAGATAGCCCACTTAGATAGAAGTCCATTAATTCAATCAGAGAAAATTTTAAACGTTATTAATGAGATTTCAAATGGTAATGAATTCGTTAGAAACGGATATATTAAGGCATTTGACGAGACTGGTCCATTAGTAATCACAACTGGAAGGATTTCACCGCAAAAAGGATTTGAAACTATTTTTGAGGCGATTCCTAAAGTAATAGAGGTTATTCCTGATACTAAATTCTTATTTCTAATATTACCAACAGAATATAGTTTGAATGAAATAAAGATATATGCCCAGTATGTTAAAAAATATCCAAATAACCTAAGAATTATTTTTGGAGTAGCTACAGATATTTTTTATCTAGCACATATTTCTTCTGATGTTTATTGCTCTTTATCTCGATGGGAACCTTTTGGAATCATTGCTTTAGAAGCCATGTCTGCAAAATTACCAGTAATCGCAACAAAGGTAGGAGGATTTCAAGAAACTATAATTGATATTCGAAGTTTTCCAGAAATCGGTACAGGAATTTTAATTGATAAAGATAATCCCACCCAATTTGCTGATGCATTAGTCTCTCTTTTTAAATTAAAGGAAATTTCTGAGATAGTAAAAGATAAAAAAGATATTTATGAAACAGAAAATCTTCAATTAGTTAATCAGATTCCTGATAAAATACTTGAATCCTTAGTTTTATTAGATCCCCATTATTACAATAAGATTAAAGAAAATTGCTATAAAAGAGTAGAACATAACTTTAGATGGAAAATTGTCTCTATGAAATTAATCGAGTTGTTTACCATGATAAAGAATCTTCGCTTATCTTAAACTTAAGGAGTTAGACTTTTGATTATCTCAAGAAGATCTGTTGTGTTTATTTTACTCTCTGTTTTTATTATTAATACAGCTGCAATTATAGCTTATACTTACGTGCCTAAATATTTATTATTTTTAGGTATAGAAAAACCATTAATGCAACTTATAATTACAATTTTTCCTTTAACTGCTTTTGTTTTTCCACCTTTATATGGTTTTTATTCAGATAAAATTCAAAATAGGTATATTTTTATTTTATTGGGAACTATTGGCGTAACTTTTGCTTATTTTTTTTTATTTCTAACCAAGAATTTGATATTAATAGTTATTTTGTTATTTATTTTTGGTTTTTTTATGGCATCATCTAACTTATTAATGACATTATTTGCGGAATTAGTAGAAGATGATAAAACACTCATTTCTTATTTTAACGCTTCAGTTGTAGCCGGTTGGTTTGTTGGAGCTCAATCTGGTGGCATTTATATTGATTTTTATACAATCGAGCATTTATTTTTGTTTATTTTCCTAATTTCTTTACCAAACATAATTTTAGTGTTTTTTATTAAGGAAAAGAGATCTTTGATTTTAGAAAGGTATAACAGTAAAATAGAGAAAAATGCCCATAGCCTTGTTTTAAATAATATTGAAGAAGAGATCTCAATTTCTCACTCAATTTATTATAGTTTATTTTTTAGAAATTTTAGCATCAAACCAATTATGCCAATCCTAGCAATTATTATGAGTAATTATTTAGGTAGTGATATAGAGATTGGATTTTTGATTGGAATAAACTTTTTATTACAATTTTTCCAAATGTTATTAATAGGCAAGATACTTACCAACAAAAATCTTAAACCTTTCATGATTATTGGATATACTTTAAGCTCGATTACTATTTTTGGATATATTATCTCAACTAATTTTTGGAGTTATTTATTTTTTCAATTTTTAGTTTCTTTTAGTTATTCAATGCATTGGGCAGCTACAATAACTTACATAGCTCAGAAGACTTCACCCAGAAATAAAGGAAGGTATATGGGTTATGCTAACACTAGTGTTTTTTCAGGGAGTTTTGCAGGAGGTCTTTTATTCAGCTTATTATTATCTGCTTTTAACTCAGATTATTTTATTGTTATGTATTTTATGATAATATTTCCTGCAATTTCCACTTTAATGATTATCGTGAAATTTAAACCAAACCAAAAAATTACCTTCTCTCCCAAAAAGGGGAAAGATTCTGAAGTATTGCATTAGGTTTATCAGGAACTATTTCTAATTCTTTTCTTATCCATTCTGAAATCCATTTGTATTTTGCTTTAAATCGGCTATCCATGAAAATTATTGCTCCTTTATCAGAAATCTTTCTTATTGGCCTTCCTGAAGCTTGATTTGCTCGCTGAACGGCTGGGTATAAATAAGCGAAATTCCAACCCTGTCTTTTAAATACTTTATCATAATACTTTATTTTTGCTTCTATTCTCGGGGTTGGTAAATGATAAGGAAATCCAGCAACTATTACAGAATTCATATAGTCCCCTGGATAATCTTCTCCTTCTGAATTTCTCCCTCCACATACTCCTAATAAAACAGCTCCACTATTTGAAGCCATGCTTTTAAAATCATCCACCAACGTTGCATTTTCAGAGGCGGATAATCCAGGCTCCTCAATGAATAATTTTTTGTTATTCCCTTTTGTTATAAGCTCTATTCCATTACTTAATAACCCTTTAAGAATTTTATATGACGCACAAAAAATTCCAACATTTGCAGGAGTACAAGTTAAAATTTCATTTATTTTTCCAATCATTTTTTTATACATATCCGGAGTTCTATTATCTCTTTTTGTATCTACTCCATCGACAATAATAGCTTTGATATTTTTCCTTCTAAATGGTGAGTCAGCTATAATTCCTTTATAACTCTTACCGCACTCATTTAATCCCATTAAATTATTATAGACATATGGATTCACAGTTCCAGAGAGATTTAAACATGTATAACTTTTTTTTAAAATAGGAATAGCAATTTCTCTAGGATCTAATGCTACAATTTCAAGTGAGATTGACCGCTTTCCTTTAATTTCCTGAGTATTATAACAAAAAAAATAATTGTCTAATGTATATGTTTTCAACCATTTTAGCCAAAATTCTGCTAAAGAGCCAACGAAATCTCGTGAAATTTCTCCATTTGCAAGTTTTTCCTCATGAATAGATACACTATAATCATGGATATCTTCAACAAAATTCTTAAACTTATTCAGATCTTGAAATCCTAATTTTATATAAATTGATTGTAACTGTTTCTCTGGTTGAACTGGTTTTTCATTAGAACGTAGATTAATTTTTTGCTCATTTAATTGATCTAATAATATTTTAACGAAACTCTGCATCAAAACTGGGGATCGATACATTTCTAGGTCTTTTAAACAGAGCCTTAATGAATATGGTGTGATTTTTTGTGAATTTACTTCTGTTGCAACATCTATAATATTATGACATTCATCTATAACTAAAATACAATTTTGAAGTTCTTGACCAATGAATTCTAAAAACGAATCTCGAATAAATGGGTTAAAAATCCATTGATAATTGCATATGATCACTTTCATTGATTCAAGTAAAAATTTACTTAAGAAATACGGACAAAAGTTCTTTTCTTTACAAAATAATATGAGATCGTCGGCATCAATTGGTTTATTGAACAATTCTGGTGCAATAGATATTGGATTTTCGACTTGTCCTTTTTTTTTTAACAAATTTAAAAAATAAACACAATTTCTATTTTTCCTTAAATCTGTACAGACTGCCATTGCCTCTCTTGGATTTAACTTAAGAGACAGAAGTGTTTTGTTTAGACACATTTCATTTCTACCTCTTATCGAAAGGCCATTAATATTTACTCCAAGTTTGTCATTGATTACTTTTTGTGAGATTTTTATTAATTCTTTGATGATTCGTCGATTTTGAGAATGTGTTCTACACATATAAATAATTTTTAAATTCTTTTCAAAAGCTAAATGGAGTATACTAGATAAGGCAATAATGGTTTTACCTGTCCCATTAGGTGCTGATAATAATGAGATCTTTTTTGATTTTGAACTTAATTCAATCTGCTTAATGATATTTTCTTGATTTTCTCTGAATTGCTCATAAGGAAAAAAAGATAAATAGTTTATTTTTGTACACCAATATTTAAATTATGAATTTTATACTACTTTAGAACTTATATTGCCATGGACTATTAAAATTTATTTATTAATAAAGGAATTTTCAAAATTAATCGTGTAATATTGGGTTTCTTGCTGCTAAAACCGCATCCAAACGCTTAACGGGCATATTATGAGGAGCCTTCTTTAGAATTTCAGGATCTTGCTTTGCCTCTTCATAGATTTTATTCATTACTTCAACAAAATATTCTAAGGATTGTTTTGATTCTGTTTCAGTCGGTTCAATCATCATAGCTCCTGAAATAATTAATGGAAAATAAATTGTAGGAGCATATATTCCATAATCGAGAATACGCTTTGCTATATCATCGGTTGAGACTTCATTGGGCATATTTCGATCTGAAATTACAAACTCATGTTGGCAAATTCGGTTATAAGGGAGATCATAATTCACTTGTAAAAGAACTCTTACATAATTAGCATTTAAAACAGCAATTTGACCAACCTTTCTTAAACCTTCAGCACCTAAGGCTAATATATAAGCATAGGCTCTCACAATTACCCCAAAATTACCCCAAAAAGCCTTCACTCTTCCTATTGATTTGTCATTGTTTTCTCTACATACAACTCCTAGCTTTGTTGAAATTAAACAAGGTTCAGGAAGAAAAGGAATAAGTTCAGTTACCACTCCAATGGGTCCAGATCCAGGTCCCCCGCCACCATGTGGCGTTGAAAAAGTTTTATGTAAATTTAAATGAATAATATCAAATCCCATATCTCGAGGACGACAGATTCCTAACATTGGATTTAAATTTGCACCATCGTAATAACATAATCCTCCATGTTCATGAACGATTCTCGTGATCTCCTTGATTTGTCTATCAAAAACACCAAGAGTATTAGGATTTGTAAGCATGATTCCAGCGACATCACCATCTTGCATAGCAAATTTTAATTGATCCAATGGAACCTCTCCTTGCTTATTTGATTGTAATTCTATAATTGAAAATCCCGCCATTCTTGCCGACGCTGGATTAGTTCCATGAGCAGAATCTGGAATAATAATTTTTTGTTTTTTAGTTTGCTTATTTTCGAAATATTTTTTCATTATTAGTAAGCCTACCAATTCTCCATGAGCTCCAGCTGCTGGTTGTAGTGTAAATCCATCCATTCCTGTTATTTCTCCTAATAGTATTGAGAAATGATAGAGTAATTCAAGCGAACCTTCATTTTCTTCTTGTAAAGGATGAATATTAGTAAATCCTAGTAACCTTACAATATTTTCATTGATCTTAGGGTTATATTTCATGGTACAAGAGCCTAATGGATAGATCCCAGTATCTACTCCATAAGTTTTATTACTTAATTTGATGAAGTGCCGAACTATATCTATTTCTGGAACGTTGGGAATTGGTAATTCATTTCGTAATAATTTTTCCGGGATGATTTTATCTAGATTTATTTCATCGATATCCATTTTAGGAACATAATTCTGTTGCTCAGCATTATTTCCCTTTTCGAATATTAATTGTATATTAGAGCTCATAGTTATTTTTCCTCCACTTTATTATTTGAGCTTATATATGCTGCTTTAAGAAAATTATCAATTGATTCTTTTGAGTTCATTTCAGTAACACAAACTAATGCAATATTTTTCATTTCAGGATAATACTTTGATATTTTGAGAGGAGGTTGGATGTCATATTCTTTACATTGTTTAATAAAAGAATTAATGTTAGGAGTTTTCACTAAAAACTCATTGTAAGTTGGTTTCTTATTTAATATTTCAAAGTGAGGAATTTTACTAAGTTCATTTTTTACGTAATGGGTTTTTTGAATGTTCTGCGTAGCCACTTCTTTTAAACCCGTTCTTCCTAAAGCTAATAAATAAGTTAATGCTGCTAATGAACATAAAGCTTGATTAGTACAGATATTAGAACTAGCTTTTTCTCTACGAATATGTTGTTCACGTGCTTGTAAAGTTAATATAAAACCATGATTTTGGCCATCAATTTCTTTAGTTTTTCCAACCAGTCTTCCCGGCATCTTTCTTAAATACTTCTGTTTAACAGCAAAAATTCCTAAACCAGGTCCACCAAAAGAAGGGCTTAAACCAAATGATTGTCCTTCAGCAACGAAAATATCTATATCAGCTGAGCCAGGAGGGACTAAAACTCCTAAACATGTTGGATCTGTCATGACTTGAATAATTATACAATTAGGGCAACTATCCCTTACGATTTTTGTAATTTTTGAGCTATCTTCAATATCACCAAAAAAATTAGGACTCTGAAAAATTAACGCTGCCACATCTCCGTCTAGTTTATTTTTTAGATTTTCTTCATTAACTTTTTCTAAATTTATATTTTGCCCCCAACAATAAGTCTTAACAACATCTTCATATTCGGGGTGAACTCCTTCAAGTATTACTACTCTATTTTTATGGGTAATGATTCCAGCCATAATTGCCGCTTCAGCAAGAGCAGTGGATCCATCATACATACTAGCATTTGATACATCCATTTGTGTTAATCGAGATATTATTGTTTGATATTCATATATTGCCTGTAAATAACCCTGGCTAGCTTCAGCTTGATATGGTGTATAAGAAGTATAAAATTCAGATCGGGAGATAACAAAATCAACAAGCGAGGGGATATAATGATAATAACACCCAGCTCCTAAGAATGAATTCAAGTATATTTTATTCTTATGAGAAATTTTCTCTAATTGACGTAAAAGATCTGATTCAGAAAGTCCAGAGGGTAAATTTAGTTTTTCAATAATTAGATCATTTGGGATATCTTGAAAGAGTTCTTGTAAAGATTTCACACCAATTACATCTAACATTTCCGCAATTGTCTTATTATCATGAGGTATAAAATCCAAACTATCTCTCCTTTTAAGAATTTATTACAAATTAATTAAAACAATAAAGAAAAAAATATTAATTTTCTTCGTTTTGGATTATTTGTTTATATTTATCAGCAGATAAAAGCTCATCTAGTTCATTCACATGAGAATATTCAATCTTTATCATCCATCCCTCTGTAAATGGAGAAGAATTAGCAAATTCGGGATTATCGACGACTTTTTGGTTAATCCCAATAATTTCTCCTGATAATGGCATAATTAAATCACCAACAGCTTTTACTGATTCAATTTCGGCAGCATTACTTCCCCTTTCAAATACCATACCAACTTCAGGAAGTTCTACAAATACGATATCACCTAATTGATGTTGGGCATAGTCAGTAATTCCGACTGTTGCGACAGAATTTTCAATTCTTATCCATTCATGAGTTGATGTGTATTTTAAACCATCAGGGCATTTGTAATCCATAATTTTCACATCTTAATAATATTATTCATACATTTCTATGAAAGGGTGTAGAAACAATTTTTCCTCTTAAGAATTTATTTCGAATTTCTATTTCAATTTCAGTTCCTATTTCTTTATATTGTTTGTCCACAATTCCTAAACCAATAGTTTTTTTTAGAGTGGGAGAATATCCACCAGAAGTGACAAATCCAATTTGATTACCACTTTTAAAGATTTTATAATTTTCTCTAATAATTCCCTTGTCTATTAAATTAAGACCGACGATAATTCTTTTTGTTCCTTCTGATTTTTGTTTCATCAATACATCTTTGCCTATATAATTAATCCCTTCTTTAGGTTTTACTAACCAACTAAGCCCTGCTTCCACTGGAGTAATAGCATCAGTTATTTCATGACCATACAAAGAATAACAAGCTTCTAATCTCAATGAATCTCTCGCTCCTAAGCCAGCTGGACTAGCTCCAGTATTTAGTAGTTCATTCCATATCGTTTCTGCAAATTCATTTTCAAAGGAGATTTCAAATCCGCGTTCACCTGTGTATCCGGTTCTGGCTATGAAGATAGGTTTACCTCTAATACTGCAATGTGCAAAATAAAACCTATTAATTTGAGAAAGATCAACATCCACAAGAGGTTGAAGAATTTCATCCGCCTTTGGACCTTGAAATGCTATTCGCGATCTTTTTGTTGAAAGATTTGTGATTTGGATATCAAATTCTCCTTTATGTTCATTAAGCCATTGTAAGTCTTTTTCAATATTTCCCGCATTAACAATCATTCTAAAACGCTCGGGAGTTTCCTCATAATATACAAGATCATCTACAACGGTTCCATTTTCATAACACATGCATGAGTATTGACCTTTAGATGGTTCCAATAAATTCAAATCATTTATCATTACATACTGGAGGAATTCTATGACATTTTTACCTTCGAGAAGAAATTCACCCATATGTGAGATATCAAATATACCAGCGTAAGAACGCACGGCTTTATGTTCCTTGATAATACTTTCATATTGAACTGGCATCTCCCATCCGGCAAAGCTAACCATCCGTGCTCCAAGTTTTATATGAATGTCGTATAGTGCAGTTTTTCTAACATCATTAGGATTATCACTCAAAATTTCTACACACACTTAGGGTATTAATGTTTTGGACATATATAGTGAAATAAAATAGTATGGATAATTAAAATTTTTTGGCTTTCAGAAATGAGCCAAAAGCTTAGATTCTTTATGATAATGTTCTAGATTAAAACCGTAAAAATTTATTTGTTAGGTATATTTTAATAAAAAAATGAGTGAAAAAAATAACGATAATCATTATTTATCATTAAAAGATTTAATATCCGAAAGTTTTTTGCGTGATTTGATTTTATTTACTTTCCTTTTTATTTTAATCATTTCGCAATCTTGGGATAATATTTTCTTTTTACTTTTCCCATTGATTACATTTACATTTTCTCTATTCTTTAGAATTCTCAGTACTAATAAGAAGAGAACTGAATTTGAAAAGAGTTATGTTATTTATAATCCTTTCGGCTCCGAAGGAAAAAATGCAAATCGGTTGTTTTTCTCAGCACAATTTCAATTGATCTTAATTTTCTGGCTAGGTGCTGAATCATTATACAATCCTCATTTAGTCGATAATTATTATTTCTATTTTACGGGAATTCTTGTCTTTTTATTTACATTTGGATTTTTTTGGATTTTTATCGATTTGTGGAAGTATTCACGCTTTGAAATTATAACCAGCGAAATCGAGGGTAAATTAGATTCACAGCTTTCAATTGATTCGAGAAATATTATATCTTTTTTAAAATTGAAGACTTTAAAGATATTCTCTATCATTAACTTCTTAGTTTTGGTAATTTTAAACATTATTAATTTGATTTTTTTACTTCTATTGAGCAATAATCTAATTTTAGGTATGCAAGTTTATCTCCCAGGCTCACAATTGATAACTATCTCATACCTATTATATGGAATTCTTTTTATTTCACCTATTTTGACAATTATAATTCTTATATTAAATTATAGAACTATTAATAATTTCAATAAACAAAAGTTAGACAAGCTTATCGAACCACTTCCGAGAAATTTGCAGATTAATATTATTGAAAATCTTAAATCTTTAAACAATAAAATAAAAGAACAAATGAAAATAGAATAAAAATTTATTAAATTGTCTTTTATATTATTATTAATTTACTCTCAAAAAATAAATAGGTACTGAATCATGGCGAAAATCGCTCAAAATGCTCAGAATGTCCGAAAAATGCTGTTTAAGACAGTTGTTGTAGGGGATGGAGGAATAGGCAAAAGTACCATGGTTCAGCGATTAACTACCGGACAATTTATTCCCCAAAAGATTACCATTGGAACGGATCTCGCAACATATGATGTTCCTATCGATAATTCATTTGACATAAGGCTCCAGATATGGGATTTTGCTGGAGAAAGACGCTTTAGACTTTTTTTACCTAATTATTCAAGAGGAGCAACAGGTTGTTTGCTATGTTATGACATAACTCGTAGAAGTAGTTTCGATTCTTTGGAAGAATGGTATAATATTGTTAGTAACAATACCGATAATTGTATATTCGTTTTAGTTGGGGAAAAACTTGATTTAGCAGATATAAGGAGAAGCGTAGAGTATGAACATGCTGAAGAATTTAAAGAAAAATACAATATTGACTATTTTTTTGAAACTTCTTCAAAGAGTGGTGAAAATAATAAACTAATTTTTAAAACTCTAACTCGCTCAATTTTAAGAAAAAAGGGATTTATCGACTGATTCATTATACACATAAAAAAAAACAAAAAAAAATATTATAAAAAGAACTCAATACTTTTATTCTTCTAGAATATCCTTTAACTCATCAATATTAAGATCTAAATATTTACTTTTTATTAAATCCTTACCGATGAGATTTAAGAAATTTTTTTTGCGTTTTTTATTAAGAAATTTTTTCATTTCAGATAGATCTGGATGTGGATCTGTTATTTCGAGTAATTTATTTTTAACAGCAGTATCAACTAATTTTTGCCCTACATCTGTTCTAATTATTAGAAGAGCTTCACCAGAGCCTTTTGGTGCCCCCCAAGGAGAGTAGGATATATCTGAAAATTCTCCAGAGAAATCTGTACAATATTTACAACCTGTCATACCACCAGATGAACATGCATAAGCTATCCTTAAAGAAGTACGTTCTGCTCCAGTGTTAAAATCAGAGACTAAGATTTTTGCGAGTCCTTGGATATGGCAAGGATTCCCAAGGATTCCAATATCCCGCTTATAATCCCTATAGGCTTGTCCAATACCTGTGATTAAAGGCCCTGCATTCTCCATCGTAGCTTTTGGAATATATTTCTTTGCGTCCTTCTCATTATCTACTACAATTGGGAAAGCTACAGGTGGTTTTTTGCTTTTAACTTCACTTAGAACCATGTGTTTTACAATTCCTGCTTTGAAAGCAGCAACTACTAGATTATATAAAATAGCATCTTTATTTTTTGATTTTACTTGAATTATATCATTATAAACTCCGACAGCTAAATCAATACGTGTTTTTCCAAAAAGTTTCTGTTCAATTTCGGATATAGGGAGGAAACTTCTTGGACATGAGTTGTAGCAGAGCCCTACAGTTTCAGCGCATTCATCTACGACAAAAGCTTCTCCCGTTTCTTTATTAAAGTCCATGTGTGGGCAAAATGCATTGCAACTTCCACAGTGGATGCATAAACCAGCATATATTACTTCATTTTCGAGATCTTGACTCGATTTTTCAATTTTCATTTATTTTTCCCGCGTAAGTTATTTAATTATTTGTGTGAAACTTCACACTATTTTTTCAATAAATGAAATCTCACACCAATAAAAAGGTTTTTTATGAGATTTGAAAATTTAATATTTCGTCTATTATATCTATTTTCAAATTAATATGAAAACTAGTAGAATTTAAATACGAAATTTAAGATTCAATTGTAATTATCGGTGAAGGCAAACAATATTATCCTATTTTATAATAAATCTGGGTTAGAACCTAAAAAATATCAATTATTGTGGTACTTATACAATCAGGAGGAGGGTTAACAAAAATTAGAAAATGTATAAGTACTACTTCACTCCATGTTAATTTTATTTTTTTCTTTATATACAGCAGTTTAAATTTATATATATTAATAAAAAAGTATGGAGTCTAATTTAGAATCACTTTCAGCTTTTCAAATATATAGCACCGGAACAAGAGATAAAATAAATGTCATGGTAGATCGTTTATGGATAAAAAACAATAGAATATTTTTTAGAGTTATAAAAGATATCCTTCCTCATAAAACAACTTTTAGAAAAGAACGAGGATCTAATGTTTTTTCAATAAGCAGAGAAGATCTTCTAAGTATTCGTTGTAGATTATATTTCTAACGGGGCTCCTATTTAAAATAAAAAATATATTAAAGTTAGGAATTATGAATAGTAAAGAAAGAAGTGGAAACTTTGATTTTATATTTGAATGTGAACAATGCACGGAATCGTGGTCAGAGAATTTATTGGATTTAATAGATAGATGTACTACTGAAGAATTAATTGACTTAAATAGGTATATTCAAACTAAATTAAAAAAAAAAATATAGAATTATTTATTCATTAGATATTTGGGTTTTTTTAAAGAGTATTATTAAACCAAAAGCACTAAAAGAAAGAATGGTAAGTAAAATGTTAAATCCTGGAATTTTTTGGTTGGACATACTCACTATAGTTATATCTGAAGTCTCTAAATAATCTAATCCATAGCTTGAAAATTGCACAAGAACAAAATCAGAATAGTCTAATCTTACTCTTACAGGTTGATTTTCAATAGGAATAATTAAAGAAGTTGTTCCGTTAATCCATTCATAATTTGAATATTCTAAGGTTGAGCCACTGCTATAGATTTCAATAGGAATTTGTTGCGAATAACTATATGGGTTTAAATCTTCATTAGTATCTTCAACTGTAATATTGATTATCTTATTTTTAGCATTATATATTACATTAGCTATATTATATTTAGGAAGGTAAGGATTATCAAACCATGGGAAAAAGAACCAATCAAGAGATTCTCCTATAACAGTTTCAAATGCATCTTGTAAATCTGTTAAATCCGCAATTTCAAAATAATAATCCTGGAAAAAATATGTAAGTCCTTCAATAAATTTCTCGTGACCTATTGTTGACCTTAACTTTTCGAGAATAGTGTTTGTTTTAGTGTAGCCTAAATACCAGTAATCCGTACCACTTATTAAACAATCAGGGACGGATTGATTAATTTTATTTGGCAAACCATAGTTCAACGAGTAATGTCTAACACTATCTAAACCCCAATATGGTTCAAACATATACCAATCTGGATGAAACACATCCTTATACCAATCTGAAACCCAACAGACAATACCTTCATCTAAAAAGCCCCAATCTACTTCGTCAACACCTAGTAGGTTATAAAACCATTGATGAGCTACTTCATGTGCAATAATACTTTCAAGATACCAATGAGGCCCGTTTGGTCCAGTATAATTATCTGCTGCTTCACTAGCATAAATTTGTAAAGGGTATTCCATACCACCAAAATGAGTATATTCTTCAACAACATTAAAAGTTGAATAACAATAATTTCCAAATGTATTATGATAGAGATCACCAGAATTTAGGGCGTAATTTAAAGCAAAATCATGCCACAAATTATAAGATTTTGGCAGAAAATAACTGGAAACGGTGATATTTACTCCGGGAAGAAAAACAGATTCTACTATAAAATAACGAGATGCTGAAAAAGTTACCTCTCGGACTGGTAGATGTGGATTGAAGTGATGAATTGTTCTTCCTCCACTAGTTACGTTTCCTATTAATTCTCCAGTAGCAGCAACAGTCATATTTTCAGGGACATTGACTATTAATTCGTAATATGCCATGTCATAGTAGAATGGATCACCAGTTAATATATACGGGTCAATATTCCATCCATCAAATTCATCATATACACAGGGTTGTGGATAACAGCATGCGAATTTAAATATACGTGAATGATTATGGTCCCAACCATAATCACTTGCCCTATCTAATTTTTCACTATTCCCATCAGGAAGCGTCGTATTGAAAGATATTACAAAGGAAATACGATTTTCAGGCTCTAGATTATTGGTTAGATTTACCCACATTAATTGAATATTAGAGTAGACATCATAATCAAATTGTTCTTTAGGATTCTCCAACGTAGTTACGTTTAAAATTTCAATATATCCAGCTCTCTTGTCAAATCGCATTCCAGAAGCATAAATATGGAAAGGAATTTGAGTTAAATTTACAGGATCGTTATTATAATAATCAACAGTCAAATTACCTGCAACGGTAGAAGTTTTTTCATCAAGAAAAACCGAGAGATTATACTTAGAGAATTCATACCCAGAAAAATTACCTTTTGAAAATTGATTGTAATCTGATAAGATAGGGTGATTATATAGGTCACTTCCATCCTTGAGTTTAACAGTATGAATAGAATTTGAGGAAATCAAGATAGTTAATGGCATTATAACACTTAATAATACGATTATTAAGCCGGTTAAGTTTTTTTGGTTGAATTTCATGATATTATCAATTCAAATTTAATTTAAATTTATTACTTAGAATTTAGATATACACGATATATAAAATAAATAGCGTCCATTTTTTGATATTTCAAAATATCTCGTGAATATGATAAGAGGTTAATAATACCAAAAAAACATCATTTAATAATAAAGTAGAATTCATTCTTTGAGTTTTTTTAATTTTTCAATGTAATTTGTACAATTTTTACAATCTGGGATCTTACATAAAAAATGTATCTTAGGAAGATTACATGTATTATCAAATGGACAAATAAGAAGTTTTAATTTAGAAAGAAAATCTACCTGAATACTCATAGTAGTCATATAATTTTAAAGTTATTAAATAAAAAATAGCAGTTAATCCTTATATATTATCGGAGATAAAAAACTATATAAATAACCTCTCTAACTCAAAATATAACAAAAAATTTGGATAATAATTATTTTATTATTCATTTTCTGACTCAGCTAATAAACTTGAGCAAGTTTCATTAAGTTTTTTTATTAAATGTTGTCGATCTTTCCATATTAACCATGTATTACCAGATTTTTCAAAATGATATCCATCATATTGTTCTTTTATTTTGGAAAGAGTTTTTTTAATAAAACTCCAAGAAAAACCCGTATCTTCAACAATTTTCGCGATGGCAATTGGATGGTTTATCTCAAGAGAGTTATTTAAATATTCAATTATTTTCTCGAAACCTGTTTTAGGAGAATTCTCAGTTTGAGTCATTATTAATATTTTTTGAATTTATTTCTAAAATATATGATTTAATTATCAAAATTTCATAATTTAGGTTTATTGATTAATTTTTGCAAAAAAATTTGACTTTAATTTAAATTAAAAATTAACTTTTGAATATATAAAATAATTTTTAGTATATGTTGAGATTTATGTCTAAAAATAATGGATTAACTACTTTTGCGGATGTTATAGCAAATATTTATATGCCTTTAAATAATAAGGCAAAATTTAAAGAAAAATATAGAGATGACACATTTAAAATACTTTTAAATCCTAAGGATAGCAAATTTGCTACGTTAATTACTGTTGACAGAGGAATATTATCTGTTAATAGTATAGAAAATACATTAAAAAAAATTTAGATCAAAAATGTTCAGGATGGGATGGATGTATACAAACCACAAAAGAATTATTTAGTGCAATCGGGAGAGGAGAATTATCGAGTGGTGAGATTGCGAAAAAAAATTGTAACCCGCAAAATTAAAGTAAAAAAAACAAAAATATTAGTAAAGTTCACTGAATTAGCAGCAATATTAAGAGAATAAACTGTATGAATTGCATACTTATTTTTTTTTTTAATTATCTATTTATATAAGGTTGAGTTTTATTATCCTAAATATTAGTTATAAGAGCATTAGATACTTGAGCCGTTCTATACCACTTAAAAAAATAAATCAAGATCTCATAAATCATAAGATAACTAAAGAGGAAGCTAATACATTGCTTATCTCTTTGATTGAATCTAGTAATAATAGTAAAAAGCGAGTCAGATGCTTAGAAGAATTTGGTAAAATTATAAATTTAAATAAAAAAAATTTCGAAATACTTGAAAATTATTTAATCTCAGATGAAAGTCCACAAGTTAGAAGCGTTTCAGCTAAAATTTTATTCTTTGAATTCCCGGATTTAATGATAAACCCTTTGAAATGGGTGATTCAAAATGAACGATCGCTTTACGTTATTAAAACACTTTTTGAACTTTTAGGATCCTCAAATAACAAGATTGCACATGCTCTATTTGAAATACTTTCATCTAAACTTACCGAAATATATAATGTTAAGGTTCCAGAATCTCGGTTTTTATTAGATCTTGAGAGTGAATTACAACCACATGGTGAAATGGGTTTTTTTAAACCTATAATAAAGTGTAAGAGTATAATTGCTTTAGATTTTGTTAGCAAAAAGCTCGAAAAACTTCCGGTTTCTGTTGGTGCTCTATCAAATTTGGAACATTTAAATTTATGGGATAATGAGTTAACCTCATTACCAAAATCTATTGAAAATCTTTCGAATTTGAAATTTCTATACTTAGATTGGAATAAATTTGAGAATATACCAAATATACAATGGAACAGGTTAATATCACTAGAAAAATTAAGTTATACTAACAACTCTCCAATAAAGCAAGTTCCCAAATCTTTCCTTAAATTAATTAAACAGAATTTTATTGATAATTATATAAATGAAGGAGTTCTTCCATATGAAGCACCGATATTAGGATTTTTAGAAGTTCTGATAGGAATGAAATTAAGGAAAATACAAAAAAAAGAACAACAATCCAAATTATATGCTTGTGAGTATAGACTAAATACCGATGGAAATATTATTGGTATTTATTTATATGGTTATCATAGTTTTCAAATAAACCATATTCCAGAACTTTTATGCCTATTAAAGAATCTTGAAGAACTTATCCTTAGAGATCAAAACATAATAAAAATTCCCGTTTTTATCAAGAATCTCAGTACGTTAAAACACTTAGATTTAGTCAGAAATAAAATCGAATTTATCCCAGAATCAATTAAAGAATTAAAATCATTAGAGTTTTTAGACTTAGGAGAAAATAGAATAAAGACAATACCTGAATTTATCAAAAAATCTAGAATAGATTTATGGTTTTAAACTCAATCTTTATTGATTTATTATTTTCGCATTTGAATAAATTTACCTGATTTCATTAACTCACATGGGCTTAAATAAGTTAATCCTGATTTGACTACAAAGTCTTCTAGCAATTGAGTCCATATTTTATAATTTCTTTTTCCTGCCCCGAAAGGTCCCGGGTTATCCATACCAGCCATCATTGAATCATCAATTATTTTATACCCGGAAACAATGCCCTCTTCTAAAAGTTTACACCCTTCATTCAATTGAATAGCCATAAAAAGATCGAAATCGAAAAGCCCAGCTTTAATATCCTTATTTATAATTGGTTGTCCGTCCTTCCATTCAAAAAGTCCTTTCCCATTTTTCCTTCCTAATTGCCCTTCATTTACTAATCGGGTTAAATTTTTTCCTGGGGCAAATTGAGGGGACAAAACTTCTTCAAAATATTTCATGACATTATAAATAACATCAAGACCTAAATAGTCCCATCTTGCAATTGGTCCAATTTCAATCAACTCTTTTGTATCAGCATCTATTTGTTCCAACGGAATATGATTTTCAATTGCAAAATCAAGTAACCAATTCAAATAAGCACTGGTTGCTATTGTAAGTCGATTCACAATGAAACCAGGACTCTCTTTTTCAAGAACAGGTAAAAATCTCTTTCCTTTTAGCGCAGGAAGTTGTTGACAAACTTTTTTAGTAATTTCTACTGTATCCTTTGAAGTTTTATCACCCTTAGTAATTTCGATTAATCTGAGTACAACAATTGGAGTAAAAAAATGACATCCAATTACTTTATCCGGCCGTCCACTTGAAGAGGCAATTTTCGTGATGCTCATTGTTGATGTATTTGTAGCCAAGATAGTATGTTTAGGGGCTAATTTCCCTAATTTTTCAAAAAGGTCTTGTTTAAGTTTCATAATCTCTGGTATTGCTTCAACAATGAAATCTGCTTGTGAAACAGCCTTTTTTAGATCTTCTTCTATTATTAGATCTTCCATCAGATTAGAAGCTGTTTGGCCCTCCTTTAGCCTTCCTTTAGCTTCTAATCTTTTTAAACCATTTTCAATTCTGTTTACTGCTTTCTCGAGAATTTCATTATTTAGATCATTTAGTATTACCGGCTTAAAACCGCCCATTAAAGCAACTTGGGCTATTTCATGACCCATAGTTCCAGCACCAATAACTGCGATTAAATTTATATTGTGTATATTACTCATCATTTTAATCCTCATTTCCATTGTTAATAATTTTAATTATAACATAAACTTAAGCTTTAACACCTTAAAAAAATGTGATTTTGACTAAATAAAAAAAGTTGAAAACAAATACCATGAGAGTATCATTGTTCCTATCCCTAAAAAAATTGAAATGGGTAAACCAGGTAAAATTTTATTTCTTTTTAATCCTGAAATAGTTATCCCCGTACCAATTATTATAGCAAAAGCAGTAAAAATCATCACTAATAAGTTATTAGATTGAACAAGAGCGCTAGAAGTAAGCATGCTATAAAATGCTAGATCTCCTATTCCAATCTCTAATTTTGAAGTGTCATACTCATACTCTCCAGTTTCTATCCTTTGTTTTAATTCAGGTTCTGACAAAACATTCCCTTCCTCTGGATTTGAAGCAATATCAATCATTTGCTTGATTGGTCCATGCTTATAAAGCACAGCGAAAATATCCCAACACGAAATCCCAATTAGGATGGCTAAAGTAGTCCATAAAGGCATTAAAACCCCCATTGACGCTCCAATTAATAGCCCTATATATAGAACAATAAAGTTTTTAATTTTTATTGATCTTGAAGTGAAATATAAATAGAGCATTATTATTGTGAAAACTGCTGCTAAAAAAATCAATTCATAGTAAAATAAATAAAATAATATTGGTGTTCTAGAAAATAATAAATATATTATTATATAACCAAAAAAATAAGTTTGAAAAAATCCAATTAATCCAAAACTAAATCCAAAGATATACATTAAAACTCCAATACCTTTTCTTTTAATTATGAAAATAATTATAAATGCTGAGAAGACTGCTAATGCTGTATAAATTAAACCATTTAAAAGCCCTCCTAATGCGCCCATTTCACTTTCTGAAAAATATCCCCCGTCTATCTGAATTCCCGCTTCAACATAAGCTAAATAGGCTAAAATCCCCGCTATAGCCACAACGAGAATAATTGGTATAGGATATAATTTTCTTTTTATACTATAAGTCGGAAAAAAGTGAGGGATAAAATCTTTTTTAATAATTTCTTTATCTTCTGGTAATTCTGTCATATTCTCGAATAATTATTTAAATAAAATATAATTTTTAATTTGTTATATTAATCATAACTTAAATACCTATTAATTACAATTTTAATCCTAATCTTCTGACATCTTTACCGTTGAAAGAAACTTCTTATAGAACGAAACTTTTATTACTCTGATAATGCCAAAACTTCAGAGATATGAACAAAAAATCCGAAAATACAAAGAAAAATTAAAAACTTTAATTACACGAATAGGAATTTCTTACCCTAAAGAATTTGAATTAATAGATGAAGTATCAGAAAATCTAATATTACCATGTCACTTAGGAATTCTTTTTTTCGGAGATTTTGACATCATTTCCTTTGAAAAAATTAAAAATCATTTAAATCAAATTTTTGATTCTTTTTTTTTTGGTATTAGAAATTTGGGGGCATATAATTTTTCTAGTGAGATTTTTTCCAAAGGTGTGAAAAAAGAATACAAAGAAATGAAAAAGTCTTCTAATAAAATTAGAATACATCCAACAAATAAATTCTATCAAATTTTAATTGATGAACGAATTAAAAAAAATCTTGGAATGATAATTGCAATTACTAATCTTCCTATATATTCAAGCAAAAATGACAATATTTTATTTTTATATGGAGAAGCTCATTTAAAACATCGTTGTGCTGTAATCTCCTCATTTGAATTAAAAGATTATAATACACCAGAAAATCATTCAGTTTTTGAAAAACGAGTTTTTAAAGAAATTTGCCATGAAATTGGTCATTTAATCTTAGGTCCTGATCATTGTCACGATAATTTATGCGTTATGCGATTCTCGAATAACATAAATGAAATTGATAAAAAGTCAAGTGGATTTTGCGATAAATGTGAAATGAAATTAAATGAAATTAGAAAAAACTCCAACTTTTGATTTAGAAATTCTTAAAAAGAGATAATAGGTAATTTGTGGATAAATTCCTTAACTAATTCCACTCGTTCCTTTCTCTCTTGCTTATAATATCTGAGAGGATAAAGTTCATTAATTACAAATTTGTATATTTCTATCCAAGTTTTAGCAACTTTACTAATTTGATAGTTTTTAGCGACAATTTTCGCATTTTTGCCCATCTCTGCTCGTAAAGCATCATCTTTGAATAAACTCACAACCTTATCTTTGAAATCATTTAGATTATTAGCGAGATACCCTGTTTTACCATGTTGAATAACATTTGAAATTCCTGTTGCGTTAGCTCCTACACAAGGAGTGCCCTGTGCCATTGCTTCAATTAATACTAAACCTTCTGCTTCGATCCATGACCAAAGACAAGATAAATCAGCAGTGTTATATAATTTTAATAGATCTGTAAAGGGTACATGGCCTAGGTAAGAAACATTATCTCTATAATGTTTCTTATTAATTAATTTCTTAACGGGGGAGCTTGATGGTCCATCACTTCCTACTAGTACTAAGTGTGAATCTGGTACCTCTTTTTGGATTTTTTTGAACGTTTTGATTATACTTAATTGGTTTTTTTCAGGAGATAGCCTTGACGCATATAAAAGAATCTTTTTACTATCCAAATTGTACTTATCTCGTATTCCGTTTTCTTTTACGTCTGTAAAATATAAATCAGAAATTCCATTGGTCAAACAAACAATAGGTTCCTTAAATCTTTGATCTCTAAGTAAATCTTTTTTCGATTTCGTTGGAACCGAAACAAGATCATATTTATCAAGAATGTGTCTTTCATATCGCCAAACCCAATCCATTCTCGAAAGCAATTTTCCAAGAACAGGAATATATTGGGCGGTATAAAATGAAAGTGGGGAATTATGTGTCCCTACCATCGGAATACCCAAATATTTAGCCCAATTAATTGCTAAAGATCCAAAACTCGCATGTGTATGAATATGTGCTATATCTAGATAATCATGAGAACAGAAAAAGTATTTATGTAGAGGAACGCTGAGTACAAAGCCAGTTTTAGGAGCTATCTTTGCCCCGAAAAAGTTATGGAGATGGAGGTTTGGAGGTTTGGTTTTAGGTTTTTCAATCCCAGGTGCGAATACATGTACGTTATGTCCAGTATATTTAGCAATTGCTTCAGCAAGATTTCTACAAGCAATTGCAGTTCCATTAACTTGTGAATACATAGATGTGAAAAATCCGATATCAAGTTTTTGTTTAACCATATTGCATCAAAGAAAAAAGATTTAAGTTTCTAGAGAAGTCCTTAAGAACAAAAGACATGATTTTTATTTACTAATTTAATTAAACACGTATTTATATAAAAAGATGTAATATTTAATAAAAAAAATTCGATTTTTTAATAAGAAAAAAAAGCTTCAAATTGAGGTTAATTGATACATCTTGGGAAATGGTTAATTAGGTGATTAGATAAACAAATTAATTATGTAGATTTTAATTAATAAAGGTTTTTCTCACACAAAATATATTAGAACGATTTTGACAACAAAAATTTTTTATGTGAATATATTCCTCAAATCATTAATTATGTAAACATCACTAACAAATTCGATAAAATCATGATAATCTGATTAAAATTTAGTAAAAATACCTACAATTCCGCTTTAAATTGATTTTTATTCTTATGTAGCATTTTTATTTTGATTTATGCTCATTATTTAAACAACCTTTAAATTTTAACTAATACATTTAATGTAAAATCCTTTATGAAATACCTTATTGGATATGAATTTAAAATTAAAAATAATAAATTTTTTTTGGCTAGCACCATAACTCATAATTATGGACTCAATTGAGGAAAAAATAATTATTAATGAAATTATGAATCAAAGAAGATTATCATATTCTATTGAAGTTTTAGAAGTCCAAGGAGATAAATATACCGTACGTAATAATTTTGGCTCCACAATTACTTATGTGAAAAAAGGAGAGAATTATTTCACAGAAGAAGAGTTAGAATAAAAGTCTAAAAATTACTTACTTCTAAAAGTCTATTATTTTTTAATTAATAAAAAAAGAGGTTATATTAAATTTTAGATAAGAATTTAAAATACTAATTTTATAAGTAAATTAATAACATTAATAAAATATTATAAAATAACCAGTTGATAAAATATTCGCCGAAGAAGGATAGGATCTGATAGTACTGAGAGTAAATTCATTGAAAAGTTTCGAGCGGTCCTTGATGATCATACATCACTTTCAATCTATAATAAAAAAAAGCGATCATTTTGTATTATTCGAAAAGATTTAGCAAAATCGTATGAGATTGAAGTTGATGCTTCAGAAGCTCCTATCCTAAATAAAGTGCTAAGCGATCCCGAGCCTTATGAAAGTTCGATGGCAGATTTAAAAATATTAGAGGAAGAAATATTCCCAATAAATCAAGCTTTTCAGAAAGTATTTGGAATAGATAAAGAACTTAAGTTGAATTCAATTAAATTAGCTATAGGTAGTAATTATAATGATTATGTGACAATTGGAGAAAATGATTTGATTAAATTCGAGGTTAAACCTACACTGAGCGGATTAATGAGATTCATAAAAGAAAATAAAGAAAGCATTTTAGGATTTTTAGATTGTGAGTATATAAGTGAAGAAGGAAATGTTATATATCTAAGTTGTGGGAAAAAAAATTTATCCGATAATATCACCTCAATTAAAGTGTTAATCCTTGCATCCATGCAACAAAGAGGATTTTTTCTTCAACAAGAACATAAATATTATGGGCTTCAACTTTATTTAATCATAGAATCCAGAAAACCAAATGATGTTAAATTACTTGAGTTATTAAGGGAATTAGATATTGATTGGGAATTAGTCTATTTTAGAAGAAAACTTGCAATCCATGATTGGACAGAGATAGAGTGTGAAAGGAATTCAGAAAATCTCAAAAGTTATCTTCGTGCAAAATTTGAAACCTTAAATTATTTTGACGTAAATAATATTATAAGATTAATAGTAAAAAATCAATTACCTTTTAAAGTTGCTCAAAAAATGGCTTCTTTGTTATATAAAATGAAAAATCAGCGATCTACTCAATTTCAGGATAACCGGTATCAAGAGAGTTCGTATCAAGAAGATCAAATTCAACAGGATGAGTATTCAATTACTCTTAAAAAAGCAGAAGTCGCTGCTGCGGCTAAACTCGCTTGTGCATACTTAGGAATCCAGAAAAAGATCAAGTATGATCGAGATATATCTGATGCGGAGATTCTTAAATATGAAACAGAATTAACAAACATATAATTTCCCCTTTTTTTTTAACTTAAAAAAAAACCATAAGAATTATAAATAGGTTAAAGTATTCATTGTTCATTAGGTTAATCCATAAGATTGTCTTAATAATTCATGATTTACACTTCCAACTGATATACTTTTTCCTGTTTTAATGTTATTTACTGTATAAATTGCTGGAGCAAATAATCCAGGATCAATCTCATAAAAATTATAATTTGCAGCTTTAAATGTCTCTAAAAAGGGTTTTCCATAACTAGACGATGTATTAGCTGGTGCTTTTTTAAGAAGTTCAAATATTTCTTCTTCTTTTTCTTTTTCAACATTTATGGTATAATAAGTTAAACCCGCAGCACTTATGGAATCGTTTGTACGTCCCATTGCTCCAAGATCATCTTTCGCAATGGGAGCAATCGTTGTAGTACCAAAACCATCACTTATCATATCAATTGGAAATTTTATTTCATGTAATTTATGAATTCCTGTTTCTACTATTCTAGCGGCTACTTGAATGGAACCCGTCAAACTTGCAGTTGGAGCGCATATCGCATAAGTATTATTTGGATTAACACCACATTTATTGGCTACAATATCCATAACTTCTTCATTTGGCAATTTTGGAGTTTCAAAAACAATAATAGCGCAATTAGAATCATCGTTATAGTCTAATTCTTCGAATATTTTTTCTACTTTACTCTTAGCACGAGCAGGTCCTGATCCTAAGGATTGAAATATAACTTTTTTTTTCAATTCTCCATCTTTTTCAACTTCTTTTTTCAATTTAACATTCCAACCCGCTAACTGAGATGCCATACACGAGATTATTGGTTCTGAAGTATAAATATTGACACTTGGTATGTAATGTCCATCAAGATTATAAGAAGAAAATTCAACAGTCCCTAACCCACCCATGCAAATTTCTCCAACAAGTTTTCCTCCACCCCAAGATGCTTGACTCATATCAAGAATAGTAGAGCCATTATCTAATTTATTTATCTTTGCATTATAGTATTCCTTATTTTGTATGATTTTTTCAGTGATATTTTTAGCCAATTCATTAATTTTTACGTGATGCACTTATTTTCACCTTATTAAATTTACTTTTTTTAATTGAGTATTTATTATTAATTTGATATTTTAATTTAATATAATATTAATTTTGCATTTATGATTATCTACTTCTATATATGATGAATGACGCGAATAACAAAATAGAAAGGTTTATTGAAGCCATAAAGATTGTAAAGGACAACTTTCTTAAAAGTTTGAAAGAAATGAACTCATGTATTCATATATATACGCATTTAGACGCTGATGGACTGAGTTCAGGTGCAATCTTAGGTAAATCTTTATTTAGAGAAAATATTCCCTTTCAAATCACTGTGTTACGTCAATTAGAAAAGGAAGAAATTAAAAAAATCTCTGATAATATCAAAGAATTTAAAAATTTTTTAATTTTTACTGATTTTGGAAGTGGCCAGTACCTAGAACTTCAAAAACAGCTGATTCTGAAAGAAAATTTTAATTCTCTTATTATATTAGATCATCATCTACCTCAGAATATATCATCTAAGAAAGATATTGATTTAATTAGGGAAGTTCATAAAAACTCATATCAATGGCACCTTAATCCTTATTTTTTTGGATTTGATGGAAGTTTAGAGATATCTGGAGCGGGTTTAAGCTACTTTTTTGCGAAATCTTTAAATAAAAATAATATTGACATGGCACCAATTGCCCTTGTAGGAGCAATCGGTGATATTCAAAATCAAGGTCCAAACAAATCATTTTTTGGTATAAATTCAATAATTTTAGAAGATGCTAAGAATCTCGGACTTATTGAAATAATAAATGATTTAAATTTTTCTTCGATAAAACCCTTAAATGAAGCTATTGCTTATTCTAAAGAGATTAATCTGCCCGGATTAACTGGTGATGTCAATAGAACTCTTATATTTTTACAAACTTTAGGGATATTGATGGAAAATTCAAATGGTGATATAAGAACCCTAAATGAACTCAATAAGGATGAAAAACAAAAGATTTCTACTGCAATAATTGAATATGCTTCAGTAAAACTTGATATTGAACCCAGTAAAATCGTAGAAAAATTAATAGTAAATAGATATTTACTGAAAAATGAGGTTGTTGGTTCAGAATTCTATGACATATCCGAATTTTCTAACCTTTTAAATGCTTGTGGACGAACAAATAGTGCTTCATTAGGAATCGCTTTAGCAATGGGAGATAGGAAAATGGCATACCAGAAATCTCAAGAAATACTGTTAGATTATAAGAAATTGTTAATGACGAGTCTTAGATGGTTAAAAGAAAATCAAAAAATTCAACAAATGGAATTTATTCAATATTTTTTCGGAGAGGATAATATCCCAGAAAAAATTATTGGAACTATTGCTTCAATGCTAGTTTTTGAAAATAGTGAAGGATTTGATAAAGCAAAACCCATATTTGGTTTAGCAATAAGAGAAGATGAGAATGTTTATAAAGTTTCGGGAAGAGCACATAGGTATATTGTAAACAAAGGTGTAAATCTTTCACAAATAATTAGAGAAGCATGTGAAAAATCAAATTTAGATGTCTTAGGTGGTGGTCATCCTCCGGCGGCGGGAACAAAAATCCCTATAGATAAAGCAGAAACATTTCTTGAAAATTGCAATATCGCAGTACGAAATCAATTACAAAATAAATAATATTGTGTAATAAAACGATTTAATTTAGATCTGATAGATCTCTCCCGTTTCAGGAGCTACTGAATTATATTCTTTTTTAACTAATTCACTTGCTAAGCTAGTTGTTGATTTATTATCTCCATGAACACAAAAAATATCCCTATTTGAATTTCTTAGGAAATTTAATTTTTCTACATAACTTTGAAGGTGTATATTATCAGCATGACTTGAAAAATCAAAATAATCATAATCACATTGTGCTACGATGCTCAAATCTGTAAATTTATTGTGATCTCTTCTCGATTCTTTATATTCGAAAATTCCTTCATCTAATAAATTTCTCCCTGGTGTTCCTTCCACTTGATATCCTACTAAATATATTGCTGATAAAGGATCTGGTAATATTGTTTGAATGTAATCAATCGCAGCACCTCCCTTAAGCATACCAGAAGGGGAAATAATTACACCACCAAGGTTTTTTATTTTTGTCCTAGTTTTAGGTTTAGTTACAAACTGAGTTTTTTTCAATGCGTTCCTAAATAATTTTATATCTTTTATATAATCTGGATATTCCAAAAATAAAGTAGATATTTTTCTTGCTAAGCCATCAATAAAGATTTTTCCAGAGTAATTATATTTCTCTAAAATTAATAAAGCTTCTTGAGATCTTGCTAAACCGAAAGCTGGTACTAAGACACTACCACCATTATCAGTAATTTCAATGATTTTTTCTACGAATTTCTTCTCAAGTTTCTCTCTAGGGGGGTGTTCTTTAAGAGCATATGTAGACTCAATGATTAAAGCATCAATCTCAGGAATGTCTTCAGTGTTAGCAGAATATACCAAATTAGTATTTTGTGTATTGATATCACCTGAATACAAAATTGTTTTATTGTCTACATCAAGTAAAATTGATACACTACCAGGAATGTGCCCTGCATCTAGAAATGTTATAAAAAAATTATCAGAAATCTTTTTTCGCGTTCCATTTTTAAGGAAATAGGAATTTTGTTTTAAGTAATCTACTTCTCTATATCCAAAAGGATAAGGATAATTTGATATTTTTATCATATCTCTTATCAGAATTTCTGCTAATGCTAGAGAAATCGAATTTGTAAAGAATGGGATCTTATCATTCTTGTATAATAAAGGTAAAGCACCAGAATGATCAATGTGGCTATGAGTCAATGCGATTGCTTTCAGATTTTTAATATTTGTATCAAAAGGGAATCTCTCTTCTCCTCTGAATCGAATCCCATAATCTAACATGCATTTTGCACCATTTTGGGATTCTACTAGTATAGCACTTCGTCCAACTTCTCTACATCCACCGAGAAAAGAAATAGTAACCATTTTTAAATGTCTCTAAGAATAATTTTTGCTTTAAAACACTTACTATATAGTGAAAACAATTAGAAAGATAATAATTTTATCAAATTTAATAAAGAAAGATTAAAAAAAACTCAAAAAGTAATAATTTTTTTTGCATTTTTTTCAATTCTTGTATCCATTTAAAAAGAAAAGATAAGTAAGAAATAGAAACGTTATTTGATTTTTTTTATAGAATTAGTTAATAAAGCAATAACATTATTAACATTTTTACCAAATATTTCGAGTATCTCTTCCCATGTAACGGGAGCTTCATCATCTTTCCAGCAGTCATAATCTGTAGACATAGCAACTGCAGCATAAGGGATACCAGCTTCATTTGCCAAAATTGTCTCAGAAGCGATGCTCATATTAATAACATCTGCGCCCCATATTCTAAACATCTCTGATTCTGCTCTTGTTGAAAATCTTGGACCCTCAATAGTAACAACTGTTCCCTTTTCATGATATTTAAGATTAAGTTCTCTTGCTGTTTCAATAAGGATATTTCTTAACTCTTCTGAGTAAGGGAAAGCCATTGGAGTGTGTTTCATATCTCCAGGAGCAAATTCTTCAAAAAAAGATACTTTCCTGAGCCTAGTGAAATCAATAAATTGATCAAGAATAACAAAATCACCTCGTCCAATTTGTTCTCTCAAACTTCCGCAAGCTGTTGTTGCCAGTATATGAGTGCAGCCTTGATCTTTTAATGCTTGTATGTTAGCCCTATAATTTACTTGCGTTGGCGGAATTGTATGCTCTCTTCCATGTCTAGCTATAAGAACCACATCAATGTCACTAATTTTCCCCAATTTTAGTGAAGAAGTTGGTTTTCCATAGGGTGTATTAATATCAATATTCCTAGCATCCTTTAGAATGTCTGGATTGTCTAATCCAGAACCACCAATTATTCCTATTTTTACCATTATATTCACTATTTAGAGTTTTTAAATTATAATATTTAAAATTTTATAAATTATTTTTTATAAAATATTTTATTTTGATGTTAGAGGGTATTTTCTCCAGCAATAAATTCTAAAAAGTTGTAATTATATATGAATTACTGTAAAATTTATTTCTAAACCTTAATTTACTTTTTCATGGAAAAAACCAAAGTACTTGTTCTTGGATCACTAGCTTATGATTATATAATGGGTTTCAAAGAAAGTTTTATTAATGCTGTGTCAATTGACCATGATAAAGAAGAATATCAAAGTACTGTGACTGCAGACAGTCGATATCAATTTTTTGGAGGAACAGCGGGTAATATTGCTTACAACCTAGGATTATTAAATTTAGCAAAAGTATCGTTATTAGGCTCAGTAGGAATTGATTTTGAGAGATTAGGGTATAAGGATCATATAAACCAATTTAAAAATATAGATTTACTTGTTGATGTGTATGATAATTTATTCACGGCAGCTTGTTATATTGTGAATGATATTAAATCAAATCAAATGATCATTTTTCATGGTGGTGCTTTAGACAAATGTAAGGACATCAATTTAAAGGAAAAAATTGCACATCCAGAGGATTTTATATACGCAATAAACTCAACCCAGAGTGTAGAAGCTATGACAAATTTTGCTATTCAATTAAGTGATTTAAAGATACCATCAATATTTGATCCTGGTCAAGTTACACCACTTTTCCAAAAAGAAAGTCTAATAGAGATACTTAAAAAGTCAGAAATTTTAATTGGCAATACTCATGAGATAAAAAAAATTAAGGAGAAATCTGAATTAACTGAAGAGACAATACTTAAACATGTTAAAGCTATTATTAAGACAATGGGTCCTAAAGGTTCTGAATTAATCTATACAGATAATAAAGATAAAATTTTTAGGATTCACATCCCCATAGCATCTCCAAAGAAGGTTAAAGATACTACTGGTGCGGGTGATGGATACCGTGCAGGAATATTATCAGGATTAACTCTAAATATGACATTATTGGACTCTTGCCGGTTAGGAGCAATAATAGGATCATTTGTTGTTGAAACTAATGGAGCTCAAACGCAAAAGTTTAATCTTTATAAAGTAAGAGAAAGATTCTTGAAAACTTTTGGTTATCTTCCTCCAGAATTAGAAAATATATAAAAAAATTAAAGTAATTTAAAATCTCTTTAACTAGGTCAGTTTAAAGTTTCTTTACTCTTCAACAGGAATTTTCGTTAGTGAAAGGACATCGTAACCGATTAATTTATCTCTACCATGTAAACTTCCTGTTAGTTCGATTACAAAAGCTACACCTACTACTTCACCACCTGCTTTTTCTACTAGATTGCATGCTGCTTTAGCTGTTCCACCAGTTGCTAATAAATCATCGAACACCAATACTTTATCTCCTTTTTCAATTGCATCAGTATGCATTTCAATACTATCTGTTCCATATTCAAGTTCATACGTTTCACTTAGGGTATTGTATGGTAATTTCCCCGGTTTTCTAATAAGAACAAATCCAGCACCTAATTGATAGGCTAAAACTCCGCCCCATACATAACCACGAGCCTCAATAGCAGCTACTTTCGTAATTCCTTTATCTCTATAGTTATTAATAATTCTATCACAAGATTCTTTGAATGGGGTGTGAGCTTTACATAAAGTTGTGATGTCTTTAAATTGGATTCCTGGTTTTGGCCAGTCTGGAACATTTCTAATATGTTTTAATAGCTTATCTTCCATTTTTTATCCATTCCATTCCATTATTTCTTAAATTGATTTTTATTCATGTATTGTATTTATTTATTTCTTAAATTGATTTTTATTCATGTATTGTATTTATTTATTTCTTAAAACGATTTTTTTGAATAAACCTTAATTTACTTTTAATAATTAGAAAAAATTAAATAAAAATTAAAGTATAAGAAATATATTAAAGATAAATAAAAAATAAATTGTAAATCTGGTTATATTTAAATGAAGATCTTACTTTTTGGGCCAGCTGGAGCAGGCAAGACATCTCTAATGCGAACAACTTGTTTAGGATATAACTTTATGAAAGTTTTAAATTTAAAACCGACTAAAGGAGTTTCAAGAGAAAATTTTATCTTTCGTGGTATTATGGAACTTAATGTATGGGATCTTGGCGGACAGGAAAGATATATGGAACGGTACTTTTCTGAATCTCAACGTGAACTGATTTTTTCAGAAGCAACTACAGCTGTTTTCATGGTTGATTCTTCAGCAATTGATCATGAAGTACGTGACATTTTTGATAAATTCTTAAAATATGTATTTGAATTTTCTCCTAAAATCAATATGATCTATGTTTTGTTAAACAAAATTGATTTACAGGAATCGAAGGAAGATGAATATTATGAAATATTAACAAAAGATCTAGATGGTGGATTAATAAAAAAGCTTTCTTTTACACCAGTCTCTGTAAAAGAAGGTAGTGCTCAGCATAGATTAATTGAAATTCTTGATTTTGAAATTCAAAAGAATACTCTTTCAATGCAACGATTAGGAAAAATACGTCACTTATTGGATGAGCTGAAACTCAATACTTTATCAGAATATCTTTTATTCAATCAACCCGATGGTTTGTTAATTTCCTCTACATTTGGTAAATTTGAATTAAAACCACTACAGTTTATGAAATTCGAAATTGGAACTTTAGATTCTAATATTTACACCATTTATCAACAGATTATGGAACTTCAGAATATTTCGAACCTTTCACCATTATCATTGTCAACTATTGTTTATGAATCAGATAATTGTTGGATTTTAGTGAAAGAAGTAAGTAATGGGGCCGTTCTAATGGCAGTAACAAGTAACAAACGGCGAGAAGTTTTTTCCAGTGTAATGAATGCACTGACAGGAGATTCTTTCAAAAATTTAATATTATATTTGAAATCTTCTGAATATTAATTTTTAAGCTAAAAAATAGAAAAATAAAAATTTGATTTTTAGGAAGTTTTTATTTATTTTTATTATACTATTGTTCTTTATCATATAATCCAATTTTAGTTAAAAAATGTTGTTTTGCATGGTGAGGTCTTCTAATTACTGTATTGTTATATTTCTCAATTTCTCTCGCTTTATCACACATTAAAGCCGCAGTTCTCATCATTTCATGAGCTGCAGCTAATAATGGTATATATTCAGATCTTTCTTTTAGTTGAAAACAAGCTTTTCCAGTGACCCTAGAAACTGAAGCAGCTAATTCAAAAGCCGCGATTGCTTTGGCTTTTGCATAGGGATTCGAGAAATTTGCTGCTTCTGAAGCAATGTTTGCATCAATAATGATTTGAGGTAAAGTAGGTGATCTAGATTCAAGCATATCTAAAATTACTTTATTTAACTCTTCAGCAATTACTTGGAGTGCTCCAGTGATTGCTAGAACTTTCAGTAAATCTGAATTAAATATACTCATTTCAATTTGATCAAGGAAAGGTCTACGTGCTCCGATCATACTGTCACAATTTACTAGTATATAACCCATGTTCTTTTCCTTTATTTCTTCTACTGCTTTTTTAGCAGGTGCGTCAGAAATCACTATAGTTGGAATCTCACCAGCCATTTCTCTAGCAGCTTTCGGCCCAGGTAAAGCAGCATTTGGACTTGACATAATTAATAATTCTGGTTCAAATTCAAGTAAATTTTTCATGGCATCTATACAATGGTCTGCTGGATGCATTTTTGCCCCAGAAGTTACTTCCCTTACGTTAATTCTCGTAGCTTCTGCTCTCTCGTCCATTAAAAAAGCTAATAGCAAAGATGAGCCAATGGTCCCATTTTTCAGAATACCTATCTTAAGTATTTTACCTTCTTCGCTCATTTTAAACACCTAATTTTATAATTTCAAATTATAATATTAAAAATATATAACCTTACAATTTTTCAATGTTTTTATTTTTTTTTTAAAATTTTATATAAAATAGAATGCTATAAGATAATACAAATTATAAAAAATTTAATGATTAATTTCGACTTTAAGGGAAGTAAATATAATGGAGATAAATGGTGTAGAGATTGAAAAAAATGCCTTTTGTGAAGCATTTGGGGCTGTTTTTAGCAGAATTTTAGTAACTGCTAAAAATGAAAAATGGGCTAAAATTGCTGCTCAAATTACAACTGGATATGGAACCTCCACTATTCATTGTGATGCAGAAGCCGGAATAGATTTATATGTTTCACCAGAAAAAACTCCTGACCACCATCCAGGAGTAATTTTAATGTTCTTTAAAAACAAAAAAGAAGAAATGAGTAAAGTAGTTATGAATCGCGTAGGACAGTGTGTTTTTACTTGCCCTACCACAGCATGTTTTGACGCCTTAGATATTTCCTTAGATCCAGAGAAAATATTTGAAATAAAATTAGGAGCAAATTTAAAATTTTTTGGTGATGGGTTTCAAACAAAAGTTGAAGGTAAATATCCTTTCGAAGCGTGGTCAATTCCAGTTATGGAAGGAGAATTTATAGTTCAAAGTACTGCTAAAGTTGGGAAGGGAATTGCCGGGGGAAACTTTTTGATAATTGGAAAAGATCAAGACTCTACATTAGAAGCCGCCCAAAAGGCAATAGATGCTGTAAAAGATGTTCCTAATGTAATAGCCCCATTTCCCGGGGGTATAGTACGTTCTGGTTCGAAGGTTGGCTCAAAGTATAGCTTTCTTAATGCTTCTACCAATGAACCACTCTGTCCAATGCTAAGAGAAAAAATAGACAATTCCCAATTAAGAAAAGGAGATAATTGCGTCTATGAAATCATTTTTGATGGAGCAACTGAAAAAGCCATTAAAACAGCAATGAAGTTGGGAATTGAAGCAGCAGTTAAAGTTCCAGGGATAAATCGTATATCTGCAGGGAATTATGGAGGAAATCTTGGTAAGTTTCAGTACAATCTACATGAACTCTTAGGATAAGGCAAAAATTAATAATTTTGAAGAAATAAAAAAATAAAAGTCATTCTAATTATAATTTTCTTTTTATTTTTCGTTTAGGAATTCCCTCTTTTTCCTCATCTTTGTCAAGTTCAAATTCTTCAATTTCTTTTTCTTCAAGTTCCTCTTTATTTGATTTTGATTTTTCTTTTTTCTTAGGAAATGCCTTTTTAGTAGTTGTTTCTTTCTTTTTATGAATAGTCTTTTGAGATTCTCTAAATTTAGTCTTGAAATAACCATAAATGATGCCAATACCTGAAAGAATCCCAATACTTAATCCTGCAAAAAACAAAATCCATGGTAAAAAATTACTTAAAACATCTGGGATAATTGTGATTCCTTGAGGTGCTTTATCGTAGTCATCAATAAGACTTGTAACTGCACCATCTGAATCTACAACATAAAGATATACGAACCAAACCCCTGCTATTAAGTCATAAGTCCTGATTGTAATTTCAGTGTTTTGCCCTTTATATTCTCGAGTTATATTAAACCACTCATTATTTTTATTTATAAGCGCAACCTTAACATATGAAACTTTTTCTTTATCAGATATATTAAAATTAAAAACCATATTTCTACCATAATATATAGAAATAGCTTGATTCATACTTAATCCATTTATAGTATAACTATGAATTTCAGGGGCATTGTTCTTCACTGTTAGAAAAGTTTCTTTTGAAAAAGTTGCTCCATGTTGATCTCTCACTCTCACTTCAATCTTATATTTCCCAATAGGACTATGTGCTGGAATAATAAAGGTATCGGAAAATAAATTTTCACTATCAAATTCTATTAAATTTTGAAGCACTAAAGCACCTTCAGCATCATAAATATACATTGTAGGTACTAGATTTTTGGATAGAGTTTCTATATCAGTGGAATTAAATGAGATTGTACATTCCTCTGTTCTAAATATTTCATCAGAAGAAAATTCAATAATTGAGCTAATTATTGGATCATTATTTCTTACGTAAAACGGAAAATAAGCGGTTTCTTCTCTTCCACTATTTTTATCAGTCATATTTAATTGTATATAATAGAATTGATCTTTGTTAATGAAAGTCTCATTTTTTATCGGAAAAGTAAACTGAACAATTTTTTTTCCAAGGTCTAATAGATCATTTTGGACAAGTACATCTAAACTATCAACAAGAGTAACATTCCATGTAAAATCATAAGTTGAAAAATTGCTTACTATCATTTCAGCATTTAAAAAATCTTCAATATAATATTCAGAACTATTTAGGTTTACTAAATAATTTGTCACAATTGTGAAATTCGTGTAAGTAGTATGTAAATTTAATAATGTATTTGTCTCATTGTAAATTAGAAAACTTACATTCTGAAATCCTAACGGTGCATTATATTCGGGCTTATATTCATAGGAGTATTTATCATTACCCACAGAATTCATGTTATAATATCTTGTTGAACCATTGCTAAAGGAAATTTGCATTTTTGAGTGGTCCACGTCATCTATTTCAAATGTATCAATAGTGAAATTGACAGATTCAAACAAACGATAAATAGTTGTAGCATTTTGTTCTATTGTCCATAAAGGTAAAGCGTAATCTGCAATTTCAGGGCTAAAAAGTTCCTCATTTTGATAATAAATAGAATTTACATCAAGAAATTTTGAATTATTTATTGATATATTCGCAAGACTAAAAAAAGAGCTGAAAAAAATAAAAAGAATTAGTACTTTTGTTTTATATTGTTTAGTTACCAAAATATCATCATCTTCTTAATTTCTTATGTTTTATATCTTTATTCTTAAAATACAAAATAATTCCAATAGGCACAATAATAGGCAATAAATAGAATAAAATTAGATTTAATGTTGATAATTCAAGAGATGTTTCAAAATAGAATAATGTGATTTCTTGATCTTGACTATCTGTTAACTTTACTCTATAACTCCTTATCCCAAATTCATAAGGATTTATAGTTGGTACAATTTTTGCTACAATAATATTTTCACCAGTATTTAATTCTGCTATATTAGTCCCAAATTTTACATTATTTATATACAACGAGAACGCTTCTGAAATTTCTTGATTATTTTGGATTATAATTATTAAGTATGCAGTATCACCTTGTGGGATGCTTTGGGGAAATGTAGCGCTTATAATTTCAAACTTTGGCATAATTTCTACTGTAAACTTTTTTGAATAGTATTCTGTAGTGTTTATTGAAATTTTCATTTCTATTCTAATGGTATCATTTAATATCGATTCTAATGTTTTTAAATAGTATACTAAGTTTACTATTTCTTTTTCGCTTAAACTTTCCTCTGAGATTATTTCTTCAATACAATTTTCGGTAATTCCCGTAAAACTTACATTTAGAGTTTGAGTTGCATTAGGGAGAAAATTTTTCAAATTTATAGACACAAATATATTTTCTCCCTTCACCACTTTATCTTGATAGAGTAGGTTACTATAGTCAAACGAATATCCAATTTCTATTACCTCTTTTATTTCTAAATAAATTATAGAACCTTTTTTTATTCTGAAAAATATTTCACTACTTCCTAGTTCTGCTCCAAATCTAGTTGTGAGGTTAAAATCTATCTGGATTATTTCTTCAATACTAGTAAAATTAATTTCTTGAGAAGGATAATTAACAATATCTTGCCCCACTATAGATGCTGTTAAGGTTAAATTATCATTACGTGTATAATTTAGAAAAAGAGAAACATTTACGATTGGCCCCTGATATAAGATTCCTGGTAGGCCCTCAATTGATTCACTAATTAATCCTGAAATAACATTAAACCTTTTAAGAGTGTTTGTTAGTTTAAAGTATGTTGCATTAGCCCACACATAAATATAATATCCATCAATTATAGGTAAGGTTTCATTGATTTCATAAGGAAGAGCATAAGAAGTTTTAGGGTCAAGAATTATATCATCAAATTGATAAAAAAATGTTCCATTAGGATACTTAAAAATATAATTAATACTGTAATTAGTAATATCATGTTGTACAGTATAACGTCCATAAGACTCATTTTCAGGGTTATAATATTGGCCGATTTTTCTAAATGAATAGGTTGAAGTTAAATTCATGACATCTTGATTCAAGATAAAAGATGGCACTTCTCCTGATACATTATATTTTACATTTAAAACTGTGTTATTATAAATTTCAAAAGCATTCAAATAAGCCTTACTTAATTTAAGATTTGAGTTAAATGATTTAGTACTATTAGTGAAAGAAAAATCATAAGCGTGGTTAACTTTATCATATAGATTATTTTGGATAGACTTGTATATTTCCAATGCCCTACTATAGTATGTTAAATTTCCTGTTACTTCAAAAAATTTCAAACAAGCACTCATCATTAGAGCATTATCGTTAAGGTTTAGACTATTATCAAAATCAGACCAATCAGGTCTAACAATTCTCTTGTAAAGATTTATAGTATCATTCCAGAAATGTGAATCTAAGCTATCATAAAGTCGAATTGCTCTTTTCAGATAAGTAGAATCATTTTCCATACCCGTTGCAAGCCAAAATTCTAACAATGTAATAATTCCTAAAGCATTTGTACTTAAATAATAATAATCATCTTTTAACTCTGTAAACGCCCAATTTTCATTTCCTCGATGATAGAAAGCATTATCTGCTGAATCCCACATATAAGTATTAATATCATTCATTGTTAGGTTTGCTAGTTCGTAAGCTCTAGATTGTATAACACTATCTAAACCGAGATCTTTATAAGTTCGATGAATTAAGAGATTTGCTAATATGCTATAAAAATTACTTTCAACATGCTTAGTATCCGAAGAATTGTAACTAAAAAATCCATTATATAAAAATCTATCATCCCAAAATTCAGAAGAATTTATTAAATAGAACATTTCATTAATAGATTGCCTTGGAGTTGTTCCACTAACAGTGATAATATCAATTTCAGCACCAATATTTTCAATTAATAGGAAAATTGGTAATAAATTGTCAATTAGAGATCTATTGTTATTCAACAATTCGCCAGTTGTATCACCTATCGATTTAACAAAACCATATTTGAATTCATTAATATCACCATTATACCAAAGGGTAGTATCTTTTAAATCTAAATATATCTCATATGTTTGAATATCATCAATTTCCATTTTCATTAATGAGTTGTAATAGAGTAAATTATCTTCCGAGAAAATTGTACTATCGAGAATATCGCCATCTTGGTCTCCATATCTATAATAAAGATCAACCTCAAAATCTAAGTTAGATTGGTATTTATTTGTAAAAAAATTGCGTAATAGAGTAAAATTCTCTGTAAATGGATCTTGAAGCATTGAAGTTGCAGACGTAGTTTTCAAATTATTAAATATAGCATCAGAATTATCATTATTTTTGTTAGAAAGATTATCATCAGAAAATTTAATTCCAAAATAATTTCCGTTAACATATATAAAATTAAATATAACCAAAAATGTAAAGAATAAGCATACTAATATTTTTAGTTCTTGTTTTTTCAACTTTCCCCTTTTTCTAATATTTGTCAAGTTCAAAAATCTCATATTGACTTAAATAAGGCAAATAAATAAGTATTTACCAATGTTTACTTTTTAAATTATATTTGTAAAAAATCCTTCTCTTTAAAATTTTTTTGGAAGGAAACATATAGATCAGAATATTTAGCAAAAGTGTAAGATTTAATTCTTTTTTGTTGATTTTATGATTCTACAAATTGACTTTGAAACATGAGTCTTAAATTCTTTAAAAAAAGATTCTTAGAAGTAGAGATTATTTAGCAGTATTGAGTTTATTTCTTATTAGCTGAATCAAATCAATAACTTTAATTCTATCTTGTTTCATTGAGTCTCTATATCTAATTGTAACAGTATTGTCTTCTAAAGACTCATAGTCAATTGTAACGCAATATATTGTACCTATTTCATCTTGTCTTCTATATCTTTTTCCTATAGAACCCGCCACATCAAAAAAAGAATTAATTCGATTTTCTAATAAATCTCTGTGAATCTTAAGTGCTAAATTTCTAATATTTTCTTTGTTTTTAACGAGTGGAAAGACAGCAACGGTATTGGGAGCTAAATCTGGAATGAGTTTTAAATTTATTCTACCTTCTTCTACATTAAAATTAGTTTCAAGGAGAGTGTAGATAATTCTGTCAATTCCAAAAGCAATTTCAAGAATTTGAGGAATTTCTTTAATTTCTGAATCAGGACTCATACTAACTTCAAAATTCTGGTTTGAAAATTCGCTATGCCTTTTTAAATCATAATTAGTTCTATCATGTACTCCACAAATCTCAACCCATCCAAACTGTCTTGATTTTATCTCTAAATCCCAAGCATCATCAGCATAGTGAGCACGTTCATTTAAAGAATGTTGTCTAAATCTAATTACTTCTTCTGGAAACCCTAGAATTTTTGTTAAATAATAACTTATATACATACAATAAGCATAGGCAGGTTTTTTTAAAATCTTGGTTTTTATTGCCTTCTCAAGTGAAATTATTTCAGGTTTATCAATAACTTTTTCTTGGAGTGTCCAATCTAATAATGGTAATGTTGATTTTTTGATTTCCTTATAATCTTCAAACACCATTTCTTGTTGCTTACCGATGAAAATTTGCAATTCAAATTGATCAAATGCTCTCATTCGAAGAACTCCTTGTCGTGGAGAAATTTCATTTCGATATGCTTTACCAATTTGGTAAATTTTAATGGGATACTGCCTTCTGGCATCTTGATCTAAACGATTAAATAATAAATAAGTTGTTGTTGCTGTTTCTGGTCGTAAATATGCAGTAACATTGTTTCCAACAGAAGTTTTCAACATCAAATTGTATTCTTCAATTTTTTGAAAATTACTTCCGCATTTTGGGCAACTTAATTCATGTTTTTTAATTAAATTCTCCATTTCTTCAAATGATAAGCCATCTATCATTAATTCAGGAAGATTTTCTTGAATAAATTTATCTGCCCTATACAACGTGTTGCATTTATTACATCTCATTACAGGATCAACAAATCTTTCTAAGTGTCCTGAAGCTTCCCAAACGATACTTGGCATGATTGTTGGGCACTCAACCTCTCCAAAACCAAAATAACGACATTCTCGTCTAAAAAGATCTAAGATATTGTTTTTGAGAGCCATCCCTGCTGGACCATAGGAATAGAACCCGGCAAGTCCACCATAGATTTCTGGAGAAGGCCCCCAAATGAACCCACGGCGTTTTATGAGTGAATTAAACGTCTCAATGTTATTCTCGATTTTCATATAGATTTTAAAAGTGTATTATACTATTTGTATTTTAAGATATTACAAGTAAATTAAAATAAATTTTTATAATAGGAAGATAATAATATTATTATATTTTTTTCAAAGTTTAAAAAAAAATTTGATAAATTATGTTATTTCAAGATTTCCAATATCTTGGTTTCTGGGAAGCAATAGAAATGGGGCTCTATTTCATTATAGTCGGGTATTTCTTTTTACTATTTTTCTACTTCCTATTTATCCGATATAGAACCTCAAGGAAGTTGTATTGGCTGTTTTTTAGCTTATTTTTTCTATGTTTTGGTATTGCACGCGTATTTTTCATTGTCTATTATTTTTTTGGACCAGAACTATTCAATGGATCGAATGATACTGAAGTCGTTGCTTTTCTAATGTTAAATTTTCGCTATGCTACATTCTTTACTTGGATGGGGGTAGCTTGTGCTGTTGGAGTTTTAGGAATTCTCTTATTTCCTCCTGAAATAAAAGAGGAAAATAAAGGGAAAAAATCATTAGTTGAATGGTTTAAAAATAGAAAAAATCTAGAATTACTTATTCGGATAGGATTATTTGTTCTTCCCATAATTATAGGAATACTCGCGTTAACATTACCAGATGGCCTATTTATGGATCCTGATTTTTTAAAAGATTATCCATTGATTGATGTTGACTTAGTCTTAATAAGATTTGGTTCATGGGAATATCCTCTTGGTAGATTTCTGTTTAATTTTATTTTCATGCCCTTGTTCCTTGTTTTGATTCCTTTTATCTTTCTTTATCTAGCATGGAAAACGTTTGGAGTATTGAGAAAATCATATGCTTTAAATGCTATTGGGTTTCTTCTTTATTTTATTGGAGGGAGAATAATGCAAGGAGTACTAGATGTAGCTACATTACCACATTTAAGAGCCGTAATGCCCCCATTACTAATATTACTAGCGCTTCTTATTTTAGTAATTGCAAATAATTACGAACAACTTAAATAAAAAAGTTTAACTTTTAATTCTTATAATTATTTTAATCATTTTTTATTCAAGACCAATTCTTAGGATGAGTAGAACCAATTAAAAAACCCACTTTTAATTACCTATTGAAAAAAAGATTAAAAATTTAAAACTGAATCTCTTTAAATTTAATATATTTGAAATATATAATATAGAAATTAATTAAAAATTCAAGATATTATCCATGTCTGTTCACGGAAATCAATATTTGTTACCATTTTTTATTAGAAAGGATTCTCTTCCCCTTTCAATTCAAGGAAATGATGAATTAGCTCTCGCATTTTATTTATTATCAAAAGATTTAAGAAAAAACGAAAAGATTATTTCCTTTTCTAAGCTTCTTTGGCCTATATTAAGCATTCAAGGAGTAATTAGTACTCATATAATGTTAGATGGATTGAATTTGTTTAGAGAAATCGGACGGTTTTCTAATCCCCCTCGACAACCTTTAATAGGCCATATACTAAGAAATATTGAAAATCGAACTAAAGTTGAACAATTAAACATATTAATAGATATCCTATCATATAAAGATAAAGAAGCTGAAGAAATTGGGGAAGGGGAAGAGTCAGAATTTCACACTCTTAAAATTAATGGGTTAATTAATCCAGAATTTCTCCAATCGCTAATTAAAATTATCCCATTGACGGATTATAAACCAATTGTCGATTACACAGTATTAGATACCAGTATCTCTACTGAAAATGCGTTAAATATTTCAGAAGAATACCGGCAGATTATCAATACAATGAAAGGAAATGCTCTAAGATGGAAAACTCAGATTGAATTAATAGAGAAGGAAGTAAGTAAATGGCTTATAGAGATAAATGTTCAATTAAAAGATATAAATTCACGCTATTCTAGCCAAATAACTAAAACTTCTTCATCAATTGATACATCTCAAGTAGATGAACAAACAAAACTAGAACAAGATAAAATTGATCAATGGAACGTTAATGAAAAGAAAAAGATAATTGAAAGCATGTCTACTTTGTTTAAAACGTCTGAAAGATACCTCGAAGAAATTATAAAGAAAAATAAATTCTTTACTGACGGGGATTCTTTAAAAACTAGAGTTTTTGAAGATATCCTTCCTCATTTTGAAACTCAGTTTGCTTATTTAAAAGAGGAGGGTAAAAAATTTTTAGAATCTCTTGATGAACTTATTCAAAAGTATAATGAGTTAAAAGAGCGAGCTTCTCAGATTGATAATGGAGCAAATCAAAAATTAGTAGAGTTTAAGGATTCTTTAGATGTAAGACTAAAAGATAGAAATAAACGATTAACTGAGTTTGAGAGTGAAAAACAGGTAAAAATCTCTGAGTTAGAAAATTCCAAAAATCAAATAGAAGAATTATTCGCAAAAATTAAAAATATTATACAAATAAAACATAATAATTGCTTGCAAGAGGCTCAAACATTGACTGAGTGGTCTCTTAATGACAACCAATTAGATTTATTTTCAAGGCCTATACAATGGATTTATATGCCGATACATGCGATGTTTATTGAAGATGAGGATAATATGGAAGAGTATATGAATATTCTTTTCCCAGGATATATCACTAATGACTCAAATGCTATATATGAACATGTATCTGATGCTTTCGTTAGTTTAAAAACCCTATTAAGTGAGAGAATTGAGAATGATATGGCTACTAGATCAAATTTTGAATTTTCATCCGAACGTAAAAATTTGATAAAAGATCCGAATCTGAAAAAGAGACTCCAGTTAGGTATCTCAAAATTAAGAGAAAAAATGCTTCTTAATGAAACAATGGAAAGGATAATTCGAGAAAATTCAAATATTTTAGCATAATTTTATAATTATTTCCTTTAATCATGTCAGAATCACATTTAGAAAGAAAAAAAAAATTGGATCTTAAAAAGAGAAAAATCCGAGCTTTTTTTTTATCTATTGAAACAAAAAAGAAGAAAAAGTTGGAGGTTGACAAAGCTGCAGAAGATCTCTATCAGGATGGCATGGTTTATATCCAAATGAAGCTTCCTGTAGAGAAAATTACTAAAGAATTTGAGGTTAATTTAAAAGATAAAATAGAACATAACATTATTAAAGCTAAAATCAGAGAGGTCACCCAAAGTGATTTAGAAACTTTAAAGTACATTTATAACCGTGCCTGGCTACTTTCTAATACTCCATACAGACCAATAACTAAAACTGATTTGAAAAAAATCCTTGATTATCCTGACACTGTTTTTCTTATTGCAAAAGTGTATGGAATTGATGCGGCATTTGTACTATTAGATTTTGAAGGGGAAAATAAAGAAATTGCTGTAATTGCCGCATTAGCAGTTATACCTCGCTTCCAGAGAAAAGGGGTTGGCACTATTATTGGAATGTCAGCATGGAATTTTATAAAACAGAATTATAGTAATGTTAAAGAAATAAGAGCAGAGGTATATAAAGACAACGTTGTTTCATATTCTTTTATTAAAGGGATAGGATTTGAAGAATTTGATAGAAAAGTTTATAAGAAAGAAGACTTCGAGATTAAAAGTGATTAGCAATCTCTATTAAAAGAGATAAATTACATTTTCTCATATAACTTTTATCTTAAAATTTTAATGATTTTATTTTTTCATTTAATAATTCAGTACTATATTCATCTTTGATTTTCTGATAGTAAGTTCGAGCCTTTTCGAAATATAAGATAGCATTTTCAATCATTCTCTTATTAAGATAAATATCACCCAATTTGTGAAGAATTAAAGCACTTTCTTTGATATATCCCAAATCTTCATAAATATCCAACGCTTTTTCAAAGAGGTTTATTGCTTTTATCGTGTCTTCTTCAAACTCTAAATATATATTTCCTATTTTGAACTTAAGCTCAGCATTTTTGATGTTATCACCAAATTTGAAAAAGATTTCACCCGCTAGATCATAATATTCAATTGCCCTTTCAATATCTCCCTTAGATATATATACATTTGCTAAGTTTTCTAAAATCTCACCCTCTTTAATATTATCACTTATCTCAAAAATACGAACAGCTTCTAAGCTTTGTATAAAAAAAATTTCAGCTTTAGTCCTATTATCCCTTAATAAATATATTTTTCCAAGATATAAATAACATTCCCATTCTAATTTTGCTTTAATATAAACCGAGATATTTTCTTCTATTTTTTTAATTAACTCTAAGGCTTCAGTGAGGTGTTGAGACGATTCATCATAATCCTGTCCTATAATATAATACAACTTTCCATATTTTATTTCTGTTTGAATTATACCATAAACATCTTCATTCTCTTTGAAGAATTCTGAATTTTTCTCTAAAATTTTTTTAATTCGGTCATAATCATGTAGTAAATAAAGAACTTCCACCAAATTACTGGAAGATTTTATTTCGTCAACTATTAAATTTTCTTGTTGAGAAAGTTGAAATGCCTCTTGATAATAATTATATGAGTGTTCTAAATCTTTAATTATAAAATACACATTTCCAAGATTGTTTAACACCTTTATGATTTTACTTTTATCGTTTAAATCTTTAAGAATTTCTAGAGATCTATTGAAATCATAAATAGCTTGATCAAAAAATCCATTATCTTCTTGAATTATTCCTATTTCATTGTAGCAAATAGCGGTGTTAAGTAAATCGTTTTCCTCTTTAAAATTTTTTAAAGCTAATTCAAGGTTTTTTAATGCCTCAGATAAATCTCTTTTTTTATAATATAAACTTGATTTCTCTAATAATAATGATCCAGGTATTGGTTCTCCTAGAACTTCTTTACTCTCTAAAGCATCATCAATCTTTTTTATTTTTTGATCGACTTCTTCGTCTTTTATAACAAGGTTATCAAATGTATCTTTTTCTTCTTCCAAATCTAAATGATAAATCTCTGGTTCATCATAAGGAAATTTCACGTTTCTATCTAAAACATCTTCTAGATTTGCAATTAAAGGTTTATTACAATTTCTACAATAAGACCAATGTTCTTCAATTTGGAACCCACAATAAGGGCATGTTTTCATGCGTATAAAAAATTAAAAATATTTAAAATTAAAAAGAAAATAACTTTATTTATAATTATTTGATATTATTTCTGAAAATAGAGATATGAAATTCTAAGAGCTCTATATAAATAACTCAAATGATATTATAAATAATAGGTATCACTTCAGAGATCTCTCGAATCTCATAATCTGGTTTGATTTTCTTTGATTTTTTAGAGAATGAATCATTAAACCAAATGGTATGCATATTACATTCCTTAGCTCCTTTAACATCTGTTTCCAAGATATCTCCAATATGAATGGCATTTCTTGGATCACATTCGAGCTTTTTTAAAGCTTTATTGAATAATATTGGATGTGGTTTATAATATCCAATCTCATCAGAGAAAATCTTCACTTGAAAATATTGGAGAATATTATATTCTTGAAGTACCTTAATTATAATTCGTCCTGGTGTTATCCCCGTATTGGAAATGAGACCTATTTTATAATCTGAGGATAATGTTTCTAGTGTTTGTCTGGTTCCTTTTTTCAAAGAGGGAGGAGCAATCAACATTACTTCTTCAAATTCCTTCTTAATTATTGCCTTATCTTTTTTAGATAAATCGATTTTAAGAATTTTGAGCACTTCTAATATTCGATCTTTTGTATATATATGATAATTGTTTTCAAAATTACGTTTATGTAAATGAAGGCCAAATTTAAAAGTATTTTCTATATCAATTTCAGACTGAGAAATACCTTTTTCATTCAAAAATTGAGAAAACCAGTGTAATCGCATTTCTGTATAAAATCTATTATTAAATATTGTATTCCAGAGATCAAATGTAATAGCTTGAATCATATATAAGGATTAAAGTGAATTACTTTATAATATTTTTTTTGGAAACCATAAATAGTGGAATGCATTATTTTTTTTACAAATAAATTAATTTGAAATTTTAAAAAGTAATAAGGTCTTCAATCCAATTTTAATGATAAATTATCAAAGTAATAAGAGACGGAAAGGTTTAGGGAAAAAGTACAGGAATTAATTGTGTGATTTTATTATTTTGTTCGAATATTATCACTTGAAAACCTCTTTTAGGCGTTTGACTTCTCTAAAAAAGAAAACTAAAGGAGAATATAAATTGCATTTTAACTTTACTTTTTACTTTTTTTATATTTTTTAATCAAATCATATAAAAAATTATTCAAAATCCAAATTTAGGAGGATATACCTTATCTATCAAGAAACTTTGACACGTATAAAGATTTACAATAAGTAATAAAAAGGATCATTTTTTTCTGTATTAAAAAAACGTAGAATTTAAACAAAGTGAGGTATATTGGACGCAAAATTATTTAAAAAAACTTTTCCTTACATTTGTGATGAATGTAAGCAATTCGCTCATACATTACACGATTTTTGTGATAAGTGTGGTGCGGATTCTTTAAGGAAAGCTCTTAATGATGATTATAAAAATCATAATAATTCAAAGAAGAAGTAACAGGATGGGCTAAATAAGTCAATTTTAATTCTCCTAAGTGTCATTTCATTTTTACTTTTTCTCAAAACTATTTAATTCTTCAAGAATGTTTTTATCCTGCAATCCCAGTGATTTTAAAAGAATTTTAAGTTGAATAATGGCATTTTCAGCCCTTAATTCTTTAGCAATATGTAATGCTCGAATAAATTGATCCTTTGCTTCCTTAATTCTTCCCAAATAGAAAAGTGCTTCACCAACATATCCAAGACCTTTAACGATTAATTCCGCATAATTTGCATCAATTGCTACATTAGTCCCTTTCTTGAAATATCTTACTGCTTCTTCTAAGTTATTTTCCTTCTTTTGGAGAATTCCCAAATTGAAGTAAGTATTGATGATCCCTTTATCATCTTTAATTTCTTTAAAAACCTTTAATGTTTTCTTATATAATTCAAAAACCACATCCCATTTTTCATTGGTTTCATGGATGTAAATTAGATTTCCTAAGCAATCTAATAAGTTATAAATATCATTATTATCTGAACAAATCACACTACAATCTAAAAAAATATCACATGCTTCATCATTTTGATTTAATTTTAAATAACTATTCCCAATTCCTTTTAAGCATGTGATCTGTTCATGAATTTGTTTTAATTCCTCATAAATATTATATGCTTTTTCGTAAGAGGCAATAGATCTATGATAATCACCTTCTTTATAATATAAAGTGCCTAACACACCATAAACTGCTGCTTGACCTAACCTATCTTTTTGTTTTTTAAAATGTTTTAAACAGATTATGTAATTTTTTTCAGAGTCTCTAAAATTCTCCAATTGCAATTGAATTAGAGCGATATCACTTAATTCTTTAATATAGTTTGAATTTTTACCAATTTCATCTAATTCTTTTAAATTTTCCAACTTTTTAGTTAATAAATGCCGTAATTCCTCTTTCTTGAGCTCAGTCTCATTCTCTGTCATAAAAATAATTTAAAAATTGTATTACCTTTATTTAATTCCTTATAATATATCCTCTAAAATCTTAGCCGAATCCTTTACATACTCAAGGCATTTCTTTTCAAAAAAATCATTTTGATCATAATATTCCCTTCCTTCAAGAGTACTAATTTCACATCCTAGCAGTTCCTTACAGTTTATAGAGCCATGAATTTTTTGAAATCGATTTGTAAATTCTCTTACAACCTCGTATGTTTTATCTCTCGCTTCTGTATCTCCACTTTCGCCCATACCATATCTTAAGCCAATAACCATAAAAGCCCCAGACACAGCACCACATGTATTTTGCATACGACCCATTCCACCCCCAAATCCTGTAGCTAATTTTAAGGCTGTCTCTCTATCTATTCCATTTTGAGTGGCATAAGAGCTAAATACTGACTGAGCACAATTAAAATTTCCTCTAAAAGAAGAAATAGCTTTTTCTATATTAGACATTTCGTAAAAATTCTTTTTTTTATAAATATTGCAAATTAAAGGTATAAGAAATATAAAATTTCATATCTATTATATATCTAGTGATACAATAAGCAAATAATTACTGGATAGAGGTAGCAATATGAAATTAAAAGCAAAATTATATGATAAACTAGATGATAAAAAAGTAAAATGTCATGTATGTGCCAACGAATGTACAATACTTACTGATAAGGTTGGGATATGTAGAACAAGAAAAAATTTTGATGGAGATTTATACACATTAATTTATGGCTCAATGATATCATCTGGTAGTTTAGATCCCATTGAGAAGAAGCCACTTTATAATTTCTGGCCTGGTGCTACAGCATATTCAATTGCATCTATTGGATGTTCTTTTAAGTGCCAGAATTGTCAAAACTGGTCGATCAGCCAAGCAAATCCAACAGATAATGGAAAAAATGGATTTTTTGATCTTAAAGGTTATGAAGGTCGTGGAATGTCATTAGTCGAAATGACACCCGAGCAATTAGAAAAAAGAGTTGTTAAGAGTGGAGCAAAGACTCTGGCTTATACTTATAACGAACCATTAATATGGCATGAATGGATAATAGACACAGTCCCTCTCTTGAAAAAGCATGGTATTAAAACAATTTTAGTAACAAATGGTTATTCTACAGCTGAAGCAACAAAAGAGTTAATTGATGTAGGAATTGACGCTGCAAATATCGATATTAAGGCAATGTCGGATGATTTCTATAAAAAAATTTGCGGAGTCACATCAGTTAAACCTGTTTTGGACACGGCTAATCGTTTTAAATCCAATGGAGTTCATGTAGAAATTACTAATTTAATAATACCCGATTTAAACGACAATAAGGAAGATATTCAAAAACTATGCAAGTGGATAGTGGATAATTTAGGAAAAAATACTCCTATTCACTTTTCTGCATATCATCCTGATTTCAAAATGCCCTCAATGAAACATACTCCTTATGAAACCTTAGACATGGCTTATAATATTGCTAAGGAAGTCGGTGTATATTTTCCTTACGTAGGAAATATAAGCCATGGGGAGGGAGGCAACACCTACTGCCCAAATTGTAAATTTTTATTATTAGAAAGAAGGGGTTATAGTTTTAAAAAAATTAATGTAGATGATGATAATAAATGTCCTAATTGCTCTTATGAACTGAGTAATGATATTGTTGGTGAAATAAACAAAAATCCTTCACATAGATTTTCTTTCTTTTAAATTTAATAAAAGATAAAAAAAATTAAAAGGAATTAGAAATAACCCGAAATGCTAACTCCAACCACTAGTAGTAGAAATCCTTGAATGAAACAAAAGATTGAAAAGATCACTGCTAAAGGAGGCCAGGAAATTGCTTTTGAAAGGGTCATGAATACTTTTACGTAGAATTTAGCTGTAAGAGCTACTATTGCAAATACTATTATGAATATAATTGCTAAAACTATCTTTGGGTTAACGAATACCGCAATAACATCTACTACTTGTTGGGGAATAGCTAAAGCTATAATAATTACCACCAAAGTAGCAGCTAATACTCCAATTAAACTCGCAAGTGGTAGATCGTTTGCCGGTTTTACAAATGTTATAACTCCAAAAATAATCAAGAGTATTGAAGTAAAAAGATTTCTACTATTTTCAGATGTAGCAGCATAATGTTCACTAGGTGGAATATCAAACATCAATCCCGCAACTCCAGAAATTAAAGCTAATATCCCCACTATGAATCCTATGTAAGTTATCGCTTTCAAGAATTTTGTAACATCAAAATCCCAGTCTTCCACCTTTCTTTTCTTAAAGGAATGTCTCCTTTTAGTCTCATAAGCCGCATATATTAACCACATAATCCCCAGAATGAGCATAAACCAGCCACCGAGTTTTCCTAGTGGTTTTAAAATATGTTCTGTAAAATCAAATTGAAAAATCAATTATTTTCACTCTTAAATGTAAATTTAGATTTGTTATTATATTGTATATACAAACTTAAAAATATATTTCAAAGGGAGTCCAATAATTCAAAATTAGAATTTGAAAGGATTAAGTTATAAAAGAAACTGTTTTTTTAATGTAATCCATATAAAACTCAATTTCTTGATTTTTTTTATTTTCATCCCATGAGTATTCTTTTGCCATTAATTCAGCAACTTTACTTGCTGCTTCAAATGCTTTTTTATGATCAACCCATAGAGCCATTTCTGTTCGTCTACAAAATAAATCAATTAAATGAGGCGTCAATTCATACTGTAATGCATAAACTACCTCAGCTTTTATAAAATTATTTTCTTCGATAATTTTATCTCCTAATGAGACATCTTCTTTAATTAATTCTAATACTTTTATAGCACCTTTCCCATACTGGTGATAAATATGATCTGCAATATCATCTTCTATTTCCAGTTCCGAATGTTTTAGTTCTTTCTCCCAGTCATCTTTTCCTAGTCCAATAATGAAGGGTTGTTTACTAAAATGTTTTTCTCTAGCAGCATTAAGAAATAAATTTTTATTTTTTATATGATTAAACACATCTTCAGCCATTGCTCTCCATTCAGTCAATTTTCCCCCCGTAATCGTAAGTAATCCATCTTCAGAGAAAAATATGATGTGATTACGTGAAACTTCACTCTCGGATTTCTCTTTTTGCATTACCAGTGGTCTTATTCCAGCATATGTTGATAATATATTTTCATATCCTATCTGAGCATTAGGAAAATAGTATTTTGCAGATTCAATCAAGTAATCAGCGTCTTCTTTATCACAATAAGGATTTGCTAAATCTCCTTTAAAATCCGTATCAGTTGTACCAATTATAGTAAATTCTTTATTTCTTGGTAAGACAAAGAATGCTCTACCATCCGTTTTTGAGATTACTATAGCAGCGTTTCGATTATTAATGTGTTTTCTTCTATATTGAATGTGAACTCCTTTTGTTGGTCTAATTAATGGATTAGGTATATCCTCGGGGTAAATACCAATTAATTGATCAGTCCATATTCCCGTAGCATTTACTACTAATTTAGCTTTAACTTCGAAATCAATTTCATTTTCTAAATCAGTACATTTTATTCCAATAATTGTTCCATTATCCTTTATATAACCATTTACTTTACAGTAATTTACAGCAACTGCCCCTCGTATAATAGCTTCCTTAATTATTTCTAAGGTTAGCCTTGCATCATCTAGATTTGTGTCATAATATACTGCTCCACCTAAATTGCCCTCTCTAATATATTCTGGTTCTAATTCAAATATCTCTTCAGGTGAAACCATCCGAGATTTCTTATAATTTTTAAATTCTGAATCTTTATCACTTAAAAAGTCATAAACTTTCGTTGCACCTTTAATATCACGCTTTTTATATTTCCCTCCTTCTAACTCAACAAATAGGAAAGGAATTGGTCGTATAAGATGAGGTATATGAGCTCTCATCCAATTTCTTTCGTGTAAAGCCTCCTTTACCAAATCCAAATCTCCATGAGCAATGTATCTAATACCTCCATGGCCAAGTTTCGAACTTCTTGAAGATGTTCCCGCAGCAAAGTCTTGCATATCAATACAAGCAACCTTTAATCCTCTCATTGAGGCTTCTCTTGCTATTCCTGCTCCTGTAATTCCCGCTCCTATAATTACAATATCATAACTAGTTTCTTGTAATTTTTTTATAATTTTATCTCTGTTCTTATAATTCCAAGTGTGATCAAATAATTTCTTTTCTAAATCTTCCATCTATATCAGTTTGAAGAATTATCAAATCTAAATTAATTTTTCTTGATATGATCATTTTACTAAAATTTTTATTATAACTTTTTTTTGAAAATTTAATTATTCATATGAATAATACATATTTTTGCGAAATGTAAAGATTTAAAATAAGAAATTAAGTTCTTATATAAGTACAGCTAATTTTTGATTTAAAAAAAGGATATTATAATATGTCAAAATCTGGAAAAAAAAAAATCTTAATTGTAGATGATGCGCAGTTTATAAGAAATCGGATTAAAAAAGTAATAGAAACAATGGAGTTTGCTGAAGTTGCTGGTGAAGCTTCAAATGGCGATGATGCGATATCTCTTTACAAAGAATTAAAGCCAGATTTGGTAACGATGGATCTGGTAATGCCCAATACTGATGGCATTAAAGCTATTGAAGAAATTATGAAATTTGATAAAAAAGCAAAAATTGTTGTAGTATCTGCAATGGGCCAGGAGCTAAGCATTCTTGAAGCGACTGAAAAAGGAGCTAAGGATTACATAAAAAAACCTTTTAAAGAAGAAGATATCTACAGAACTATTGAAAAATTTTTAAAAGCTTAGACTAAAAATTGATTTCAAATTTTACTTTTAAAAATCTTTTAAAAGAGTGTTAAGAATTAAAGGCATAGAATAAATATCATAATAATTATGTTCAATTATTTCCTTTATTAATCCAATATATCTTTCAGAATTTTCCTTATATTTTCGATAGCATAGACCAACAAGATTACTTGGTAATGTATTATCTCTTGTCCATCTCAATAGTTTTTCTTCCATATTCGTTAAGGAAAATTTATCATATTGTCCTTTGTATAAGCGACGACAATGATGATAGAGATCTATATGATGGAATTTCGTATTATTTTTTTCATATGGGGAATCTTCTTCAGAGATCATAGGATTTTCATCAAAAAAATATAAAAATCGATTTGATAAATATGGTATATCAAAGGTTTTTCCATTATAAGTAATGAAACATTTAAAATTCGGAAGTATTTTAGTTTTCAGATGTTCATAAATTGCTATTTCTTCTTCAAGTTCTCTTGCGAAAAAGAGATGGATTTTAAAGTTGCCATTTTTAAAGAAGCCAATCCCGATTAGGATAACAGGGCTATCAATTATCCCTAAGGTCTCAATATCTAAAAACAAGAAATCTTCAATTTTAAAGCAAAAACTTACATCCAAATCATTAATATATCGATTCTTTGTTAGAGTTTTATAATCCTTATTTTTAATTAAGCTAATAATTTCATTAGCAGTTGCACTAAAATTTAAATTATATTTTAAATCTATTAGAGTTTTAATCCCTCTTCGATTTAATTTTTTTTCGATTAACTCTCCAATATAACTTACAGTTTTAAGGTTATATAACAATTTTTTCTGTGTTTTTAATAAATTAATTTCATTTGGTATATCTCTTTCCTCCCAAAATAATTCGATGAACTCACCCATATCATTTTTAATAACACGATTATTTTGGTATAAATCTTCTAGTCGTTTACCACGATACTGTTCCACTAATGGTGTAATATCAAAACGTTCGAATTTGTAGTAATCCATTGTCTATAGTAAATCTAGCTATTTTATTTAATAATGTATTCTCTTAAGATTTATAATAAAAATGATAGTGTGGAGAAAATTTTATTCAAATTTAAAAATATAAGTATTCATATTTTCTTTTCCCCAAGTTTCAGATGTAATGATTTCTTTCTCAAATTTAAGAAGTTTCAGACCTAAAGGAGAGAAAATATTCAGAATTTCTTCTTTAGAATATGGTCTGGAATACATATTTTCGCCTTTAAACTTAATGATCACATCATTATCTAGGTCAGCACCGTCTATCCATGGTCCGTTTAAGCAGAGATAGAAAAATGCTCCCTTTTTTAATGATTGAACAATTCTTTTTGCTGTTTCTTTGAATAATTGCGGATTAAGATGGAGCAGGGAGTACGAAGAGAAAATTCCATCGAATTCTTCGTTATAATTTAGATCTGTCATCGAAATATCTTTAAAATTAGCTTCAGGAACATTTTTTTGTGCTATTTTAATCATCTCTGAAGATAAATCAATACCTAATACATTGAATCCTTTCTCAATTAATAATTTAGAATATGGTAATCCTGTACCTGAACCCAAATCTAAAATATACCCTTCTTTAGGAAGGAGTTCACAAAAATAGTTAAAAAGTGCATGAATTTCTTCATGGAATTCTTTGTTGTAGGTTTTAGCAACGTTATCCCAGGCTTTTTTATTAAGCTTTATGATATCCAATTTATCTTTCAAGGTGATCAGGTTAATTTTATGTTAAAATAAAAGGAATGTCAGTTGTTTCTTTATTTTATAGTCTTAAAAAATCTTCTAGATTCAGCATCTCCTAGCACGTAATGGCTTCCACCACCATGAACCATACAGTATGCGTCAAGAAGTCCCATTTGATTGCAGTATTGCTCTGTGAAACCACGTCCTCCCATAGTTCTAAATAAATCAATGGAACTCTGAAATGCCAATTCACAAGTTTGAATTTTTAATCCCATTACCTGAGAAGCCATTATTTTAGAACTAGCTATTTGTGTTCGACTATCAATCTCCCGAGCGTAATTTATTAAAGCTGAAATGAATAAATTTGTTTGACGCATATTTTCAGCAATTGGAAATCTTATAATCTGATATTCATGTAATTTATGCTTGAATTGTTCGCGTTGAAGGGCAAAACTATGGGAGAAGAATAGTTTTTTAATGCAATCACCTATAGCTTCTGCACTGATAACTAATCTCTCTTCAGTTAATTGATGAAACATAATATCTAGACCATCCCCTTCGAGAAGATTTTCTTTTGGAATTTCAACATCATTAAAGACTAATCGACTTACAAAAGCATCTCTCATTCCATACATTCTTGCTCTTGAAGATTCAAAATTATTCAAGTGTTGATGTTCTGTATCTACTATTATACCACCTAATCTTCCGCTATTTAACCTGCCATAAACAATAATATTATCTGCTAACATGCCATTAACAATAAAAAGTTTTTTTCCCTTTGCAATTACTTTATCTCCTTTATCATCGAGTTTTAATTCAATTCTTACAATATCACTACCAGCATTAAATTCTGTCATAGCAGAAGCGGCCATCAAACCATATTTTACTACAGGGATAAGGTATTTCTCTCTTTGAAAATCATTGGCTTTATAATTCACTGGATTGCAATAAAGCGTTCCTCCTGCTAATCTGCCCATTTCAATACTCCAATTCCCACTGACATATCTATCACTATTTGAAGACCAAAAACCTCCACATAAGGCTAATGCAATAAGAGCGTTTCGTGTAACATTTCCAACTTCATGTTCTTCCAAATCTATTACAGTGCTATAGTAGCCTTTTTCAGCCAATTTTTTCATAAAATTAGATACTATTTCACGTTTCTTTTCTTGAATTGGTTCCTCAGCCGAATAATTTAACTCTTCTAAGGTTTTCAAATGTTTTTCAAGATTTTCTTCTATATATTCAAAAAATTCAGCTAAAAATTCCTTTTCTTTTACATTGAGTATTGGGTTATTTAATAAATCCAATTCAGGAATATTTCGACTTATTTCTATTTTTGGTAATTCCGGGAGTCTTGTATCCATAATATATAAGACAATTTTCTTATGATTTTAAATTTTCTTCTCCATCAAATAGGATTTTATTCCCATCAATGTAAGTAAGTCTATTAGTAATCTTTTAATCAAAACAAAACATAACAATAAAATATTAAATCTATTTGAAAATAAGATTTTTAAAAATTAAATTGATATATAATACCTAAAAGTGAAGATATAATGATTAAATTTAGTGATAAACAATTAAAAATACCTAAATTACTGCGACCAGTCTACTTAGCTACAGTTGGAATGTCAAAATTCGATCGTGCTTTTCCTGAAACGAGGACGGAAGAATTATGTATTCAAGCTTTAACAGCTGCTTCAGATTTTGTTAATATGACGCCAGCAGAATTAAAAAGTTTCATTCATACTGCTTATTATGGTCATTTTGCCGATCATTTTGGTGATCAATTACTTGGAGAGGCTGTGATTCATGATAGACTCGGACTTGATCCTTTAGGAACTATTGGTATCAAGACGGGGGGCGCAACAGGTGGATCAACAATGTGGGAAGCAATTAAAGCCGTTGCTTCAGGATATAGTGATTGTGCTTTAGCCTTAGGATGGGAGCGAATGGATGAAGTGCCTACTGATGAAGGTAATCATCTTATATCATGTGCTGCAGATAAAGATTGGGAAACTCCCCTGGGACATATATATACTGGTTATTATGCTGTTATGGCTCAAAGATATTGGCAAATTTTTGGGAAAGCTGAAGATTCTTTTAGGAAAACAATGGCAGAAATTGCTGTTAAAAACCGAGGCTATGCCAGAATGAATCCTCATGCCCATGGCCCCATGGAGATCACTGTGGAGGATGTAATTAACTCTCCTGTTATAGCATATCCTCTTCGCGTTTTAGATTGTTGTTTGATGAGCGTGGGCGCAGCATGTGGAATTGTATGTGATGAAAAAACAGCCTATGAAATAACGGACAACCCACTTCGGATCTGGATAGGTGCGGGGAGCCATACACTCAGAGTTGCGGATCGTCGTGATATGAAGATCCCACTTTTACCAAATGAGGAATCAGGGCAATATGATGATTTAGGTAAAAAATTTCCAGGAGGAGATAGATATCCCGGATTTAGCAGCTTCTTAGCTGCTCGAATTGCTGCGTATTATGCGTATAATATGACGGGTGTTGTAGACCCCAGCGAAGATTTAGATGTTGTAGAGCTTCATGATGCTTTTACAATTAGTGATATTCAAACCTACGAAGATATTGGAATTCGACCGTATGGGGAAGGCAGGGATTATATTGAGTCTGGAGATGCGTATGTGATTAATCCAAATACCAATAAACCTGGAAAATTACCTAGCAATCCCTGTGGTGGCTTAATAGGGTGTATGCATGCAGTAGGAGCTACAGGATTAATGCAAATTGCGGAGATAGCTTACCATATTTGGAACAGATGGGATGAAATCCATGAACCTGAGGAAAAGTGGAAAGAATTTAGTCGAGAAAAACCAAAAGATTGGACTAGCTTACAGGTCAAAGGAGCTAAACGAGGGTTAGCCATCAGTCATGCGGGCGTCGGCTCTCATGTAACTTGTACAATAATAATGCATCCAAATCATTTAATAAAGGAGGATTAAAAAAATGCCAAAAACAGAAGATGAAAAAGGCTTTGTAGATATAGTAAATGGAAGGTATAAAGTGAGAGGTAAATTTCACATCATTGAAAGAAATCAACCTATCTTTAATAAGGATACAGGAAAATTAGCAGGTGTCACTAATCCCAGAGATATGACATATATACACTCATATGGAGGAGAAGGTATATTTTTCGAATCTCTTGGCAAAGGAAAACTAATGGCTACAAGATGTGATAACGATAAATGTGAAACAAAAGGTTCTATTTATGAACCATTTCGAATCTATTGCCCAGATTGCTTAAGAAAAAATACTGTTGTAGATATTACTGAAAAAGCTCAAAAAACAGCAAAAATACACTCTTTTATTATTACTCATCGTTCTGGAGCTTTTAATACGCTTCCAAAACCAATCAAGTTCATAAACATTGAATTTGATGAAGAAGTAGTCACTATTCTTATGAGCGTGTTAGTTGTCGGAGAACCAGAAATAGGAAAAAGAGTTATACCAATCTTTCGTACCAAGGATCCAACCTATACCATTATGGATTTAATGTTTGTTGTTGAAGGTACAAAAGCGTCAGAACTTCCAGAGGGCTTTACATTTTAATCCTATTTTAAAATTATTTTTTTTATTCTTATTATTAATAATTTCAAATTTAAAATTAAAAAGATAAAAAAAATTATAAAATAAAATATTGAGGAGTCTATTTACTGCTGATATAAATTAAAAATTACTCTGGCCTCATCAGGAGTCGCAGGCTCACGATTTACAATTCTAGCAACTTTAACTGCCCATTCTACCTGTTCCCAACTTCCTTTGGCTAACCTACCATCAGGCATGCGAATATTATCTTCTAATCCAACCCTAATATGTCCTCCCATAGGTGCTGCACACATTGCTGCTTGGAATTGTTGTTTTGATACACCACAAACACTCCAACTAGCATCTGGTGGTTTTAGATTCATGAAATGAGCTAAATTTTCATAGGAGAATGGAACCCCACCCAAAACTCCGAATACAAATTGAAAGTGAAGAGGAAAATCAAGAATCCGTTTAGGTTCTTGTTTTGCAAGATGAAGCATGTTGTACATACCACCAAAATCATAAATCTCAATTTCAGGTTTAACTTGTGCCTTTTTCATAGCTTTAGCAAATTTTTGAATGGTGTCAAAATCATTTGCAAAAATAAATTTAGCACCGAGTCCGACTTGTCCAGTTTTATGGTCACCTACAGCAAAATTCATTGAGTTAGAATTTAATGAAGCTATTGGAGGTTTAAATGTCACAACAGGAGTGATCCTGTCTTTAGGAGTTACAATTGTACTAATGGCCGTACTTAGATTAATTAAAATATCAGGAGCTTTTTCTTTGATATTATCAATTGCAGCTTTGATTATATCTAAATCTGCTACTGGATTACCTTTTTCTGGATGTCTAACATGAATATGGACTATTGCTGCTCCTGCTTCATAACATTTTTTTGCTTCATCGCCAAACTCATCAGCAGTATAGGGAACTGCGGGATTCTGGTTTTTATTTGTTGCGGCACCTGTAAGAGCAGCACTTATTACTAACTTATCTGATAAATCTTCTTCTGAAATTATTATCACTTTTTAAAATTTCTTTTATAGTTTTTAAACTTAGATTACTATTGAAAATAGATATCATTCAAATTAATATGTTTTATCTTCATATTAAAATTTATTTAGAAATGTTAAATAAATCCTCAATGAAATTCGATAAATATTGTAAAATTTATAAAAGAAAAAATATATTTTTGCTTGTTTAAATCAATAATTACTTGTTTTACAAAAATGAGGAAATAAATATGAATCTAAGAGAATTAGTTAAAACTCAAGCAGAAAAGTATAAGGATAAACCTTTTCTATATTGGGATGATATAACAGTCTCCTATGCTCAGTTGGATGAATTGACAAATAAGGTAGCGAATTTTTTATACGATTTAGGTATAAGAAAAGGAGATAAAGTAAGTGTTTATTTGCCAAATATGCCTCAATTCGTGTATTTATATTTAGGGATTCCTAAGATAGGAGCAATTACTGGACCTGTAAATGCGTTATTTAAACCTAGAGAAGTTAAATTCGTAGTTGGTCATTCAGAAGCTAAAGCCATAGTAACTATTCCACAATTCTTGGAAATAATCAACCAAATAAAAGGAGAGCTTCCCAATTTAAAACATATAATCGTAATTGGCGAGCCTGTAGAAGGAACCTTAAATTTTAACGAATTAATGGAAAAAACATCATCAGATGCACCTCCTGAAGTGGAAATAGATGAAAAAGAAGATCCTGCAGCAATACTTTATACGTCAGGTACCACTGGTTTTCCTAAAGGTGTATTACAGACCCATTATAATATTAGACGAAATGCTGAAATGATAAAAGATTTCATGGACGCTAAGGAACATTATCGATTTATGCTAATTTTACCATTATTCCATGTTAATGCCCAAATAGTTACTATTATGGGTCCACTTACAATAGGAGCGAGTTGTATTTTAACTCGTGGATTTTCAGCTAAAACTCATTGGGAAACTGTTGCAAAATACAAAGCATCTACTTTTAGTTGTGTTCCAACAGTACTTTCTGTTTTACTCAAGATGCCACATGAAAATCTTGATCTATCATCATTAGAATTTGTCATATGTGGAGCGGCTCCTTTACCTGTAGAGGTGTTTAAAGCATTTGAAGAGAAATTTGATTGCAAAGTAATTGAGGGTTATGGTCTCACAGAAGGTACTTGTGCTTCTTCGGTTAATCCTTTACCAACAGAAACAGAAGACCGACGGAAAATAGGTAGCATCGGTTTAGCTTTACCAGGTAATGAAATGAAAATTGTGGATAGTCAAGGCAATGATCTTCCACCGAATACAAAAGGTGAAATTGTTATTAGAGGCGATAACATTATGAAAGAATATTTCAAAAACCCTGAGGCAAACGCTGAAACTCTTAAAGGCGATTGGTTGTATACAGGAGATATTGGCCACATGGATGAGGATGGCTTTTTCTACATAACTGATCGCAAAAAAGACATGATAATCCGAGGAGGAGAAAATATATATCCACGTGAAATAGAGGAGGTACTATATTCACATCCAGCAGTTTCTCTGGGAACAGTTATAGGTGTACGGGATGAAATCTATGGAGAACTTCCTAAAGCATTTATTGTATTGAAAGAAGGTCAATCTGCTACAGAGGAAGAGATTATTGAATATTGTAAAAAACATCTAGCTGACTTTAAAGTTCCAAAATATGTGGAATTTCGGGACAGTCTGCCTCAAACTCCTACAGGAAAAATAATGAAACAACCCCTTCGTGAAGAGGAGGAAGCTAAAACTGGTAGAGTCTTTGCTACTTAATTTTTATTAATTTTCCAATTTCATTTTCTTTTTTTATAATGATTTTTCTAAAATAGCCTCATACTTATTTTTTTTCAAATTTTAAATTTCAAAAGATTTTTTAGATGATACAATCAATATTATAATAATTTCTAATAATATTAAAAGAGAAAAGTAAAAATGGATAAAGTAGCAATAGTTGGATGTTCTCAAACAAAATATGAAGCAGAAAAAATTGATTTAACAATTTCAGAACTGGTTTTTGAAGTTGTTAAGAAGCTACATAACGAATTGGGAATTACAAATGATGATGTTGGTTGTGTAATTACCGGTTCTAATGATTTTAATGATGGAAGAACAATAGCAAATATGGCGATTCAAGATGCGGTTGGGTCAGTTAGAAAAGCAGAATCTCGAGTTTCTGGAGATGGAGCATTTGCTTATGTGTATGGGGCTATGAGGGTTCTTTCTGGAGAATATGATACTGTTTTGGTTGTTTCACACTCTAAATGTTCAGAAGGTGATCAATATCTTATAAATAATTCAATATTTGATCCATTTTATCAACGACATTTAGGTTTAGATCAAATATCTTCTGCTGGTTTAATGGCAAATATGTACATGAGTAAATATGGCATTAATGAAGAACAAGCTGCAGAAGTAGTGGTAAAAAATCGAAAAAATGCTATTAAAAATCCCTATGCACACCTGCAAAATGAAGTTTCAATTGATGAAGTTTTGAATTCGCCTATGATGGCATATCCCTTAAAAGAATTAGATTTTCCTCCATATAGTGATGGAGCAGTTGCAATGCTTCTCACTAATGAAGAAAATGCTAGGAAGTTTACTGATACGCCTGTATGGTTAAAAGGATATGCTAGTTGTACTGATGCTTATTATCTTGGACATCGAAATATGACTGATTTAATAGGTTTGGAGCTTGCTGCAAAAGAAGCTTTTAAAATGGCTGAAATTAATAATCCAATAAAAGAACTAGATGTAGCAGAAGTTTTTGAAGCTTTTTCTGTGCATGAGCTTATGATTTATGAAGCTTTAGGATTCTGTGGAAAAGGAGAGGGTGGAAAATTTATTGAAAATGGAGAAACGCAAATAGATGGATCAATTCCAGTAAATCCATCCGGAGGAGTATTATCTAGCAATGTTGCAATGGCTAATGGTTTAATTCGAGTATCAGAGATTGCTTTACAATTAATGGATAAAGCAGAAAGACGGCAAATATCTGATGCAAAAACAGGATTAGCTTATGGAATGAATGGGATATGCTCACAAGGGAATTGTGTATTAATATTCGGAGGTGAATAAAAGATGCCAAAAAATAATGTAGCAATTGTAGGAATAGGGCAAACTAAATTTAGAAGTAAAAGAAGAGATGTGAATATTCCTGAAATGATCTATGAAGCTGTTAAAATGGCGCTTGATGATGCTCAAATGGATTATAAAGATATTGATGCAATTCTCATAGGCAATATGGACCATTTTGAGGGCATAAATTTCTCTGAGATGTGGTGTGGGATTGATGCCGCGCCAGGATATTTAAAGCCTGTGGTAAAAATTGCTACAGGTGGAACAACAGGTTCGTCTTTAGGTATTTGTGGATATTATAATATTGCTTCTGGGATATATAAAAATGTATTAATTGTAGGATGGGAAAAGCTTAATGAGGGCGGTGCTACTACAGGAATAATTACTGCTTTTGATCCAGTATGGGAGCGTCCTTCATTAGCAGGTGCTTTAGGACCCCTCGCTTTAATGGCTAATATTTACGCTGCTAAATATGGAATTACATCAGAACAAGCAGCAAAAGTAACTGTTAAAAATAGGAGGAATGCTGCCAATAATCCATTTGCCCACATACAAATGCCTAATATTACTATAGATGATGTGATGAATTCTCAAATGATATCTTATCCATTAAGATTACATGATTGTTGCCCTCAAAGTGAAGGCGCTTGTGCTGTTATCTATGCTAATGAAGAAGAAACAAAAAAGATTACAGATAATCCTGCTTGGTTTAAAGGAGTTTCAACAGCTCATTACTACACATTTGGTTGTGATGATTTGATGTTTGATTTACCCACAGCTACTATAGCGTCCAAGAAGATATATAAAAAGGTAGGGATAAAAAATCCAATAAAAGATCTTGACGTTGCTGAGATATATGAGCCTACATCATGGTCAGAGCTAAGTTGGACTGAAGCCTTGGGGTTTTGTGGCAGAGGAGAAGGAGGTAAGTTATTGGATGAGGGTATAACTCAAATGGATGGAGAATTACCGGTTAATCCCTCTGGAGGTGTGTTAAGTACTAATCCTATTGGGGCAACAGCATTAGTGCGATTTGCAGAAGCAGCAATTCAAGTTATGGGGAGAGGAGGAAAGCGACAAATCTCTGATGTCGAAACAGCAATGGGAATGGGATTTGGTGGGTCTCTTTGGACTGAATTAGCAATATTAGGAAGAAATCCAAATCCGTTGAGGTGATAGAAATGGGAAAAAAAGAAAAGGAATTTCAGATTAAATGGAAAACAGATTTACCTTATAGGTATTCCATAGGAAAGTTAGCTGTCAAATATTTTGAAGAACTTAAAAATAAGAAGATTATGGGTTCTAAGTGCCCAAAATGTGGTAAAAGATTTATGCCTCCCAGAGCTGTATGCGCTGATTGTCTTGTAGAAATGACTTTGGAAGACATGATAGAACTTTCTCCAAAAGGTACTTTAGAGGGATTTACAGTGGTCAATTATCCGTTTGTTGACCCTAATACAGGAGGTATGCGTCCATTCCCTTATGGATATGGAATTTTCAAATTAGATGGAGCTGATACGTATATGATGCATTTTGTTAATGAAACTGACCACACTAAATTTAAAATTGGACAAAGAGTTGAAGCAGTGTTCAAAGAGAAAACAGAAGGAGATATTTATGATATCCCATATTTCAAACTTATAAGGGAGGAGGAATAATGGAGGGAGAGAAAATGAATGAGGAATTAGAAAAGAAAGTATTTAGAGGAAGAATTAAAGTACCTTATAAACATACAGCTGGAGCTTATGTTGAAAAGTTCATAACTGAAATCGGAAAAAATAACAAAATAATGGGCGTAAGATGTCCTAAATGTGGAAAAGTGTTTGTACCTCCAAAAATGATCTGCTTTAAATGCTTCGAGAAGATGGAAGAATGGGTAGAGGTTGGAAATCAAGGAACAGTTAAAGGTTTCACTGTTATTTCACATTCAACTCCAGTTTTACCTTTAAAACCTCCTTTTGCTTATGCAATAATCACACTCGATGGATCAGATACCGATTTCATACATATCATTAAGGAGAGTGATCCACAAAAATTAAAAGTCGGTATACGAGTTGAAGCTGTTTTTAAAGAGAAACCAAGGAAAAGAATATTGGATATTGAATACTTTAAACCGATTTGAAATTAAGAAGATAAATATTTTCTTTTTTTTTATTAATTCTGCTAATATTTAGTAATTTTGTATCAGAATTTCTTGATATGAATTATTCAATTTCACTCTGGAAATCCTTTATTTCCTTCTTCTAGTTGAACACCTATAGAATTTAAAAACATAGATACGAGGTTATATTGTCCTACAGTGAAAATTAAATCCATTAATTTTTTGTTATCATATTTTTCTGATAGTGCTTTCCAAGTATCGTCATTTATGAAAGCATTAGTATGAAGTTCATCAACTGCGCGAATAAGGGTTCTTTCAAACGCACTCCAACCCTCAGCATCGGGACCCTTTGTAATTTTTTTAATTTCTTCTTCGGTGAGACCAATATTTTTTGCACTGATTGTATGTTGAGCCCATTCATATTCTGATTGGCAAAGCCAGCCAATTCTTAGAATTGCAATTTCCATCTCTCGTTTAGGAAGCCTTGATTTATTTAAAATATAACTAAAAAAGGGAAACCAATTCTTTAACAATTTTGGATGTCCAGCAATTGTTTTAAAAATGTTGATTATTTTGTCATCAGAGAATCTTTTAAAAATATTGTATTCTTGACTTATTGATTTGTGCCATTCACCTTCTAGCGGAGCTATATGAGGATTTGTGAGTTTTTTCACCTTTTTAATCGAAGGTGATTCTATTTCTTGATTCAAAGATTTCATCACCTCTTAATTTTTAGATTAATACAATTTTTAAGAGTTGAGCCTTTTTAAACTTTTTACGATTTAGTCTATTATGAGTTCTAATATTTAGTTTTAATTAATTACTAGAAATAACCTTAACATAATGAATAATTAATTCTAAAACAAATTAATGATCATTTAATCAAATAATTTAAGAAGAAAATTAAGAAATAAGGTTATTCTTATATATTATTTGCTATTTTGTATGCTCTGTGGACCGCTTCTAGGACAGTTTCTGGTTTCCTCGCATCGCCAATTTTTTCTACTTTTATATTTTCAATTTGTCTTATTTCTTTATAAAGTGCGTTATTTGATTCTACACCAGTAGCATAATATACTAGATCGACATCATTTATAACTTGTTCATTATCAGCAGTATCAAGATAGGATACATATTTATCTCCGATCTCTTTCACTCTAATACCAGTATGAAATTTAACCCCTAAAGCATCACATTTATCGAGAAGGACCCATTTAGTTGTTTTTCCTAAAGCTGAACCTAACTTGGGTAATTGCTCCAGTACAGTTACTTTATTCCTTCCATTATGCAGCATGTTTAATGCTATTTCAGGCTCTAAAGCTTTGTAGAAAGTAAGGAAATCAAATGCCTCAAGACTTAAAGTACCAAATTTTGCTAAATAAATTGCAAGTTCTATTCCTGTTGCACCTCCACCAATTATAACGTTATTTTTTCCAATTGGAGCATCCTTGCTAAACACTTCGTTTGCCCAATAAACATTTTCTCTATCTATTCCAGGAATTGATGGTTTTATTGGTTTTGACCCTGTTGTTAGAAGAACTACATCTGGATTGAATTCTTTAACTGTATTAATTGTAACTTCTTGTTCAAGGTGTAAGTGGATTCCATATTTTTGGATCCAATATGAATAATTATCAATCATTCTCTTAAACTCATTTCTTCCAGGAGGTATCCAAATAATGTTTAATAAACCTCCTATTTTATCATCTTTTTCAAAAATGTGAATATCGTGCCCCCTCATCCCAGCAACTCTCGCAGCTTCTAATCCTCCAGGTCCCGCACCAATAACCATTATTTTTTTCTTTTCTTTTAAAGGTTTTAATTCTGTCTTGGCTTCTCTACCGGCTCGTGCGTTTCTTAAACATGAAACTGGTGTCATTTTAAATATCGCATCAAAACATCCTTGATTACAGCCAATACAAGTCATAATATCTCTTAATTCACCTTTTTTAGCTTTTATTGGTAAATATGGATCAGCTATTAATGTTCTACCCATACAAACAGCATCTGCTTTTCTAGCCATCAAAATTTTTTCTGCTAATTCAGGGTTGTTAATCCTATTAGAAGCTAAAACTGGGATAGACACTTGATTCTTAACATTTTCAGCTAAATATGTATAGCACCCTTCTGGAACGTCCATAGTTGTTTGAGGTGTTTTGGTTTCATGCCAACCTCCAGTGACATTGAAATAATCCAAATATTTGCCTAATTTTTCAGCTATAACGGCTTTTTCTTTATAAGTATTACTATCTGGAACAAAATCGTCACCAGAAATACGATATCCAATTACATAATCATCCACACTTGATCTCATTAATTCAATTGTTTCAATGGGAAATCTTAAACGATTTTCGAGATTACCACCATATTTATCAGTTCTTATATTTGTCTTTGGAGATGTAAATTGACTAAACAAATAACCAGCATTAGCGCATATCTCTACAGCATCAAATCCTGCTTTTTTTGCTCGTACTGTGGCATCAGCAAAAGCTTGCTGCTCTGTTTTAATATCTTCAAGAGTCATCTCTCTTGGTGTAGTTTTACTAAAATTACTATAGACAGCAGAAGGAGCTATGGGTGCTTTCCCAATTATTTGGGGGTAGGTATAAGCTCCACTATGATATAATTGGCAAACTACTTTTACATCATCTCTAGCTTTATGTATAGCTTCAGTAAATTCTGTTAATTTTGGGAGATATTCATCACTTTCAATTGAAATCATCATAGGAACCCCTTTTCCATAAAGATCTACATAACATCCTCCAATAATTAACATTCCAGCTCCACCTTTTGCCCTTTCAACATAAAAATCAATTAGTTCCTTGGTGATAAATCCATTATTTGCAAGGTTAAGATTCAAAGCAGGCATAATGATACGGTTTGAGACCGTCATATTCCTTATTTTAAAGGGTGTGAATAATTTAAAGAACTTCACTTTTAATCCTCAACATAATATAATTTTAAATAAGAATAACATGGTAATTTATTAAAATTTAATTAGAATAAAAAAAAAGAGGGCTAATAATTATACGTTTTAGTAAAGATTATAGCATTTTGAATTAATTAACGAAAATTTATGGCATATTTTTAATTAAAGAGTGAAATAAATAGTTTTTTTATCAAAATAAAATTATAATACTCAAAAATTAAATTTCGGAGCAAAATAAAGATGAATGAAAACGCTGTATTAATAGAGGAAAATGAAGATAAAACTATTACAACTATAAAATTGAATCGTTTAGAAAAAAAAAATGCCATGAATTATGATTTAATGGTCGGACTTCAAAATGCAATTGATAAAGTTGAACGAACTGAGGCTAGGGTTGTAATCATAACTGGAGGAGATGAATTTTTTAGCTCAGGTATCGATTTAAACTTTTTAACCGGCCAGGAAAAAGATCCTGAAGGTGTCATTCCTGATTTAAGGATACCACGAAATTTTAGATATTTTGCAAATACTTGGATCCATCCTATTTTTACTAAAATTGAAAAGATGGAAAAACTTGTGATTGCAAAAATAAACGGTTATTGCTATGGAATGGCATTTGAGTTAGCTTTAGCATGTGATTTTCGATTTTGTACAGAATCAGCTGAATTCCATATGCTCGAATCTAAGATAGGTATGAATCCAGACGTTGGAGGTACTATCAGGTTAACAAGACTTGTAGGTATCCCAAACACGAAAGATATCATATTAACTGGACGTCAATTTGATGGTAATGAAGCTTATAGACTTGGAGTTGTAAATCGGGTTGCAAAAGATCATATGGAATTAGATTCAATTATTAAAAAATATACCGATGAACTTATGACCAGTGGTCCTTTAGCAGTAGGACTTGCAAAAAAGTTGATAGATGATTGTTACGGTAAGGATACTGCTTTTGGATTAGAGCTTGAAACATTAGTAAGTTCCCAATTACTGCAAACTAAAGATGCCGTGAATGCTGCACTCGCTCGTTTAACAAAAACAAAACCAAAATGGCGCTGGAAATAATTATTTTTTTAATTTTTTTTATTTATCCAAAGTTCTTCCAAGCCTAGTTTTTTTAATTGATCTTGATTAAGTTTTCCTGTTTCAAGATTCCATTGTCTATATTTATAATATTCTATTTTTAATTGTTGAAAGTTAGGTGATTTTCCAGCGCATTCTGTTCCATCTAATGGATTGAGTAGGATTTTTGGTAATCGATCATCTTTAGGAGAAATCCCCATTTTTAGATTAAATAATCTTTTTATCATGAAAATTCTCTCGCCATAATTTTTAAGTTTTCCAATATCACAATTTAATCCTATAACTGTTTGTACTAATTTAGCAATTATTGATGGTTTTGGATTCGCGAATACACACATAATTAATGAACTATAAAGTGCACGATAATCTTGAGCTCTAGCACTCATTATGGCCATTTCTGAATCATCTTTAAATTTATCAATAGTTTCTATTCCGAATTCTTCAAGAGGAGTTCCTAATAAAATTGTATACATATCACAAGAATTATGACAAGGTCCTCTAGGAGCAGCTATTGCATATGCTATTGCCATTCCGAAATTAGATCTTAGATCATGATATGGAACTTCCATTCCATATACTGTTGCTATCTCATCTCGATTTATATTAAATTCTTTCCCTATTGCATCAGATCCCTCAGCTAATAAACCTCCTATTCTTTCTCTTTTTGATATTTTATCAATCATTTCTAAAGCAGGGTTAATGTCACCCCACTTAGGGTCCAACCCATCGATTTGCTCAGAACGGATTTTACCCGAATCATATAGATAATATATAAAGGCAATTAGACTACTACAACTAATTGTATCAATTCCATAATCGTTGCATAATACATTTGCTTTTACAATTGATTCAATATTATCATTTAAAATCATGGAGCCAAAACCAGCGAGAGTTTCGTATTCTGGAGCTTCAACCTCTCCATCGGTTATATATTTTCCTGTTTTCACAACTGCTTTTTTTGCACACCCAATAGGGCATGAAAAGCATGGATACTTCCGTGTAACAGTTTTCTCTAAAGCCGTCATTCCAGAAATATTATAAGCACCTTCCCATTCCTCCCCTAAAGTCCAATATTTTTTAGGTATTTCTCCTGTTGAGTTCCATAAGTCTATACCTGCGGATGTACCAATATCACGGTACATTTTAGTTGTAAAAGCTTGATTTACATCTTCAAGAGTTTTTTGGACTATTTCTTTGAACGTTTCTGGATCTGATGCTTCGAACTTCCTCTTTTTACCTCGAACTGTGATAGCTTTTAATTTTTTTGATCCCATAACAGCGCCCATTCCTGTTCTTCCAGCAGCTTTTTCTTCAGAAGCTATTATAGCATATTTAACTAGATTTTCACCTGCTTGACCTATACAAGCTATCCTTGTCAAATTTGAACCCGCTTGTTCCTTTAAAATTTTTGAAGTTTCTAATATCCCTTTTCCCCATAGAAATGTTGCATCCTTAATATTAATGTCATCTTCCGTAATTTCAAGATAAACAGGATTTTTTGAAGCACCTTTGATAATAATACCATCATACCCTGCTTTCTTAAGCTCTGGACCAAAATATCCGCCACAGTTGGATTCTCCCCAAATTCCGGTATAAGGAGATTTCGCACATATAACAAATCTTCCACTTGTTGGAATAGTTGAGCTACAGAATGGGCCCGTCATAAACATTAAAATATTTTCTGGAGATAAAGGATCTGTATCTTTTTCGATATAATCATAAAGATACCTGCAACAATATCCAGCACCTCCAAGAAAGTCTTTTGCGATTTCCTCATTAATCAAATCTTCAGAAATTCCTTGGTTAGACAAATTAACTATTAACAATTTGCCTGCAAACCCTTTCAGAGTTCCCATAATATAATTCCCCTTCTTAAATTAAAGTAATTGTTTTAAAAGTCAATATCCTTTCCTTCGTAAGCATAATAATAGATTTTTCTGTAATATTCGTCTGTAATAGATCTTGGGGTCATCACACTTGTGGCGTCTTGAAAACAACAAGCAACCAACATATCAATATTATTTTCAAAATCTTTTCTTGAAACTCCTAAATCTTGTAATTTAGATGGAGAATCAACTATCTTCTGCAGTTCTTTGATTTTATCGACAGCTTTAAATGCTGCTTTTTTGTCATCCTCATCCCATTTAGCCCATCCCAGCTGTTTAGCAATTTTAGAATATATTTCTAAGGTATCATCATCTTTATCAGGATTATTCAGGCAAAACTGTGAAATATACGGGAGTAAAATTCCAACAGTTCTTCCGTGATGTGTGTGAAAGATAGCACCCCAACTATGCCCCATACCATGACCAATATGAACTTGAGAATTGCTGAAAGCTAAACCAGCCATAGTCGCTGCCTGATGTAGGTAATCTCTAGCCTCCATATTTTTCCCGTCTTTATAAACAATGGGCAAATATTTAAAAATGAGCTCTATAGCTTTTAAGCCCATAGCATTTGAAAATTCATTCTTCCAATTAGAAACCATACCTTCAAAGGCATGAGATAAAGCATCAAAAGCAGTATCGATCGTCAAATTTGGAGGCATATCTTTTGGAAAGATAGGATCCACTATAGCATACGTAGGAGTTATTCCCCTGTGAGCATAGATAAATTTTTTCCATATATCATCCTCAAGTCGAGAAATAATTGTTCCATTTGTTGCTTCTGAACCTGTTCCCGAAGTAGTTGGTATTGCAATAAATTTGGCTTTTTTACCAGTCTCATATAGATCAGATCTAAAAAGATGAATATCACCAATGTTCAATTCTGGAAATTCATATAAAACCCATGCTGTTTTAGCAGTATCTATGACAGATCCTCCACCTAAAGCTATAATCAGGTCGGGAGAATAAAAATTACACTGCTCTCTCGCCTTTAAAACGCCTTCTTCCCTTGGATCAGGAATAACTTCATTAAATATTTGGAATTTTTTACCAAATTTTTCTAATTTTTCTGTTAATATTTTAAGATAACCTAATTCTTCAATATTTTTATCAGTAACAATATAGCATTTATTTCCCTTAATATTTTGAAGAAAATCAAGACTATCTTCTCCATAAATTATATTTGGACTATAGAAATACCACATAATTTTTCCTCTTGAAAAGTATTATGAATATTTTGAATATACTACTTAAATATTAATAAAATTTGATTTTCATTAAAAATTGCTCTCTAATAAAAAAAATAGATGTAAAATTCTTTTATAGATATTCAGTTTCGAAGCGACCTAGACTGTTCACAATTTCTAGTGCAGCCTTAGTGTGGCGCATTAGTTTTGCCATGTCCCCTTCAAGTCTTAATTTGCCAGCCATAATAGCTCGAATAGGGTCAATTTCCTTTTTCATAACGGATACAAAATTATCATAAGGACCCGCCATGATGTATTCTGTTTCTATTTCTTCACCTTCTGGTACTTGTCTTGTTCCAGTGCATTCTCCATGATGTAATCCGATAAATACTTTAACTACATGATCTAAATTACCGCTTGGTTCAATAACAAGGAGCATATCCCCTTCCCATGTTAAAGCTGATGGTTTATAGTTTGGGTTTTCATTTATTGCTTTACCAAATGCTTTAACCCACTCTTCTGTTAAAATTTTCATATTTCTCACTTAAATTTTTTTTTAAATAACTTCATTTACTATATAATTTCTTAATATATTAATTGTTAAAATTGAATTTAAGATTTCAATTTTTATAATTTAAATTTGAGTTAAATCTATATGAATGTCCGTTAAAGGGTATGAAACACAAGGATGAATATAACCATAAACTTGATCAATTTCTCTAATTGTTACATTTGGGAGCATAAATATTTTACCGGAAACCAGTTTGGTTCTACATAATGCACATGCTCCTGAGCGACATCCATTATTTATGGTTATCCCTAAATCCTTTTCCCTTTCAAGGCTATTTAATATCGGTTCAACACTTAATGCTTCAATTATTTCTCTAATCTTCTTTCCCTGATGAATAAAATCTATTGTGATTTTTATAGAATTTGAAGCTGTAATCTCTTTTGGCCAACCAACTATCCCTGTAACATCATCAGGAACACCGTAAGATTCATAACTAACGCGATGTCTAGGGACTCCTAACTCTTTCATTTGTTCTTTTATAAAGGTATACATCGCTCTATTTCCAACTATATAAAAGAATTTGTTTTCAATTGATTTTATCTCATCTAAAATCTTATCCTTTGTAATAAATCCACAAGCACCATTCCAACTTGGTTTTGGTTCTGAAAGTATATAATGAATTTTGATATTAGGGCGCCGTGTTTGTATATTTTCAAGTTCATCTCTAAATAATATATCTTCCTCGTTTAAACATCCAAAAAACAACCGAACATTCAGCTTTAAGTTTCGTTCAGTAATATCTCGCAAGATTGAAATGAATGGAGTAATCCCAGAACCTCCCGCTATAAAAACTAAATCTTTACCATGAAAAATACGATTGTAATATAATTCTCCAAGTGGTTCTGTAGCTTCTAAGATATCTCCAACTTTTAATTTATCAAGTAAATATATGCTAACAAATCCTCCCTCTTTTCTTTTTACACCTAACTCATAATATGCAAGTTGATTTGGTGATGAGACAAGTGAAAAAGGTCGAGAAGTCCTAACACCATTAATCTCCACTGTGATACCAATATATTGACCAGCTCTAAATGGTGCTAATGGTTTATTTGGCTTTGCTGAAATGAAACGAAATAATTTAGTATCATTAGATAGTTGTTTTATATCAGTAACTTGCAGAATTTGCTTTTCTGGATGAATTCTATCGCATAAGTTTTCCAATCCATCAAAGTACCATGGAATTGGTTCAATTTCGTCTCGCCACTTTTTTAATTTTTCAAGTTTTTGATATTTCTTAACATCATTCATAATCTCTTTTTCCATTATCTACCACCTCCCTTCTTTATCATCCCTTAAATACATTCCAGCGGCAATTCTTCCACTGAGAATGCTTGTAGAGAATCCACCACCAACATTTGTCCAAGCACCACTCTGATATAATCCTGGGATCGACCCTCGGCTTTTCAATCGAAGTGTTGGTCCATTTAAGAGATCTTGAGTATATCCATAGATGGCTCCTTCAATATTTTTTGAATAGCGATAATAAGTTAAGGGAGTGGCTCCCTCTGCTACTTCTATATACTCACGAATTTCTGGACAAAGGGTTTTTTCGACTAATTCAACCATTTTGTCAGTGATATAATCTTTAACTTTGAAATATTGATCGGGGGAGATTGATTGCCATAATTTGCCCATTTGTAATGTTGTTAGAACAAGTTGGGTTGTTCCAGGAGGAGATATATCTCCATAAATGTGATTATAGCATGCTGCTACCATATATTTAGGAGGCTCTAACTTTGTAAATGTTTCATATGCTTTATTTAAATTATCAGTTTCATTAATGAATGTTTCATGAGTATTCAATCCTAATTCTTTATAAGAAGCATTTAATCCTATATAAACTGAAAATGCAGATGGACCTATTTCTGGAGCATATATTTGTTTTTTGTAATTATCTGGAACGACATCCTTGGGAAGCATCTTCATTGTTGTACATATTGGATTAACATTTGAAATTACTGCACTGCATTCATAAATATCACCATTAAGAAGTTCAACACCACAAACTCTCCCTTTTTGAACTAGTATTCGGTTAACTAAAGCATTATACCTAATTTCACCTCCTAATTCTTCAAAAGCTTTAACAATAGCAGTTGTAAAAGCATGTGATCTTCCCATTGGAAAAGCAGCACCCCATTTTAAATAAGTAATCAACATAGCAATAAATGCATATGCATTTAATCTAGAAGGAGGTAGACCCAAATATCCCCATAATTGTGCAATAATTGCCATTAAGCGTTTATCAGTAAAGAATTTATCAAATACCTCTTGCAATGTAAGCCCAGAAACCCGTACAAGCCAAGGATGTTCTTTAAGAACTTCTGCAGGTGAATATTGACCTCTTCTTCTTACCATAAATTCAATACCATCTAATACTTTTTGACACATATCTATAAATTCCTCTATTCCCTTTTTCTCAGAGGGAAATAGTTCTATGAGTTTCTCAGTATATTCTTCTAGTCCGATAGGTAGAGTAACGTCATATCCATCTAAAAATACACTTCTATAAAATTCTGGAATTTGTTTGAATTGGATTTTGTCAGGAATTACTCCTATTTTCTCTAGAAATCGGTATAAGCTACCTTTATTGACTTCTGTACCAATATCACTTAATTCATGTAAAGCACCTTCAAATTCAAACCTACCTCTTACAAAGGAAGTAGCAAAACCACCCGGGACATTATGTTTTTCCAGTAATAATACCTTTCTCCCTACAAGGGCAAGCTGACATGCAGCTCCCAGTCCTCCGAGACCCGCTCCAATAACAATAATAGGAAAGGTATCGACTACTCTACTTTCATCATATATACTATTATTCATAAGAAATAATTCTATCAGATAACATTTAAAATTATAGATTTTAGGTATTAAAATTACATTTTTTAACAAATAAGAAAAAGAGAATAGTAATTTCTCTTTGGAATGAAGAGTTTACTATAGATTTTATTAAATTATTTGTTTAACGTCCAATAAATATAGGATCTCTTTTTTCTTTAATAGATTTCATAGATTCACTAAAATCTTTTGAAGTAAAAGCCTTTCTCAATGCTCTATTCTCCAAATCTAATGTTCTCTCTAATATATCTTTAAAATAAGAATGCATTGTTTTTTTCATTAGCTTTAATGATAAAGATGCACCTTTAGGAGGGATTAACCTTAAAGCTTGTTCTCTAGCATAAGGTATTAGCTCGTCTGGTGGGAGGATTTTGTTGACGAGTCCTAGTTCATATGCTCTCTGTGCCGTAATTTCTTCACCAAAATAACAAATTTCTTTTGCTTTTTGAAAACCGACTAATAATGGTAAAAGAAATGAACATGCAAATTCAGGTACTATCGCTCTTTTGGAGAAAAAAAATCCCAGCCAAGCATCTTCTGCCATAAAAATCAAATCCGCACAAGCTAAAGGCATAGTTATCCCGCCTCCTATAGCCATACCATTAATTGCAGCTATGACTGGCTTATTAAAATCCCAAAATTTCATACACACCTTTTTTTGTGCGATATCCATGATATCAATTTCTGGATACTTTCTCATTTCTTCCATCATTTCTGGTTTAAAATAACCACCAGATGTAAATGCATTTCCCTTGGGATCTCCAGTTATTATTAGTACTTTAGCATTTCTATCTTTTTCCATATCTTCTAAAACAGTATATATTTCTAAGAAAGTGATATAAGTCACAGCATTCCTTCCTTCAGGTCTTGAAATTGTGGCAGTACATATACCATTATCTTCCTTCTCGTAAATAACATCTTCAAAATCTTCTATTCGCATAATTAAATTTAAATTTTATTGAGTATTGAATAATTTTTAATTTTTTGAATATTTATACTTAAGCTTATAGCCAATTTAAAGAAAAGATATAAAAAAAACTTTAATTATTTAATTCCTTATTTTTTTTCTTCTTCTCGTAGTGCCTTCTTTAAAACTTTTCCAACCATCGTAAGTGGTAGTTCTTCTCGGAAATTCCAGATCTTGGGAATCTCATATTTTGAGAGATTTTCTTCTGCGAATTTTTTAATACTTGCTTTAACTTCATCAGTGGATTCAACTCCTTCTTTAAGTTGAATAACAGCTTTCACAATTTCTGCTCCAGGTCTATCAGGATTAGGAATTCCTATTATAGCGAGAATTTGAATATCAGGATGTTTAGTCATCACTTCTTCAACATGAACACTATACACCTTGAAACCACTTACTATAAGCATATCTTTTGTACGATCTACAATCTTTAAATAGCCATCTTCATCGAAAACGCCAACATCGCCCGTGTGAACATATCCATCTTTATCAAATGTTATAACTGTTGCTTCAGGTTTATTATGATATTGTTTAACAACTGAGGGCCCTTTTATCAAGATTTCACCTGGTTGCCCAATCTCTTGTATTTCTGCTCCAGATTCAGTATCTATTAGTTTAATGTCTGTATCTGGCCATGGCAGTCCAACAGTTCCTATCTTTTTCTTACCATACATTGGATTAGCGGTTATTACAACCGCAGTTTCAGTCATTCCATAAACCTCGACAAATTTATTCTCAGTGTGGAATTGTTTTTCAAATTCTCTTATAGCTTCTGGTGGAAAGGGTGCAGCACCGCTTACATATAAAGTAATATTATCTAATATTTCTGGTGGGATTTTTTTCGACATTGGATTACTCTGAATCATTAAAAACAGAGTCGGTACATTTCCAAAACTTGTGGGTTTTTTATCAATGATTTCTTTTATAATATGGTCAGTATCTCTAGGATTTGCTATTAATATTTGTGTTCCTCCTAGATAAACTAAAAAAAGTCCAATAAGGAATCCTGCAACATGAAAAAAAGGAAAAGCTGAAAGAAGTAGCTCTTTACCTTTCTCTCTATTGAGCCAGACATCAAATTGATGAATATTTGCCATCAAATTTGAGTGAAGGATTTCTACTCCTTTAGGTAGTCCTGTTGTGCCACCTGTATATTGTATTAAAGCCAAATCTTTTTTAGGATCAATTTGTACTTTTTTTAAATCAATTTCAGTGTTCAATGCATCAAGAAAGGGAACCACAGTTTTTCCTGGCCATGGAATAATTTTTCCCTTAGGGATCTTTTTTATTAATTTACCCATGAAAACTTTAAAACCCCCGAAACCCATAAATTCTGAAATATTTGTTGGAACTATTACTTTTAAGTCATTTAAGCGATCATAAATCTTGGAAAAGACTTTTTCATGAAGAATATCCATAGTAACTAAAAATTTAGCACCTGAATCCTTCATTTGATATACCATTTCTTCTGGACTCAGTAATGGTGATAATCCTGTAATAGTACCTCCAGCTATATATGTGGAGTAAACAGAAAACAAGTATTGAGGAGAATTAGGAAGACAAATTGCCAGTACATCCCCCTTATTTAAACCATTTCTCTGCAAGAAGGTAGCAAATCTCTGGCAATATTCTAATATCTCTTTGAAAAGAAATGTGCGGTCCATGAAATGAAAACCTATATTGTCGCCATATTTGGTCATGCATTGGGTTAGCATTATTCCAATATCTTCTGTTGGATATGTTAAAGACGCTGGAACATGTTTATCATAAGATTTTAACCAAAATTTTTCTTTACTCATTTGTTAACTCATCTACATTGACATTTTTGTAATATCTTTTTTATATAATAGAAATTAATTATTTACTATCTTTGTGAAAGTTTATAAAATTTGACATTATTTTTTTGAAGATTATTGATTTATATCTTTTTAAATAAGAAAATGAAAGTTAAGTCAATTTTTTCGGAGATCTTGCATTATAATCTGAGAATAATAAGATTACAATTAAAATAGAAAGCTTAGAAGGTACTAAATTAAAGAAATAAAAAAAAGGATTTTAGAGTAATTTAAATATTTGTCTTAAGGCTAAACTCATTATATATTGTTGAATTTGTCTTGTGCCGCCTCCAATTTCCTGTATTCTTGTTATACCGAGTAAATCTTGCATTAATGTATTATCACATACACCTGCTCCGCCCATGAGATTCGCGCATTCGTAAGCTGCTTTTTGACTTAATTTAGCACTTATTGATTTTAGTTGAGCTGCTGTAGCCATTAATGCTAAACTAAATTCTTTAGGAAGGGCTCCATATTGTTTCACTTTTTTATCAACCATTTGGCATACGTTTAACGCAGATAAAGTAAGATTCATTGTCTCAGCCCATAAATCTGCTAAAGGAAATCCTACCCCTTGATATTTTAAAATTTCTCTGTCAAATTGTTTTCTCAAGTTAGCATATATTACGGCATGAGTTATAGCATTCCAAGCTTCAGCTGCGTTTAAAATAACAATTCCTAATCGTTCCAAATTTAATCCTTCAAAAAGATGTTCTCTCCCTTGACCTGGTTTGCCCAATACATATTCTGGAGGAATTCTTAAATTAGTGAAGGTCTCTTTACCAATATAAATACGGGGAGTCCATGGAATATTAATTCTCTCCACTTTCCAACCATTCCAGCTTGTATCGACTAAAAATTGTCCCATTGTATTTCCGCTATTTTGTTCAGATACAGCATAAACTACTGCCCAATCTGCCTTAGGTCCGTTAGTTTGGTAAATTTTTACTCCATTTAAGATAAAACTTCCATCTTCTTGTTGGTCAGAAGTAGTTAGCATATGAACTGCATCAGAACCTCTTTCAGGTTCAGTGATACAAATACAACCATTTTTCTGCCCGGTGACTAATTCTTTTAATACCTTTAATCGAATCTCTATGTCCTCATGATGCACTAATAGAGGATTGATTGCTAACACGTTAGCTCCCATCCCCATTGCAAGTTGTGGGTCAAAAAAATCGGTAGCCAATATTCTCATAAATTCAGCTGTAAAACCATAGGGTTCATAATTCAAATCAAGAATTTCGAAATTATTTAATCGTGTAACTAAACCCTCTTTGCCGATTTCAGGAATCCATTCATAAAAATCTTCATTATGAGAAATATTATTCCTCTTTTCAAAGCCTATAAAGAACTTTTGAGCTTTCTTAAGAAAATCTAAATGTTCTTTTTCCAAAAAAGACATTAAGTTGTAATTCAAGAATTTGTATCGATTCTTTAAAGAAAGCTTTTCAAGTATCTCATCATTAATGCATTGAACTTCTCCTTTTTTTATAGCCATTTATGTCAACTCATAAATTATAAAATATTTGCTTTTAGTGGTAATATCGACCATTTCTCTTAAAATTAATTAATATATCACTATAAAGCAAAGAAAAGGAATTAGAAGTTTTTAAAATTATAAATACTACTCATCATAATATTAATCATTATAAAATTTACAAATAATTTAGGATTAATAATATGACTGAAAAAATTGTTGTTGCAAATAAAGGACTAATAAAAGCTGATTTTGCTTTTTGGGTTGGACGTTATATGGATAAATTATTTGATGCTTTTGAAAATAGGAAAATAGTTGGAAATAAATGCCCTAAATGTGGAGATGTTTTTGTTCCACCGAGAAAAATATGTGGAAAATGCAATGTTACGATCCCTTTTGATCAGAACTGGGTAAATTTACCAAATACTGGTATATTAAAGAATTATACTATAACTTATTATAAAATCAACGATAGAGCTAGTCGAAAGGTTAAAAAACCTCAAATTATTGGAATGGTGCAAATTGATGGAAGCAATACATCAATAATTTACCGTTTATTAGATATGGAACCAGAAGAAGTGAAAGTGGGAATGAAACTTAAAATTATGTGGGAAGAAAAACCTAAGGGAGACCCTTCAGATATTAAGGGTTTCGTTAAATTTTGAGAGGTGATAAATTAGGTGCAAAAAGTAGGTATTGTAGGATATTATCAGGTAAAATTATATTCAGATGCAAATTATGGGCGATATGAAATGATCTTTGAAGCTGTGAGAGGAGCTCTTGATAAGGCAGGGTTAAAGAAAAAAGATATAACCACAGTAATATCTTGTACAAATGATTATTATGATGGAAGAACTATTTCTAATTCTTTTGCTGTAGAACCTGGTGGAGCATACCTAGCAGATGAGTCGAAAGTAGAGATGGATGGAGCACACGCATTGTTATATGGTATGATGAGAATTTTATCTGGAAATCATAAATTAGCAGTAATATGGGCGGGAAGTATGGCATCATGTTTTCCATATCATTCAGCTAGATTGTTTGAGACTGATCCAACATGGGAAAGACCTACTGCTTATGTTAATGATATTACAGCTTTAGGGTTTCAAATGAGAGCCTATATGAAGAAATATGGAGTTAGTGCTGAGGAGATTGCCGAAATCGCTGTCAAGAATAGGAAAAATGCCTCAAAAAATTCTTTAGCATTAAAAGAAGCCCAAAATCCAAATTTAACTGTTAAGGATATTTTAGATTCTGAAATTTATGCTGATCCCGTAAGAGAATTAATGGTTGCGCAACCTTGTGATGGTGTTGCAGCATTACTATTAGCTCCTGAGAAACAAGCCTTAAAAATCACGGATAAACCCGTGTGGATTACTGGAGTTGGATATAATCAAGATGCATATTATCTTGGTGATAGAAATTTAGCAGAATCCAAATCAATGGAATTAGCTAGCAAAATGGCATTTAAAACTGCCGGAATTAAAGATCCATTAAAAGAAATTGACGTTGCTGAAATATTTGAAGCTGCTGCTCATGAGGAATTAATCTTAAAAGAAGCTCTTGGATTTAGTGATAAAGGAAAAGGAGCAAGTTTAAACTCTGAAATTACTGGAGAGCTTCCAATTAATCCTTCAGGTGGAGCAATTGGTGGTAATCCCCCTTGTGGAACGGGGCTAATTAGAGTTATTGAAGCTACGAAACAAATTACAGGTGAAGCAAAAGGGTATCAAGTAGAAGGAGTTAAAAAAGCAATTGCAACTGGGCAGATTGGTATGTGTGCTCAAAATAATATAATTTACGTATTAGAAGGAGGGAATTAAAAATGGGAAGACAAGTTTGTATTGCAAGCGCTGGATTCAGTGAGCATGCTTCAAAAAGATCTGACGTGAGCATGCCAGAATTAGTGAGTGAAGCTATTGAAGATTGTTTGAATAAAGTTCCAAGTGTTAGTATTAATGATATTGATGCTTTTGTTAATGGTAATATGCCTGCTTTTGAGGGCGCCAATATCCCAGAACTGTGGATGACCGATTGGATGGGAGCTCGTAACAAACCATTAATGAGAATTACTACTGGTGGAACGACGGGAGGATCAGTTGCTATTGGTGGATATTATACTGTAGCCGCGGAATTGCCCAGTATTGATACAGTTCTAGCTGTAGGGTTTGAGCAACAATCCCAAGGGGACACTAGCACAGGTTTAGCATCTGTAGCATATGGAGAAATATCAGTTCTAAACACTTTAGGTATTACCTATGACCAATTAACTCAATTATTATCTGCTGGGGCTGCAATAGGTGTTGCTTCTTATCAAGCGACAAACTATATGCGTAGAAGTAAGATTACGGAAGAAGATCTTGCAAGAGTTGTGGTACAAAATAGACATAATGCTGCTAAAACATGGTGGGCTCACTTAAAGATGCCAGATTTAACAATAGAAGATGTGTTAGAAACGCCATATATTTCATATCCTTTAAGATATGGTATGGTATGCCCGGCTTCCGATGGAGCGTGTGCTATGTTATTTACCACTGAACAAAAAGCTAAAGATTTATGTGATATACCAGTTTACGTTAATGGAGTTGGTAGTGTAGCTAATGAAACAGGAGTACTTGGATATAATGGTAGTGGTGCTGGTCAATTAGATACTTCTGAACAATTAGGTGCAATGAAAACAGCAGAGCTAGCATTTGGTCAAGCGGGTATTTCTTTTCCAAGAAAAGAAATCGACTATGCTGAGGTCTATTCTCCTTTTCCAAATCAAGAACTTATGTGGATTGAAAGACTAGGTTTATTCGAGGAAAATACTGCTTCAGAAATGTATGAAACTGGTGTTACAGCTCTAAATGGAGAATTACCAATAAATTGTTCTGGTGGGGTTAATTCGACTAACGCTATTGGAGCATCAGCTATGGAAAGACCCGCGGTTGCAGCACTTCAAATAATGGGTAAAGCAAGTAATCAAGTACCAAAAACAGTACATGCAGCAATTGGACATGGATGGGGCGGCGTTATAAATTTAATTACAATGATGGTGATGTCAGATAAGCCAACAAGGAAAATTAATTAAAATCTTGAGGTAATAAAAAAATGTCAAAAAGAACACAAAGAAAATCGATGGAATATATTAAAAAAGATTATGTTAGAACTCGAACCACGCCTGGTAGCTGGTACCTTCCCAGTTATAAATATAAATTCAATATTACTCATTTTAAACCTTTTCTAGATAAATTAAAGGAAAGAAAGTTAGTAGGTCTGCAATGTTCGAGTTGTAATCGTGTTTTCTTTCCCCCTAAAATTATCTGTGGAAAATGTATGGTAAAACCCGATCGATGGGTAGATTTACGTGAAACAGGGAGGGTTGCTACATTTACTATAACATATCTAAAGGATCCAGAAACTGGGGACGTAATAGAAAGACCCATTGTATTAGTACAACAAGATGGATCAGATACTACTTTCACTGCTGAATTAAGCCCTGATGTTGATTATAAAGACACTTATATAGGAATGCCAGTCAAAGTCCATTGGGCGGAAGAATGTACGGGGGGATTAATGGATATTCTTTATTATGATTTAGTCGAAGATGATTCAAAAGATTTAGAATTACGTAAAGACTAATCTTTTTTTTCTTTTTATTTTAGTTCCTTTATCAAAATGGAAAAATTGTATTAGAGTTTTATTTACTTAAAAAACTACTTAATACCTTACCTATTTTTTGAATAGAATACTGGATATCTTCTTCGTTTATTCCATAATGAGTTACAAATCTTATTTTTTCCTTACTAATATTAAAAGACTTAACACCTTCTTTTCCAAGCTCAGTTACTATTTTAAATATACGTGTTTTCTTCATAAGTTCAACAATTACAATATTGGTCTCAGGTTTATGTATTTTTATAGGTAAATCGTAGGATTCAATCCCCTCATAAAGTAATTTGGCATTTTTATGATCTTCCTCGAGTCTTTTAATCCACTTTTCTTCAAGTGCAATTGAACCAAAGGAGGCTATTATTCCCGCTTGACGCATACCCCCACCAAGCATTTTTCGATATCTCCTTGCCGTGGTAATAAAATCTTTTGATCCAGCAACAATAGATCCTACTGGACATGAGAGTCCTTTAGACAAGCAAAACATAACACTATCAGTATGTTTAGTGAATTCTGTAACTGGAACTTTTAAGCCTACTGCTGCGTTGAATATCCTTGCTCCATCTAAATGCAATTTTAAATCATTTTTTTCTGAAAATTTCTTCATATCTTTAATTACTTCTGGTTGAATAATCACTCCTCCATGATAATTATGAGTGTTTTCTACAGATAAGAGAGTTGTAGGTGGTTCATGTATATCCTCTTTATCACGAATTAATTGTTGTAATTGATCAAATGAGGGAACGCCTTTAATCGATGGGTAAGTTCTGATCATTAAGCCTCCAATACGAGCTGCACTTCCTACTTCATTTTTGTATATATGACTTAATTCCTCTAAAAGAATCTCATCACCGGGATTAGTTTGTGAGAGAAGTGAAACTAAGTTTCCTTGTGTCCCAGAAGTAACAAATAATGCTACTTCTTTTCCAATAACTTTAGCTGCTTTTTCTTCCAACTCATTTACAGTTGGATCTTCTCCTTCAACATCATCTCCAATTTTGGAATCATCAAGTGATCTTAATGCTTCCCACATTTCTTGTGAGGGTTTAGTTACAGTATCAGAACGTAAATCTACAATTTTCAATTTAATCAAAACTTTATTAATAATAAGTTAAATCTCTATAATGTTTCAGACTATTAAAACAAGTAAAATGTACTTATTTAATTTCAAGTAATATTATCAAATAAATTTTGATAAATTAATTGTGGTTGAAGTCCGAC
>JAHQWL010000095.1 GCA_029856155.1 Promethearchaeia archaeon
TTAGAAGAGATGTCAAAAGAGTTGAAGACAATCAGTAGAGAGATCAGTTTAAGGAAGGATTCGCTTAAAAAGAACTCCGATATCCAAAATTCAATTTCGAATTTGAATAAAATTATTGATGATTTATATGAGGGGTATATAGAAAAGATGACGGTGCTTGATATCGAAGATATAAGCAGCATATTGATTACTGAAGAAGAATTAGATGCTGATGTTCAAAAAAATAAAAAAGAATTAATTCGAGTTTTAGAAGAAGAAGTTACCCGAAATAAAAAATGACCTATTGAGTCTACTATTTTCTCCTAAATTCTTTTAATTTATCTGCTGGCCATGCTCGAGGAGTAAAACCATCTTTAGTATACCTGAAATCACATATTGGTGCTCCATTTCCAATTGTTTGGGTACGTTTCAAACCGTATCCATATGCTTGAGCTTTGGCATAATCAGCGATACAAATTATTGGCATCAAATGCTCTGCTCCTTGATTTTTATAAAATTTATATACACCGCATTCACTGTAATCTATTCCAAAATTAAAAGTCTTTCCGTCACTTTCAACGAAATCCAATACCCAATCACCTGGGTATTTACGTATTTTCGAATTTTTAGCATGTTCTTTTTCTTTAACGAGAAATTCATCAGTAAAGATATCATCTGCAGGAGGTATCACTTTATAGAAAGCTTCAAAAAGTTCATATGTCAACTTACCAATCTCCTTAAATTTAAGTCCTTCTTTCTCAAAGAATCTAAGAAGTGGCAGTAGAATAGCAGCATTGATAAGATCATCTGTTAAATGGTTATCGTTACCTCCTACATAAGGGATTTGAGGGATAACTGTTTCAAATTCATTCCGAGTAGTTATAGAAATCTCATTAAATTTGGATTCCCCGAAACATTCAATCAGGACTTTTTGAACTATAGTTAGCGCAGCATCAAATGTTCTTAATAAAGTCCGTTTTTTCTTTAAATAAAAATTACTTTCTTTTTCCAATGTCATATCTCTATTCTTTCTTAAAATTTAATCTTATTTACAATATAATTTTAAATTAAAAGGGTTTTATTAAATTTAATAATACGATGCAAAGAAAATAATCGAATTAAACTAATTTTCGATATCTCTTTTTAAAAGTTGTATATAAATCTTCATAGAAGTAAATATTATATAACCCAAAAGCCCTGTTTTGGATATAAAATTTTATTTTTCAAGAATTTAAAAAAGTAAAATATAAAAAAAAATTAATATTATATTTAAGCGAAACCGAAGGCGATAAATATAATTAAACCCATTGTAAGGCACATAAACCCATAAATATAATAAGCTCGGAGATATTTATCACTTAAAAACATTAGATCAGTCATGTACCAACTTACGCATCCTCCAATACCCCAGATGATTATATCGGTTATTATATTTGCAGGGCCGTCGGGTCTCACTTTCATACCTGCAAGAAGAAGTAGTGTGTTTTCTATAAGTTCCCAAAGACCCGAGATAATAAAGATTATTACCCAATAGAGTACGAAACTTTTGAATTCCGGTTCGTTAATCGGGTCTTTTGGTGCACCAGTTCTATTTTTGATGATCCAGCCAATTGTGAAAGCAATCACAAAGAGTGAAACACCCCAAAGGAAGTGTCCTATTGTCCAAAAATCAAATGAGGCAATTGAGAGTTCAAGTTCGTTCATTGCTACTACAGGAACACCAAAAACTGCTGCTATAACGGCAGTTAAAATCAATACTAGGAATAATCCCAGCATTATTAAAAGAGGTATATTTCTTTTTTTCATAATTAAAACCACTTAATTATTTTGATTTAATTAGAATTTCATTTTTAGTAACATCGAATAAGATTTCTTATAATTAATAACTTAACTTTTTTACTAAAATCATTAAATAAAAGGCAATAGAGTCTCTTTTTAAATGAGGGGAGTGAAATGTTTACTTTTCTTTTCTACATATTGCTGGTGATACTCCTCTGCTTGCCAAAAATCTGAAGCGGGGACTATTTGAGTAACTATTGGCCTTTTAAAACGATTAGAAGCTTCTATCTTAGTCTTAGAATTCTCGGCTTTTTCCTTTTGCTCTAAATCTATATAAAAAATTGCTGAACGATATTGTGCGCCAACATCAGGACCTTGTCGATTTAGGGTAGTTGGATCATGGATAGACCAGAATACATCTAGTAATTCCTCATAGGATACTTTAGATGTATCAAAGGTAACTTCTACAGCTTCTGCATGACCAGTTTTATAAGAACATACATCCTTATAAGTAGGATTAGAAAAATGACCTCCGATATATCCCACACGAGTAGATAAAACGCCTTCAATCTTTCGAAAATTCGCTTCTACACCCCAGAAACAACCAGCAGCAAAAATAGCTTTTTGAATATTCATAGGTTATATTAGAAAATTAAGAAAAATAAACATAAGCCTAATTTTCTATAAATTTGAGATGATTACTAGGTTTTTTTTATAAGTAATCTAAAGTAATGTTTTTAATGTCTATAAGGCATACATTATAATATTCACAATTATTTGTGAAATGTATGGAATCTAAAACAACTGAAGATAAATGGAAAAAAAAGTTAACTAAAGAACAATATAAAGTTCTTCGTAAAAAGGGAACTGAGCCACCATTTACAGGGAAATATGTTAAGCATCATGAAAATGGAATTTATAAATGTGCAGGATGCGGAGCTCCTTTATTCTCATCCGACGAAAAGTTTAATTCTGGAACAGGATGGCCTAGTTTTTATAAAGCTATGAATAAGGATAACATAGAAGAAAAAGTAGACAAAAGTTTGGGGATGGTCCGAACTGAAGTTCTTTGTAAAAATTGTGGAGGGCATCTAGGACACGTTTTTGATGACGTACCAACAAATAAAGGATGTCGATATTGTATCAACTCGATCTCATTAGATTTCGACAAGAAGTAGGAAACCTCATTATATAATTGTCATGACTATATATGAAGTTAATGCTTGATCTTGAGATCCGTATGAAGGAAAGAATGTATCTAAATGCTTACATTTATAGATCCAAGTATAAGAATTAATTTTTACTTGATAATAATTCTTCTCTTTTACGACGGTAATACACAATGGGATTATCACCTTGAATAAGATTTTCTCCCATTTTTAATTGAGTTTTAATTGGTTGTTGTGTTAGAACAACGTTTCTATCTTGATGGAGAATAAGGATATTAAATTTATTAGCCAACCAATTAACAAATGATTTTAAAATAGGGATTCTTAGGAATCTTTGATAAAATCTCATATAAAACTTAGTGTGTGTTTCATCTATTGGAACAAAAGCAATAAATATCCGAACTTTATCCCCCAGATAATTTTGCCAAATATGTGGAAATTTAAATTGGAGGTGAAATACCTTCATTTCATCAGTAAATTCTTCAGGTTTTAAAGATCTGGTTTTTCCGTCATCCTTTTGGTTATATACCCAAAAAGTAAATTCATTTCCGTCTTCTGAGGGCTCCACCAATGGTCCATGCACAAGTGTTTGATACCCTCGACCAATTGTATTATGATGAACGTAAGGTAAATGAACAACATCAAGCTGATTTTCGATCGCGCGGGAGTAGTGAACAGGCCATACTTCCGTGTGAGTTTTATATGAGAATTTTTTATCGATATCTTGAAAAAACGGTATTTGAGGATAATTCGCTTGAATTTCTCCCCACCAAATCCATATAAAATCGTGTTTTTCTCTAGTAGGATAAACTACAACTTTAAAGCGTTCTGGCACCAGAGTATTTTTGCCATTTGCAGGTATTATAGTGCATTTTCCTGTCTTATCATATCTTAAACCATGGAATGGACATTCTACTGATTCTCCATTATCGTATATTTTTCCTATGCTAAGCATCGCTCCTCGATGAGCACATTTATCTCTCAAGCATATTACATCTCCACTTTTACTTCGCCAAAAGACTAATTTTTCTCCTAATCTAGTAACTCCTATTAGTTTATCTTTTGGAACTTCTCTAGATTCCAAAACAGCATACCATTGATTCCTAATCATAATTAATTGATAGTTAAAATTAAACAAAATTTATGATTTTGCATTTAATAATTTATAAATTGATATAATTAAGCCATAGATTATTTCTTAGGACATATATAATCCATTAAAAATCATGTTAAAAAAATTAAGATCTTTAAAGGGTGGTCTTCAAATGTTTTATACTTTTTAAAAAATTAAGTTTCAAGATTCTTAATTTGTGGTATTAAGGTACTTTTCCTGGTATCAAAACCAAATTTTAATACTTGGAAACTTAATATAAAGGGTACTAAACTGAATAAGCTTAATACTATCCCAAAAATATATGAATTTGGAAAAACAAGGAGAAATCCTCCAATTAATGGTCCTAAAATTTGAGAAATGCTATCTATAGATGAGCTTATACCCATTATTTTACCTTGATTTCGGAAATCAACTGAACGACTAAGAAATCCCATGGTTATTCCTCTTGATGTAGCTCCTGAGAAACTAATAAAGAAGAGAATAATTACCAAATGCCAAGCTTGAGTTATTACTCCTAATAGGAAATATGCTAAAATATAACTTCCTAAACCTATCATTGCTGTATTTGGATCACCCAAGTAATTCCTGATTTTATTAAAGAAAAAGGCTCTAAATACAACTTGAAATATTCCCATTGATGAAAGGAGTAATCCAATAGCTTGTGCGTTTAAATTCAATCTAATATTCCCAAAAAGGCTGAAAGTAGTTTGAAATACTCCCGCAGCAATAGCTAAAAAAAGATATTGAACTAGTATAATCATAGTTTGATAATTCTTCCATATTGAAGTTTTATTTCCCTCGATATTAATGGGTTTAGGTAAATCTTTATTATCAAATACTAAATTAATTTCTTTAGTAAACTCATTATTACTATTTAATTTAATTGGTAATGTTTCTTTAAGAAATAAAGCAGTTAGTGTAATTGTTATACCTGCTAAAATGCTTGCTAAAATTCCGGGACCCATAATTCCAAGAGGAGATAAAAAACCTCCTACTGCGGGTCCAATCAAAAATGCTAATGTGAAGGTAATACCAATATTAGTCATTTGCTTGGGTCTGTCATGAGGGGGGACAACGTCTCCAATTACGGCTTTTGAAATGGGAAATTGACCTCCAAATACTCCATCTACTATTCTTGCAATAAAGAGCATCTGTATATTTTGTGAGAGTGCTAATATTATAAATCCTGCTAATGTTCCGAATTGTGAAATTAAGAGTAGAGGTTTCCTCCCATATTTATCACTTAGTTTTCCTAAAATAGGTCCAAAGAAAAATCCAAAAATAGCGTTAGAACTTAACAAGAAACCGATAACTAAAGGAGAACTACTATATATCTCCATAAAAAATGGTAAAAAAGGCAATATGATACTAAAACCTAAAATATCAACAAATACTGCAAACCATAAAGGAATCAATCTTGGATATTTCAAGGAAAATCTCTTCATAATATTAAGAAGTAGATTGTAAATTTTAAGTCTAAAGTTAATAATTCATTTAATTTCTTCATCTATATCGATGGTTAAAAAGTTAAAAAATATGATTTTGTTTTTAATTATAAATTACTCTTATTTGGAACTATATAATCATATTTTAAACCTAACTCTCAAGAATACTTTTATGGAAAATTGTAAGTTCCCTTAGTTTGTATTCCATTCAGAAAATCCAAGTATACTTCCACAAAAGGGGCAATACCACATCTTTTTTCTCTTCGTATACTCCCCTTTAAATCCTCGGTATTTTTTACGTCCTTTTTTATCTATCTCAGTAGCATAGAAATCATAAATATGAAGTTCTTTTTTACAAATTGGGCATTTTGGCTTTACATGAGATGTTGATTTGAAATCATATCCACAACTGGGGCAAATTTGTTTATCAATATCAAGATCTAATCCACATTTCCAGCAACCTTTAAGAAACATGAGTTATCAAATTTAATTAATTAAGTTTTGAATTTCAATTTATTATGATTAAGAATAAAGCTTTTAGGATTTATATAGATTTCAATATCAAACAAAATTTCATTAAATTCTAAGCATCAGATTCTTTTTTTTTTCTAGAAGATTTATTTCGAATGGTAATATCATATAGCCATTTATAAATACTCAAACTCTTAATATTCATGATAGGCTTAGTTGACACCCTAACTTCTTTAATTTTTCTCAGTAATCCGAGAACAATAGTGATTCGTAAAATTCCAGACAAGAGAAAGATGAAATGATAAGAATTCATAAAAGTGAAATTAATAAAGCTAATTAGAGAACTCCCAAGAAGACCCCCACCAATTATCGCTAATCCAATCAAAGAGTTATAAATAGCAATATACTTACCTCTCCTTTTAGATGGAATATTATCGTAAATAAAGTTAGACGCTGCTAAATTGAATGCTGTCCAGCCAATTCCACTGAATATTTGAATGCCGAAGAAGATTTGGAGAGGATTAACGTAAATTATCCAGAAAAGGGGTAAAAAAGGTATTATAACTGCTCCAATTCGAAGCAATTTCACGTTTCCGAATCTATCAGAAAATCTACCTAATAATGGAAAAATAATAAGTCCAACCAATGTGGAGGACAAATTAATAATCATGAAAAGAGAATATTCAAAGTTTAATTGGGTTAGCATATAAACTGAGAAGAATGGTTTCGCAATCCATTGTCCAAATGTTAAAAGAGACACAAATAAAGTAAAGTGTCCAAAATTACTCTTAGGAATTTCTTTAATGAATTGGCTAGTTTTTACATGATCATTTGTCTCAAAAAAGAAAGGAGGATAATAATGCTTAGTATAAAGAAATGCTGAAATTAAACGAGTGATCAAACCAAAAATAAATAATATGATAAATCCATAATAAACTAAATCCTGAAATTTAAACCAATCTAACAAAAAAGATAATAAGATAATTCCAATTAGCCCAATCGATTGTGTAATTAGATTCCTTTTTGCAAAATATCTGCCCCTATTATTTTCGGGAACAATATCTCCCATTAATGAAAACCATGGAGGAGTCATAATTCCAGTAAATAACATATAAATCAAAAAAACTATAATCAATGTCCAAGGGAGATATGACTGAATAATATTAAATTGATATAAAAGAGCTATAATTATGAATAAAGGCCATATAAGAGCCTGTCCTAAAATTCCACTTATTAGAATATATTTTCGTGACTTATTCTCAATTTGACGAGAACCTATCATTTGTCCGATTGGAGATGCTAAGTTTCCTAAAGACGATATTATCCCAGTTTGAAATAATGAGGAATTAATACTAAGAGAAAACGGGACGATATAGTTATCTGCTAAAACACTACTAAATACTCCAAAAGATCCTTCAGCAATCGAGACCTTCATTGTTTTCTTTTTGAGTTTCTCTTCAATGTAGACATCAATATCATCTATTGGAGCTGAAATTTAAATCACAAATTTTAATTATTGAGTATTATCCCCATAAAAGGAGGGTTATTATTATTCATTTTAAATGATTCAATTAATTAAAAAATGCAACATTATCATTTTTTATTTTCAATATTTATATAAAAAAAGTTTAAATACTCGATTACATTCAAATTAAACTTAAGAATCATTAAAATAATTCATCTCTTTGTTCAATTTAGATTCTAAAAAAATCTCTGAAAAGTCTTTATTTTTTTTATTACGTTAATAAAAGTACATTATAAATATGATAATTAGACTTGTAAGATAATTATAATATTTGAGGTTATAAAAATGATAAATGATATAGAAAAAAAAGATATAAGGTATTTTCAAAGTCCAAATGACCAGCAAATTATAATAACGGAACTTAAGAATGATGTTGCATCCGATAAAAGAATTTTAGAAGACCTTACTATAGAGCCTAAATTAAATGATAATTCTTTCCACAAATTCTACAATTTTCCAAAATACTATGATAAAGCTTTTACTAGAGACGTAAAGAGCGATATATCTTTTTTCAAAAAATGTTTTCACCAATATTCAAATGTGGAAGTCAAAAGAGTCTTAGAACCTGCATGTGGTCCTGGTATGTTTTTAGAGATTCTACCAGAGTATGGATATTATGCTTTAGGCTATGACTTAAATCCAGCAATGGTCGAATATGCTAAAGAAAAGCTGAAAAGATCTAATATGAATGCCAACCAAGCTGATGTAATTGAAGGAAATATGAAAAACATGAAATTTGATGAAAAGTTTGATGCTGCTTTTATCTGTATAAATAGCTTAGGATATTTAAGAAGTGAAGAGGAAATTTGTTCACATTTTAAAGTTATGGCAGAGTCTTTAAAACCAAGTGGGATTTATATTATTGAAATAAGTTGCAAATGTGATGATATTAAAAATGAGAAAAAATTCGATGATACTTGGTATGTCAAAGAAGAAAATTTTGATCTGGAGTTAACTTGGGCAATAAATTGGTATGATATTGAGAAAAGAATCCGTCATGTCGACTTTCATATGGTTATCAACGATAATGGATATACCACTAAAATTGAAGAGGCTCATGAGCTTCGACTTTGGATATTTGATGAATTTAAGCAATTTTCAAAATCGGGAGGGTTTGAAATTGTAGGAATCTACAATCAGAATTATGAAAAAATAGCTGAAAATATCCCTATTACTGGAGAATTAGGTGCATTATTTTTCATTTTGAAAAAGATAATTTAAATAATAATTTGAAATATTAAAAAACAAAATTTGAGTTAAGATTCATAATTAGCAAGATTATCGATATACCATTTATACAATAAGGGAATGTCTTCTATTTTACTGAACTTCATCAATTTATCAAGCAAAACAATAAAGATTTTATCGTTCCTTTTTGTTGAATTTAAAGTTTTATCATCTGTAATCTCTATCAATGTGTTATTATGTATATCGATAAAGAACATTGAATATTTTTCAATAAATACATTTTCTGAATCTAATTCATATTCCACTTCTTCTTTAAGATCCTTGAGAAATCGTTTTAATGTATTTCCAATTGTAATCCAACCTTGAATATAACCGCTCTGTGTCTTATTTAGAACAAAATATTTTCCAATTGATTCATTTGAATTGTGTTTATTCATATTATTAATATTTTTTGTCAAAAATTTTTTCACCTTATTTTGAATTTATGTTGTAACAAAAAATGAATAATAAGAGAAATATTTAACCTATTTTTTCTGGTTATTAATTTAAGATTCCTCTGGGGCGTTTTTAAATCTCTTTGTCTTGGATATAAACGTAATATCAAATTACTTGAAAAAGAGTTAAATTTATCATTTTAAATTAGACCTTTAATAGATCTCTTTTTAATTATTTCAACCACTTTTTTACTTAGGAATCCTGTTGTAAAAATTTCAGCGAATTCTAAACGATCAAGATATAACCTAAGACTATTAATTTTATAATTTTCATACTCCAGGACTTCTGCTATCTTAATACTTAATTTCTTACCTTGATTAAAGGTTACATATATAATAAATTCCTCAAAGAAGACGTTATTTTCGACCATAATAACAAGAGGTTCAAATTTGATTGTATCAAATAAGTTAAAGAACCAATTAAGCCATTTTTTCAAGTTAATATTACCTTTTAATTCTAATCCTAGAATTTCAATCTTACAATCTTCAGAGAAATAAGTAACCATTTTCTCTACATCTTGTTTTTCCAAATCATCATCTAAGTCTGCTGCAAGTTTAATAATCTTGTCTTTATCTTGATTATCATTCATTTCAGAAACTTTTATTTTTTTATTATAATGATCTTTTACATCACAAAATAGAATAAAAACATAACCCTTTACGTATTTCAGATCTTTATTATAGATGTATTAGATTTACATTAATATTTTGAATTTGTGTAGATTTTTTAATGTTAAAAGTTTTTAATCTCAAAGGTAGAATAGAAATTTAAAGAAAGAAAATCAAAATGTCAGATGAAGAACTTAGGGATCAAATTAACAAAATAGCAGTAGAAATTGAGAAAATTGAAGAGACTGCCAAGCAAAAAGAAGAATACGTTAAAAATAGAATTAATGAGGAATTTGATCCAAAAATTAATGAAATCGAATCAAAATTGCAGAGAGAACAAGCAATACTTGATGAAATTCTAAAAAGCATCGAAGAATTAGAAGTAAATAAGAAAGAAATGATACCTGTTGTCAAAGATTTAGAACAAAAATATAATGATTTGAAAAAAGAAAAGGAAAAATACATTAATGAAAAGTGTAAAGCGATTTCTAAAGAAAAGAAAGTCAAGTCGAAAGAAATTGACCGAAATATTAAATTGTTAGAAAAAGAGTTAAAAACAAAAGAAAAGAAATAACAAATCAATATTATATTAAGAAAAATTTAAAAAGATAAAAGAAATTTGAAAATGGGAATAAATATTTCAATAAAGTAAATATGTTTTTAAATAAAGTGTGATTCTTTTTGTTGTTATATTTTAAAGAGGATTTAAATGCCATATACACAATCTTTTCATCTAAACGATAATGAAATTGAAGATTTTTTAAAGAATGGTAAGAGTTGTGATAGTCAAATCTTTTTATATTGTTTTTCTTTAGAATAATTCGTAAAAAAACATAAATTTAAAACTTAAAAGAGGGTAATGATATGTCTGATTATTTTAAAAGTCTAAAACGTCCAATTGAAAATGTATTACTTTTCGTGGGATTGGTACTTTTCACTTTAGGTTTCTTTACATTATATTTTGCTATCCCAATGCTTATTGGTAATCCTTATATTGGATGGCCATGGACAACATATGCTTGTATACTTCTATCAATTGGATCAAGTTTGACATATTTAGAGGTTAAATTGTCTAAAATTAAGATTGAATAAACTGATTTATTTTTTATTAAAATATAATTTTTAAATATTTTTGTATCACATTATGATATGAATGATCAATTTGGGACATATGGGGATGAATTTCAACAGAAGTCTAAATATATTAGAGAAAACTTACCACGACATCAATTAGATTGGTTAAAAAAACCTAATTCCTTTAAGGGATATCCAGATGCGATAAAAACAATTAAATTACCCAATCTTGAATTCAATAAAGAAATAAGCTTCTGGCAAGTAATCTTAAATAGACAGTCTACTCGCAAGTTTAAAAATGAACCAATAACAATTTCACAACTTAGTCTTTTATTATTTGGAATTACTGGATTAACTCGAATTTTCCCTCAAGTTGCCTTTAGGACAGTACCGTCAGCGGGGGGTTTATACCCTATTGAGGTCTATCCCGTGGTAAATAATATTGAAAATCTTAATCAAGGGATTTATCATTACGACCTAGCTAAACATAGATTAGAATTATTGAAAGAAGGAGATTTTCGATTAGAGATTGCGAAAGGGTGTCTAGATCAAAAAATGGCATTTAATTCAGCAGTAGACTTTGTATGGACCGCGATTATAGAAAGATCCAGATGGAAATATCTCCAAAGATGTTATCGTTATATTTACATGGATGCAGGTCACATTGGTCAGAATTTTTATTTAATTGCAGAGGCGTTAGGATTAGGAGCGTGCACTATTGGAGCTATTTATGATGATGAGATCAATAAGTTATTAGATATTGATGGTACTCATGAAACAGCTATATATGTTGGTGTTATTGGAAAAAAAATCAAATGAAATATTCAGTATTAAACACTAATTTTTAGAGATAATTTTTGGTTTACAGAAGGATTGGTATTGAAGCTTTTAATGCACTTTTTCCTTAAAATAATTAGTAAAATCATATAAATTTAAAATTCAAAGGAGAGTGTTAATATACCAGAATCTTTTAAAAGTTAAGGATATGCATAATCAGTTAAGATCTGATATTTGGATTTCACTTACATATAACTTAGATGAGATAGTTAATCAAGTTTTAGGTTATGATTCTTAAATTATTATAGTTCTGTTTTATTTTTCTATATTTAACTACTTATTTGATATCATGAAAATTTTCAAATTTAGTTAATATGAAACTACTATTTTTGTAAGATACGTTTGAATTATTGAAATATAAATAATCTAAATTAGAAAGCTTTAAATACAAATCTAACAATAAATAACAAAAATTTAATCATTAAATAAATTTAAAAAATTTTAAGGAGACGTATTATATAATGGCAAAAAAAAAAGCACCTAAGAAAAAGGCTCCCGCTAAAAAAGCAGGACCAAAGAAAAAGGCTCCCGCTAAAAAAGCAGGACCTAAGAAAAAGGCTCCCACTAAAAAATAGATATAACGTATTTCAGAATCCACATTTTTTTTTAATTTTATATTTTTTTAGATAAGGTTTCGCAAAGAATATAATTCATTTAGAGAGCACTCTTTATTAAAAAAAAATACATACTCCTAGTGAAGTTCAATAATTTAAAAAAAGTATGTTGCGTGTGAAATAAAATATATCGAAAGATAAAAATTAAAAATCATTAATATTATATAGATAAAAATAGAATAGATAAAAATTAGAAATTTCAAATATTTATGATTAAATCAATCTTGGTTTGTGATTCTCAGGGATATCCCTTCTATTCTAAAAAATTTGATCAAAGTATAGGGGAGATAGATCCAACTATTTTTAGTGGTTTAATTTCTGCAATCGGAGCTATAGGGAAAGAATTATTTAAAGAGGAGATTGCTACGATATCGTACGGTGATAAATATGAAATAGCGATTATAACCAAAGAATTGCTTGGGGATCCAAAGTCTATCTATTTCGTTTTTATAATTGAAGGAGAGTCTGATCTTAAATTAATGAAGCAGTTGAGTACAAATATATTTATAGAAACAAAGCATGTTTTAAGAGATCCAAATAATGCTAAGTTAGATATAAAGGAAAAAGTGGATAAAATTTTAGCAAATTTATGATTAATATATTTTATAGAATCAGATTTTCTAAATAAATTGAAAAATTTAACATGAAGAAAAAAGAATTACAAAAATTTTTTAATCGGTTAGAAGAATTATTAGAAGTAAATGGATGCAATGGACGAGATTTAACTAATGCGGAAATAATTTTAGAGGAAATGAGCATTCCTAAGGATGAACGAGAAGAATTCTTACAAAATTGCAGAAATTCAGGTGGATTTTGTGATTGTGAAATTTTTTTAAATTCTGAAGAATATTTGAGAGAAATTTATAACAAATAATCCCAATAAATGGTTATAGAATTACTATTTATTAGAACCATTTAACTTTAAGAGATTTTCGCGCTGGTATTCTGTAATAGCGTGCTTTTGGATACCCTATGGCTAATGTGTATCCCGCAATATGCTTTAATGGAAGTTTTACAATTTTTCCGACGGGTCTAAATTGATTAAAAAAAGCTGTAATATATCCAAGTGAACATGTGCCTAAACCCAAGGTTTCAGCTGCTAACATAATATGACAAGCTGCTAATGTACAATTTTCTATTAGAGTTAAGGCATCTTGAGGGGAATGAATAATAATAATTTCAGTGTTCCAACGCCAGACTTCTATCCCCGATTTAATTCTTTTTAAAGCTCGTTTAAATGAAGGGAGGATTTCTTCAATTTTTTTTATCATAGCGGGTGGAAATGATGTTTCTAAGGTTTTCTTACCCTGAGGATCTTCAAATGTCTTAACAAGGTTCGTGACTTGATTTGTACATTCTTCAGATAATTTTTTTAGCGTTTCTCGATCCTTTACAACTGTAAAATGGACATTTTCTTGATTATGCCCTGTAGGCGAATATTTACCAGCAACCTCCAGAATCTTTTCAAGTAATTCTTTTGGAACCGGTTTATCTTTAAATTGTCTTCGAGATCTTCTAGTTTTAAATAAATTCACCAGTGAATCAAATGAGGGTAAATCTTCTTTAGCGGGAACATTTTTGAGAGTTTCTTCTTTATGAACTTTAAGTATTATAGCATTAACCGGGCAAACCGCAACACACTTCCCACACTCAATGCAAAATTCTTCCATTGTTTCATCAAACATTAATTCATCTGACTCAAAATAATAAAAATGACACTCGTCAGCACATGCTTTGCATTTTGTACAAGAATCCATGTCTATAATAACTTTTGAATTTTCTAACACCATAATCATATTCCACCTATTTATACACTAATTTAAACAATATGTACAATCTTTATTAATGATTTCTGAACAATTTCTATAAGAATGTTCTTGAACTTAAAAGGGGAAATTCAGACTTTTAGCTATTATTTAAATATATATCAAAATATGGTTTAATTATTTATAGTCATTTATATAAAATTTTATTAGATTGAAAATGAATGTAAACAATATTAAAGGGCGCCCCGAATTCAGCTCGAGTCAATTTTTAGGATATATATTTTGGAAACAATTAGATGGATTTCATCTGAGATGGACTTCAAAAGGCAAAAAAGTATATATTTTTCAAGGAAAGATAATTAGCGAGTCTAAATTAAAATTAACAAAAAGGATCAGATCAGAGACTGCTGAAACCATAAATCAAATTAATGAAAACTCCATTGAATGGAATACTAGTGAACAAAATGAATTAGATGGATTAGATTTCCTTACACCAGGAAATTTCACAATAGAGCTAAGAATAAACAAGAAAAAAGTCAAGACTAAAAATATTTTTTTGGGACCTCAAATGGAGCAACCGGAGAAAAATCCCTTTATTATAAGCCAAATTACTGTCGAAAAGGAAATAAAAATAGATAAGAAGAAAATAAAAAAAGAAACTAAATTTAAAAAAGAAGAAGAGATAGAAGTACTTGTATATAGAACCGAACCAGAACCTATATATGAGCCCGAACCAGAACCTGTGTATGAACCCGAACCAGAACCAGTATATGAGCCTGAACCAGAACCTGTGTATGAGCCCGAACCAGAACCAGTATATGAACCCGAACCAGAACCTATATATG
>JAHQWL010000097.1 GCA_029856155.1 Promethearchaeia archaeon
TTGTTTTTTTTGTTTGCATTAGTGTTTATTATTCTATTGACAGGTTTACTGGTTACAGGACAAGTTACAACTGATATCTCTCAAAGATATGGGTTGTTTGGAACCATAGTGACAATTATTATGATAACGGTTCTTTATTTGCTAATTATTCAAATAGGAGTACAAATAATATTTTATAGTTTATTTATAATAAGAGGAAATAATACTCTTAAACAGGCTAAAGGAAATAAAAAAACACAAACGACTCTCTACGACGGAATTGTCCCATATATAGCCAATTTTTATGCATTTTTTAATCGTTATTCAAAAGAAAAAACAACTTTGAGTAAATTAGTAAGAACTTTCTTATTCCTTAATTTCTTCTCAGGTTTTTATGTTGTTTTATTGGTTACTCGCTTTTTGGGTGTTGAAAATTCGAATATTTTAATAAATTTCTATCTTGTGATAATATTTCTTCCAATGCTATTCTTTTGGTTAATGAATTTGTTGACTTCAGCTAAAATTAGGAATGAAGTCATCAAATGGGAAAAATTATTCCCTAAATTAGAAGAATGGGCTCAAGAGTTAGAACAATCTTCTTTTGAAAATTCAATTTTATTTGATGAGGAGGAGCCTGCATAATTGTTATTTTGGTGATATAGCAATGAGTTCTTCAAGACGTAGTAAATTCGAAATTTGGGCTGAAGTATTGGAATTTTGTCTAAGGACAAAAAGAACTCAAACTTGGTTATTACGAAAAACACGTTTAAAAACGAGCGCGATAAAAGAAACACTTCAATTTCTCCTATCTCGAAATTTAATTGAACAACTAAATGATGAAGATATTATAAAATATCACACAACAGACCGAGGGGAAGAAGTATTAAAACAATTTTATACTCTCATAAATGATTATTTTGATTTAAATCAAAATAGAAGAAGAAATAATATTTAGCTATTGTGTTTGTTATTTTTATTTCTTCTTGTAATCTAATTAATTTTCTAAATCTAATATTTTTCAAACAAATTTTAAGGATTTTATTTAATTTATACAGTTATGTCAATGGGCACCCATAACACTCTTAACTTTTAATCTCAATGGAATTGTAAGCTTAGTAGCATATTATTCTAAAAAGCGAAATTATTAATTTCCTTATTTCTTTTTTTCTAAGTTTACGTTTTACCCGTTAATTTAAAAGATAAAAGCTCCACTTCTTAATCTTTATTATTGATTTTTTGTATTAGCGAAATTTTATCTTTATTAAATATAACTTTCATCCTTGTTAACAATTTTTTGAGGATTAAGAGCATAACCATTCTTATCGATTCCTCCGAAATCTTTTATTATCTCACTTGGAATTGGATTATTACCAATTCTAAGGGTTTTTAACTTGTTAAGGGATTTAAGACCTTCTATCTTAGTTATTAAATTACCATAGAGATTTAGATTTAATAGATTCGTAAGGTTATTTAATCCTTTAATTTTTTCGATCCTATTATCCTCTAAGGATAGAACTTCTAATCTTTTCAAATGATCCAAACCTTTAATTTCCCTTATTTTATTGTCAGATAGGTATAATATCCTCAAGTTTTTTAGATTCTCTAAACCCGTGATTTCTTCAATGTTATTTCCATATAAGTTTAATTTCTCTAACATTACTAATGAGTCTAAATTTGTGATGTGAGAAATATTATTATTAAATAGAATAAGGTTTTTTAACTCTTTTAACTCCTTTAAGCCTTGGATTTGTGTAAAGTCATCTATTTCCATATTACCTAAATATAACGTTCCATTTTTTACATAAACTTTCTTATTTTTGACGTCTACGAACATTTTCATCTATATAGAGGTTTGGCATTCATTATTTTGTCTTATGGCAATCTTAATAAAGAATTAGTTCATATTGATTCTCTAGGTAGACTCATCAATGAATTGATTAAATCAGATACACACTGAGCAGTAGTGTGGAGTTTATTTACATCAATCTTATCAAGTGTATCTTCTTCTGTTAGCAAATAATATGGAGATCTAATCCAATGAATGACTTTTAAATTTGCATGAGTTGCAAAATGTCCCGCTTCTCCAATTGGAGGTGTTGCGAAAAAGTTATCCGGAATTAACAGCATTCTTTCAATATTATGTTCCCTACAAGCCTTAATAACAGGAGCTACTAAATTTTCATTTCTAGAGATGAAAAGTGCACCTATTGCTAAATTATTAGTAATTTTAAAATTGTGAGTTTCAGAGTCTTCTACAACTTCTTTCGCACACATATGTTCTAAATTTAGATCTACTAAAACGTTTTTTAAAAAGGTATCCTTATATTTTTGGGCAAATTTTTCAGCTCCAATCCCACCATATAGATGTCCCGCTGATAAACAAAATAATAATGATCTAGGGCGTTCTTTTTCTGGAATTTTTGACCATGCTCTTAGTTGAGCTAACACCATCGCTACTCCTGTTCCATCCTCAGACGCTCCTTTAAAAGCGGAATCATGATGACTTGAAATCATTATCATTTCTTCAGATTTTCCGGGTAAAATGCCCCAAATGTTATGTGCGATACTTGGCTCTTTATTCCCTTCAAGGATCATAGTACATTGAGCGCTATCTTCCTTTGCCAATTCTCGAACTTTTATACCTTCATATTTTCCTACATATAATGCTGGAATGGGTTTCATAGCCCCATCATAAGGACCCCAATGGCTATTAATGTTGGATGGATAATCTCTTAAAATTAAAACTAAACCCAACGCACCTCTATCAAATGCTCGCCAGTAAACAGAATCTTCTCTTCTTTTTCCACCTAATGCCTGCGGTGGAAAATTTGATAATGCAAATGTCAAGATGAGATCAGTAGTATCATCGATTGAATTTGAAGGATCAGAAACATAGAATAGTTTCGTTAATTTTATCAATTTTCCTATTGGTAAATTGGGGAATTCGATATCTGCTACTACTATCTTATCGCTAACGTCTACTTTTTTAAAATCTTTTTCTTTTCCAGTGCCAACGTAAATCAATGGGGCTGTTATTCCACTTTCCGATGTAAACCCAGTATTAAGTACATAAAAGCAGGGTATTTCTATCTCTTCTCCTTCTCTTGATATGGTTAAATTCCAATTCGTCGCACTCCAATTTATTACTTCAACGGGTTCTTTCCTCACAGATTCCAATCCCAATTCTTTACATTTACTTACTAAAAAATCTTCAATTTCATGAGCTTCTTCTGTCCCAATTCTCCGATGTGGAACTTTACAAATATTTTCTAAATCTTTATGAATAATATCTGAATTTGGTGCTTCAACTTTTAATTTTAGTGGTTCAGTTTCAAGTAGAATTTCTTCAGCTCTTTTCCTAATCTTTTTCATTTTTGGAATTAGCTTTATCAAGTTTAAAAGAAACTTCTTCTTTGACAATCGAAACTCTGTAACTGCCTTGGAACTTTCTTGAGTTTGACTCATACCTTAATTATTATTTCCTTCATTTTTAAATCTAAGATAGAATTAAATAGAATTGAAGCATATATTTTCATAACAAAAGTGTAAAACTCTCTCAAAAAATGTCAGGTTCATCATGAGCTTTTCTTACCTTAAACTTAAACATAGGGGAAGGTTTTTAATAATATTGATGTGCTTCTTCACATTTCTAATCCCCATATATTATAGCTTGCACTATAATCCAATTAATTGGGAATCATTAAATAATTTGGATAAAAATATGGATTTAGAAACTCATGCAAATATGGATATTGTTAATTTGGTCCCACCAGAAATAACTATAATTGCCCCTTTAAATAATACATATTATAAAAATCCCCCTTTAGTTCAAATCAATACGACCGATACTTATAAAATCAATCAAACTTGGTATCTGATTATTGGAAGTGGTGAGAATAAAACCTTCACTGGAAATTCAGTAGAAATCGATATAAATTTATGGGAGATGCAGCCAGATGGACTAATAATGATAAGATTTTATGCTAATAATTCTATTGGACAGGAAGGTTTCATTGACTTACAAGTGGTAAAAGATACAATTCAACCTACAATAATAATACATTCACCTCAAAATGGAACAATTGTAGGGGAAGAACCACCTGATTTTAATGTAACCATTTTTGATGATAATTTCCATAAATTTTGGTTTACATTCAATATATCAGAGGAGAAATACTTCTGGTTAATCTCTCCGGGAAATAATATAGTTTGGTTACCATTTTCAGAATGGCATACTATACCACCAGGCCATTTACTCATAAGATTTTTTGTAAATGATACAGCTGGAAATAGTAATAGTTTTGATATTATGATAATTAAACAATTAATTGAAAGAAAAATCATAATACCTGGAATGAATTCATCCTTGCTTTATTTAATTCTAATTTTAACTATCACAGTAATTATAAAATCTGCTTTTAGAAAAAATAAAAATTTGTAATTTAAATGAAGAATGTTATAGGTGCCTGTTCCTTTATTTGTTGGATTGCTATACAAAATCATACACAAATATAAAATCAAAGCTGTACTCAAGTTAATTAACATCGATTTTAAATATAAAATAAAATGAGACTGCATAATTATGAGATTTAAACTATTAAAAAATAAATCTGTAATAATTTTAGGGTTTGTAATTGGAATCCTTCTGTTTCAATATATCTTCATGCAATCATGGATTAAGGTTGAAGGGGGCGTTAACATTGAATACAGAGAAGTAGAAAAACTGAAGGGCTCTGGTCATTGGGTTTTACCCTATAGGATTCATGTAGATAACAATTGGTCATTAACAGAGAGCACTTATGATTGGTGTACGGGCGGTGGAACTCCAGGAAACCCATATATTATTGAGAATGTAACGATAGATGCCCAAGGTTTGGGAAGTTGCATCTATATAGAAGATACGACTGAATATTTCATTATTCAAAACTGCACATTAATGAATTCTAAGGCATCCCCCGATGCTACGATAATGTTATATAATGCGGATAATGGTAAAGTTATTGATAATAACTGTACGGACAATGATGGTACTGGTGTCTATGTATATAGCTCTTCTAATATACTCGTTGAAGATAATAATTTAGTGAACAATAATGTCGGAATAACTTTGTCATACTGCTATAATAGCATAGTTTCCAAAAATTATATACAAGATAGTAACTGGCATGGTATATATCTCTGGGATAGTGATAATAACATTATCACGGAAAATGAGGTTAACCATAATGGTTACTTATGGAGTGACTCTTATGGAATTTATATCTCAGAAAGTGGAAGCCCGAGCTATGTAGATAGCATTAATAATACGATTAAATATAATAATGTACATGATAATAGAAGAACCGGTATTTATATTAATTCTTGCGATAATAATACGATATTCGGAAATTCAATTGAAAATAATCAGGAATACGGCATTTATTTGGATGATAGTGATGATGTGAACATTATAGGAAATAAGATTAATGATAATGGCTATGGATGTATCGCAAATCAATCTAGCATTAATATTAAGGACGAATGGAATGTATGTAATGATGTAGTTGCCCCCTTTACAATTGATGAGACTGGAGGAGGAGATTTCACCTGGGATCAAGTTTCACAATTTGCATGGTGTTCTGGATCAGGGAGTTATTCTGATCCGTATTTATTAACAGATCTTTCCATAGATGCTCAATCAATAGGATCCTGTATTGTAATTGAAACCTCATTTGACAAATATTTTATTATTAGTGGCTGTACAGTTATCAATGGACAAGCTTCGGGTAGTAATGCTGGAATAAGGTTAAACGATGTTCACGATGGAATTATTACACAAAATAATATCATGAACAATTATATCGGGATTTATTTAGACAATGCAGAAAATATCACCGTCAGTGATAATGATCTGTTTGACAATTTGGGGCAAAGTATTATCTTATATCAGAGCCAGCAAAATTATATTCTAGATAATGATCAATATGGAAGCATATATTATGGGCTACTGGTCAATGCTTTTAGTAATAATAACACGATAAGAGGTAACACATTTCGAAATAATATAGGAGCGGTGTTACATGGGGATGGAATAAGAGTCTTAGATAGCGGTGACAACAAAATCGTATATAATTTACTTATAAATAATAGTAGGGGAATAAAGATTGAGGATAATTCTCATAATAATACCGTAAAACAAAACATTATCCAAGGTAATCTCAAATATGGTGCGTTGGTCTTAGCAGACCCTCGAGAAAGCCACGATAATCTATTCTATTTAAATAATTTCAGCAATCCATTGGGACAAAATGCGTATGATAATGGAACCAATACCAAGTGGGATAATGGCAGTATTGGTAATTATTGGAATAATTACAGTGGTATAGATGCAGATGATGATATAATAGGTGACAGTCCGCACCTAATTCCCGGTGATGGTGGTGGACAAGATAATTTTCCAATATGGAGTGATGGATATGACGGTCCACCTATAATAACAATCAACCAACCAATTTCTTATGAGTTATTTGGAACACTGGCACCCACGGTTGATGTAACTTTCACGAGTCCTAAATTGTCAGCCACATGGTATCAATTAAATGGTACTATCATTACTAGTAATTATAATTGGACCGGAACACTTGATCAAAGCGTCTGGAATCAAGTTGGAAATGGAACAGTTACATTAATTTTCTATGCGAATAACACTGTTGGAAAAGTAGGGTCGAATTCGGTAACAGTACGAAAAGACATTATAGCACCCGTGATCACCATATACTCTCCTCAAAATAATTCAAGATTCAACACTACCGCCCCCTCATATTTGATAAGCATAAATGAAAAGAATCTCGATTCTTACTATTATACATTATCGTGGATAGGCGGAGAATCAACCCACTATATATATGTTTTATCGGGATCTATTAATCAAGCTTTATGGGACACTTTACCTGTTGGTGTATATACTTTAACTATCTATGCTAATGATACACTTGGAAATTTGGGCTCAAATAGCGTGACCATCTATAAAGAAAGTTTATCATCTTCCCCAAAGATTCCATTCGGATCTTTTTATCTCATTGTCAGTATTGTAAGTATCACTTTAATTCTAGCTTCAGCTAAGTATAAACTTAAGATAAAGTCATAACTAATAGTTGATTATTTTTTTTTATTTTTTTTTTACAATTTCATTTTTCACTTTAGAAAGTTAAGTAGTACCTTAAGAAATTTATCAGGTTCCTCAGTGTGAATAATGTGAGCATTTGAGTCGAAATATATAATTTCTGATAATGGTATTTTCTCAGCTAATAGTTCACCATTTCTAGATGGAACTAGAATATCCTGCTTACCATGCACTATTAAAGTAGGTATACTTATGTTTTTTAATTTCCTACATGAGTTATATCTCATCCAAGCAGCCATTTGGGCTTTAAAGGTGGCGGGACCAGTTGGAATTATCAGAATATCATCAACTTTTTTTTCCATAAATTCAGGATTTTCATCCATGAATCTTTTTGTAAATATATGGAACATACCTTCTTCTGTTAAATCTCTTGTATGCACTTTTGTTGAAAATTTACCTAATATTCGCTGTGTTTCTATTGAAGGCAATTCTGCCTTCGATCCGCCGCAACTTGTTGAACAAAGAACAAGCTTTTTAATTCTCTCAGGAAATTTAAGAGCCATCTCTTGTGCGATCATTCCTCCCAGTGAATGACCAAGGATATGAGCTTGAGCAATATTTAAAGCATCCATCAAGCCTAATATATCGGCTGCCATTAATTCTATTGAGAGATCTCCATCCAGATTATCACTTCTTCCGACACCTCTATTATCAAAAATAACGGTCTTAAAATGTTTTGAGAGTTGATCTATCATAGGACGATCCCACCAATAAACATTTTCAGACAAACCCAGAATCATTAAAAGAGGAAATCTATCTCCATGGATCTCGTAATAAAGATTCATACCATCGACCTGAACTTTTGGCAATTTGGAATCAACTGCTTATTTAATATATTAATTTTCATTGACTAATAATAATTTGGGGTAATTATATTTAAAAATTCTTGTCTCAGTTCACATCATTTTAGAGTTCTATATAAAATTTAATCAGAGATGGAATATTTTTATAGTCAAGTTCTCTTGAAGTTTTTAGGTTTTAGAACAAAACTTTAAATCTCATCCTCTATTTGCTTAGGATGGTGAAAGAAACAAAACTAAGTTGGTGATAAAAATAATTAATGACAATAATCTCCAAAAAAAGGATGAAGTACTATATACTGAATGGGTTCCCGCTGGAAGATTTGTAAAAATTGTAATCCTATTTGTATGTGTATTAATTATTTCTCTCGGGATTATATTTACCGCTTTCTTACCCATAGAAGTGGCATTTATAGGGTTTATACTCGGTGCTGTAGGTTTGTTTATTTTTCTTATGTATTGGAATTACCGAGGTCTAAAAATTACCTTAACCAGTAATCAACTTGAAGTAAAATATGGCATTTTTAACCATAAGAAATTTTCCTTACAAGAAATTACGAGTTGCGATATAACAAAAGCACATTTTAGAACCTATGGAGGAGTAGGAATTCGATTCGGATTAGATGGTTCATGGGCTTATAACACGGATTTTGGAGAGGCTGTAAAATTAACTTTTCAATATGGCAGATCTTTTGTTTTCTCTACAAGAAATCCTCAAGAAATATGCACTCTAATAAATGAATTATCGAAATAAAAAAAATTGAGAACTATTAAATAACTTCTCTGTACCCCTTGAAAATTTTAAGGAAAAAAGAAAAAAAAATTTAAAATATAAAATTTTGTGCCTTTTACCTATTTAGAAGTATTTAATAGCTAAAAGGATGTCGTCTCGAGTTATTTTTTTACGTTTTGAGTGTTTGGTTAATGTTAATGCTGTTTTTGTCAATTTCTCAGCAGATGAACCCAACCAATCAACCAATTCATTTACAGCATCTCGAGCAACAATAATAGCCCCATTATGTTTCATTAATCTTCTAATAGGACTCCAACTTATATATTCAGAACCTGCCATTTTTAATTCCTCCACTTTTTAAAATATTTACTTAAACTTTTATTAAATTTTATTGTTTTTTAAGAGTATGTTATATAGATATACAGCATTTAGATATTTAAAGATTTATGTTCATACTTAATTTTATGGAAACAAAAAGAAAAAAAATTATACGACAAAATTAGAAATTGTGAAGTTGATCAATTTCGTAGAAGTTAAGAATTTTTTATTAATTTACTAAAAGGTAAAAATTAAGATTTTAAAACTTACTGTATTCGTGTTTTTCAGCAATTTAAATTACTTGCGACTTATTTTTCCATTTTTTATTAAGTATCTCTCAGCTATTAAATTTGGATTCTTGCTAATTGTTTTCATAATCTGGTTATTAAGATTTTTTGTATTCTCAATAATTTTAAGTGGTGGCGTTTCCCCTATTGCCATTTGGGCTAATTCCGTAATATAGTATGAATGAATATTCCGTTCTGTAGCAGAATTAGATAAAGTTGCAAGGCAACCTGTGCAGATATGAGCAATTATCTCCGCGTTTACGTGTTCCGCTTCAGATATTCTCTCTTTTGCGATTTTTGTTGCTAAAGTTCTATTTGATATTATAAGAGGAGCTCCACAACATAGAGATTTTTCTTTATTATGTTCCATTTCTACTACTTCTGCCCCAATAATTTCAAGAAATTCCCTTGGACCATCGTATATTTTCTTGTCCAAATTTCTCCATGGACAGGGATCTTGAAATGTAATTCTTTGATTGATCTTTTTTTTGATTTTTAACTCGCCTTGATGGTATTTTTCAACAAAATAATCAATAATAGTTTGTCCCTCCACGTTAAATCCTTCAATAATTGAAGGATAAACACCTTTAATCATAGCATCACATCCAGGACAGAAGGTGATAAGTTTTTCTACACCAAGTGTCTTAAATTTTTCATATAAATCTAATCCTTTTATCCTTGCTTCATCTTCACCAAAATAAGAATGAACATAACCACCACAACAATACTCCATTCCTCCTAACAATGGCAAATCTCCCAATAATTTGGTCTGAGCCAAATCTGGAAAACAATAGGGAATACCACAGCCCACATAAAACATCTTGCTGCTTTTTGGAGGATTTTCGTATTTATTTAATTCTCGCTGTTTTTCCTCTGTATTAATTTCTAATGCTATTGACATTAGATTATGAGGAATCTCCTCCGTTATAAGCCCTATACTTCTAACCCCATTCTCACGATAATTTTTTAATCGTATTTCTCTTATAAGTGCATATGGATTTGACCCTGTTGGACAAATTACATTACAGTAAGAACAACTTGCACAATTTTTGATTATCTTTCGTGATTTTCTCGTCTCAATCATTTTAGAAATTTCTTCTTTAGCACTTTCTATGGGTAATTGCAAAAATGGACACTGTTCAAGGCAGGTACCACACCGCTGACAAGTTTCTTCATTAAACATATTAATTATCTCTAAAAATTTGCAACTTTATTATTCAAAAAATAATAACATAATAAAAAGGAGTCAGCGGAATAATTTAATTTTAATGCATTATTTATTTGATTCCATATAATAAACCCATTGTTTTCAATTCAGTTTTTACCAATTTGGGCATTGGTATCTCGTCTACAGTTTCAATAAAATTAACTTGCTGAATATCCCATGCTTTAATCTGTCTTATTAAATCCTCAGTTATTCCATATCTTCTCTTATTTTTAAATGTATCTTGTAAAGAAAATGTACCTCCCTTTTTCAAAACTCTTAAAGATTCATTGATAAGTTTTCTCTTATCTCTCGTATCTCTAACTTCATGATATACAAAATTGCTAACAATAGCATCAAATTCAGCATCTTTAAAAGGTAAATTTGAGGCACTTCCCTTCTGAAATACAATTTGATTTGCCACACCTTCGTATTTGGCATTTTCTTCACATTGCTGTATAGAATAATTCCATCCCTTTCCCCAATAATCAATTCCCCATACGTTAGCTTCAGGGAATCTTTTTGCAAGCTCTATTGCTAATGCTCCTGCTCCTGTACCAATGTCAAGTGCTTTTCCCTCACCATTCCAAGGCAATTTCTGGATAACTAAATCCCAGATCTTATATTGTATTTCTTTATTATTTACTGAAAAGTAATAATAAAGATACATCATATAAGTGAAAGGGAAAAGCCATATTCCTGCTATTACCCATAAAATTATTTTTATTACTAGACTTATTGGAAATAAAGTTGGAATTAAGAAAATCAAAAATACAACTAAAAAGAAATAGATCATATTTCGAGGGACCCAATTTCCATAATTTATTGATTTGTTCATTTTTTACCACTATTGTGATTTTTTTAATTAATGATAATTTATTTTCATATTTAAATTTAGGCATGCCTAATATGTTTTAATATATATCATGGTAAAGTTAAGTTAGATATAAAAAGAATGTTCTAAAGGAATATTCAGAAAAAGTTTAATATTAGATTATATATTTATTTATAAAAAACTGTTTAATAATAACTAATTTAAGTTTAGTCCGATTCCTATTTCATTTCTTCGTAGAGGGGGAGGAACAAAAGGATCACTATAATTCAAAAAAAATAGACTTCCCTGAGTTTGAATATGATTTTCTTCTAAGATTTCTAATAACTTATCTATGTATTTTTCTCTCTTTTTCTCGGTCATTCTCCCATAAAATCTTATAATTGCCACATTTCTTTCAGCTTGTTTTTCTGTTTTTATGTCCTCCATGAAGGGTGTTGGAGTATCTTTATTTTCATATTTTTTTGGCAAATAAAAAGCCATTCTTACTTCATTATTATCTGTAGTTTCTGTTAGAACTGGAGTTGTCATTGCAATTTTCTCTTTCTCTTTATTCTTTCCGAAAATATATGAAGCTAGTTTCGAAAACGCATTATTTGATGTAAATGCGTAAGTAGTTAAGATTTTCGATTGCTTATATTTTCGAATTTCAACTTTATCTAACTGTTCCAATATTTCATATTCTGGTTGTTCCCAGATATGTGGCGAGATCACACCCCACGCGAACCAGAGTGATATGATCACAGCAACTACGATCAATATAATAACTATTACATTCATAATAAAGAAAGATTGATTGAATAATAAAAGTGATCTGTTTATGAAAGATAAACAATTAAAAAGTTTATTTAGTCCTAATAAATGGACTTAGTTCTTTTTATTTATTAATTATAAACATATAGAACGGGATAATAATATTTGAAAAAGCTTCAGGATAAGATATTAGTTAATTGACCGTAAGGATTTAGAGTAGAGTATCTTGAAAAAGTTCTAATTTAATTGATAAAAAATTTGAAAATTATAAAAAAAACCTATTGAACTTCGATTTTTTTCTTTTCTTTATGTTCTATTTCTTTCTTAGGCAATTTTAGAGTCAAAATTCCTTTATCTAATTTAGCATCAATATTTTCTTCGTCAAGATTTTCAGGAATAGTAAAACTTCTATGGTAACTTGAGCTATGATATTCTTTTCTAACAAAGCCTTCTTTCTTTTCCTCGTGTTCTTTCTTTTGTTCGCCTTTTATGTCTAGAATCCCATCATGAACTGTAATTTCGATATCTCCCCTATCTAATCCTGGTAATTCGGCAGTTATACTATATTTATCCCCTTCATCAGTAATATTTGTAAGTGGACTTCGGAAAAATTTATCCTCATCGAATACACTTAAATCAAAGGGTTCAAAATCCCAAAGACGAGCTGAACTCCAGAATTTATTGAAATAACGATCCATCTCATCAAAAAATCGATCGAAATTACTGAATAGAGATAATGGTCGATATTTTCTTAATTGAATTGCATTCTTTTCGTTTTGTTGTTTAGGAGTTTCTTTGATACTTTCATTTGACTCTGTAGATTTGCCTTTTTTTACCTCAATTTCTTTCTTTTCTTTTATTTCAGTCATAATATCAACCTCCATTAATTTATATTTTAATTTTTATGTCAATTATTCTTCGTCAAACACAAATTGACAATCAATAGTTATATATTAATCTCGATATTTAAATGTTTTTATCGTGAAGAATATGACTAACAAGCTCTAAAGTAATGAAAATGATGAAATATCATTACTATTTTTAATAATTAATTGTATTCCTTAAAATTTAAATGATAGAAAAGAAAAAAAGAATGATCCACTTCATGTAGAAACTAAGAACATACCAAAAGCAATTTGGAATGCTAATAATCCCAATAAAATATATCCCATAAATAAGTGTAATAATCTAATTTTACTGCGTTTTTTATACGCTAAACTTAATATGACCTGAACGAGAACTACAATTAGACTAAAAGTCGCAATCCATCCATGCAAACTTAATATAATTGTTTCACCGGTAAATATAGGTGGTAACATCATGTAGATATAAGTAATAATAACCACTATACCTGTTATTACACCAGACCATTTATGCATTTGATAAAGTTCTAAGTGTCCTTTAGATTTTCCTATCCGTCCCGAAAACAAAGCTCCTAAAAGTACTGATATTAAACAAGAGATGAGTGCCATTGTACCAAATACAATATGGAATATAAAGTCACTAAAAGCCAATTATTTATCTCCTCTTCATTATGTTCTAAATTTTTGTACTAATTTAATCATAAAAAGAATAGATATTTCCGTTCAAAATATTATTGGTTATAAAATATACAAAATTCTTTATTTTTAATATAAATTGTCTGAAAATTGCCTGAAGAGTTATATTTTATAAAAAAAATATGATAAATAAAGCAAAGATTCATTAAAATTGAATTTTCACGGAAAAGATCTTTAAAGACTAGAATAACAATATAATTTAAGAGAGTTTATTATACGCAAGAATCCATTTTTAATATTCACGTTAAAATTCATGTCTGATACTTTATTCTTTGAATGAAAATTGAATTTATTAAGCATTTTTTCGCATATTTATCAAGTGGATGTCATGATCTTATATTCTTTGAATTTTATATAATGTGTAGTACATTTGATAAATACACCGAAGATCAAGACTCTAAACAAAGATACCAAGTACTCTCTATAATATGTTTGGCAACTTGGGTTAGAGATCACAACCACGTAGATATGGTGTACAAAAAAAATAAATTATTAAAAGTATAAATAATAAAAAGTTCAAGTAAATATTAATGTCTGAAGACAGAAGACTTCATAATAAAAAATCTCTAAAGACAGAAAGGATAAAAGAAGAATTGGAAAAAATAAATCTGGATAAAAAATCAATTGATAAAATAATCTTAAATTATTCCTCAGAGGATATTGAGGAGAAATTAGACCTTCTCCGGATAAAGAGGAATGTAATAAATCCTGCCGGCTGGCTAATTGCTGCCTTAAAAGCTAATTATCTTAATCCTGAATCATCTAAAGAAGAAAAAATAATGGAAACAGAAGAAATAGAATCGGAAAGTAAAATAGTAAAACTAAATAAATTAGCTCTTAAAAAGAAAGAAAAAGAGGAAAAGGACAGATTACACATGGAAGAAGACTTGA
>JAHQWL010000096.1 GCA_029856155.1 Promethearchaeia archaeon
GATACTGTAGGGGCTTTCTCTACAGCGTGAATCTTGGTTTGGGACCAAGGGGTCGGGGGTTCAAATCCCCCCTCTCCCACTCATTATTTTTTTAATCCCTCTCAAAATAATATCTATATATCTATTAAATCTTCAATCTCTATTGAATCTTCTTTATCAAAGTAAACTTCAGGGATTAGTTCTTGAATTGATGAAAACAGATTCAAGATAATTGCTGGGTTTTCGGAGGTTACAATATGATATCTTAAAATTTTACTTAATTTAGATATATTAATATTGTCTTTAAAGAGTTTAAACAGTTGAATAATATCATCTTTGAAGGTTGAATCTTTTTGTATCCAAGCAATAATTCTCTTCTCTTTTGATGGTTTATTTGGTTTAATCTTTAAAATTAACTTCATTTAACAATTACCAATATTGATTTTGATATTTACCTTAATTATATGACTACATATTTAAACAAGGATAATTTTAGAGAAAGAGATATTTAATTTCCTTATTTTTTCTTACTTAAGAATTTATTAAGTTCTTTTGTAATTTGCTGGGTTTTTTTGTCCTTTATCCAGTACCTGATTTTTGGAGATCTGAGGAAAGTTTGAATCTTCTGGTTTAATTCATCCAATTTTTTTCTATCTTCCATTGATAATTGCGGAATTTTTTCTTCAATTTTCTTATGTAATTTTTTAACTTCTTCTTCAATTTCGGGGATTTTTATTTGTACTTTTCCCCGAATCAACGCTTTTCTAAGAATTTCTTTTATACTATTTATCCAGCCCTGTATCCAGGGGTAATTTCCTCTCTTTTTAGGATCAATGATTACAATATCCTTTCTATTAACAACTATCAAATCGTCAGGGCAAGAATTTTCGCAAGCTCCGCAATAAAAACACTCATCTTCATTACATGCAATTTTTCCATATTTTTTCACATCTTCCGCGCGTTCAGGAATAAAAAAAGACTCCGTTGGGCAGATATTGACACATGCTTTACACCCTTGAGGATCGCATTTATGGAGCATATTTTTTTTGATAATAACTTCTCCTTTAATTGGAGAATCAATTGAAAAACATTGGAGGGGACACTCCTTTTGAATTTTAAAGTATTCCTTTATTTTGTTTCTATCTCTAACTTTTAAACATAGCTGGCATATTTCATTTTTAGAATCTTCATTACATTTTTTCATATCTATCTTGAAAAACTTTCCGATTGATGGGAATTCTTCAAGGTCTATTTGTTCTTCGGGAATAATATTTTCATGGAATGCATCATTTGGGCAGACTACTGCGCATAACATACAATAACAGCATTTATCATAGTCTATCAATATTTTTGGATTACTATCATCTAATATTCCTTGAGCGATATCGGAAATTGGCCCAAGCTCGATCGCATCAACAGGACATACAATTTTGCATAATGAACATCCTATACAACGTTTTATATCATATATAAGTTTTTTATCAACATTTTGAAACTTCCATTTAAGTACTAATTGGTCAGGCGAAATATCTATGTCTTTTTGGATAGATTCTTTTTCTCCATCAATAGATTCATCATCAGATAATGTTTGCGTAATTTTTATGCCCTCTTTTTTATTTGTATATTATTATAGAATTTTTTTATATCATCCTTTATATAAGGGTAAAAGATAAAAGCTTATTTTCTAAGTTCTTGTAAAATTGAAGTACAAAAAAAATTTACGGTAATAGTTTTGAAATACTTCTGATATTTATATTTTTATAATATAATCCAGAATTCAAGGTACTTATATTTAATGTCAAAGCATAAATACGATTACTTCTGTATTAGGTGTGTAAGATTGTTCAGCAAAAACTTCTATTTTAAATTTATCTAAAACAGAAGTTTTCTAAGTGGGATTGATCTCCTAAAAGGTGAATTAGGGATAAAAACAATTTTTATTGCTGAAGATGATAGAGATCTTCAAAGACTATATGAACTTTTATTAGGAATGGCGGGCTTTCAAGTTTTAGGCATTGCTAATAATGGAGAGGAGGCAATAAGAATGTTCAATTCATTTAGGATAAAACCTGACATAATAATTTTAGATTATAGAATGCCTATAAAAAATGGGATTGATGCTTTAAAGGAAATTCTACAAATTGATCATAATTCAAAAGTTATTTTTGCGAGTGCTGACAAGACTATTAAAGAAGAAGTATATGCTAATGGCGCAATGGGATTCTTGGATAAACCTTTTACGCATCAAAAATTAATAACTACCCTTAATAAATGCTTGAATTCACATAAGCTATCTCATCAATGAATTTGAGAGATAACTTGTATTTTTCTATATACTATTTTATATTTTAATTAAGAGATATAATCATAACTCTCTTGATCAAAATTATAGATATATTCAATTTGTACCTCAGGTTTAAGATCTGGAGGAGCATAAATTAAAGGCAAATTAGGAAAAAAAGTAGCAATCCCATTTTTTGCAAGAATTATTGCGGGGTGGTTGCTTTCCTTGAAAATTTTTTCACTTATCCTAAGAGTGATATTTCTGCATAGTTGTTCATCAAGAACACCCAAAGAATGGATATATTCATGTAATAGAATATGATATGTATAAGCCCAGACTATTTCAAAAGGTTGTTCTTTTAGAATGATTTTTAGGGGAGTTTTATTCATTACAATGTCTGTCCCTGGAGGAAAATGCATCCCGCCTATAAAACCACCCTTACATATACCCATTTCCACGAGTCCAAGACTTAACCCAGCTCGATGACGTCTATAAATTTTTCGTACGTCATTTTTAACCCGTTTAAATATATTAGGCATTTGTTTTTTTAAATCTTGTAGATTCATGATTCAGTATCTAAAATTAGATAATATATTAAAAAAAAACTTTATTAAATATCGAAAAACCAATCATCCTTATCTTCACGAAAGACATCCATTAAATTGGACAAATCTCTGAGTAGATGCCTAATGGATACTTTATTTTGGTCTCTTCTAATCGGTCCCATTTCTGAAAAGAACATATCATCGAGTAATTTATCAATGTTTATTCTTTTGAAATATTTTATTGGATTGTAAAAAAGTGTATAAAAAATCTCTTTTTCTAAATTGGGTTGCTCTTTTGTATTAAGATAATCGTCATACTGGTTTTTTATTATGTTTTTTAATTCTATAATAAAGCACTCTTTATTATGTAACAATATAGTTCTCTCCTGTTCCAAATTTCCTATACTTTGTTCAATTTCCTTAATTTTTTCCCCTAAAAATCTGAGTTTTTTATCAGGGGTTCTTATTTTTTGATAATCTATATGACATCCAGTATCTTTAAGTTCTAAATTGTCTCGAGTGTTATCAAGTTTAACTACATTAAAATTTATATTAAAATAATCTGGAGTGATATCAATTCTTAAAGTTAGATTACTATTAATACGATATTTAATACTTCTTGGATCTTCACCGTGGCTTTGAATTATCCCATAATCTATAAGCATTTTAAGTTGGCTATGAATCGCTTGTCGTGATATCTTTTTCCCAAATGAAGCTGCCAATTCCGAAGCTCCTAACGGAACCTTTGCTAACTTTGATAAAATCATTCTTCTTGTAGGATTTCCTAATATTTCAAACAAGTTGTCAATACTAAGAAAAATATCTCTTCCATCAGGTTCCTCTAATTCCATATTAATCATTCCTTACTTTTTATTTTTTTTTATTTATTATCGATATAATTCTTCTGAAGGTTCTTTTGAATATGTTTCATGGGATTTTTTAGCCTTATCGGCTGACTTTAATACCTTTTCTATTGATATTTCAAATTCAGCTTTAGAGATTTTTACTACTTTAACTGAATCTTCATTCTTTGTGTCGATTTTTATATCATTAATAGCCTTGCGAATAGTTAAAAGTGTTGCTTCTTCGCAGATTGCTTGAATATCAGCACCAGTATATCCTTCTAAAGCTTCTGCTAGTTGATTAATAATTACATCTTTGTCTAATGGCTTGTTTTTAAGATGAATTTTAAATATCTCAACACGCGTCTCCTTGTCCGGCAAGGGTATATCAATATGTCTTCCAAATCTACCCGAACGTAATAAAGCAGGATCAAGCATATCTGGTCGATTTGTAGCAGCAAGTAATATAACATCTTTTAATCCTTCTAATCCATCCATCTCTGTAAGTAGCTGAGAAACTACTTGTTCTGTCACCTGAGAGCTAGCAAACCTACCCCTCATACCAGCTATAGCATCAACTTCATCGAAAAATATAATGCATGGAGCTGCTGCTCTTGCTTTTCGAAATGTTTCTCTTACTGCTTTTTCACTTTCACCAACCCATTTAGAAAGAAACTCTGGTCCTTTTACTGAAATGAAATTAACTTCACTTTCATGAGCTAGTGCTTTTGCTAAAAGTGTTTTTCCAGTCCCAGGGGGTCCAAAGAGTAATATTCCATTTGGGGGTTTTGAATTTAAATGTCTGTATAATTCCGGATATTTTAATGGCCATTCAATTATTTCCATTAGCTGCTGTTTTGCTTCTTCTAAACCACCAATATCCTCCCATGTTTCAGTAGGTTGGCTAATTAATACCTCCCTTAAGGCTGAGGGCTCGATGCTATTTAAAGCCGTTTCAAAATTTTTCATCATAATTTGAAGATCAACTAAAATTTCAGGAGGTATTGGTTTATCTAAATCAATTTTTGGTAATAACTCTCTAATTGCTAACATTGCAGCTTCTTTTGCTAATGCTTCTACATCCGCACCGACAAACCCATGAGTTTTTTCAGCCATAAGTCGCAGATCAACATCATCATATAAGGGCATTCCACGTGTATGAATTAATAATATTTCATATCTACCATCTGTATCTGGAACACCAATCTCGATTTCTCGGTCAAATCTTCCAGGACGCCTAAGTGCTGGATCTATATCATTCACTCTATTTGTTGCCCCTATAACAATGGTTTCACCCCTCCCTTCTAAACCATCTAATAATGAAAGTAATTGAGCAACAACTCTCCTTTCTACTTCACCAGTGACTTCACCCCTTTTAGGAGCTATTGAATCCAATTCATCAATGAAGATTATCGAGGGTGCCATCTCCTTAGCTTCTTCAAATACTTTACGAAGGTTTTCCTCACTTTGTCCATAGAACTTGCTCATAATTTCGGGTCCGCTGATTGTTATAAAATGAGCCTCAGTTTCATATGCAACAGCTCTCGCAAGCAAAGTCTTACCCGTCCCCGGAGGTCCATGCAGTAAAACCCCTTTAGGAGGGTCAATACCTATTCTTTTAAAAAGTTCGGGATGTCTTATTGGTAATTCAATCATTTCCCGGATCTTCTGGATCTCTTCTTCTAACCCTCCAATATCTTCATAAGTGACTCTCCTTGCCTCTAATTCTTCAAGTTCTTTATGGGTTTTTTCTGAAATTGAAATTTTAGTATCTAAATGAATCCTAACTGCCGCAGCCTTAGGATTAAAATCTATAACTATAAAATCAATCCTTCGACCCATAGCATTAAAACTGAGAATATCTCCTTTAGTAATAACACGATTTTCTAACATATGTACCAATTGATCAGATCTCCTAAGAATGACTGACTCTTCTAACCCTGCAAATGTAATCCTATCAGCTAAACTAGCGTCTATTTTTCGAATTTCTACTATATCATCTAGGGATGCACCAATATTCCTTCTTAATGAAGAATCTATTCTGATTGTATTTGTACCTGCATCTTCTAGTTTTCCTGGATATAGTAAAGCAGCAGTTTTCTTACCTGCTACATTATGGGAGATTTCAATAACATCACCAGTTCTAAGGTTAAGTTTGTCAATTACTTTGGGATCTATTCTTATCCTTCCTCTACCAGCATCTCCTTTATAAGCATCTTTTATCCTTACTTTTATTCTATCTCCCTTATACTCCCGAGTTATCCCACTCATTTTTTTATCACTTTATATTCATTTTTCTTTAATTTTTCATTTTTAATTTTTGTATAAAATAATTTTTAGCTCTCTGATTTCTTTATTAGAATAATAGCTAATCCGTTTTTTACTTCAACGTTATAGTCTTTAGTTGAAGCGATGAAAGGTAAATAAACATTTTTTATATATTTTCTATTTTCATTTTTAGCTTTAAAGATTAACTTATTTTCTTCTTCACTAATATCTATTATGACTTCCTCTTCACTTATTCCAGGAATTTCAAGAACAATTTCAGTATAATCTTTGTAATCATTTATTTCCGTATGTGGCTCTATTTCATTTAAATTCTCATTATATTCATTTGATTCTAAAGAAAGCTCACTAACATCAATTTCTTCAATAGTTTTTGATTCGAGCAACTTTTTTAGGCTAGGATATTTCGCGATATCTATTCCCTCTAAATATTCTTGAATCTTCTTCTCATCGATATTTCCTTCAATTCGAATCTCAGGTTTTCCCATACCTGTTTCAAAATGATATGATATCTTTATCCCTTTTACTTTTTTATCATCGGGTTTTAATCTTGATTTATTTTCTGATTCTGGAATAAATAGAAAATCCACATCAAATTTGTCTGAATCTAATTTAAAATATTTTTTAATTTCATCAATAATATCATCGAATTCATCCTTAATCATTTATCACCAAAATTTTATATCCCGTCAATTCATGATTGACAACTTAGTTCTTACAAATAAAATATACTATAATAACTATAAAAACTTATCGATTCTGAAAAATAATGAAGAGAAGCTTGAAAGATAAGTTTAACTAATGATTATAATATTCTTTTAATAATTTATTTATCATTTCTCCATCTAAATTAAAAAGTTGAAAAAAAAGTTGATCTAATACAGCTTTTATATTATCCCTGTCATGTTTTTTTAATGATCTAATTATCTTTTCTTTTAAATTGATATTTTTGGTATAGGTAAAGTAATTTGAAGTCTGCATCTTTTCAATAAGAATTTCAATATTTTTGTGAGATTTGTCATGAGAATTACCAATTAAGTAATAAGAAAATATTTTAATTAATTCTATTATACCTGCACACTCTTGATTTATGAAATTATTTAGATGAGGTATAGGTAATCCTTGTTCAAGCTTAGTTTTACTTCTCTTTATAGAAATATTTTTTGCGTAAAAAATGAAAGTGACTAATCTGGAATTCAGATAGGCAAGGATAAATGGATAATCAATCTCTTTATCAGTGTATTTTTGCCATAGGAAGTATGTATCTGAGGTGGCATAGTAGGAGGCGTTTGTATATCCAAAATTATTTTCTTTTGAAATAAATTTAAAAAAGATCTTCTCCATGTTATCATATAATGGTTCAAGATCTGTTAATTCCTCTTTATTATTTCCTTCAAATTGGCGGATAAAAGAACCTCTTCTGGGAAAATAAAAATCGTAGGGATTTTCTTTAGCATTAATTAAAATATTTTTTAATTCTTTTTCATATTGTCTAATATATTTTGAAAGAAGAGGGTATTTCTTTTTAAGTAGCTCGTTTCGCTCAAGATTAGATTGTGATTTAAATTCATTTTTATTAAAATAAATCATGTATCCTATATAGTCCTCTTGATTATATCCAAAAGCTTTAATTGATTTGCTCTTGTATATTTTTTTTAATCTTGATTTCTCTGCTTGAGAGAGTTTTAAAAATTCTCCATTTAAACGAATATAGAATATGTTATTCTTAATTTTTAAATCTTTACCTTCTTCCAATATGAAAATAGAGTCTTTTATGAGGATTAACCCATTTCGTATTAAGAAATAATCTTTTAATAATGAAATTTTGCTATTAACTCTGCATTTGCTTTCAATTTTGTCTATTACATATTTTACTTCATTAGGGTATATAAGATTCCAAATTTCATCTTTTTTTAGATCGTTATTACTTATTGCTGATATGAATCTCTTCACATTTGTTAAAGACTTTCCAGAGCTTAAATAATTGAAAACTTCGGTATTTGAAGATTTAGAATTTTGAGCAATTCTTTTATTTTCAAAAATTTGAATTATTTCAATATTTTTATTTTTTCTTTGAATTTTCTCTTGCTCTGTCTTTTTTTGTAATATAAAAATACAGTTAAGCTGTCCTTTTGCACTTTCGAATAGCTGTAGATGTGATAAATCTATATATTGAAGTAAAAAACATTCTTCTATAACATGTGGTTTTAATAATTTTATACCAGTTTTCTTAGATTTTGTAATCCAATAATTTGTTGTGATATAAGAAAGAAGTCCACCCGGTTTTAATTTTTCTATTCCTAAATGAATAAAAAAGTAGAATAAATCCATATTCCCTACAAAATATTTCTTACAAAATGGAAATTTCTTAATGTATTTCTGAAAAATTTCAGCATTATAATTTTGCCCCAAATAAGGAGGATTGCCAATTATTATATCAAATTTTTCATTTGGATTTGAGCCTAAAAAATTGTCAAATTTAAAGTCTATATTAGGATAAGAATTCAAAAGGTTGTCTTTCAAATTATTATCCATTTCATAAGCAGTTATATCAGAAAAATTATATTTTAAGAGACTTTTTAAAAAAATCCCTTCTCCTACAGATGGCTCTAAGATTTTTAAATTTGAAGGATCTTTGCTTGATTTTGTGATGAATGAAATTATGTTTCTAACCATAAAATCAGCAATATAACTTGGAGTAAAAATTTGTCCAATTCTATTATCTCTTTTGGAATTAATATTTTTTAATACCATCTAATCTTTATATTGGATTAAGAATCTAAAATAGTTGATTGTTGTTTCTATCAAAATTTGCAATGATTAGAAGACTCATCTATTTATAGGATAATAGTGGTTTTAGCAAAAATTAAAAAAAAATCTTATAAAAAAGTAAAGACGGTTAATATAATAATTTTAACCATAATGATGTTCGTGAGGGACCATTTTGATATTAACTGGTTTCAAATTACCAATTGCCCACCCTGTTACTTCATTAAGGGAAGGGTGAATAACCATTGAATGGTATATTGGCATAAATGATCCCGCTTCTGGACAAGCTCTTTCTATTTTAGGTAAGTCTTTATCATCTTTATACTCGGGTAATGTACATGTAAATCCTGAATTCATCAAATAAACAAATGGTTGTACTAAAAGAGCTGCATGAGGTCCGATTACATGTGCTCCTAAGATTTTATATGATTTATCAACGATCAATTTTACAAAACCATCATCATCTTGATTACTTTCATAACCCATAGCAAATCCTTTTGCAACGGTTGAATAGTTCTTCACAGCTACAAAAATCTCGTAACCCTTTTCAATAGCTTCTGCTTGTGTCATTCCAACGTGACCTATTTGAGGGTAGGTAAAGATTGCCCATGGAACTGCAGAATAATTAACAGATCTTTTTTGATCTTCAGGACCAAATATATTATTTGTACAAATTTCTGCTTCATAATTTGCCTTATGTCTAAATTGATAAAGACCATTGGCGTCTCCTATACACCAAATATTATTTTTATTGGTTTCTAAGTATTGGTTAGTTTTTATCCAGCCTCTCTCATCAGTTTCAACCCCTGTATTTTCTACCTTTAAAAAATCTGCATTTGAACGTCGACCTGCTGCAATAAGTATTTCTTCTGCCATTATTTCTTTTTCTTTACCAGTCTCCATATTTTTAATTAAAACTGCTTTTTGTTTTTTATTCCAATATGCTTTAATTGCTTTTTCATTTAATAACACTTTCATATGCTTACTGAGGCTTTTTTGTAATAAGTGACTGATTTCAGGTTCTTCAGTTACAACCAAGCGTGGAAACATCTCTACAATAGTCACGTCAGTGCCCATTGCTGAGAAAATATGAGCGAGCTCTGCTGCTATAACTCCACCACCTATAATTATAAGGCTCCTCCATGGTTTTTTTGGAAATTTATCTCCAAAGAAGTCTTCATTAGTAATAAAATCAATATCTTCTATTCCTTGAATTGGAGGGATAAAAGATCTTGCACCGGATGCAATTACAAATCGTTCACTTTTAAAATGTCCTATCTCTTCACCGTTTTTAGTATTTTTAACTTTCATCTCATATTCTCCAATAAATTCTCCAATTCCCTTGTATAATTTCAAATTAGGTACAGTAGAAAGCCCTTGATCCATCATTTTACTTTCATCGATTTGAGACCACATTCTTTTTGCTATTAAATCCCAATCAATATTTTCTATGTTGAACTTAATTCCAACTTTTTTGGCATGCTGAGATTCTCGGATTAAATCAGCCGGATAGACCAACACTTTTGAAGGAATACAACCTCGTGTTAAACAGGTGCCCCCTATTTTAGTATTTTCTACAAGAGCACAATTCATTCCTAATTGAAGTCCGACATTCAAAACACTTAATCCTACTCCGCTTCCAATAACTACTAAGTCATATGTTTCCATAATTTCATTTTTATCTATATTGCTTTTAAAGTTTATAGTAATAATTTAAAGGATAGAATTGTAAGAATGGTTAGAAATAAAGTCTAAAAGTAGTATGAGTAGAGAATTATTTTAAAAAATTAAGAATTAGTAGGAATTAAAACCACAAAAATACTGCCATGTGTATAGTCTCCTTTGACTCTCTCCTCAACCCAAATATCACCAAGATAAATCTCTATTATTTTTTTCACAAGAGATAATCCAAGCCCCATTCCTTTACTTTTTTGTGATTTTCGTGCTCCTCTTTCAAAAATAATTTGTTTACGATAATCAGATATACCTACACCGTTATCTTTAAATTCCATTTTAATATAATTTTTACCACCTTTTTCTTCTTTACTAATATCAATAGTGATCTCGATTTTGGATTTATTGTTATGTCTGACAGCATTGATCAAAAGGTTTTCAAATACATCTAATAAAAGGTTATTTGCATATACATAATTTCTTTTAGTGGGAGTATTAATTTGAATATTAATATTTCTTGTTTGAAAACTAGATTGTAAAAATTCAATTGCATTGTTCAATATTCTGTTTACATCCATTTTTTCTAAAATAATTTCAGCTTCGTCGAGTTCAGTTATTTTTCTTACATTTGATATTAATTTTTTTGCTCTATTAACTTGTTCATCTACTATATCATATAACTCCTTTATTGTATGGAGTTTATCAGGATCATTTAAATACAGAGAGCTAAGTTCAACTGAGGAACTAATATTCTGAAGGATATTGTTGATATCGTGAGCAAAAATGTCTCTATAGAGATTAGCTTGATAATAGGCTTTTCGATATTTCTCCTCGGATTTTTTTACCTTTTGCTCAGCAGTTTTTTTCTCGGTGATATTTAGAGTAGATTCAACAACACCTATGATATTATTATCTTTATCTCTGACAGGAATCCCTGCTACATACCAAATTCTCCCATCTGGAGTAGTCATTTCATTAATTGCGGGTTGATTAGTTTTTAATGATAGTAATACTGGGCAACCTTCGCATGGTTCTTCTCGATTATTCCAAACCTGATAACATTTGCGTCCAATCAATTGTTCTGGCATTAAATTTACAGAATCAGCAGCAGCTTTATTAACATATATTATTGTATTATCTATAGTTTGATAGACAATATGTTCTAAAAGGCTTTCTAAGATAGCAGTTTTTTCATTTTCAGATTCTTGTAATTTTCTTGTTCGTTCTCCTACTATGTTTTTTAAAGCTTTATTTAACTCTTCTAATTCTCGTTCTGTTTTTATACGTTTTAAAGCATTTCCTATGATTTCTGAAGAAATTTTAAGAAGGTTTAAATCATCTTCACTCCACCTCTCTTGAGCTCTCACGTTATCAAATCCAATAAAACCAGATATATTTTCTCCTATTTTTAAAGGTAAAAAGAGGAGAGATTTTATATCTTCCCTTAAGAACTCAGTTTTTTCTGCTGAAGCTTCAGGAAGTAGATCTTCAACATTTTCAATGTTTAAAATCTCACCTTTCTTTATTTTATTTATTGACCAAGGAAATGCATCGATTGGTACATCTTTGATTTCTTCAATTTGCGACTTAACATTCTCAGCGCACCATTCATGAGTATTGCTCATTGTTATGTTGTCATCGTTAAATAAAAATACATAGCTTCGACTTGCTTGGCTTAAGATTCCAATATCTTTAAGAGATAAATTTATAGCTTTATCTATATCATCAGGATTTACAAATCGGGACGAAATCGTAGCAATTGCCTTTTCAAATTCTACTTTCTTTTTGAAGTTTTCTTGTACTTCAACAAGTTTCGTTTGTGTTTTAAAAATAGTTACAACTTTCTCAGAAGGTAATTTATATATATACATCTCTATCCAGCCATAAACTCTATCATCTTGATACAATGCTGTTGGAAAGTGTTCTGGTTTACCCGTCTTCCAAACCCTTCGTAAAGAATCAATAACACCAAATTCGGCTACATTAGGGAATACTTTAATAAGATTTTTACCAATTATTTCTTCTCTCGAAACTTGACAATTAGCTAAACCTGCTTTGTTCATTTCGTTTATTTTAAATGTTTCGCCGTTATCAGTTGTTTCATATATTGCTACTCCACTACTAATATTCTCAAGAAATTCCTTAAATATCTTCTCAGTCTGATATAATTCTGACTCAATCAATTTCATTCACTTTTAAAGATTTATATTATAAGATTAAATACCTCTATTTTTAACAAAATATATCAAATTTTTCAATAATCCTTCCAATTGAATGATTAAAACACATATATAGTCTGGTTATTTTATTTAAAGTTATGTGTTAAAATGTCGATTCTTAGCATTTTTCTAAAGTTTAGGTAATTTTATATTTGAACCTTTGAATGTATTATTGGAAAAAATAAAAAAATTAATATAATTATTTATAATAAAGAGGGTAAGATTCTTGCTAGGGGTACGGCCAATCCTCCTAGGAGGCTCCCAATAGAGCTAAGTTTTTTAAGATAATCTTTAATATTCTTTGTTACCTTTACTGCACGTGTCTTTCCTTCTATAATTGTTCCATCCTCAGAGAGTAAGAAAATTTGAATGGTCTGCTCCCCGGTTTCTCTAGGTTCTAGGGTTAACCATGTTGTATCTCCATTTTCTAACATTGTTGATAAAACCCCAGCAATATCTCTACCTTCTGATGAAATTAGCGGAATAGGAGTATTAGGGATCATAAATGCACCTCTTCCTTCAACTTCGATATTGAGTTTTAATTTATTTGGTTCAAACCCGGGGGCATTAATCTTAATTATATATTTCTTAGCTTCAGGAGAGTTATTATATAAAAAGCAAAATATATTCAATTCTGTATTGAGATAAACAACTTCTTGGGCTGATGAGTCCATATATATTGGATCTTTTGATGTTCGTTCAATATTGTCAGCTAGTTCTAATTGCAATCTGTCTATTATATCAAAAAATCCAGGGTTAAATTTTTTGACATAATTAAATAATTTATAGATATCATTCATAGAGAAATACCATCTTTCTTCCATAAATATGCCTTTTTCAACATCAAAATTATCTGAATTTACATTAAGTATTTCTCTTAACTCTTGAATTAGTTGATCTCCTGATAGAACTTCTTGAAATTTTAGATAATAAAGAAATAATAGTTTTTCAATGGCGAAGGTAATGGGTAATTCATCTGGTTCCTCCGTTTTTATTTTTTGAATAAAATCAGGGGTTAAAATTTTGTTTAATTCGGCTAAATATTCATCCCATTTAAGGAATGTCACTGGATCTAAGTGATTTGAAAGAATTTCAGCGAAAAAGTTATCTAGGAAAATTTGATGAGTGGTTGGCTTATAGAAATCTTGGAGACCATTTACATCATGAATATTTAGGTTTAAACTGCGAATTAATATTGCTAAGCCAAATCCTACTAAGGAAAACCCTGCTGCAGCAAATCCCAAAATATCTTCAATCCCAAGTAACATTACCAAAAATAACACTAAAGCTATAAAACAAATGAGCGATATTATTTTTAATAAATTAGTAACTCTTTTTACATTGTTAGCTAGTAAATCAAAACCATCAAGACTATCTATTGGTCGTCCTCTCTTTCTTTCAAAATTTAAACGCATTTTAAGTGAAGATTCAGTTGAATTTGCTCCTAATAGTAGCATTATTGAATTAAAAAAATAGACTGATAAAATCACATAAAAGATAATTTTTAATGTGATATCAAGAGTAGTGAATAATGTAAGTACAGTTATTACTACTAGCACTATAGGAAGTGTAAAAAGCAATAATTTTCCAACCTTGGACATATAGCTTATCATATTTCCTTGAAACTTTTCTTTTTTGAGAATTTTAGCTAAATCTTCTTCCAAATGTCTTTCCATTTTATTTTTCATCTTTTTAATATGATATACATTTCAAAATTATGTAATTACAATAATAACACTAGTTATTTAAAATATTTTTGTATAACTGTTATAGCTTGAAGATACTATTAAATCATCATTTTCGATAATCTAGTACAAATATATATTCAAACTAGAATACACTTATTTATTGATAAAACAACAATAAATTGAAGATAAAATGGTAGCGAATGTAGGATCAAATGAGAAAAGGAAGAAGAAATTTGATATAGATGAAGATGAGATTTTTAAATCATTAAATCATCGAGTAAGGAGAGATATTATCAAATTTTTAGGAGAGAACCCTGTATCTTTTACAGAAATTAAAAATAATTTAGAAGTTGTTGATAGTCCAACTCTTTCTTATCATCTAAAAAGTATCCACCCTTTATTAATACAAAAAGAAAATAAATATGTACTTTCTGAGATTGGAGAAGCCGCATTTAATTTATTGAGTAAAACAGATGAGTCAGTTAGGATCTCACGGTATAAAAGGAAATTCTTATATGCATATTATATTACAGTGATTTGCTGGATAAGCGCTTCAACTATTATTCCATTTATCATAGGTGCAGATCTTGGTTTTTGGACGACCACCTATATTAGTATCGTCATAGATATTATTTCGACTATAAATTATGTAATAATCTGGACTTTAAGAAAGAAATATTAAAATTTATAATTTAAAGTTATCTATATTGTAAGTTTAGATTATTATTTTCTTTTAATCGATAACCTTATTATTTTCTTTAAAGTTAAATTAAGTAAAGAATATTTTACTAAAAATAATTCCACTTTTATATTAATATTTCAAGATTATTATTAACTAATTGAACAAAATTGCGTTTAAAATTTTTCAAAATTGTCAAAGTTTGGACTCCTATTCTTATAAAATATTTTGTTCAATCAATAAAGTAAGTATAATAAAAATTAAAAAATGAAAGTTTAATGTGAATATGAAAATATGAGTGTAAGTAAAGATTCTATCGCAATTGAAATTAAAGATCTTAAGAAACATTTTAAAGAAGTTAAAGCCGTGGATGGAGTGTCCTTGAAAATTAAAAAAGGTGAATTATTTAGCATTCTTGGACCTAATGGTGCAGGAAAAACTACATTAGTACGTATGTTAACCACTGTTTTGACTCCTACTGCAGGTGATGCTAACGTTAATGGACATAGCATTTTAAGCGGAAAAAATGAAATTGTAAAGAAAATTGGTGTGTGTCCACAGGTTATAACAATTTATGATGTCTTGCGGGCTGAAGAAAATGTTGAGTTTGTAGCGGCTATGCATGGAATGCCTCGTAAAGAAGCAAAGGAGAAAACCAGAAAATTATTGGAAGATTTTGGTATAGCGGGAAGAAAAGACTGGTCTAAAAACTTCTCAGGTGGTATGCAAAGGCGTTTAAATCTCACAATGGCTTTAATATTTGAACCAGAGATTTTATTTCTTGATGAACCCACCGCAGGTCTTGATCCTCAAGCAAGACGTCTTGTATGGGACTTTATTCGAGATTTGAAAAATAAGGATATTACAATTATTCTTATGACACACGATATGGTTGAGGCTGATTCTTTAAGTGACCATGTAGCAATAATAGATCATGGTAAGATCATTGCTCAAGGAACTCCAACTGAATTGAAAGAAAGATATGGGAGTGATAATGCATTAGAAATCTCCTTCCTTGAACAAGACGACCTTGAAGTAGTGAAAAGCAATATAAAAAACATTTCTTTTGTCGCAAATTGGAGTGAAATTCTCAGGAAAGATAGAAAAACACTGTTAATCGCTTTTAAAGGTGGTTTAAAAAATCTTGTGAAACTTTTACAACAAGGATTTATTAACAACATTGATGAGGTTGAAAATATGAAGTTTAGACAAAACTCATTAGAAGATGTATTTTTAAATTTAACTGGAAGGAGGTTGAGAGACTAAAATGAAAATTATAGAAAATAAAGCTGCACAAATAGCTATCAAAAATCTTAAAGATAAGCTGCGACACTGGCAATATTTATTTTTTGCACTTCTATTACCTATAATGTTTACCATTATGTTTTATTTTATGCTTGGCACTGAAAAAGATCCAACTGGTCGAAGTAATTTTGATTATGGCTTTCCAGGGATGATTATTTATGCAATAGGTATAGGAACTATGAATGCTGCTATTATGTTTGCTCAGGATAAAAAATCAGGCATGTTAACTCGCTTGGATACTATGCCAACGGGTAGAAAAAATTTATTTTTAGGAGCACTAATTTCTGAATCACTTTTCTTAATGCTTCAAATTGCCATTATGTTTGTTTTTGGCTACGTTATACTAGGTTTATATTTTGAAGGTCCATTAGAATTATTTTTTGGATTCTTAATAGCTGTTTTATTTGGGATCTCTGCAGTTGGTTTGGGGATTATGATCGCAAGTATATCTAAAACTGTTGAAATAGCTAATGCTTTTTCATTATTAGTATTCATGCTACTAATTTTTCTCTCAGGGAGTTTAATGCCGTTTGAAAGTCCTATTGTATATTTCACCCCCCCTTTTTGGGCTAAACAAATATTTCTACAACTTACTGTACTAGGGCATGGATTAAATGATAGTTTATATAGCAGTTCATTAATTGGAGCAGGCGCTGAAGCACTTCCGATTACTCTACTGGGTGGACTATTAATTGTAGTTGCTTTTTCGATTGGTTTCACTTTATTAGGTATTTTAATTTTCCAGAAAAAAACCAAATTTTAATTTTTTTTTCTTTTTTTCTTAAAAGATTAAGTCTCTATAACATTATTTATTGACCAAGTAACGATATTGGTTGGTTTGATATGCTTTTCCGAGAGTTTAATTAAATAAATCAATTCTGGCATTGTTTTCTAAAACACTAAATCAAATTACATGATTGAATATTAAATTATTTGGGTTTAAAATTTGTAATTTTTTATCAAATCATTTCTGAATATTAGTATCGGAAAGTACTAAAATTCTTAAAATTTTATCTAGTAAAGTAAGAATATTAGATGAATTAACATTGTCTAGTTCTAAATTTGAATTAACTCAAATTAATGGAGTATATCGAATAAAAATAGCCGTTCCTTTCCCTGTCAAATACGTATGTGTTTATTTATTTAAACTTCAGGGAAAGAATATCCTTATAGATGCCGGTTTAAATATGGGCAATTGGAAAAAAAAATTATTCTCTGCTTTCGAAGATATTAATCTTTCAATTCAAGATATTGATTATTGCTTCATTACGCATATTCACACAGATCATATGGGTTTAGTTAAAATTCTTAAACAGAAAAATCCTAGACTTAAAATCTTAATGCATGATATAACTCATGATCTATTGAAATGGGAAACTAATGATGAGCAATTACCTGAATTAGAACAAGAAGCTAGACTAACTGCAAACCAATTGATAAATTATGGACTCAGTGAAGAACAAGGAAATAGAATTGTTCAGTTTTTTACATATTGGCCGAAATTTTTAGAGTATCAAAAACCTGATATTATAGTACACGATGGAGATATACTATTTGAGAGATTAGAAATTATTTGGACTCCAGGCCATAGTTTTGGTCATATTTGTATTTTTGATAAGGAAAATAAGTATCTTTTCTCGGGGGATCACATTTTGAGTCGAATTACACCTCACATAGGGAATTTCATAATTCCTACTGATATGGCAGAAAAATACAAGGATCACGATTTTAATAATATTTTAAAGCATTATTTAGCCTCATTAGATAAAATAGACATGTTAAATCCAAAAATAATTTTCCCCGGGCACCAAGAGATAATTTACAATCCCCATGAACGAATTCAACAAATTAAAGAACATCATCAAAATAGATTAACAGAGATTTCAAGATTAATCAAAGATAATCCTATGACTGCTTTTAGAATATCTCAAATCCATTTTGGAGAAGATTTAGACGAAATGAATTCTTATATGGCACTAAGCGAAGTGTTAGGACATCTTTTTTATCTTGAGGCAGAAGATAAAGTAAAAAAAGTTGAAAGAAATGGAAAACTTTTATATTATTGCTAATTTTAGTGAATAATATGATAGAGTGGATTAATTTTTCAATCCTAATTATCTCAACTATACTAATGGCATTTTTCTATATTAGAAGTGTAGGTCCTGCAAAATTAGAAAAAAAAATAGGTGAAAAAGCCTATAGGAGATGTGGAAATTATCGAATTATTGCCAGTGTTTTTGAACTAATTACTGCTGTTAATTTTATTTTATATTTCTTTTTTCCTTTACCAATTTGTATACCTCAATATTTTTTTTGGGATTATTGGATCTCTGTTATTCTTAGTTTATTCATTCTAATTCCATGTTTATATATTATGCTTAAGGGAGTTAAAGATGCTGGAAGAGAGGCTCTTTTCCCAGATAAAAAACATACTCTCTATGAAGGTATATACAACAAAATTCGACATCCTCAAGCACTTGGAGAAGTGTTTATTTGGTGGGTAATTGCATTAGTGTTAAACTCTCCCTTTCTTTTTCTATATTCTATTGTATGGTTTCCAATTTTTTATTGGTTTTGTAAAGCAGAAGAAAAAGATTTAGAAATACGATATGGAGAACCGTATATTAACTATAAAAAGCAAACAGGAATGTTCTTTCCAAAGAAAAAAAGATAATATGATTTCAAATAATATGAAAGAAAGTAAAAATACTTCATGGAAACCCGTAGAAGGTCAGTTAATGACTCGATGGGTAAGTAAGATAGATCCTGAAAACCCACTTCCTAAGTATCCAAGACCGCAACTTAGACGGAAAGAATGGTTAAATTTGAATGGACTGTGGGATTATGCTATTCGCCCAAAAGAGCAAAATTATATTGATAGCTTTGAAGGGAAGATCCTTGTTCCCTATCCTATAGAGTCCGCGTTATCTGGAGTAAAAAGAAAATTAGACCCTAAGCAAAAATTGTGGTATCATCAAACATTTACCATACCTGATTTATGGAATCAAAAGAAAATACTCTTACATTTTGGTGCTGTTGATTGGGAAACTACTATTTGGATTAATAAAAAGTTAGTAGGCATTCATAAAGGAGGATATACACCTTTTAATTTTGAAATTTCAGATTATCTGAATACCTCAAAAGTAAATGAAATAATTATATCTGTTTGGGATCCTACAGATAAAGGTTATCAAGAACGGGGTAAACAATCTTTAAATCCAAAAATAATATCCTATACTGCGGTGTCAGGTATTTGGCAGACAGTTTGGCTTGAGCCAGTCTCAGATACCTTTATTGAAAATTTGAAAATGGTTCCAAATATCGATAAGGAGAGTTTAAAACTTTTAGTGGAAGTCAAAGATCTACAACCGAATGATGTAATACTTATAAGAATTTTTGAGAAGAATAGTCAAATTATAGCTGATCATGAAATCGTAGAAAAGGAAGTTGAGATTTATATTAAATCCCCTAAACTTTGGAGTCCAGAATCTCCTTATCTATATGATATAATAGTCGAGATAAAAAGAAATGATATAATATTAGATAAAGTAGAAAGTTATTTCGGGATGAGAAAAATTTCACTTAGTGAAGATAGTAATGGTATTAAACGTTTAGAATTAAATAATAAAGAGTTTTTCCAATATGGAACTCTCGATCAAGGATATTGGCCTGATGGACTATATACAGCACCAACTGATGAGGCACTTCGATATGATATTAAGATTACTAAAGAACTTGGTTTTAATTTTATTCGAAAACATGTTAAGGTAGAACCTGCTCGGTGGTACTATTATTGTGATACAATAGAAATTTTAGTTTGGCAAGATATGCCCAATGGAGGATTTACTAAAATTACAGGGATCCCAAATAATGTAAATGAATATAAAGAAACAAGGAAAGATCCTGATAAAAAAAACTATTTGAATGAGTTAGATTCAATGATAAAATCATTAATCAATTCACCTTCAATTGTTACATGGGTTCCATTTAATGAAGGATGGGGTCAGTTTGATACAAATGGCGTTTGTGAGAAAATAAAAAAACTTGATCCCTCTCGTTTAGTAGATGCTGCAAGTGGATGGTATGATGTAGGGGTTGGAGATATATGTGATCGACATAGCTATCCAAATCCTATAATGCCACTAAAAGATAAAATTAATTCTCGTGCTGCTGTAGTTGGTGAATTTGGGGGTTTAGGTTTAGAAATTATAGATCATATGTGGAAGTTTCAAAATAAATTTGTTTACCGAAATTTCCAAGATAAAGATGAATTAATTGAAAAATATGAAAAGTTAATCTCAAAGCTTAAAAGATTAATTCTAAAGGGATTGAGTGCTGCAATTTATACTCAAATCACTGATGTTGAACAGGAGATTAATGGTTTACTTACTTATGATCGTGAAATAATAAAGATGGATAAAAAGAAGATATGTGAATTAAACTTGAGTTTATACAAAATTTAGTAATTTTTAAAAAAGGGAGGACGTAAATATCTAAATAACTTAAATTCCAATTGGAAATTTTTTATAATTATTTCCTTAAATATAGTGCCAAAGGGCATCCTTTTTTATGAATTACTCTCTATATAACAGCTTTTGATGTTTTAAGAACTATTAATTAGAGAATTGGATGATTATGAACTGTATTTGTTTTTTTAAAAAAAAAACAATAATATAGCAAGTAATCTTTTAATTCCCAATTTATTTTAACTTAATTGATAATAATAAAACAATAAAATGTCAGCTATTATTGAAAACTTAAGAGAAGCAATTAACGGAGAAAGCAATGCGAAACGAAAATATGAAATTTATGCTGAAAGAGCAAGAGAAGAAAATCTTCCGGAGATTGCTCATTTATTTAAGGCTATATCAACTGCAGAAGCAATTCATATTAAAAATCATATTAGAGCACTTGAAGTGATAACTAATTCAAAGGTTAATGTAGAAGATTTCGTTGAGATTAATGAAGTTGTATTAGAGAATAATTCAAAAGATACTAAGTTAAATCTAATTGATGCTATAAATGGCGAAACTTATGAAACGAAACATATGTACAAAAATTTTATAAAGAGTTCAAAAAAAGAGGGAAATGAAGTAGCAGAGTTATCTTTTTCATTAGCAAGAAAAGCAGAAAAAGTTCATGCAAAAATATTCAGTGATTACTTAAAAAAACTAGAAAAACATGAAATTATAGATACACAAAAAATTTTTGTATGTCAGATTTGTGGAAATGTAGAATTCGGCATTCCTCCATCAGTATGTCCTATATGCGATCATACTGAGAAATTCTTTAAAGAAATTTAAGAAGTATTTTTCTTTTTAAACGGTAGTAATTAATTGTTCAAGCATAGTACCAATACCATATGATGCGATAAACGCGACAATCCCAATTATTATCATTTCTAATCCACTTTTTAGTGTACTTTCCCCTGTGATTTTAGTTTTTAAAGCACCAGCAATAAATAACATTGAGAAAGAGACTACTGAAGATATTATTAATGAAATAAAGCCTATATCAAAAAAGTAGGCAAATAGAGTTAAAAACGATCCAGAAACAAATGATAGAAATGTAAATATAGCTCCTAATATAGGATTTTCTGGTTCCTCTAATCCTAACTCACTCTTTGTTAGAAAATCAAGCCAAACTTGTTTATTTGAAGTAATAGTGTGGACACACGAATTCAGCGTGTCGCCATCAAGTCCCATTTTTTCGAAAATCTCCCTAACCTCTTCTTTTTCTTCCTCGGGAAAAAGTTCAATTTCTGCTCTTTCCTTTTTTAATTCATTTTTGATATAATTATATTCAGATTTACTCGAAATATATTCTCCAAGTCCCATACTAATTGCCCCTGAAACCATAGCAGCAAATCCTGTCAATATAACTATAGAGTTACTACCTGTGGATGCGATTGTAGCTGCTGCAACTCCAACTAATAGTGTAAAAGTTGAAATCAATCCATCATTTAATCCTAAGAGTATACTACGGATCTTTCCTCCGCCAACAATATGCTCCTCTTGCCTAGAACTCAATTTAAATCACCAAAAGTATTATATTTTTAATCTCATTTCAAGATCCTGAAATGAAAATATAGTAGTAATTATAATAAGATATAAAAAAAATTGATATTTGAAAAGAATTACTTAAATTATATAAATTTGAAAATAAATTAGAATGACTTTTATGACGGAAAGAATTACGAATAAAGATATTAAACAGCAAAAAAGTAAATTATTTGCCAAATTAGCAATCGCGGCAAAGCAAGCAAAAGACAGTGGAGGGAAACCATTTGTTTTCCATTTTCTTACGACATTACGATGTAACTGTAACTGTGACTCTTGTTTTTGGAAAGATAATTCAGTTAAAAATGAATTGACCTTAGAAGAAATTAAGCGTATATATTTGGAAGCTAAGAAAGAAGGTTTTTTTATCTCTATTCTTTGGGGAGGTGAACCTACCCTTCGTAAAGACATTACCGATATTATAAAATTTGCTAAACATGAAGCCAAATTTGCGTTTATAGGAATGGTCACGAATGGATTTCTCATACCAAAACGTATCTCTGAATTTGGGGATGATATTGACCTTATTCTTCTGTCTCTAGATTCTCCTGTACGAGAAGAACATGATAAAATTAGGTCATTGCCTGGATTATACGATAATATAATGAAATCGGTTGAAATAATTAAAAGGGATTATCCTCTCATTTCTTTACAATTTAGTTTTTCTATTAGTAAATTTAATATTCATCGTGTTGATGAAATGATTGCTCTCGGTGATAAACTAGAGATTCCCATAGCATTTAATGTAATAAATACCATACGCCACTATTCATATGGTGATATGGATGAAAAAGGAGATCTTTCTGCAACGGACCAGGAAATAAGCGATGCTTTTTCAAGAATTTTAGAAGCAAAAAGGAATAACTCTCATATATTAAACTCAGAAATGTACTTGAAACATTTCATCGGAGGAAAGAAAACTTATCGATGCCATGCAAGGAAAGTCTTCATGTTTGTTAATTCTAATGGTGATATCGAAGATTGTCTTCGATTAGATAGACCAATCGCAAATTTACGAGAAACTTCTGTTAAAGAAGTCATGAATTTAACACGATTTCAACAATATTTAAAAGAAGCAGAAAACTGCGACAGTTGTAATTCTCCTACTATGATAGATACTAGTTATGCTTGGGAAGATTGGAGCTTAATAACAAAATCAGGTGGAATTTCCTTTGGATAATAGTGTAAGCAGATTGAATAAAATAATAAGAAATAAATAAAATAGACAAAATATAATATTAGAATAAAGAATCAACTCTGGTTTTTAAATTGAGTAGTATAGGTTTAGAAGAAATCAAGAAATTGCTAAAAGAATATCCTTTAATAAAGGATCGTGATATTATATCCAAAATTATAAATGGAGAGAAACTTTCTGAGTTTGAATTGACGCGAGCTTTTCAAATGTCACTTCCTCTATTCACTTTAATGGTATTGAACAAAAGATTTGAAAAGAATAAACAAATTATTGAGGATAAGTGGTCAAGTACTAAATTTAACAAATTAGATGGTATGGGCACAGTTAAAAATTTGGAGATTATTCCTCTTATTGATTATCATGCTGAAAATAATCTCTTCACTGAAAATGGAGTTTCTTATTATATTAAAGCTGATGATATTGGTATTTTATATGATACAGGTTTAAATCCTAATAGAAAGCATCCATCTCCCCTTCTAAAGAATATGGAGGCTTTAGGTATCACTATAGATGACTTTAAATATATTTTCATTTCACACTTGCATGGTGATCATGTGGGAGGTTTAAAATGGGCTCAGAAAAATACATTTTCACTGTCAGAAACCCAACTTAACCTAAGTCATGTGAAAGCGTTTACTCCTGTTCCCATGACTCATCCTACTGCCACATTAAGCCAAGTAAAAGGTCCAGAGGTTATAGCAGATGGCATAGCTTCTATCGGTCCTATACATAATCCTTTGTTTTTTTTTAGAGATATTTACGAACAGGCCATGGCTATCAATGTTGAAGGAAAAGGGATTGTAATTATTGTCGGTTGTGGACATCAAGGAATTAAAAAGATAATAGATCGTGTTGAAGCGTTGTTTGATACTCGGATTTATGGAGTTATAGGAGGACTACATTTACCTATCCCAGAATTTCCCGGTAATGAAGATAATTGGTCAGGATTGCCTATACATAAATTTATCATGACAAAAAGACCACCATGGGAACCATGGGATAAAAAAGATCGAGATTTCGCTTTAGATTACCTAAAGGCTAGAAATCCTAAGTTAGTGGCACTTTCACCTCATGATAGCAGCATAGAGAGCATTAATATTTTTAAAGAGACGTTTAAAGAGGCTTATTTTGATTTAAAAGTTGGTAAAGTTATCAAATTACCATAATAAAAAAAATAAAAAGAAATTAAATTTAAGCTTGAATTACTTCCATCAATTTAGGAAATATTCGGGGATAATGAACAGCCATACAATGTACGCCAGCTAATAAGCCCTTTTTCTTTAGTTCGGAAATAAAGGGCTTGAAAAACTCATAGTTTGCTTGATCATACAATCTTTTCTGTTCCTTTTTATCATCCTTAAATTCTGTTTTAATATTTTTCCATTTAGCCAAAATATCTTTAGGAACATCAACTCCAGGAACAAATGTATCAAAACCCTTGGCAATACCATAGCTCTTCATTGGAAAAATTCCAAGTAAAACTGGAACGTTATACCTTTTGATCTCACTTAAAAATTCAATGGTTCGATCCAAATCATATACAACTTGAGTCTGTATAAATTCACATCCAGCCTCGGCTTTCCTTCCAATTTTTAAAATTTCAGCCTCCATAGGATCGGAATTTGGATTTGCAGCCGCACCAACATGAAAAGTTGGAGCATGTTCAATTTCATGGCCATTTATGGAACCTTTATCAACCATCTCTCGTATTAATTTAACTAAAGTTGCAGAATCAAGATCAAATACAGGTTTAGATTCTGGCATATCTCCAAGGGCAGGATGATCACCAGTAAGAGATAACACATTTCTCAAACCCAATGCATGAGCTCCCATAATCATTCCAGCTATGCCTAATTTATTCACATCTCTTACTGTAAGTTGCCAAATCACTTCCAATCCAGCTTCTTTTTGGATAATATGAGAAGCAGCCATACTATTAATTGTTACTATCCCTAAAGGACTATCAGTGACATTGGCAGCAACTACGTAGGGAGCCATTTCTTTGGCTTCTTGAATAGTATGGGAGAGATCACACGTTTTTTCGGGCTCTAACTCACCAGTTAGTATAAAATCCCCATTTGTTAACTTTTCACCTAATTTAGAATAAACTTTTTTTTCTGCCATTTTAACTCTACCTCCATACTACTTCTCGTTGATGACCAGATTCGCTCCAATCCACTGGATCTCTCAATTTGGAGAATAAATCTAATCTCCCTATTTCTTTCAATCGATTATAAATTAAAACCCAGCCACAATCTTTCTCGTAATTGCCAACTTCACATTTACCATTAACCATTCCACCGCATGGCCCATTCATAAGCGATTTAGCACATGTGGTTATGGGACAAATACCTCCTGTTTCATTTAATAGACAATCACCACACCCTCGACATCGCATATAAAATCTGCCAATTCTCTCCGTCATCCCCATAAATTCTGTATTATTTGTAACAAACACTCTCTTTTCTGGATATTTTTTAGATAGCACCTGAATTATTGATTGAACCCCAAGTCCGCAACTTAAAGTGACAATAGAATCAGCTTCTTGAACATCAGCATCATTTTTACGTACAACTTTAGCCATTTCCCTATTATCACAGACATCATCTACAACCATGCCATTAACTATTTCATATCCTTCTTTCTCTAAGATTTCTTTCCATTCCTCTAAACCTTTTTCACCACCTGTTTGACATAATGCTGAACAAACCCCACAACTTACAAGAAACAATTTTTTAGCATTATTATCTTTCAGAACATTAAGGACTTCCTCTACCGGCTTTTTAGTAGTTATAACAACCATTTTTTTCACAAATTTTTTTTTTTTTAAAAGGTATTTTTTAATCTTAAGTAGTGAAATTAATCAAGATATTTATTATTTTGAGTTATGAAATGTAACGTTTCGAAAAGAAAAATATTAAAAATAAAAATTTATATGATAAAAAAGAAACTATTATACCTAAAAGAGTTAAATTTTAGACCCCTTTCACGTTCACAGTCCAATTAATAAAGAGTATAATCAAAGGTCATGATATTCAATTCTTTACCACCAGAAGGATATCCCGAAGGATATCACTTAGGACCATCTCTAGTTCTTTGGTTAATATTAATAGCCCTACAAATGTTCTATGGCACATTTTTACTACTTCAAGCATACAAATCACATTTGATCAATGAAAAAGAAATTTATAGGGGAACTGGCTTTCTTTGTGTTGGAGGAGGATTCCTTTTTTTATTAATGCAGATTGGAGTTTTTATGCCTGAGGATTATTTCTTATACTATTTTGGCGGATGCATTGTTTTATTAGCTTTAGACACATTTTATTTCTATTATTGGGAAAAAAATTTAGTCAATTTGAAGAAAATACCCACATTAATCATTTTAATTAATTTTTCAATATACATTATCACTTTTCTTATAATATTATTGTTTAGGGTCTCGCCAATTGTATTTATTTCTTTAATAGAGATGTTAACTATATTTTCAGGTTTATTAGCTAATTGTTTCATAATTATTTTTGTATTCTTATTTACGAGAAGGGTAAAAGGAACACTTAGAAAAAAAGGTATATTGTTAATCATTGGAAGTAGTAGCTTTTTCTTAGGTCAATTTATCGACCATCCACCAGGGATGTTCTTATTTCCCAGCTTATTTATTCTTTTAAGCCCACTGGTTTTTATGATTAGTTTTAGCTTTATTTTTTTTGGTATCAAAGGGATCGCAGATAACGTGTCTTCGTACTATAACCAAGTACACATTTGCCTTGTTCACCGTGGAAAAATAACGGCGGAAAGATCCATCTATTATTGCCCTAAATGTTCCACGATTTACTGTCAAGATTGTTACGAGCAAGTTGTCAGGCATGATGGCTGCTGGAATTGCGGAGAACGTGGAAAGGACATGTCAAAAGTTAAATCAGAGGAACGATTAAAAGACGAAGAAATAATAGTGAAAGATGGAAGCAAAGAAACCCCTAAAAAGATTAATAATCACAAATTATAATGCATAAAGCTTAAAAAAATAAAATATTGAATTCATAATGGAAAGACTTCACTTGGAAATGAATAATAGTCTTGGCCATTCTTTTGAACTAACTGAATTTGCTGATCTGCAATCAATTCTGATAGAATCAATTCATATTTTTTCTTTATATACCTTTTAAAAGAAGAGGGATTTATTTTTTCATTTACATTCTTTAGTAGCGCATTAGCAGTATACGAATTCTTAGCATTTGTCTTTAAAAAATTAAAGATCTCTTTCTTAGAAGTTGTGTAATAATCTTCGGTTTTTTTCTTGAAAGAAATTTTTCCTTTAATAAAGAGATAAACTAACAAAGAAATCACAAATGTCAAAATGTATGATAAAATTTGATATAATAAATCATTATAAATTATCCCTATCATGATAAAAATGAAGTCTATTATACTAAGAGTAATAGAAAATAATGCAAACCCTAAATCCCACTCAGTATATTCTCTTCTAATTCGAGTCAACTCACCGGAAATTTATCATCACCTTTAATGATTAGAAATGTTAAATAATTTGAATTTATTGTTATAATCTTTCCTTTCATGGTAAAAGTAAAATTTTGAGTATATAAATATTTACATGGAATAAAGAAATTACTCAGATAATCGGGAGACTTTGAAAAATTATACGCAATCTCTAAGGAATAAAAATAATAGGAATCTAGAAGAATTTTTGTATGTTTGAAATATTTAATGACTTTTATGTCGAAATGTCCATATTGTAATAATGAATATTAATAGGGAAAATTAAGAATCTAATTCATAAAATAAGCTGAAATAAAATTTGAAAAATTTATAAAGGAAACACTTTCTCGGCTTCTTTCTCATCAAATTTTAATCTCAACTAAAGCTTCTTACATTATTTCTCTGTTAAAGATCTCAAGTGAATCCTGTAGGTCAGGACTTTCTACTACTATAACCATTTTTTTAACACCCAAATTTTCAACTTTCTGTATTTTTTCTTTAATATCCTCAGAAGTACCCATAAATAGGTATTTCATGTGGGATTCTAAGATTTCTCTTTCTCTTCTTAGACTTTCAAGACTTTCCTGACTGTCTACTATTGTAACATTAGAGAAAAGAGAGATCTCGAACTCCGAAGGATCACGGTTGTACTTCTTTAGTTTTTCTTTAATTGTAGAAATACTATCTCTCAATACTTCTTGTTGTTGTACATCTAAATAGGGTAAGTTTATTCCATCTGCTTCTCTACAAGCAATATCAATCATTCTCTTTCCATTTGTTCCTATTACGATCTGCGGGTACGGTTTCTGAATGGATTTAGGAAAATTCCTATGTCTTTCCAGTTTCCAAAAATTACCCACAAAGTTAGTTTCATCTTCAGTAAATATCTTCTTATAGATGGTCAGTGATTCCTCTATCTCATCAACTCTTCTCTTTGGTGTGTGAAATGGGTAACCATACGCCATATATTCTTCAGCATACCATCCTGCCCCTAACCATAATAAAACTCGCCCATTAGAAATATGATCTAAAGTCAGTATAACTTTAGCTAAATAAGCTGGATTACGAAAGGAGTTACACAACACAATATGACCTAATTTGATTTTGTTAGTTTGCGTTGCTAAAGCTGCTAATAGTGTATTAGCCTCTAGAAAGGTTTCTTTTTTTTCTTGAGTGTCATCAAAACCTAATAAATGATCAGTAACATGAACAGATTCAAACTCTAATCCTTCAAGTCTCACCGTTAGATCCCTAATTTCAGGATAGGTACGATATGAAGGATTTCTTACACAATACCCAAATCTCATAGGCTTAAAAAAAACCTAAAAATATTAAATCTTATTATTTTCGTCAAAACACGCAAATATAAACCCATTAGGCTGAAGTATTATATTTCAAATGATCTGTGAGATCATACAGTGAAAAATTATAGAGAATGCAAAAAACACTAAAAATAAAAGTTAGAAAGATTATAAAGGAAAAACTTGCTCGGCTTCTTTCTCGTCAAATTCTAACTCGCGCAATCGGATACGGATCTCACGGGGAGTAAAAGAAGTTTTTAACACTTCCAACACGTTATCATGTAAGGCTTTCAAATTATCCATCGCTGCTTGATAATAGAAATTTTTCTCATTAAAGTTTATAGCAACAATGTCGTTTAAGCCAGCGAGCGCCTCCCGAACATTCCTATAATAAGCCATTACATCATCCAATTTTTCTTCTTTTTCTATATGTCCCATTTTATTCCCTCAATCATTTACGTGTTTTACAATTATTGATAATAAATTTCGATATATAAAGGTGTCGCTTTTCGATCATAACGTTGCGATGATACGATCAACCTTTTACATCAAACCGATCAGAATTTATGAATACAATCACAAATTTTAAGGATATGAAAAAAATATTTTGCATTATAATGCTGGTTTTTGGTTACGAAAAGTGTCGATTGTGATTGATTTAATCAATAAAACAAAAGTGAATGTCGGATGTTGATCATTTTTTTGTCGTTGAATGACTGAAAGGTTACTTTGTTCAATATATTTTGCTTTTTCCAGTCAATTACATTCCGAAATTGTTTCTTACATTCTAAATAAAAAATATGAAAAATTCATTACAACCCAAAAAGATCCCACAAGAGAATATGATCATTTTTTCGTCATTTTGTACATTTTAAAAATACAGAATGTTTTGTTTTGACAGATTCCGTACTTTTCATTGAGAATTATGACTGAAAACATTTAAATATGAGAGTGATAGTATAGTGATCAGTCAAAAAATATTAAAAATAAAAATAAATAAATCAAAAATGTTAGGATGTGATAACGAAAAATGGAACCATTATCAAAAATAGAAGAAAAAGTTTCTAGGCTAACAGATATCCAAAGGACTGATATTTATGAATATGCGAAAAGGGTGAGTAAGGAGACTCTGGAAGAAATATGTCCCGCGCTATTACGGTTGGCATTAGATTCTGAGCGGGGGATGCTCAAAAACCAGTTAGGTAATGTAATTTTTCATCTTCAGAAAAATGAAAGAATTAATACAGTAATTGGGCTTCAGAAGTTGCTTGATGCAGGTTTGATAGTTAATCCTGATGAGATGTTCAAGATTCTTGAGAGTTCTGAAGCGGATGCTCAGGAATTAGCCAAAAAAATTAAAGGGGTTTTGTAAATTCTTTTTTTTTCAAGACCTTTAATAGATTATTTTTAATCTAGTTTTTATTATAGGTAAGAGGATAAATATTATTATTGAAAAATCTTACTTTAACATAAGACCTAAATTTGGATTTTTTTTGTCAAATTCTTTTAGCTTTTATTAAAGATGTCAGATTTCCTAAAAAAATTAGCAGATTTAAACACAAGAGATGCAAGATTAAATAATATTATTGATGAGTGTAATAAGAAGCTTAAAGTAAATCCTAACTCAATTGAGTTATTAATTCAATTAGCAGAAGCTTATAATTTAACTGGCCAATATAAAAAAGCTGTACTATTATGTAAAGAAATTCTAAAATTAAAACGAGATTATAAACCTGCCTTGAATAACCTGTTCTTTGCATATGATCGGCTCGAGAGTTTTGATCAAGCATTAAAGATTTTTAAAAGATATTTAGAAGAATTCAATTTAGAAAAAAAAGAAGAATTACAGAGACTTTCTTTCTCTATTTATCTCAAAAATTATTTTAAAGATAATAAAGATGAACCATTTTTAGAAATTCACCTACCCCCCCATTACCCTTCAAAAGTAATAGATATAAATTTCAGTACTTCATTTCATTTCTCTAAAATTGGATGGTCCTCGCACAATTCTGATATTCTTAGAATTACATTAGAAAAGTATCCTCAAGATATTGAATTATGGAATTCTCTAGGATTTAGTTATTTTTCTATGGAAAAATATGATGATGCTAAAAATGCATTTGATAAAGCTTTAGAGATTGATGACAAAAATATCATGACTCATTACCTTCTAGGTTCTTTTTATTTGAAAAATAAAGAACCTGAAAAAGCGAAAATAGAGTTTATTTCTGTTATTATCCATTTACCTGTATCATGGAATAGAGGTATTTCATTGATAGAAGAATCTTCTCAAAATCTTACTTTAAACATACAAGCATTGAATAAATTAGGAGAAGCTTATATTAAATGTGGAGAATATGAAGAAGCAATTAAAGATTTATTAAAAGCTTTAACTTTGACTAAACTATCATTTCCTTCAATAACAACTCTTTTTGTAAGATCTTCAAAGAGTTTTGTCTTGTCATATATATATAAGAATTTAGGTATTGCTTATTATTCTTTAGATGATATTAAAAAGGCTCTAAAGATGTTTAAGAGAGCATTAAAACATGATCCTGAAAATGTTGAGATTTTAGAATGTTTAGGAGAGATATATTTTGACATGAAAAAGTATAAAAATGCATCTGAAGTTTTTCAACATGTTGCAGGAATCAAACCAGAAGATCCTCGGGGTTGGCATATGCTATCTAAATCATATTATAACAGTAGTAGGACTGAAAATGCTAAAGAAGCAAATTTAAAATGTTTAGGACTTGATCCTAACTATAAACCAGCATTAGAATTACGTAAGGAACTAATTTGAGTTTAGTCTGAATTCTTAAAGAAAGATACAAATGAAATTTAGAAGTAAGAATAATAAAAGTTGTATTTTAGTTCGCGTTGAGTTTAATAATTTCTTCTTTTGATAAAAGATATCCATGGTTTGATTTCCATACTAAAATGTAATTGAATAAGAAGCTGAGAATGTAAGGTAACTTGGTAAATGGTCCAAATTTGATAAATTCCTTTGAATTATATGATTTACAGATTTTAATAAAATCATAATTCTCTAATATATTTCTATGACTTGCAAGGGGACCTTTGCTAGATATAAAATTGAATGTAGTTTTTTTATTGAGTGCAATTTTACATAAAGTTTTTTGCTTTTTAAGCAGAAATTCATTTTCATTGAAAACTAATTGATTATTTTTATAAGATGTTCTTTTTACCATACTAAAAATTTGAACAACTACAACAATAGCATAGGCTACACCACAAGAATAAATTACTAATGGAACTACTAAATTATTAACGAAAAGAGATATTATATAATTTAATAGATAACAGAAAATAGGAATTAAAATTAACACAACCGAGTATATTACCTTTAACTTTTTTAATTGTTTTAATTTTACAACCGAAATTTCATACATTTGGGGAAATTGGAAATTAGTTTCATTACATATTTGTTTCAACCTTTCTTCAACCTTTCCATAGTAAAAATATATGGATTCGATAATATTTTGAAGTGTATGCATATTAGGGACATTTTTTATTGAAATTTTTTTGGGAATTAAATCATTAGTCACGAATTCAATTGTTCCAGAATCAAAATTTTTATCAAAAAACCTTTTACGAAAAACAATACCCCTAAAAGAATTTAAAGGGTAGGAATGTACATTTTTTAAAGGTAAAGGAGATTTATCATAATGATACACATAGAGATTTATATTTGTTAAAAGAAAGTAACATATTTTTTTTTCATCTTTAATATTGAAACGAATTAGAGTTGGATTAATTACTATAAGTGATACACTTATCGCAAGAATACTTATAAGTAAATCATCTAAAGCATATATAAGTAAGACTGAAAAAAAAACATCTAAACCTCCCACCATTAAAGATATAGAAAAAATCATTGCTTTTTTATTCACAATTTTTGGAGATTTATATAAAATAATTTCATCCTCATCGATTCTTTGCAATAGAATATCAGGGATAATGATTTCTCACCAAATTCTTTTGTTAAAAACTTAGAATTTTTTTAAAGTCTTTTTTGTTTATTATATTTAAATTTTTTATATATCTTGATTCTCAATAGACTTCCCACATTTACTGCAAAAGCTCGCATTAAGGGAAATTTTTTTTCCACAAAAGGGACATATACTTTTGGGAGCGACTTCTGAAAGAGGAACAACATTTTGAGTTCTGCCTCTCCTTCCAGCTTCTGAATATGACAGAAAAGAACCCATTCCTATCGCTAGAGTTCCTCCCATAATCGGGCCAATAGCACCAAATCCTGGATTTAGAGAACTCCAAATGCCATATGGGAAGTTTCCATTATAAGTATAAAAATCTAATGATATTAATGACACTATTGTTCCACCTAAAATAAAACCACCGCACCATATCCATAAATTCCCTATATTTTTATTTTCGAAGTACTTACGGTGGTATAAGTACCCAGTTAGTATTAATATCATTGAAAATGCCAATACCACTATGGTTATGCTTATTCCAGTAATAAGAATTACTTTATCATTAATAAATTCAATTTGATTACTAGAACTTCTTTGAAAAACTAATCCCCACATCCAAATGCTAAAATATGTATAAAGAGTAGCAATTGGAGTTAATATTCCAACTAGGGCTAGTATTCCGCTAAAAAAGGGAAATAACCACCAATATTTTTTCATTTTAACAACACTCTAATTATGATTACTGGATTTTTATAATTCAAAATAATTCAATTAATGTTTTTAATATAAAATTTTCTGTGATATATATATAAATTCTACTATATAAAGAAAAAATTGTCACTAGGGAGACTTAGAGGAAGCATATTAGTACGGTGATTGGGCTTCAAAAACTTGTCTGAAATTTTAAACATGTATTTTAACGAGAAGGACTTCTATCATCAAGCAGCGAGGGATAATTTGAAAGCTTTACATGATAATGTGTTAGAAGTGCTAAAAGCTTCTTTTACTCCTCGGGAGATTCGGATGCGATTGCGGGAGTTAGAGTTTGACGAGAAGGAAGCCGAGAAAGTGTTTCTTTTATAAATTGATTGCATTTTATCTTTAGCATATTTTTTGAACTTACTCTTTTTATAGCTTAATTTTAATTATTTATCTCAAGAGTGGATTATCCTGTCCCGAACTTAGGTTGCCATAATTACAATCAGTATACCCGGCAAAATTTAGGATCCAGTTCAACTCAGTGGCTCAATAATAGATTGTTTGATTTAGGTTGTGTACACCGGCTTTTTTCTTTCCTCCAAGTTTAATAACTTAAATATTATCGAAAATTACACTAGTTAAATCCAAATGTATATAGTAAAAGATGTTTATGAAGGAAGAAGAAATCATTGAGGAATTAAAAAAATTAGGAGAAAAAGTTGGTAGTAATATAAGAATTAATCAAGATATTCGTACTATTCTTATGGTTATAATGATATCCCTTGTGCTTTTCATGGTTTTGTTGTTAATAAGTTTTCCTGACCCTTTCATTGCCTCTTTTATACTCATAGTTCCTTTGTTTGTAGGAATATATGAAATATTGAGAAGAAGGGGTTGGATCTAAATGAAAAAGACTTGGTGTCTTATTTATTGTCAATCAATACCTATTCATTTTTCCTAATTTTATTTAATTATCCACAAGTGGGACATTCTGGATTTAAATCAGCCATAGTAATTCTAAATGGAATGATTTAGCAGGAATTAATAGATTTAAAGCAATTTCTTTAAATATCAATATTAATTACTTGTAAAATTAATTAATTATGCTTTATTTGAATTTGAAAAAGTGTTTTAGATGAATAATGAAATGTTAAATAAAGCTAAAAAAGGGCATCTTGAGGCAATATATTTCCGAAATTTTCTATTAATTATAGATAAGGCAAAAATTTCTCTAGAGTTATTTTCGCTCCTATTTTTGACGGGATTTCAACTGCTTTCTTTACTTCATCATAAGAGTAACCCTTGTTGTATAAATTTTCTATTGCGGGAGAGAATACCTTTTTATAGTATTTATCACCAATTTTATCAATAATTTTATCAAATTCTTTAGTAGTTATCCATTTCTCCTGCTTTCTATGAGTTATTGATAAACCTTTTTCCTTTCCCTTTTGTTCTAATTTATATTTCTGAGTTTCTTTTCCTAAGCGTGTTTGATATCCAACGATAGCAATTACAATACCATGGATCTTTGCCTCTTCTTCATTATGTCCAGCTTTGAGCCAGTCAATACGATGATATTCAGAGATTATATCCCATTTACCTATTTTAATTAACTTTATCTCTTCTAATTCTTTTGAGTTAAAAGCTTTCGATACCATTTAGTTTAATTATTATTTTTATTATGTATTTTTTAAAAATAAATAAGTAAATCACGATTTTATTTCTTTCAGTTATTTATTAGAATAAAATAGTGCTTACGCGATTAAATTGAATACTTAAAATTAAAATTCAAATATAATATCTAAGACTTAGGGTATTGTTTAAGTTTTGGAAAAATGAAATTTAGAAAGATTCCTAATTAATGCCATACAAGTGGTCTATATTCCTTTAAAGGTAATTGTATGGTGCTTTGCGTACGTTGCGATTCATATGAAGCTAAAACAATTTCCAAACCAGCTTTACCATCATATATAGTTGGGATCCATTCTTGAGGAAAACCAACATCCTCATTCGAGCGTCCTAAAATATTGTTTATAAAACTTCGTATCTCTCGAGCATAGCTAAGATTCCAACGATCCTTTGGAAATGTAGTTTCAACTTCCGAAATTTTACTAGTCTTATTTCTCCTAAAATGTTTTTTTAATGTCATTGGTTTTAAGGAGTACTCATGTGGAACATCAAAAAAATAAGTTCCCTTAGTTCCATGAATTCTACCTAATTCTTCCCCATAGACACTGCCAAAATAAGCTTCGGAACGCTCAAATATCGCTGTAATATCGCTTTTCTTAAATGATAATAAAACTGTAGAATGGTCTTCATAGGCTCTAGTCTTATGTACCCGCCTTATTTGAGCACTAACACTCTTTATTTCTCCAAACCACCATCTTAGTAAATCAAAATAGTGAGGTCCATGATCTATGAGATCTCCGCCTCCACACTTTTCATCTGTCAACCTCCATAATCCAACTTCTTGTATTAGATCGTTTCTTGGATTCAATCCAAGATCCGGCATAGAATGATACCAATAAATTGAAGCTTGGATTATATCGCCAATTTCCTTTTTAAATATTTTTTCTTTTATAAATTGGAATCCTAAATCAAATCTTTTTTGAGTTGCCGTTTGGAAAATTACGTTATTTTTCTCGACAGCTTTAATCATTTTATTAACTTCTACTAAATTTAAACCAATAGGTTTTTCACATAAAATGTGTTTTCCATTCCTAGCAGCCCGGATAACTTGTTCAGCATGAGCCCAATGAGGAGAACATATGCTTACAGCTTCGATATTCGGGTCATCTAATAGATCTTCTGGTTTTTTATATGCTTTTGGAACATTATAAAGCTTCTGAGCTTGTTTAAGATGAGATTCGAGGGGATCAGAAACCGCTTCTATCTCTGTGAGTGAAGATTTATGATATATTGGTAAATGTCCAATGTTGGCTACAGTCCCACATCCTAATACTCCAATTTTTAACTTATTATTAGGCACTTTAATCACGCTTAAATTTATAATTATTATAGGATGAATTAGGCATGAATTTCTTTAAAAATTTTAACATTTAGAGAATTCATTTTAGATCTCAACCTTTTTTTAATGATTAGGTACTTTTTAAACCTTATAAAGAGAGTTAAATTAATATTTAACAGAATAAAAATTGAATATTAAACCGCTTAAATTTAGACAATAAGATGAGCATCGTGCTCTTTTAAAGAATCTGTAAGAACCAAACATAGTTTCTCTAAAATTTTTACATCAATTTTGTCAATTGTATCATTAGGTGTATGCATATAAGCATATGATTCCACACCACCAATTCCAAATCCTTGAAGACCCCTATCTCCTAAAAAACCTCCATCGGAATGCGTACCTAGAACCCTTTCTTTAGGGTAATGATTAATGGGAAGATTTCTTTTGTTATTCAAAAGTTTATGATCAATATCTTTAGCATGATCTCCTTCATTTTCTCCAGGCCATAATAAAACATACTTAGCTATGGATTCAAAATTAAATATTAGCGATTTGCTGGGATCAAAATTTACCAAATTATTATAAAAATGTCTAATACCCATTGTTCCGCATTCCTCAGCTCCAGTAAAAAGAAACCATATATGATAGTTTTGTAATCTGTTTTCAGGAATGCAATAATAGTTTACCAGTTCTAAGTTGCATGCTATGCCAGAAGCATTATCAATTGCACCATTAGAACTGTTGTCCGTAGTGTTAAGAAGCATCAATATCGAGGAAAAAATATTAATTATTAAAGGAAATAGCCCGATAATATAAAATATTAGTTCAAATCCAATAATTATCAAATTTTTAAGAATTACAATGAATGTTAGAATAATTGATGAAGCGATCCAAAACTTAATTATTCTTATTCGGAATCCGACCTTGAATCTTTGTCCTTTAGAATCCACATGACTCACGAACAATGCAATTCTGCCAATATTTTTTATTTCATTTGAAAAAGGTTTAATTTTTACTAGTAGATTTTGTGATTTGAATTTTGGTATGATTTGAATATTCTCTGGTTTTCTTGTAAAAATAATCGAAGTAATCACAATTCCAAATAATGTAAGGATTATTATCGTAGAGTAAATCATAGATGTGTTCAAATAAAGGAGTAATAATATTAGCGAAACGGATAAAAATGTGATTTTAGGATATATTCTCGAATAAAACGAACTGAAAGTAAAACCTTGGACTTCAAATTGCAAATTAAGGTTTTCAATTTCTTCTATTATTTTATTAAATGCTTCAAATTCAAATTTAGTTCCAGATAATCGAGGAAAAGCAAATTTTTTAAGATTTTTTTTAATTCGGGCTTCTTCAATCATTTTAATCTTTTTCTATGGCTTCCAGCTTGTATTTTATTTAGAATATTTAAGTCCTAAATAACAGATGATATATACTCTACCCTTGATTGTTAATATTTAAATTATATTAGTTTATCTTTGATCCGTAAGATCATTTATATAAAAATGTGGGCTCTAATTAATAACTGGACTCCATTTTATTAATTAATAATAATTTATATGCCTTATTTAAAGAAGATATAAGACAAATAAGGAGTTTTTAAAATGAAAAAATTAGAATTAATGGATCTTATCAATACAGACCTTCCTAAAAATGAAATTTATCAAAGAATTATGGATTTTGTTAACCAATATCAAATTAAGATAAAAGAAATGAATAGCAAGGTAATAACGGGAATGTATGGCTCTAGGCTAAAAGCTCATACAAGAGGTATTCGTGCTGAGCCTTCAATTTTACCCGTTAAAATTTCAATTAAGTTGCATGATAGAGGGAACAGCACAGAATTACATGTTCTTTTGAAAAAAGGTTATATTGGAATAACTCCCCTAGGTATGGATAAGAAATATCTGATGATGCTTGCACGGTTAATGAATAATTTAAAATTGCAATTTTATCGAGAAATGTATCCAAAAGAAGAAATAAGTAAATGTAATAATTGTGGTACGGTTATTATTTACGAGAACCAAAGATTTTGTGAATTTTGTGGTATTGAATTAATTGATAATTAATATCGTATTAGTTGTTTTCTTTTTCTTTAAAGATGTATAAATGATTTATTAAACATTACAACGATTTCTAAAAAAAATTGGCTTTTAAAAATGTAATTTTAGAATTATGTTCATGATTATTGATCACTGTGACAAGACAATCAGTATAAAAATCGTGTATTTTGGGCCTGCTTATTCAGGTAAGACTACTTCTATTAAAGCTTTATTCTCTCACTTTGGTAAGGATGAAGCATTACAAAGTATCGAAAGTACAGTAAAAAGAACCTTATTTTTCGATTATGGAACAGTTACATTTCAAAATGAAGAATGGAAGTTGAAACTCCATATTTATACTACAACTGGCCAGGATTTCTATTTGATTACCAGACCGATCACCTTAAGAGCAGTTGATGGAATCATTCTCGTGTTAGATTCTCAAGAAGAAGTATATGAACGTAATCTTATTTCTTGGAATGAACTTATGTCATATTTTAGAGATAGTATTGATGATATTCCAATAATAATTGCATTTAACAAACAAGATCTACCAGAGAAATTCAGTCCTGGAGATTTCTTAAAGGAAATTGATTTTCACAAATTTAAGAATATGGAATCAAAATATACTATTGCGGTTAGTGGAGAGGGAATACTTGATTGTTTTGAAGATGTACTGAGATTGATACTAAGGAAATTTTGTAAACATAGATTAGTTTCAGCTATAAATTGACACTTAATTTTCTGATCCAGAAGCTCGGTTAATGAAGTTTTTTATCCATTCAAATTTTGTAGGATTATGTTTCTTGGTTTCTTTAAGTAGTTTTTGAGCTTTTTCATTTTCAGGTTGAATTTCTAACAAGTAATTACAAAAATCTAATGTCATTTCATAGAACTCAAGCTCATAAGATATCAATGCCAACTCAAGTAAAGCTTTAATATCGGATGGATTTTCTAATACAACAGTATTAAGATTTTTATTAAGTTCCATATACCCTTTAATAAATTTCAACACTTTTTCTGCCGGTTCTATAAGATCTTCATGCCCTTCACACGATATATCGATTTTTAACTCAAGTAATTTTTGCATTGATTTGAGATAAGCGTCTAAATTCCCTCCTTGAAAATTAATAGCTATTCCCGGCAGATCTCCACCAAAAAGAATCTTTTTACCACTTGTTTCTAAAAGATATGCTACAGATCCGGGAGTGTGTCCAGGAATGTGAATACATTTAAACTCATAATTCCCAAATTTCAAAATCTCGTTATCATTTTTTATAATTCTATTAATTTTAATAGGTTCATATTTATAATCTGCATACATTTGAGCAATATTAGGATCTCTTATCTTTAGCTCATTATCTTCAGCATCTAGCTCGTGCGCATAAAATTTGATATCCTTGTTAAATTCTTTAAGTTTATTACAGACACCGTAATGGTCTATATGCCCGTGTGTTATAAGACAGTGCTTAATATCTTTTAGATCAAATCCATCTTCTTCTATAACCCGCAGTAATTCAATGTCCATTCCTGCATCAATCAAGATTAAACCTTCATCACTTTTGGTGTCGACCATGTAAACACAGCACCCTGAACCATTAGGATCATATGGATTAACTATATAAACATTATCTAAAATATTTCTCATTTCTATCACGAATAATATTGGAATATAAAGTGAATTTAAATATTTACTATTTTTAAAAATGTTTTGCTTAATGTAATTGTCATGTAGAAATATTTATGCTATTATATTTACAATTTCTAACATTTAAGTAGAATAAATCTTTCTTCGTTTTAATTTCAAACTACTAAAAATGATAGAAGTTTATTATAATAGTGGTTTTCGTGAAGTTTATTGAAGAACCTTGTGAGTGATCTAGAACTTGCCTTATAAAATGCCCTTATATAGAAATCTCAGCAGAAAAAGCTATACGTAAAGATAAAGTTATAGTTAAAAACGGGAAAATTCAACAAATACAATTTATCATTAGGGAGTAGGTTTTTATAAAAAATGTATTGTTTAACCAATTATTTATATTTATATTTAAAATTAAGTGATTAATTATGAGTTTAAAATTAGAAGATGTTAAAAAAGAAGATAGAGGAATTCTTGCTCCATGTGGTATTGTCTGTTTAGGATGTGATACTTATACTGGAGAAGGGTTAGAAGCGGCAAAAAAACTTAAAAGTATTTGGGAAGGAGGAAATATGGTAGATACTAGTATGGCAATTGGATTAAATCCTGAAGAAATAAACGTTACCTTAGAGACAATAAATAAATTCATTAAAGTCAGTGATAAAGGAAAGTGTCCTGGATGTTATATCGGAGGGTTTGCATCACAATTTTGTGGTATTGCGAAATGTGTTAAAGCCAAAGGGTACTGGACATGTGCTGAATGTGATGATTATGATCCCTCAGCAGAACCTCCTTGTCCAAATGAAGATCCTAATCCCGTACCAATGGCAAATAAAGCTCAAATGACTAATATGATTTGTATGAGATATAGTAGAGATACATGTAATAATTTGAAAAGATGTCGTGATATTGGTTATGATGCCTTTATTAAGGAAGCTAGAAAAAAGGTTGAAAATGGTTGGAGAACTTGGCAAGTCATCAGTGATGAGATGGTTTTTACAAAAGCATTCAAAAAATAGTTATAAAACTCGAACTTCCGATTGTTGTTGAAGGGTTTTTATTGGTCTTAAAACTACGCATACTCTCTCAACACTTTTTACATCTGCACGGGCACGAAATGATTCTATTAACGCATCTAGCTCAGTTATTTCAGGTACATTGACTTTTATTAAAACACCACATTCTCCCGCGAGAAAATAAACCTCCTCACATTGAGGTAGAATTTGGGCTTCTCTTAATAATTCTTTTGTCTCAGCTAAGCTCTTTGGAATAAGTGTGAGGAATACTATAATGCATCTCTCATCTTCGCGACAAATCTTTATAGTAAACTTTTCAATTACCCCTTCTTCTTGCAGTTTGATAACTCGTTTTCTTACAGTCGATTCAGATAATTGTATTTTTTCATCTGCTGCTATTTCGTGATATGGTCTTCTAGAATCCGCAAGAAGCATTTCAAGGATTCTTTTATCCTTATCATCTAAATTTTTCATTTTTATTCATTCTTATATTTTTTTTTTACTAAATTCAAAAAAAATTATATTCTAAATTTAAAGAAAATTATAATTTTCTATTAAGTATTGTTGATATCAAAAATCTTTGAGAAGTGGTCCAAATAACCTTTCGTAGTGGACTGCCATGCAATGAATACCTGCGGCTTTAGTAGTTTTCTTGATTTCTTTAATAAATGGTTCGTAAAATTCTAGATTAATTTTATCGATCGCAGCATATTTTTCTTGTTTATCTTTTATTTTTTTAGTTGCCTTTAGAGCATTTAAAAAATCTTTGGGAACAGAAACACCAGGAATATATTCATTAAAATACCACGCAATCCCATAGTTTTTTATTGGAAACAACCCAAGTAAAATTGGAGTATTATATTTTTCTAATTCCTTTAGAAACTCCTTAGCATCATCAATATCAAATGAAGTTTGGGTTTGAATGAAATCTGCTCCTATTTCTACCTTTCTCCCAACTTTTAAAATTTCTGGCTCTCTTGGATTTGAATTTGGATTTGCAGCACAACCAACGTTTATTTGCGGTTTTCCTCCTACTATCTCATTTCCTTCTAAATCAGTTCCTTCATCAACCATTTTTGAAACGAGATCTATCAATTGAGTAGAATCTAGATCATATACAGGTCTAGCATTTTGGTGATCTCCAAGGGCAGAATGATCACCTGTTAATGCAAGTAGATTTTTAAGACCGAGAATTGCACCACCTAAAATATCACCAAATAGAGCAATTCTATTTCTATCTCGAACAGTCATCTGCCAGATAGCTTCTAATCCGACTTTTTCTTGAACTAGATAGCAAGGAACCATGGAACATGTATAAGCATCTCCTTGAGGACCATCTGTAACATTAGCGGCAACGATTTTTCCAGTATTTTTCATTGCTTCTGCAGACTTCAGAACATGTGTTAAATCAAAATCTTTTTCAGGTTCTAATTCGCCAGTGAATACAAATTTTCCTTCTTTAATATTCTTTACTAAATTACTATAAGCGGGTCTTTTTGGCATTTTATACTTTCTCCTCCTTTTTCGGTTCTTCCACATTTGAACTTGGTTCATAAATATGTAAAAATCGTGGACTCGACCATATGCGGTAATTACGTGGTGGTCTATATGTTGTAAATAGATCTAATCTGTTAAATTTCTTCAGACGTTCCCACATTTTCACCCAAGCACAATCATATATATATCCTCCAACTTCACATTTACCATCGACTTGTCCTCCACAAGGACCGTTACTCAGGTTTTTAGCACACCCCGCCATCGGACAAATACCTCCTGTAACTCCAAGTAAACAATCCCCACATGTTTCGCAATATTCAGCAAAATAATTTTCTCCATTATTCTCTACACCTCCAAACATACTATTTTGTGCTGGAAAAGTGAGAATTGTAGGAATGATTCTATTTAACATTCCTACGCCTAAACCACATGCTAATGAAACAATTGCATCATACTCTTCAATAAACGGTCTTAATGTTGTAGCAGCAATTCTGTCATCACATTGTCTTAAAACTGTGATGGCTTTCCATTTTAAATCTTTTCCATTACTCCTTGCTTTTAATTCTAACATTTGTGCTAATACTTTTGCTTCATTAATTGAACGTGGAGGTTGACAACATCCATCACAACCAGCCACTAGAATTTTTGAATATGGTTTTATCATTTCATATATTTCTTCAATATCTTTTTGTTTAGTTATAATCATTTTAAAAAACTCTTAATTTTATTAATTTGATAATTAAATCATTTTGTTATAAGAATTTCTTCTTTTTTATAGTCATTTTCAATAGGACCTAACTTTTTTAATTTTTCGGTCAACCCTGTAATGGTTTCAGCAAATAATTTCCCTTCACTCGCAGAGATCCATTTTCGCATGAACCTTTCTGGATTGATTCCAAGAGATTCTAATATTTTTTCAATTTCATTAGTTCTTCTTAAAGCATCTTGATTTCCCGCGATGTAGTGGCAATCGCCGAGATGGCATCCACCAACAAAAACACCATCAGCACCTTCTAAAAATGCTTGCAATATGAAGCTCTTTGGAATACCACCAGAACACATAACCCTTATTGTCCTTATATTTGGAGGATATTGATACCGACTTACTCCAGCTAAATCAGCACCGGCATAACTACACCAGTTACAGAGAAAAGCAACAATTCTTGGTCGTCCATCTGAAAGTGAAGTTTTTGCAGCTTCAGTTATCATTGGTTCAATTTGAATACGTCCGAAGTGACTCATTGTTATAGCTTCTGCGGGACATTCAGCAGCACAATCTCCACAACCTTTGCAAAGTAAAGGATTAACTTCAGAGATCATTAAACCTTCTTCATATTTTACACCAATTGCACCATAATTACAAACTTCAGCACATCTATTACAACCAATACATAAAGCAGGATCAACCTTAGAAATGATACCTTCAGTTATTAAGATATCTTTAGATAAAATTGTGGTGGCTCTAGAGGCGGCAGACATTGCTTGTGCTATACTTTCACTTATTGTTGCAGTTCCACGAGCAGTACCACATAAAAAGATACCATCAGTAGCGAAATCTGATGGTCGGAGCTTTACGTGAGCCTCTAAGAAAAAATTATCATCATTGATAGGAACCTTCAACATTTTTGCTATATTTTCGTTTATTTCGCCATCAGCAACTATACCGGCGCTTAGAGCGACTAAATCCGCATTTATCTTGATATTTCCAATATCCGGTTTATCTATATAAATAGCTAATTTACCATTTTCTAGCTTTATTTCTGGAGGTTTATCATCTTTAAACCTAAGAAAAATTACTCCTTTTTCTCTTGCTAAATTATAATATTTTTCTTTAAAACCATAAGTTCTTATATCTCTATATAGAACAGTGATATTAAGATTTGGATTAATTTCTTTTGCTTTTAATGCATTTTTAATGGCTTCACTACAGCATATTCTACTACAATAAGGATGCTCTTCATTCCTTGATCCAACACACTGGATCATTACGACTGATTTTAGATCATTAATTTTTTCTTCTTCAGTAAAGAGAATTTTCTCAAGTTCTGATTGTAATATAACTCTATTATCATTATCAAAAAGAAATTCATTATTTTTAGGTTGATATTCCTGAGCTCCCGTAGCAACTATAATAATACCGTGCTGGAATTCTTTCTTTTGTTTCTCTTTACCATAAGTAATTTTGGTTGTAAAATTACAAACATATCCTCCTATTGAACTAATTTTAGCATTTAGAAATACATTAATGAGCTTATGATCGTTAACTTTCTTAATTAAATCTTCAAGAAATTCTTGAACGTCATAATTTTCTATAGTTTGATAAATATTATTAGAAAAACCCCCTAATTTTTCACTTTTCTCTACGAGGAACACTTCAAATCCTTGATTTGCAAGGTTTAAAGCTGCTGACATCCCAGAAACACCTCCTCCAATTACCATTCCCTTGTGAATTACTTCTACTTGTTGTTCTTGAAGAGGGACTAATTTTCGAGCTTTTGCAACAGCCATTCTCACTAAATCCTTTGCTTTTTCTGTTGCTTTCTCTGGTTCATGCATATGTACCCATGAACATTGATCACGTATATTTGCTAAATCGAAGAGATATTTATTCAAACCTGCCTCTCTAATGGTTTCTTGAAATAATGGTTCATGAGTTCTTGGTGTACATGAAGCAACTATTACTCTATTTAAATTATACTCTTTGATTTTTTCTTTAATATTAGTTTGAGTATCAGCAGAGCATGTATATAAATTTCTTTCTGCGTAAATTACATCATGTAATTGATTTGCATATTCGACAACTTCAGGAACATCTACAACTCCTCCAATATTAATGCCACAATGACATATAAAGACACCGATGCGAGGTGGTTCTCCACTTGTATCAATTTCTTTTGGTAATTCTTTTTCAGTGATTAATGTGTTCCTAACATCAGATAAAAGAATATTCACTGCACCTGCGGCAGCACTCGCCTCCACAACTGTTTCTGGAATATCTTTAGGTTCTGAAATCATACCACATACATAAATTCCTTCTCTGGATGTCTCTACGGGGGAGAATGGTTTTGTCTTACAGAAATCATAATCATTCAATTCAATATTTAATTTTTTTGCTAACTCTTTTGTGCTATGATTTGGTAAAGCTCCTACTGCTAAAACAACTAAATTAAAAACCTCACTAACTACTTTTCCATCTTCATTTTCAAAATGAAGTAATAGATCTTTTGTTTCAGGTATTTCCTTAGTATCCGAAATTCTACTTCTAATATATCTTATACCATATTCATTTTGAGCACGTTCAATATATTTATCGAAATCTTTTCCAACAGCTCTCACATCCATTGAAAAAATCGTGGGTTCAATAATTTCCATATGTTCTTTCGCAATTACAGCTTCTTTAGCGGTATACATACAACAAACTGAAGAACAATATTCTGCACCATGTTTTTTATCCCTAGACCCTACACATTGTAGGAATGCTACTTTTTTTGGAATTATTCCGTCTGACGGTCTGAGGATAAGCCCCGAATGAGGACCACTTGCGCTTAAAATCCGTTCAAATTCAATACTAGTGACTACATTCAAATATTTACTGTATCCATATTGTTGGGTAAGACTAGGGTCATATTCATCAAACCCAAGTGCTAAAACAATAGCTCCAACATTCAGAGTAGTAAATTTATCTTCAAGAGTGTAATCTATTGCTTTAGCTTTACAAACTCCTTTACAAAAACCACATCCTATACATATTTCTTGGTCTATCGAAAAAACCAATGGAACTGCTTGTGGAAATTTTACAGATATTGCTGCTCTATTTGATAATCCTTCATTAAAGAAATCGATTGCCTCTACAGGACATTCTTGTGCGCACACCCCACAACCAGTACACTTCTCTTGATCTAATAACAACGTATTTTGTCGCAGATCTACAGAAAAATTTCCGGGATTTCCTTCAATTTTTTCTAAAGTGGTATTAATTAAAAGTGTAATATTTTCATGACGCCCCGCAGCAACTAATTTAGGAGCGAGGATACATATAGAACAATCATTCGTAGGAAAAGTTTTATCTAATTGAGACATAACACCTCCTATACTCATTGAAGATTCAATTAAATAAACTTTAAAGCCTGAGTCTGCCAAATCCATTGAAGCTTGGATACCTGCTATTCCTCCTCCTATTACTAGAACTGCACCAATTTTTTCCATCTTTAAACCTCTTTAATTGATATAAAAGTGGGAATTTCCTCATTTATTTGATCAACATCAACTAAACCTCGAGCTCGAAGAGTTACAATATGTCGTAATACTTTGTGAGATTCAACACCAATTTCCTTTGCAATATCAGGGACAGATTTACCTTCTTTCTTAATTTTTTCTAAAATTTTATGACGAATAATTTCATTTTCAATAGCATTATCAAGTATTTCCTCAAATTCTTCTATTGGTATTATTTCTCCATATACATTTCCATCTGTGGTTAATTCTCGTTGCCTAGCAACTAAAGCTCTTAACCTTGAATCACATAGGGCAAATTTAACAGCATTTAGATTATCAATTATTTCTTTCTTTACATTATTATTTTTAACTGGAGATGGTCCCAATTTACGGATATGATCAGTAAAATCACTAACTATTTGAGCAAATCTATTTCCTTCTGCTGCAGAAACCCAATCAAGTCGAACTCGATCAGAGAAATCTATCATTGATAATGTTTTACTTAACATTTTCATTTTTATTTCTGCTTCATAATTACCGCTTATATAATGACAATCTCCCAAATGGCATCCTAAAACAAGTACTCCATCAATCCCATTCATAAATGCTTCAGCTATAAATACGGGATCAACTCTTCCAGAACACATAACTCGAATAACTCTGACATTTGTTGGGTATTGGATTCGACTAACACCTGCTAAGTCTGCTCCAGCATAAGAGCACCAATTACATAAAAAACCTAAAATTTTTGGTTCAAATACCATTTATTCTCCACCTCCATAGGTTACAATTTCTGCAATAATTTGATCACTAGTAAAATGGTGTATGGTTATTGCATTTTGCGGGCAACTAGCTCCACATAGTCCACACCCCTTACAAACAACTTTATTAACTACTACAGTATCTGTTTCCTCATCTTTAGATATTGCACTATAGGGACAAATTTTAATACACGCTTCACATCCCACACATAAATCTGTATTTACTTCGGCTGTAGAACCTTCTACTTCTAACATTTCTTTAGAAAGTATTGTACTTGCCCTAGAAGCTGCCGCATTTGATTGTGATATAGATTCTGAAATATCTGCTGGCCAATGAGCAGAACCACATACGAATATACCGTCTGTAGCAAAATCAACAGGTCTTAATTTCACATGAGCTTCTAAAAAGAAGTGATTCTCTCCTAATGGTACTTTTAACATTTTAGCTAACTGCTCTGAATCTTCATTTGCAACAAGTGGCATTGATAATACAACAAGATCATAGGGAAATCCAATAACTTGATTCATAAATTCATTATAGACCTCAATACAATCTTTTTTAATTGTTGGAGGTTTTTCTGGTAAATATTTTATAAATAATATTCCCATTTCTCTTGCTCTTCTATAATATTCCTCATAGGTGACACCTTGAGTTTGAATATCTCTAAAAATTATATTAACATTAGCATTTGGATTGTGTTCCTTGATTAAGATTGCATTTTTAAGAGCAGTCATACAGCATATATTAGAACAATATTTTCGTTCTTCATTTCTACAACCAACACATTGAATCATAGTAGTATTATTGGTGCTGATTTTATTCTCTTTTAATATTCCTTCTAATTCTAATTGACTTATTATAGTCTTTCCATTATAATTATAATATCCTTCTGGTGATAAAGCTTTTGCCCCCGTAGCTACAATAATAGCTCCTGCTTCAATTTCGATTGTTTTTTTATTTTGGAGAATAATTACTTTAAAATTCCCTACATATCCTTCAATTTTTTCTATTACAGCAGACTTATATACATCAATCTTTTTATGACTCTCTACTAAATTTCTTGTTTCTAATATATTTGAAGCATCTTCATTAGTAGGATATACTTTATTTAGATGCCTAATTAAACCTCCTAGTTCAGCATCCCTCTCTATTAAACTTACTTTAAAATTTTGGTTTGCTAAATTTAATGCAGCATTCATTCCTGCGATCCCTCCTCCTATTACTATAGCAAAAGGAATTACACTAACTTGCGTTTTTTCTAATGATTCTAATAGGGCAGCCTTATAGACACCCATTCTAATGAGATCTTTAGCCTTTTCAGTTCCTTTTTCTGGTTCTTTCATATGAACCCAGGAATCTTGATCTCGAATGTTTACCATTTCAAATAAATAGGGATTCAAACCTGCTTCTTGACAAGTTGATCTAAATAAGGGTTCATGAGTTCGAGGAGAACACGATGCTACAATAACACGATTTAAATTATATTCCTTTATATTTTTTCTTATCTCACTTAATCCAACCTCTGAACATGTATAAAGATTTGCATCACTATATACTACGTTAGGTAAAGTTTTGGTATATTCTGTTAACTCAGAAATATCTAAAACACCACCTATATTAGTACCACAATGACAAATAAAAACTCCAATTCTAATATCATCATCCGTCATTTTTTTACCCCCTCATCACCATTTCAGCAGCTTTAGCTGCAGCTCCACTGGCATCAATTACTGAATTTGGAATATCCATTGGTTCCCTACAAGTACCACAGAGAAATATACCTTCTTTAGAGGATTTTTGGGGTTGATAACTCTCTGCTTTGAAAAAATTAAAATCATTTATTTTAATTCCAAGGATTTTAGCTAATTCTCCAGCATCTTTTTTAGGTATCATAGTAGAAGCTAAAATTACTAAGTCAAATTTAAGTTGTTTCACTTGCGAAGTATTAATATCTTCATATATAATTAGAGGATTTCTTTGATCATCTTCTAATATCTTCGCTACCTTTCCTTTAATGTATTTAATAGCGTATTCATCACATCCCCTTTGAATATATTCTCGAAAACCTTTACCAGCAGCTCTAAGATCAATATAAAATATTGAAGTATCTATTTCATTATCATGCTCATAAGCTATCATTGCTTCTTTAGTGGTATACATACAGCAACAAGATGAACAATATGGATTGTTTTTTATATCCCTTGAACCTACACAATTAATAAAAGCCAGTTTTTTAGGCTCATTTTTATCTGATGGTCTCGTCAAATGTCCTCCCAAAGGTCCAGAAGCACTAATTAATCTTTCAAATTCTAGAGCGGTAACAACATTGGGATATCGACCATATCCTAAAGAATCAAGAGTTTTTGGATTAAATATATCATAACCTGTCGCTACAATGACTGATCCCACATTTAATTCCATTTCTTCATCCTTTTGATCGAAATCGATTGCTTCTCTTTCACAAACTTTTTCACAAATCCTGCAAGCGTTCTTTGTGAAAAATAAACAGTTTTCTTTATCTATAGTCATTATTGAGGGAACACCTTGAACATAATCAATATAGATTGCTCTACGTTTTCTTAATTTCATATCAAATTCATCATCTACCCTCATTGGACATTTTTCTATACATTGTCCACAATTAATACATTCTTCTGCTTTTACATATCTTGCTTTCTTGAAGATTTTCACAATGAAATTCCCTGGTTGACCTGATAAATTTTTTACTTCTGAAAGTGTATGTAAAGTAATATTTGGATGTCGAAAACATTCTGCGAGTTTTGGAGCTAAAATACAGATAGAACAGTCATTAGTAGGAAACGTTTTATCAAGTTGTGCCATTCGTCCTCCGATACAGGCATTTTTCTCAACCAATTCGACGTTTATACCTCTTTCAGCTAAATCTAAAGATGCTTGAATTCCTGCGATTCCCCCTCCAATAACCATAACTGTTTTTAAATTTTTACCCAACATAATTCCTCTCCTTTATATTAAGCAATTTTTTGTAAAATATCATTAACTTTAATCCTATGGAAGTTGAAACCTAATTTATCCATATCCATTCCTAGAGCTAAAGCAATTAGCTCGGTTATGTAAAAAACTGGAAAATTATAGTTTGTATTTTTAATTTTATTTATTTCTCTCTGGTTGAAATCAAATTGTTGATAACAAGCGGGGCAAACACATGCAATACAATCTGTTCCTGCTTCTTTCATACTTTTAAGCTTACTCTCCAACATACTTAGGGAAATATCCTTATCAGATTTTTCTACGGGATTCCCACAACAATCATTCTTCAAACTGTATTCAACTGGATTTGCTCCAGTTGCTTCAATTAATTCATCTAATGTTTTAGGATTTAGTGGATCATCCCAATTTATTATTTCAGATGGACGTAAATAATGGCATCCCGGGTGACCCGCAACTCTTAGATCTTTTAATGGTTTCTTGACCTTTTCCTTAATTTTTTCAATATTTTCATATAACACTTCAGCAAAATGTTTTATATCAATATTTCCTTTATAAGCTTTTCCAATTACCTTTAATTTCAAATTAATTTCTTTTTTCTTCTCGTTATCATTATCTAAAATGTGTTTAACTGTTTTAAGAGATTCTGTACATCCAGAACATAGACTTAATATATTCTTTTTACTTTCTTCGAAAAGACATATATTTCTTGCTCCTAAAGTTAAGAATGTTTCATGATCCAATTGAGCCGCACCAGTAGGATCTGGGCAACATGAACATTTAGCTTGATCTCCAACTTTCAAACCAATTTTTTCGAATGTACTTCGCGCAGATGCTTCTAAAAATGGTAGTCTTCCAGGAATTACACAGCCTAAAAAGTAACTATAAGACATTTTATTTATTTACCTCAAACAGTTTTATTTTTTTTTCAAAATCAGTAGCATCTAACAATTTTTTTAATTCTTTAATATTAGCAGTTTCTACATTCGGAAGTCCCAATTGATCTCTTCTACGAATGATTGGTTGTGTTAGGGGAATTGCTAATCCATGTTGTATTACACTTATTGCTTGCATTTTATAAGTCTCAGGGTAAGGTTCTCCTAATAACACAATCTTATTTTTAATTTTCTCAAAAATTTCCGTCAAAAAAACGTTTTGGGGGCATTCTTCTACACACATCTGGCATGTACAACATAACCATACATTAGGTTTTTGATCTTTTAATAACAAATCTTTTAGCCCTAATAGTGATTGTTCGATAATTTTTCGAGGATTATATTCACCATTAGTGATTAAAGCAACAGGACATGTGCTGGAACAAGTTCCACATTGATAACAATAATTTAGTGAGAAAGCTCCTTTAATCAGTTCATTTCGAAATTCAAAATCAACCATTTGCATAATCTTTAACCTATATAGTAATTAGTATGATATATTTTAGAATCTAATTATCTATTTTATAAATATTGATATTTTTAATAATATATTTATTATATTTTTAAGGATTACAATAGTTTTTTCCAATATAATAATTAAGATCGATCTTAGTATTTAAAGATTTTTTACCATTTCGGAAATATATAACTTTTTTTAAAGTTTCCAACATTTTCATTTATGATTTTGAAAAATAAGTAAGAAAAAAGTATTAATTTAAAAGCTTTTTAACTTTTTAAATTATCACATTTGAATATTAATTCAAAATATGATTAAAAACGCAATTTTTTACAAGAAAAATTCTTAATATAAAAATAATGAAATCGGGAAGTATAATTTAAATTCCTATATTTTTATAGTAAAAAATATACGATTTAAGTCATTTTCATATGTTTTTATTAATAAAAATTATAATATTTGTAAGTATTATAAAAATATTAATTAATTTTTAGATAGAAAGAAAAGGTAAATTAGTATGTCTGAAGAACCTACAGCTAAAATGAGTGATATCATGCCTAAATCTTTCGAAGACCTCATTAAAGATGTCCATGAAAAAGATATCTGTGGAGAATGTGGAGGTTGTGTAAGTTTTTGTACCGCAGCAGATATAGGAGCTATTGAAATGACTGAAAATGGGTCACCTCATTATTCTAATGAAGAAAATTGTTTACATTGTGGAATATGCTATTTAATATGTCCTGAAACTTTTGAATTGAGAAATGAATTAAACAATAAATACGATTTTAAACCTCCAATTGGAAGTTGGCTTAAAATTGTATCAGCTCAAGCGAAAGATCCAAATATTCGGGAAATAGCTACTGATGGGGGAGTTGTAACAGCTATCTTAATTGCACTTTTAGATAATAATTTAATAAATGGAGCACTTATATCAAAAAGAATTAGTTCTTTTAAGAGAATACCTTTTTTTGCTAAAACGAAGGAAGAAATTCTTGAAGCTGCAGGTACTTATTATGATTTAAAAGGCCCTGTACCGGAATTAGGGAAATATAATACTTTTGTTTCCACTATTTCTGAATTAAAAAAAATTACTGATTCCGATTATATGAAAATTGCTGTGGTCGGAGTACCCTGTCAGATTCACTCCATTAGAAAAATGCAAGAACTCAATATAATTCCTGCTCATATTGTTAAATATACGTTAGGATTATTTTGTTATGAGAATTTTAAATTTAATGATGTTGCCAGAGCGAAAATTGAAGAAAGATTCAAATTTTCTTTTGAGGATATTGAGAAGATGAATATAAAAGACAATTTAATAATTTATTTAAGAAATAAAGATAGTCCCCTAAAGGTAGAATTTTCTGACCTTAGAGATATTATGAGACATGCTTGTAGAGTATGTAAAAATTTTTCAAACTATTTTGCTGATATTTCTTTTGGAGGTTTAGGTTCTCAAACAGGTTATACAACGGTTATGGTTAGAACTAAAACAGGAGAAAAGATCTACAATCTCGCTCAAAATAAAGGTTATATTATTGAACCAACTGAATTAAATACGTCTGTAGAAAAATCAAAATTATTAGCGCAAATCATTAGTTTTAGTAAAAGAAAGATAAGAAGAGCTGAAGATTTTGAAGTAATATAAGCAATTTGATAGAATTAAGAGCTCATTTTATAATTATAAGTAAAAATATTCCAAATATTATTGGAAAGAAAATTGGAAAAAACTTATTTAAAATTTAAAGTATTGGGGAAAAATTGGTTTATTTAATTAGAAATTATTTTTCTTAGGGGGTTTATACGAAAACTTGAAATGAATAATAAGATATTAATAATTAAACCACAAATTAACTATTTAATAAATAATAAAATATATTATCCAAATATACTATCCTTTTAAATATATGAATAAGGAAAGTAAATTCAAGTTTCAATTGCATCATTAAAAAATTGGTGAGTCTTGGTGAAGATACTAGTAAGTGGTCCGTTGCAATCTGGAAAATCAAGTTACATAAAAGCATTAGATCCAAATGCTTTGAATGTAGAAGCAAAAGGAAAGGATGAGAAATTTTATACAGTCGGGATGGATCTTGGAAGCGTAAAGTTAAATGGATTTGATTGTTACTTATTTGGTACTCCCGGTCTTTTAAGATTTTCAATAATGAGAAGTATTGTCACCACAGGTTCTGATGGGATAATTTTTATTTTTGATGCTGCTGCTCCAGAAAAAGATGATAGTGCAATTGTAATATTAAATTCTGTACGTAAGTTATTACCTCCTAACACTCCAATAACATTTGTGGCAAATAAGCAGGATATTGAAGGCGCACGACCACCAGAAGTGATCCGAACTCAAAATTATTTACCTGAAGATAGTAAAATCTTTCCTACAAGTACAAAAACAGGAATGAACATAAGAGAATCAGTTACTTATTTAGTAAATCATATTTATGAAGAATATTCATCATTACTTCAAACACTTCGGGCATATGAGAATGATATTGAAGGGTTAGCACAAGAATTAAAAAAAGATAAGATTCAAATGCGAGATTTATTAAATAATTTAGAGATTAAACGATTTATTGAAGTGGATAGAATTAAAAAGGAATTTAAAGTAAGAAGTGGGTTAAAATATTTAGTTTAAATATTTTTTAAGTAAGTCTATTTTTTTAATGATAGAGGAGAAATTTCTTCCGTATTATATTCTTTTAACAAATTTCTTATATTTTTCCTCAGGCTTTTAAGTAAATTCCAGAAAAATTTAGGTACATCCTTTTCTTTTTTATACATTGTTTCTATACGATCTAATTTACCGAGAAGCTTATTAGGTCTAATAGAAAATTGTTTAATATAATCTTCTTCTGTATATTCCTTCTGAAGATATTGTTTAAAGAGTACTTTTAAATCTAAGTATATGGGGATATAACCAATAGGTGTCTCTATTGCCTCATAATCATTATGAACACGACCTTCTGCCCAAATAACCCAACACAACTTATCTAAAATACCGTTTAAATATTTTCCTTCTTTATTTTTAAGAAAATAATTAGTCGCAAACACTTTAGGGCAATGATCTAATTGATTTCCAAATTTTTGGTGGTTTCTTAAATATTTCCCTAAACTTAAGACTAAGAAATCAAGATTAGCCATAGGATTGGCTTGTCTAACACCTTCTGCTCCAAGGGTTGCTGAAGTAGTTTCTGATTCAATAGAAGCCCCTAAAAAAACTCCATGTTCCCAGTCAAGACTTTCAATTACGGGGGGCATTGTATCACTATCACGGCCTCCATAAAGTATGCCATGTACGGGTACTCCATCTGGATTATGGAGATTAGGATCCGCATTATTCAATTCTTCGATACGGATCGTGTATCGAGCATTTGGATGAGCGAGAGGTATTTCTCTCCCATCAATATCTTTCTTTCCTTTATTCCAATTACCGGAAAAATTAAATCCTTCGTCTGGGATTTTTCTTCCATCTCCAATCCAATAAGGCTTTCCATCTTTAACAAACACATTAGAAAAAATAGTTTCTCTAGGAGTTGTTAAAGCGTCAAATATCACAGGATCATCTTTAGCATTTACATCTTTGATAATTCCAAAGATACCTCTCTCAATGTTAACCGAATGAGCATATCCATCTTCCCAAACTCGAAGATAGGCTATATCATCTCCGACTATAGTTTGTCCTGGTAACATTGCGGTGCTAGTTTTGCCACAAGCAGAAGGAAATGCACCACAGAAATATGAAGTTCTACTTTTTCCTTTAGGATGAACTCCCATTATAAAGTAATGCTCTGTTAGCCAATTTTCATTATTAGCTTTATATATTGCTAAACGCAAAGCGAGTTTTTTTAATCCAAGTGAATTTCCTGCATATTGATTATTAACTGAAAGCACACGTCCTTCTTTCAAATCTATATAAATCCTCCTTTTATCGAGATTTTTAGTAACTGGTGGATTACCAGTTAATTCTCCCGAAGAATGAATGAAATAGAAGAATTCATCGGATCCGTTTAATACTTTGAATTCCTCGTAGCCTGCTCTATAAAGAAGATCTTCTGAATGAGCAACATAAAACGAATCTGTTAATTGAAGTGCAAGTATTGAAAATTTCGAATTTTTTGGCCCTAAGCAGAAAAACCGTATTACACATTCATGACCTTCCATGCAACCATTCATTATTTCCATAATTTCCATTAATCCTTTTTCTCTTTCCATGGTATTTATCCAAGGAAATAAATCTTTTTGTCCTTTAGGCACTAGCACTTGAGTATTCTCTTTGTCTCTAGCTTGATCATGATTAATCATCGTAAAAAACCCATCGTAATGTATTGTATGGCCTTCCAGATTTAATCTTGCTTCTTCACCAAGTTTGACAGCCCTATCTCTGACATAGTCAATATCTTCTTTTGAATCTGTTATAACTGTAACCTTAGAGGGTTTACATATTGTAACAAACTCAGCTACAACTTTTATAACGTGAGAGTTATTGAGAGCTTTTAATTTATCAAGGTTATTTTTATCGATAACTTCCATTTTAATTTTTTTATCTATTTTTATTATAAAATCAATTAATAATGATTATAGATGTGTTATAGGAAAAGTTCTGAGTTTTTTTAATTTTACTTTTTTTATATTTTCAGTTTTCCAAGCAGATATTTATAGTTTGAGAAGATTAAATCTTTAAAACTTTGAAAAACTTGAATAGAATTTATTAAAATATAAAAAAAAAGAAATAAAGTAGAATTGTATTAATTATTATAATCCTTCAGGTCTACTCCCTTTGGCACTTATGATTCTGTCTACTCTTAAGATAAGATTCGCTAGCTCACTACCAGATTTTATAATATGATTTATTAATTCGGCGGGTTCAACAATTCCCCTTTTATAATTATCTCCAATAGTATTTGTTATAGTATCGATTCCTACCCACTTATCATCATCAGTTTTATGTGCTGCTCTTAATTCAGTTAACTTTTCAATTTCTGCTAATCCGGCATTTTTGATTAAGGTTTTCGGGATTTCTTCTAGTGCTAAGGCAAACGCATTCACAGCTAGTTGTTCTTTTCCGCTAATTTCGTTCGCATAAGTTCTTATTCTTTTAGCAAGTTCGATATATATTGCACCTCCCCCTGCTACTACAGTCTTAGTATCTATTATTTTAGCTATAACTGACAATACATCGTTTAACGAGACTTCGGCGGTACTAAGAATCTTATCTAGACCCCCTTTTATCAAAATAGACACAGATTTAGGATTTTTACATCCTGTAAATAAGGTATATTCGTCATCTCCAAGTTTTTCAAAATGGATTCTTTCTGCAAATCCTAAATCATCTTCTGAAAGTGAGGTTAAATCATCAACAAGTTTTGCACCAACAGCCTTTAATATTGATTTATAATCACTTTCACCGACGCTTTTTATAGCAGCAATCCCTTCTTTTGCTAAATAAGCACCAAATTTGTCAGAGATATCACTGCTGTTTACAACCATATTTACTCCTAAATCTTTAAAGATTTTTAAATAATCTAATAGAATTTTATCTTCTTGGTCAAGAAATTTTTGAATATCAGAAGGGCTAGAAATACGAACTTGAGCATCAAATTCAGTCTTTTTTACATCTAATTTTCTTCTAATAACAGCAATTCTAGCATCTTTTATAGACACAGGCATCATAGCATTTACTTTTTCTTTTTGAGTGTATACTCCGTTAATTAATTCGGTATCTTTTAGAGATTTTCCCGGTGCTTTAACGATTTTAACGTTGCTTACCTTTGCAAAATTATTGCCTTTCTCATCTGCTATCTGTTTTATTGCCTTTAAGGCTAAATCTGCAAAAAAATCCTTCAATGGAGCAATATCCTTAGAATTCATAGCTGTTTTTGCAGCATTTTTAAGAACTTCATCATCGTCACTTGAAATTTTTATTGATATTTCTTTAATAATTGAAAGTGCTTTATCGGCGGCTAACTTATATCCATGAGTAATAGGTCTCGGATGAATACCTTGCTCAACCAATTCTAAGGCGTTGTTTAGTAAAGCAGCAGAAAAAATTACAGCAGAAGTAGTGCCATCACCAATATCTTCATCAATCGATTTTGCTACATTAACCATCATGTTTGCAGCTATATTTTCGATGTCTAAATTTTTAAGAATCTCTGCTCCGTCATTAGTAATTGTAACATCGCCAAGAGAATCAACAAGCATTTTTGACATTCCTTTAGGGCCTAGAGTGGATCGTACGGTTTCTGCGATCGCAACCATTGCTGTAATATTCTGTTTTCGAGCTTCTTTCTCACGTACTTCCTCTGTTCCTTCCTTAAGTATTATAATTGGTACATTTGACATTTTAATTACACTTTTTTTTATGAAATTTGAATTATTATTTATAAAGATCTCTATGTCATAAAAATTTTATCAAATTTATATGACAACTAATTTTATTTGATTTTAAATTAACTCCAGATGACATTAAAGGTTAATATTAGCCGATCTTGCTTTTATATTAGAAGAATTGTTCTTATATGCTTTTGGAGTCTCTATAGTTCGCATATCTGAGATTTGCTTATCAGATTTCGATGAAACTCGTATTTTTGTATTCTTTTAAAATCATATTTGAATTTGTACGGGTAACATAATTTTTTTTGTTTAATTCTCTAATGAAATTATGAACATCTTCAGATTCTTTAAATCTACAAATCAAGGCTGCTGATTGTTCCCCAGTCGTGTGAAAAACATTACAAACTTCAGGTTTTTTAGCAATATCCTTTAATATCTCCTCAGTAAATTTTCCGTCTACGTTGATTCTTATCAAAAAGGTTAATTTATAACCGAGTTTTTCGTTATTGAGTCTGAGTGTATACCCTTCTATTACTCCACTCTTTTTTAATTTAGTAATTCGATTATGTATAGTTCCAATTGAGATTCCTAATTTATCTTGAATTTCCCTATAAGAAGTTCTAGCATTTTCTTGAAGTATACGGATGATTTGTTTGTCAATTTCATCTAGAACTTTCTCTTTCTTCATTAAAAACCAATCCAAATAAAATTATGCGATTTATTAAGATCAATATATTTTATTATGAGAAATATATAAAATTTTATAAAAATTTAAATTAAAATCTAATTTTCATTGAAAATTTTTTAAAAAACTCTGAATAATTATTTTTTGGATTATAGAATTTTTATATATTATGTTGATTTGTAATCAATATTTATTATGCTAGATGTATTTGTATTATTATTAAACATTGACAGTAGTAGAAAAATATGACTGAGGATTTCAAAATAGACCCTTGGGGGGCATCTACTCTTGAGGAAGAAGATTATGCTAGATTAATTAAAGAATTTGGGATTGAGGAAATATCTGAATCCCTTAGACAGAAAATGATTAATAACCGTTTTATTCGTAGAAAAATTATTTTTGGACATCGTGATTTAGGTCTTATTTATAAAGCTATAGATAAAAATCAGCCCTGGGCAGTAATGAGTGGCATTAAACCTTCTGGACCGTTTCACTTAGGTACATCGACAACAGCATTAGAGATCGTGGAATTTCAGAAAATGGGAGGAATGGCTTATTATGGAATAGCAGATATTGAAAGTTGGGAAGATAATGGAATACCTTGGGAAGAAGCAGAAGAGACAGCTGTAGATAATATTGCTGACATATTAGCTCTTGGTTTGGATCCATCTCCAGAAAAAGCATATATTTGGAGACAATCAAAAGAGCCAAAAGTAAAGGATATTTGTTTCAAAGTTAGTAGGCTTGTCACCCAGAATATGCTAAACGCGATTTATGGTGAGCGTACATTTGGACTTTATATGGCTTCATTAATACAAGTAGGAGATATCATACTCCCACAAGTTATAGAAGGCCCTCAACCAACAATAGTGCCTGTAGGGATAGATCAGGATCCTCATTTACGTCTTACTAGAGATCTAACACGCAGAAACTATAAGAAGTTCTTTTTACCAGGAGCAACCTATCATTATTTATTAGCGGGAATTGATGGCTCAGAAAAGATGGCTAAGAGAAATCCCAATAGTTATTTTACATTCAATGAATCTCTTGAATCAATTGAAAAAAAAGTTAAAGGGTCTCTTACTGGTGGTAGAAGAAATTTGAAAGAGCAGAGGAAATTAGGTGGTGAACCTCAAAAATGCATGGTTTATAAAATGTTAATGTATCATTTTGAAGAAGACGATGAAAAATTAGCTAAAGACTTTGAAATGTGTGTTAAGGGCGAGTTAATGTGTGGAGATCATAAACAAGAATGTGTTGAGAAAGTTTTAAATTTCATAAGAAACCATAGAAAGAAAAAAGAAAAACTAATAGATACGGCTCGAAGCCTTCTAAAAATTGATTAAAGTTATTTTCCTTGTTTTCATTGGCTTTAGATTAATTGTGCTAAAATCTTAATTACATCCTCAAGAAAATCAGGGAATCGCTCAAAAAAATTTTCTTTTTCTTGTTCTTTAAGTACTGCAGACACAAAAAACATGTCATTATTTATTTTCTTTCTTAATAAATATGAAAAGAGCGGACCTTCAGTCGATGTAAAATCAAAATTTCCTTCATATTTTTCCTCATCCATCCGTTTAAGTAAGAAGAGATGTTCTTTGATAGATTCTAGCAACTCAACATATACTTCAGGGTTGATATCGCTATAATATTCAGAAATGATAATACCACTTCGATCAAATATAATTAAAGCTTGACATTTAAAAATATCTAAATAGTATTCTAATAATTCTGAAAGTTGAAAAAACTTTTTATCAAATACAGAAAGCCCATATGAAACTAACTGGACGATAGAAATTATATCATAAATAGATGATTGCTGAAATAATATATTGAAATAAGGATATTCATTTAATATTTTTTCTCTTAATTTTTCAATATTTCCAAGGATTTTTTCATCAGCTTTTAACTCAGGATCGTATTTATGAAATGTTATTATTATCGGAACATTCATTTCACTCTTTTCAAAGAAGCTTAAAATTGAATTTAAGTATTCAAGGGATTGATCAAATCTATCCGGATCCTGAATATCTATTACATAGATTAGTAAATCAGTAGAATCAAAGTAAACATCTTGATAATTGATATAAATCTCTCGATATGTTTCTTGACCTCCCATATCCCAGAATACCGTATTACTTCTTAAGAAATTCATCTTATGATACTCTATTCTAATGGTGGGTTTAAGTTGTACGATATCCTTCTCAAAATCATACTTTTTATCAAGTGCAGTTAAGATTGAGGTTTTACCGGCATTATCAAGCCCACTTACTACAATTTTTAAAAATAAACCTTCCAAATATTTTCAGCTCATATTCGTTAAAGCAATTTATCGAAGTTAATAAAATAATAGAGTCATTTAAATTTAAATTTCTGCGAATGAGAAAAAGAGTGTTTCAATTTTAATCTTTGAATTATTAACTATATTGTTTGCTATAATATCGAGATCGTATCTAAATATTATTCCTATGCTTATAATTTCAATTTCTTGGGAGCATTTCTTAAAAGAATAGTGATTTCAGAGAAGTTTAGATGACATATAAATGATATTTATATTTTTTAAAGTAAATAATCTGATTTTACTCAATGAATTAAGTCATAAAAGAGATGATGTGATTGATAGAAGAACACAATAAATTTTTGGAAAATTTAGAATATCAGATCAGTTTAAAAGAAAATACTTATAAAACAATGAAAAAAATCCCTGTTTTTACTGAAAAAGTAAAGGAATTAGATAACTCGGTTATGGATCTTACAGAAAAATTCCAGAAAATTCGAATACGTGACAAATACCAATTAATAATATCAGAATTGGATAATTTAATAAAAAACTCAAAACCTAAATAAATATAATTTTATTTATTTTTTTAAATTCTATAAAAATACTTAGTCGCCCACAATCATACAATATATTTTTCTTGATCTCGCTTTTTCATCGCATTCGATGAATATTATCTGTTGCCACGCTCCTAATATTAATTTTTGATTTTTAAATGGAAATACCTGAGAAGTTTTTATTAGGAAACTTCTTAAATGTCCTGCTCCATTATAATCATGCCATGTTTCGTGATGGTTATAGTGTTCATCATATGGAATTAGCTTTTCTAAGAGATTTTTGATATCATTTTTTACCAGACCTGGTTCATACTCTACAGTAGAAATAGCTCCTGTGGATCCTGCTACATGAACATTTACAATTCCGTTATTGATATTACTATTGTTAATACAATGTTGAACTTGCTCCGTAATATTAATTACGTCATAATATGCTTTTGTCTTTAAATCAAACGTTTTTAAAATTGCAGTCATTTTTCATTTCTTTAATCTTTCACATCTATTCAAATTTTTAATTTGCTTTAACACTGATTTAGGTAAATTTTTTTCATTTCCTTCTTTTAAAGCAAGTATTTTAGTTATGATGAGAAGTTCACTTTGTTCAAACCCATCAATATTTGTCCAACCCTCTGATCCTCCCGCTTCAATACAAATAAAAAAAGGAGCCTTTTTGAATTTTAAACATTTATTATCCCGGCATTTTTCACATATTTTAGGATAATAATATACATTACCATTTTTAAGAAAAATTGAAAAGTTGCCCAATTCCTTATTTTTAACTCGAATCCAATTATCAGACTCAAATTGAACTTTCAAATTTAAGCTTAAAATATATTTTATCAATTGTTCTGTATTTATCGCTCGAATAACATTTGTATTACGTGTTTCAGGTTCATAATAGTCATTACATTCATCAGTGATGTCAGAATGATTGAAAAGGAGATTTAAAGGAATAAAGTCTATGATATAAACATTTTCCATTTCTTTATATTTATTTCTCTTTAAAAATATTGAACAAATTTGATCCAGAATGTCTAATGGCTCAGATATTTCATTAATATACACATTATTTGATTTTATAATTGAATCAAAATCTCTATTTTTTAAATGGCTGTTAATAATATCTTCTCTAGTAAAGTGTTCAAGGATTATGCAAAAAATTATAGTAATTGATGGTATTCGTGTTTGGATTTCATTAAAATAGTACAAAATTTGATCCACTTTTCTCTCAGAAATGAAAATTATTATAGCTTCTGCCCCATTATAAAAAATAGTTCGCAAATAAGCCCTCTGTTGTCTACAATCAATATTCCATAAAAGAAATTCAAATTTTTCATATTGTTTAAATGAAAAATCAATTTTGCTAATATTTACGCCAATATTTTGTTTATTTTCTATAGGTAAGGAATTTGAACTCAATTTTTTTTGAAACTCATCCTTATAATTTTCAGTCCCTCCTAAGATACAAATCTTCTTTTTTATTAGGGGATTTCTTAAGAGTGGAGTTTCTAAAGAGTTCATTTTACTATCGACTAAATAATAATGAATTTAGGCTAAATCTATTAAATAATAAATTTATTTATGAATTTTAATTTATCTATCTAGTTTTCAACTATTCAAACTTTTTGAATCAATTATGAGTAAGAGATTAGAAGATTTTCTTAAAAAGATACACGATCCAAAATCAAAAATTCCCGATTATGCTACAATTATAATAAAACCAGGGAAAAAGCTCTTAGACTTTAAAATTAAAAAAGAAGAAGCCAATATCTTAAAAGTTATTGCCCATGAAGAGAAAAAAACGGGATGGTTTTTACATTCTGTGCATATTCCTCTTAAAAATTTAGGTTTATCTTATGAGTCCAAAGATAAAGAAATATTAGAATATCTATCTGATCCAAATAGAATCACAAGCAGTAGACAAACTAAAGAATATATAGAAGATATTTTAAGAAAATATTTAGATATTTTACCAGAAAAGAAGAGGCATTTTTTTAGAACTGAAAGATTTAAGAAAAAGAAAGAATTTAGAACTGGCGCTCAAATGAAGGGCTTTTAACTATTTTATTTTAGAACCAGGCGGAACTGGTTTTCGTTCATCAATTTTTAATAGAAAGGGTTCATTCTTGAAATCAGCAGCGAGTAGCATTCCCTGACTTTGAATGCCCATAATATTTCGAGGTTTCAAATTTGTCAAAATTACTATTTTTTCATTAATTAACTCCTCTCTTGAGTAAAATGGAGCAATCCCTGTTACAATTTGTTTTAGATCTTTCTCTCCACAATCTACCATTAATTTATAGAGATTTTTTGATTTGGGTACTTTTGTACAATTTTTAACTAAACCTACTCTAATATCGAGTTTTGAGAAATCTTCATAGTTAATTTCCATAAAACCTTCATCCTCTTAACGGCATTCCATTTAGATTTATATATTCATTAGTCTTCATTTTTTTCTCTCGATAAGGATTTTTAATATTATTTATTTTTCGCCCAAAGGTTAAATATCCAGTGTGACCCACCATTCTCACTTCTGGACGTGTAGCATTTTCTTTTACTTGGATTTTTCTTTTTATTAATTCATATGTATTTATCTCAACAAAATCATTCCTGTTCATCATTGAAACTGTTTTTTTGACTTGCTCAATAGTTGGGGAAAAAGATACTAAAGTGCCGCTAAATCTTAAATAATTCTTGACTCTTTCAATAGCATCCCAAGGAGTAGCTAGATCTAAAACAATAGCATCAACATTCTTGTGGTTAAAATCTTCCCTTATCAGATCTCCATATTTAATTGTTACTATTTCTTTTAAGTTAGCTTTAAGGATATTTACCTTTGCTCTTTTAAGTGATTTTTCACTAATGTCATATGAGTAAATGTGCCCATTTGGCTGAACATAATTACCTAGAATGCATGTGAGAGCTCCAGAACCGCATCCTGCTTCAATAACCGTACTTCCCGGTCCGATTCCTGAATATAGTAAAATCATTCCAGCATCTTCAGGGTAAATAATTTGAGTTTTCCGAGCCATATGAAGAATATAATCAGAGGGTAAGGGTTTTAATACAAAAAATTTATAGCCTTGAGTTTCAAGAGGTTTTGAAAAGACTACAGACCCAAAAATCTTTCCAATTATATCATCAAACTCAATAATTCCTTTATGTGAGTGGAATTTTTCACCATGTTTCACTTGAATAAGCCATCGTCGTTTTTCGTCAAGAATTAAAAAGACTAAATCGTTTTCTTTAATAATTTCGAAGCCCATTTTAAATGCAATCTCTTTTTATTTCTAAAGTATCTATATCTTTAATTGGTTATAAGAAGGCTTTCTTTCATTATTAATCTATTTACAAAAAATATATAAAAAATCTACAACTCTCAAATATATTAAACTTATTAAAAATCTTTTTTATAAATACTCTTTAATGAATTAATTTATGAGTAGAGAGAGACCCCATAACGCTCAAACATCTCGAACTTCTTTTAGAGACCTTCAGTCCCAAATAGAGAATTTACGGCAAAAAAGAGATGAATTAAATCAAAAAACAAAACAATTTATAAATGATCTCCAAGATATTGAGATAGAAATCGCAAATTCTCTAAAAATCGCTAAGGATCAATACAAAAAGAAAAGAGATTACTGGAATGACAAGGTAAAACAATTAAAAGAAAAAAAAATTGAATATAAGACACTATTAGATACTTTAATAGAAGATAAAAACACTATACAAAAACCTGAAACAAAAAATAAAGATAATAAACAAATTCTTTCAATGAAACAAATTGAACGAAAAATTGATAATTTAGAGAGAAGAATTGAAACGGAAAAACTTGATATTACTGAAGAAAATACCATAATTGATAAAATAAGAGAATTAGCAGAAATGAAACAAGAATTTTTATCTGAGCAGAAAAACAGTGAAATTTTTAAAATTGAAAGGAAAATTGAAATTGTAAAGATCAATTTAAATAAGATCTATGAACAATTAAATAAATGGTCGGATAAATCTCAAGAAAATCATGCTAAAATGCTAAAAGAGTTTCAAAACGTCGATAAACTAAAGGAAGATAAGAAAAAACTCGAAGAAGAATTAATTGAAAACAAAAAAACAGCTGATCTGTATCATGAACAATACTTAAAAGTAATGAATCAAAGAAAGAAATCATACAAAGGGAAGAAACCTTATAGACATAACCAAAAACCAGCTCCAAAGTTCAACCAATTTTCAAAAAAAAATGAAATGATTGAAAAGATAAAACAGGATAAATTAGCTACAGCACTAGAAAAGCAAAAAGCAGGGAAAAAGTTAAATTTATTTGAAGCTAGACTAATTCTTGAAAAATCTGAGGAATAAAAACTTATATTAGGATAGAAAATCTTTCAATTTTATCTACCCGAAGCAGTTTTAAGGATTAGTGATCGATTTAAAGAAATTTTATCAAAAAATTAAGAGATCTGAATAAGATTTAAAAAAATTGTAGATTTATTACTTTCATAGTCTATACAATTAATGGAAAGGAAGATTAATTTTGAAGAAAAAAGTAGCTGAAATCAGAACTCTTTTACAAGAACATCACGATTGGTTCCAAAAATCAATTCCTCTCATCGCTTCTGAAAATATTACCAGTCCCGCTGTGGATGAAGCTTGTGCCTCTGATTTTTCACATCGATATGCAGAAGGCTGGAGTGGACAGAGAGTTTATGCGGGGTGCACTTATATAGATCAAATCGAAGATATTTGCATGGAACTTACAAAAGAATATTTTGATTGTTTACATGCTGATGTTCGACCAATATCTGGAGTTGTAGCAAACTTAGTTATGTATAATGCATTTACTTCAGATAATAATGGTAAGATGTGCTGTATGTCTATCGTTCGTGGTGGTCATATTTCACATGGACCAAGATTCGCAAAAAGTGGTAGAGAAATTTATGGTACAGCTGGTACAACTAGAGGAATTAATGTAGAATATTTAGCTTTTGATAATGATGAAATGAATTTAGATATTGATGCTTCTGCAAAAATAATCAGAGAATTTGAGCCTGAATTAGTTTTATTTGGTGGTTCAGTATTTCTATTCCCACACCCCGTTAAAGAACTTGGTGAGGTTGCAAAAGAAGTGGGAGCATATATTGGCTATGATGCTGCCCATGTTGCGGGTTTGATTGGTTCTGGGTATTTCCAAGACCCTTTAAGAGAAGGAGCAGATGTTATGACGATGAGTACACATAAAACACTCCCAGGACCTCAACATGGTACATTAGTATCAAACAGAGAAGATTTAGTCGAAAGTTTGAGATCTTGTGCTTTTCCGGCTTTGTTATCTAATCATCATCTGCATAATGTTGCTGGATTGGGGATAGCATTAGCAGAAATGCTAGAATTTGGAAAGGAATACCATAAAAATGTTATAGAAAATGCCAAAGCTCTTGGACAAGCCTTATCTGATATTGGTTTGAAAGTATTAATGGAACATAAAGGATTTACTGAATCTCATCAGATTGTGGTTGATATTACAGACTTTGAGAAAACTATTGGATTGGGTGGAGACATTGAGAAAATACTAGAAGAGGCTAATATTATCCTTAATCGTAATCTTTTACCATATGACATCGCTGCAGGTAGACATTACCAAAATCCAGGCGGTTTGAGAATGGGAACCTCTGAAATAACTCGGCTTGGTATGGGAAAAAATGAAATGGTTGATATTGCTGATTTTTTTAAAAAACTACTAATTGATAAAAAGGACCCTAAAAAGATAAGAAATGACGTGGCTGAATTTAGACAAGGTTTCCAAGAAATAAAGTATTGTTTTCAATCTCCAAATAAAGCATATGAATATTTGAAGTTTTTCTAATAATATTTATTCTTATTTTTTTAATGGAATAATAAAACTTATCTTATACGATTCATTTAAGACTTATTATAATTTAGAATTAATGAAAGTCATGAGTCTTGAAGTTCTCGAAAAAAGTGAAAGGAAACTCATATTTGTGGTAGATGGGATCTCTGTTGAAATGGCGAATGCTATTCGCAGAATTATAATTTCTGAGATACCAGTTATGGCTGTAGATGAGGTTATTATTTTAAAAAATGATTCACCTTTATACGATGAAATTATAGCCCATAGGCTTTCAATGATACCTTTAACTACCGATTTAGAAACATATAAACTTCCACGAGAGTGCGAATGCGAGGGATATGGGTGCCCTCTTTGTCAAGTTTCTTTAACATGTGAAGTTACTAACACAACCAATACACCCTTACAAATATATTCAGGAAATTTGAATTCAAACGATCCTAAAATTATTCCAGTTAATCCAAAGATTCCACTAGTAAAAATTGATAAAAATGATAAAGTAATAATCGAGGCGTATTCTATATTAGGAATAGCTAAAGATCATGTTAAATGGCAAGCAGTTTCAAATATTTTTTACAGATTTTATCCTGAAATAGATTTTGATAATAGTAAATGTACTAAATGCCCAGATAAATGTTTAGTGTCGAGAATGTGTCCTGAAAAATTATATGATTTCTCAAATAAAAAAACTCCTATGTTAGTAGAAGATTATTGGAAAACATGCACATTATGCAATTCATGTCAAAATGAATGTCCAGAACAAGCTATAAAAGTAAGCTGGAAAGATAATACTTATATCTTCTCAATTGAAAGTGATGGAGTTCTTCCATTTGAGACAATTATCAAGAAAACATTTGAGATCTTCTTAGAAAAAATTGATGAATTTGTTGAAAAACTTGAGGGAGCGGAGATAGAATCATAATTAATCAAAAAATTATTAAAATATTATAAATTTAAGATATCAGATTAAATAAAATATGAGTAGTAGCTTTCTAATGTCTCATAAAGTAACTGGCCCAAGTAACTATTATATCAGAAAACTCATAAGAGATTTGTGGAAATCCAAGATAAAAATATGGAAAAAAATCTCAAAAAAATTAAGTGGCCCTAGAAAAAATAGAATTAAAGCTAATTTATATCGCATTAATAAGAAGACAAATAAAGATGATGTCATCGTTATTCCTGGAAAAGTTTTAGGTTTAGGAGAATTAGAGCATACTCTTACTATTGCATGTTTAGAATATTCAAAATCAGCGAAAAAAAAAATTGAATCTTCTGGAAGCACATTAGTATCGATTGAAGAATTATTAGAACAAAACCCTAAAGGTAGAGGGGTAAAAATATTTTATTGAAATATCAAATAGAATATTTAGATGTGATGAAGTTATGGTAATCGAATATCAATTATACAATGCTTCAAATAAAATACTCGGGCGTTTCTGTAGTCATATTGCTAAAAAGGCTTTATTAGGGGAATATATAGTAATTATTAATGCAAAAGATGCTATTATTAGTGGAACAAAAAGGGATATTCATGAAAAGTACTTAGCAAAACTTAATATTTCAACAGCAACCAATCCACGCAGAGGACCATTTCATGAAAGAAGACCAGATACTTTTATGAGAAGAGTTATAAAACAAATGCTACCGAGAAAGAAATTACGAGGAAAGGAGGCTCTTAAAAGAATTCATGTTTATATATCGGATATTCCAGAACGATTTAACAATAGATATCAAAAATTAGTGCCTAATAATATTGATAATGTAGGGAAACAGAGACTTTCATATTATAACAGGTATATTACCTTAGAAGATTTATGCCAACGAATTGGTTGGAAAAAAAATGAGATTGAGGTTTAATAAATGTCGATGAAAGTAGTTCAGTCATCAGGAAAAAGAAAAGCTGCTATTGCTAGAGCTGTTTTAAGGCACCCTGCAAAAGGTCAAATAAAGATTAATAATATACCTTTAAATTTATATGAACCAGAAATAGCTCGATTAAGAATTCAAGAAGTCCTTGAAATAGTAAACCATCCAAAAGTTGAAAAATGCGATATTACAATTAGTGTGAAGGGTGGGGGAAAAAGTGGTCAAACTGATGCCGTACGTATGGCAATTGCTAAATCAATATATAAATTAATTGGTACAAAAACAATTGAAAGGACTTTCAGAGAATATGATGATTCCTTATTGAGTGGAGATTCGAGAAGAACAGAGCCGAAGAAATTCGGAGGGAAAAAAGCTAGAGCACGAAGACAAAAAAGTTTCAGATAGATTTTTAAAAAATTTTAAAGTATCTCAATTTGTACTCCTAATTCTTTTAAGTCTTCATAAAAGGTAGGATATGAATCTTTCACAATATTACTACTTTGAATATAAGAACTAGAATCCGCATATAAAGCTGCAATGCTGCAAGCCATTGCAATTCTGTGATCATTATTGTGATTGATCTTTGTTCCAACTAATTTATCACTATGAAAAATAGTCATCTTATCCTCTTCTTCAATAACTTTAACACCCATATTCTTTAGTTCTCGAGCCATAGCAGAGATTCTATCAGTTTCTTTTAATCGTAAATTAGAAGCATTATACAAAATTGTTTTTCCTTCTGCAAAAGCACCTATTACAGATAAAATTGGAAATAAATCGGGGATATCAATACAGTTGATTTCAGTACCTTTTAACGGGTATTTATTTATATCTCCATTTACAATGACCCGATCTTTTTCTTCGTCAAAAATAATATTTGCTCCCATTTCCTTTAGGATCTCAAGGATTTTTTTATCTGGCTGGTAATTATTAAGGTTCAAGTTGTTCACAATCACAGATGATGGTTTATGAGATAAAACCCCAGCTGCTAAAATAAATGCTGCCGAGGAAAAATCTCCAGGAATAGTATATGACTGTGATCTATAAGTTTGTTCATTTGTTATATAAAACTTTCCTGTTTCAAAATTAGCTTGAATATTAATTCCAAACAATTCTAATATATCTATAGTGATATCTATAAATGATTTAGAGGATAATGCAGTAATTAATTCAATTTCAATAAAATCGTTATCTTTGCATTTTAATAAAGGACATAACATTAGCAAAGCAGTAATAAATTGCGAACTAATATCCCCGGGAATACTAATTTTATTACATAAAACTTTTTTTCGTCTGATTTTAAGTTTATCATCTTTTAATTTAAATTTTCCTCCAAGTTGTTCAAGCGCATTGAGGAGTGGAAGAATTGGTCGTTTAAGCTTAAAAAATTCTCCTTTTAAGGTTAAACCCTTCTCGATTAGTAAAGCTAAAGCGCTGAAAATTCTAATAGATGTTCCAGAATTTCTGCAGTCTATAGATTTTTTAGGAGATCTATAAGCGTCTTTATCGCGCTTAATGATATAAGTATTATCACTTTTTTTAAGAGTTCGAACACCTAATAAGTGTAATATATTAATAGTAACTGCCACATCTCCAGACACTAAGGGATTTTTGATTATTGAAATACCATTAGCTAAACTTGCGGAAATAAATGCTCTATGCGAATAGCTTTTGGATCCGGGCGCTGTGATTTCACCAGTTAAACCCCTTGTTATTGGGTTTATTTTAAGATTCATTAAATAATAAATAGAAATTTATAGATATAATATTAATTAAATAATCATGTAAACCTATTTTTTAATAAAACCGTAGAAAATCTTAAAATTATGGATAATACCTTTGGTACTATATTTAGAATAACATCCTTTGGTGAAAGTCATGGAGAAATAGTGGGAATTATTTTAGATGGTGTACCAGCGGGATTGAATTTCGATTTAGATTTTATTCAAAACGAGCTTAATAGAAGAAAACCCGGTCAATCATTCGTAACTACTAATCGTCTAGAGCAGGATCGCGTTAGAGTTTTATCTGGTATTTTCAATAATAAAACCACCGGAGCACCAATTTGTCTATTAATTGAAAATAAAGACATAGATTCATCAATATATACAAAATATAAAAATTATTTAAGGCCTTCACATGTAGATTATACCGCATTAACGAAATATGGGGGATTTTCCGATTTTCGAGGATCTGGGCGATTTTCTGGAAGAATTACAGCTGGATTTGTGATGGCAGGTGCGGTAGCAAAACAAATTTTAGAAAAATATGATATTTTTATATTCGCATACACAAAAAGTATTGGAAATATAAGAGACGAAGAAAATTATCTTTTAGGTGAGATTAAAAACTTACATGAAATAAGGGAGAAATCTCTTGTAAGATCTATTAACCCAGAGAAGGCAAAGTTAATGGAAGAATTAATTGAGAAGGTTAAAAATCAAAAGGATTCTATGGGAGGAACTATAAAATGCATAGTGTTTAATTTTCCTAAAGGAAAAGGGGGCCCAATTTTTAATAGTCTCGAGTCAAGGATTAGCAAAGCAATTTTTGCAATTCCCGCGATAAAGGGGATAGAGTTTGGTGCTGGATTTAAAGCAAGTACTATGAAAGGTTCTGAACATAATGACCCATGGATTCTTAAGGATGGAAGAATCCAAACAAGTAAAAATGATGCTGGTGGAATAATCGGTGGAATCTCAACAGGAATGCCGATTGAATTTACAGTTGCAGTTAAACCAACTGCTTCGATAGGTATTCCTCAGAAAACAGTTAATATTGAAAAAATGGAGAACGTAGAAGTAGAATTTTCTGGTCGTCATGATCCATGTATAGTGCCTAGGATTGTTTCAGTAATAGAAGCTATGACTGCGAACGTTTTACTTGATTGTTTATTAATTGAAGGATATATTCCCCGGATTATAGATTTTTAAAAGAAAAGGATAACCATTGTTAGTGTGATCCACGTGAAAATCTAAAATAAATGTTAAAAAGTATTAATAATAATTAGTGTATAATAAGAAGTGAATTAGCATGAATGTATCCCTACAAGAAAAATTTATTAATGATATAATAAAAATAATAGACAGATGGTCTTTTGAGCAATGTGCTTTTTGTGAAGATGGTATAATGGTATCAATTGAAGGAATGGTTGACTTTAAATGCAGTAAATGTGGACGCACCATGAATCCTCTTAATTATTTAGGACAAATTGCTAAAATAGTTTTTAATTTTAGAGACCAAAACCCAAATCTCAATGTAGATAATGAGAGTGAATAATCACTTCTTTAATTAGGAAATAATTAATTAAATTAGGTATTAAATATTATCAAATTCAATTCTTCAAATTATTAATTTGAACTAATGGGTTCTTATAATGAATACGTTAGTTACGGCTGTTTTATTAGGAGCAGGAAGGAGAGGATTTCATGTCTATGGAAGTTATGCTATAAAAAATAAGGAAAAAATAAAATTTGTAGCTGTAGCAGAACCTATTAGATCAAGACGTGAAAATTTTGCAAAATTACATAATATCCCTTCTAGTAGATGTTATGAAAGCTGGGAAGATTTACTTTCTGAAAAAAAACTTGCGGATCTTATCTTTATTTGTACTCAAGACCAAATGCACACAGAACCTACTTTAATAGCATTAGACAAAGGATATCATGTTATGTTAGAAAAACCTATGGCACATAGATTAGTTGATTGCATTAAAATTGTTAAGAAAGCAGAGGAAACAGACAGAATTTTAGGAGTGAGTCATGTTTTAAGATATACTGAATTTTTTTTAACAATTTTCAACATAATTAAGAAGGGATTGCTCGGAGATATTGTTAATATTTCACAGCGAGAAAATATTTCATGGTATCACATGGCACACAGTTATGTTCGAGGACCATGGGCTAATGTAGAAAAATCTTCACCAATGATTTTAGCGAAAGCTTGCCATGATTTAGATTTATTGTACTGGATGGTAGGTTCTGTTCCCAAAAAGATAAGTTCTTTTGGCAACTTATTATATTTTAAATCTGAGAAAGCACCTCCAGGAGCTCCAAAATTTTGTTTAAATGGATGTCCTGTAAAAAATACATGTAAATATTACGCTCCAAGGACATATATTGATATAATTCCAATAATTCAAATTATGCTAAAAGGAAAAAATAGAATATATAAATTTTTAGGTAAGTTAAGAAAGGATCATATCAAGCTATTAACTTTCTTCGCTAAAATAATACCCCCTTTTAAAAGATTGAGATATTGGAGTGAATGGCCCGTTTATTATATATATTCAGGACAAGAAGAAGATTATTCAGACGAAGCGAAATTAAAAATTCTTAAAAATAGTCAATATGGTAGATGTGTCTATTATTGTAATAATAATGTAGTTGATCACCAAGTAGTTAATATTGAGTTTGAAAATGGTGTTACAGCTAATTTTACAATGCATGGATTTAGTGAGAGAGAAGGTAGAACTCTAAGAATTGATGGAACAGAAGGAACTCTGATAGGAGAATTTCACGATTCTAATAAAACTTTAACCTTATATAATCATTTTTCAGGAGAAAAACAAACTATTTTAAAGCAAAAATTATCACTCAGCACATCTGAGCATGGTGGGGGAGACCCAAAATTAATTGATGCTTTTCTCGAATCATTAAGAAACCCTAAAATCGTTCAACCCTTAACAAATGCTAGAGAATGCCTTGAAAGTCATTTAATGGCGTTTGCTGCTAATGAATCTCGAATAAAAGGAACTGTGATTGATATGGATGACTTTCGCAAGAAATCAAACAATATTTGAATATATTACTAAAAATAAATGATAAAAAAGTGAAAAAGAATATAGATAATTTATTATTATTAATATCATAAAATATCTTATAATTAAAACTAAATTTTGGATAGTTAGAATAGAATGGATAAAAAAATAGACACTTCTCAACAATTTATCGAATTCTATAAAAAAAAAGGGGATTATCTAGTATCCCTTTCAGAAAATCATTTCAAGAACATCGAATATCGTAAATGCCTTGAATTATTAAATCAAGCATATGGAATGTATATGAAGGGAAATTACATAGAACTTGCTGAAAAAACAAAACAAAGATTCTTAGAAATCAAAGGAAAATACTTTAAAAAATAAGAAAAACTAATCAAAATCTAAAGTATTACTTAGCCTACACTCAATATCTTCAATATGAGAACCTTTCCAATATAATTTTTTACATTGAAGATTTAAACATTGATAAAATTCATCATAATTATTGTATGTTTCTTCTAAAACAAGTTTTTTTATCGAATTCTTTTTTTCCACTCTTTGTAGCGGTGAATTACAAATTGAACATCTCGCTCGTTTAAGATTAAATTTAAAATTTAAACCAAACAATTTATTGAGTTGCTTTAAGTAGTTGTATATACCTTCTCCCTTGAGAAAAATACTGTTCTCTTTGTAATGCTTATATAAAGCGTAATCTTTTGTAATAATAATCCTTCCATTTCTTTTAGCATAATCTATTAAACCTTCATCTGGAACTGGATCCAGTTGAAAAAAGTTGATTAAATCATTAGCATAAATTGTGTCAAAACCAAATATTCTTAGAAATCGCGTTAACTTGCCTAACATTGCATCAGTTAAAAATTTCATGTTAATGATGATAAGTTTTTATATGGAATATTAAGATAAATATATTTAATTCATCTAATAAATTTTTATGACTTATTTTTTGACGGATTATTTAATTCTGTTGAAATTTTTGACTAATTTCTTTCATTCTTCCTTAAATTATTAGTTTAGTTTCATATTATAAATACCTTTTTTATATATATAATAGTATATTTAACGACAGCAAGATTATAATGATCATAATCTAACATAATTATACTGAGATTTAATCAAAATAAAAGCTATATTGGTTTAAATGGAAGCTAAGGAGTTAATGGAAAAAGCTGCTAGATTTCATGGTCATATTTGTCCCGGGTTAGTGATTGGTGTTCTTGCTTCCAAATATGTTTTAGAGAACGGTTATAAATATTCTCCAAATGAAGAGTTAGTTGCTGTCATCGAGAACGATAATTGTAGCGTTGATGCACTCCAAGTGATTTTGGGTACAACATATGGGAAGGGGAATCTTGTTCATCAAGATTATGGGAAGAATAATTATTCCTTTTATGATAGAAGGACCCAAAAAAGTATAAAATTAGCAATAAAAAACAAGGAATTTGCTAATAAAAAGTTAACAAGAGATGAAAAAATTCAGTTTTTGCTGAACTCAAAACCAGAAGATATATTTAATATTGATAAAATTCAATTTAATCCTCCAGAATTAGCTCAAATTGAGGAGTCTGTTCTATGTGAGATATGTGGTGAACCCACCATGAGTAGCCGACTTATGACATATAATAATTCTGATATGTGTGTTCCTTGTTATAAAAAATTGAGAGGATAGATGAAAATAAAATATTTTCAAGCCATATATTCCATAGTAGAATTCTCAAAAAATCTTCTAATATGTGAAGATTCTGATTGTTTTTTGGTATTTAATACATGATAATGAAGTGCATCAAGATGGGTAGTCAAACAACGATGATAATGAATGGTGCCGGTCCTTTTTTTTTTGAAGGAAATAAGGTTGGAATTCTAATGATACATGGTGGTGGTGGTGGAACGTGTGCAGATTTAAAGCCTTTAGCAGAAGATTTGCATACAAAAGGAGGGTATACTGTCAAAGTTCCCTTGCTTCCTGGATTTGGAACTACACCTGAAGATTTAAAAAACACTCATATTAATGAATGGAAATCTGCATTGGAGGAAGAAATAAAGATTATGAGAGATAAATGTGAAAAGATTATAGTAGGAGGCCATTCAATGGGGGGTATTTTAACTTTAATACTAGCAGCAAATCATAACTTAGATGGAATTTTTACAATTAGTGCACCTGTAGGAATTCAATCATTTCTATTTAATCTAGTTCCAATATTTAAAATTTTTGTGAAATATCACAGCGTTTCATCAGAACAATTCAGAAAAGATACAGATGGAAAATGGGTTGGTTATGATAAGATTCCTATAAATATTGCGATCAAAGTAAAATATATGTTGAAAGAGATGAAAAAATTATTACCTCGAGTGAATTGCCCAGTATTACTATTTCAAGGTCGTTTAGATTCTGATATTAAAAAAAATAGTATGGATTATATTTTTAGCAAAATTAGTGCAAAAAATAAGAAGAAAATTTGGTTAGAGCGTAATGGTCATCCAATATTAGACAGCCCAGATCATAATGAAATCGTTTCAGAACTTTTTAATTTTATTCAAGATATTTGTCCTTAAATTATATATTTATAAATAAATTACTAAAAATATCGAGAAGTAGACTCTAGTAATTTTAAAAAATTAAAATTATGAATGATATATACTTAATAGATAAGATTTCGGAATATTTTTTCGTTATTTTTATGAATGAACAAGAAATTCTATTAGAGAAATTGAAGGAAATTGTGATTTTATAATACTTTTAAATGAAAGAGGAAGATTCTATGATTAAGAATATAAATGAAGGTCATACTTTATTAACAAAAGGTCCAGCAAGAATAACTTTATTAGAAGGAAAAATTGATGTATTTGGCAAGATATTTCTTCCAGATAAGAAGAATACACCACCAAATTCAACAGATGAAAATGTTTTAATTGTCCCTAGTGCTCAAATTTATCCCCTATATGCGATAGATACTTCAAAATTAGAAATATATACTAGTTTTGAAGATAATCTTAAAGAAATCGAAGAAAATTCGATCTCTGAAAAGTGGATTGAAATTAAAGATTCAATAATAAAAGAAATGAACCAGAATGTTAATAAACCTTTAAAAATAATGGTTTTAGGAACCAGTAGTGGAAAAACGACCTTTATCAAATATCTAGCAAATAATTTTCTTAAAGAAGAACTAAAAGGGGGATATCTTGATTCAGATTTAGGGCAACAAATTATATATATTCCCACAACAATTAATATTGGCACAATTGAAGATTACATCATTTCAAGTGAAAATATTAATTCCGAGAAAACAGTTTTTATTGGTGCCACTTTCCCTAAAGGAGATAATAAATTTGTTGTCTCTCTTTCCTGTAAGAATTTAATTTATGATTACGTTGCGAAATATAAAGATGTCGATTTTATATTAATTGACACCGATGGTTGGATAAAAACCGAAGCGGGGATTCTCTATAAAAATTTTTTTATTAATACTGTAGATCCAGATGTTTTAATAGTATTTCATGATGATACAATTGAAGAATTAGAAATCATAGAGAAGACCTCCTCGAGTTCAAGAAAAGATAGAAAAATATATTTAATTAAAGAGGTGAATAAATACTTCTATGAAAAAGACAAGGATGAGAGACGATTTTTACGCCAAAGTCAATTTTCTAAAAAGTTTGAAGAGTTTAGGAAAATATCAATTCCTCTAGATAATATGAAATTTATAAAAACAGAATATGATAAAGAAAAGGATCAAATTATCGAAAAAGAAATAGATATCAACGATTTAGTTAATCTCCCTTACCATTATGTAATAATAGGTTTAATGACTGAAAAGTCAGAGTTGTTAGAAGTAGGACTTCTATTTACAGTAAATATTGAAAAAAATTATATTTTATTATTTTCAAACTTTAACTACAAAGAACAGCTCAAAATAAAGAAGATCTTTCTTGGAAGTCTTCGTTTATCAACTAAAGGAAATCATCAAGGATATTTGTATCTCTAATTTTAATTTAATGAATATTTAGTTAATTATTTTCAGTTTTTTTAAATTATATGAAGACTAATTTTTTTAAATTGTGATATAATTATTTTAATTTATGGAGGAAGATCTTCTAACTAAGTTTCTAAAATTAATGTCCTCAAAAATAACAGATTCAGATTTAGAATTAATCAATTTAGGAAAATCTTTAGGATTAGATTTAGTATCTTTTGGCGATTTAAGGACTTCGCAAGAAGATAGCTTTACTGATGAAGTAAGGCATAGAGCTTTAGAAAGGATGAAAAAAAGCAAGGATAATATTTTGAATTGTACTAACTCATTTTATGCGGGTAGTATTGATTTCATGGTGTCAGATGAGCCTGATGGGAAAAAGTTTTTTCTTTTAGAAACCAATGGAGGATCTCACCGAGGACTTTCAATTATTACCGAAAAACAACAAGCTCTCTTATATGATGGATATTTAGAAGCAATTTATCAAGCATTAAAAAGTAACAAGAGAAATATCGATAAAGTGTTTATACTTATTGGAATAACTGTTAATGATGGATTGATTCATGAAAAAGTAATAATGTTAGAATATTTTAGGAAAAAACTTAAAGGTAATGGATATTCTGTAAAAATCTTTAACACAGATAATTATGACAAAAATTTTAAAGCAAAAATCGTTTTTCTAATCGCGGATTATAAGCATTTGTCCACATCTCTTTCATTTTCCAATAATTGGATTAAATATAAGAGGGAAGAGGTAAGTGTTTTAATAGGAGATGGTATTGCAAGACGTTTTAAGAATAAAAAGTTCTCAGGTTTAATTAAAAAAGATTTTTGTAAAATAAATTCAATTTTGGTGAATCCTATATTTAAAGTTACAGACGATAAATCTTTAACATATTTAGCAAGCTTTATGAGTAAAGATATTCTCAAAAAGTATAATCTTAGATATCTATTATTCACAAAAGCTTATAATGAGAAGGATTTAATTAAAAAGCTCAAATATCTCATAAAAGAATATAAGAAATCTTTTATTATTAAACCGAGTGGGGGTTCTGGAGGCGTTGGTGTCATTGCCGTTTCTAAGGATGAAGACCCTGATAATATTAAAAATTTGGTAAACGAAAGTAAAAGGGAATTTTATGGAAGGTTTATGAAAAACCGTGATCCTTTTCCATACACCGTTCAAGAGATGGCAGAGTTCTCATTAATAGATTGGCGAGGAGGAAAACATACATTTGATTTACGGATTTACTTAGCTCAAAGAGAGGGTAAAGTAATCCCTATTGGAGGTTTAGCTAGAATTGCGCGAGAAGAATTTACAAATAAAAAAAAGCTAAATAAGCAAGAATTTGTAGTTAATTTATCTGGTTATGATGGCCAAATTGAAGTTGAACGTGGCATAGGTTTTTCGGACAAAAATTGTCGGCTATTAAACTTAACAAAAGATGATTTTGTAAATATGTCCTGTATAGGTTGTACATTGTTTGCTTATATCTGTAATAACTATCATAAAATAATGAATTTTTCGAATTGGGATATGATCTTATGAATCACTTATGATTACTTGAAATTATAAGATAATACTTTAGAAGATTAGAATTGAATACCAGACTGTTTATATAAAAACGTCTTATATAATCTTCTATATGCAAATAGAGAATAAGAATAAGACATTTTAAAATATTTGTTGTGAGTAACTTATTAAAAATTTTAGATAAGTAAATAATAATAATGAATTAGTGAATTTGGTTCGATTCTTTAATTATCATTGTCCTATTACTGTTTCTAATAAGAATCCTTATACCTAGTATAATTAATATTAATCCAGCGATAGCAATTATTACAGTTACTAATACATAATTATTCCACCAATTAAGTCAATAATCTGCTGGACTAATCGGAACATCAAACCCAATTGGACCGGCATAGTTAAATAGAATTGACATTAAAGTATTTCCTATTAATAGATAGCTTCCAAAAATAATATTGATGATTCCTATAATCTTCTTATTCATCTTAAACATTTTTTAATTATCTTACTTAATGAATATGATTATCAGTAGATTTATATTTTTAATGGTAGACAGCATAGTTTGTTAAGATTCCTTAGTTATTTTAATCATAAGAAAATATTAAACAGAAAGACTATAATCTTTAGCATTGTTTTGAGATTTTTATGCTTCAGCTAATTTTTCGATGGATTTTAAATTGTTCATAATATAATGGTTTTTTCTCATTCCTAACCTATGATTAGAAGCATTTTACAGCTTATCTCTAACTCTATTTCAGATTATTCAAATTATTAATAGG
>JAHQWL010000098.1 GCA_029856155.1 Promethearchaeia archaeon
AGAACGTGGAAGATTAGGGAGGTTGATACCGGAAATCTTGCTCAATTTGAAACTAATATAACGCATTTAGACGGGTTTTAAATAAATTTGTCGAGTGAGTGGGTTTTGACACTTAAGTTTTTTTTTATATTAAAGATTTTTCAAATAATATAACACCAAATCGTTCATCTTCGTAATAAGTAAATCCGAGTTTTTTAAGGAGTTCTACTACATCAGATCTGCAAAAAATCTCAAAAATTATAGATTCTTGGGTTTCTAGCTCTTTTTGAATTGTATATTGAATCAAATCTCTCACTGCTTTAGGTTTACCATACACAATCATCCAAACTTCTTGTTCTGAAGGGAGCTCATAATTATGAGATCTTCCAAATTCTATTTTTTGTAAGATAGCATCTTTATTATATAACCATGAGCCATGTTCATCAGTAATATATTTTAATGGAATATAAGACCAACCAATACAGATTTCATCTCCAGGGCCAATGTCAAATTCCTTATAGAACTTTCTAGCATCTTTAGCTAAAATTTCTTCAAATTTTGGCGCTATTTTTTTAATTTTTTTAATATTATCAGAGTTAGCAACAACAAGATCCATGTATTTTTTATGTTTAAATCCATAAAAATTAGCAAGTGAAATTGAAGCAAAATTTTTTGAAGATGTGTCATATTGGGCAATTTTCATTCCAATTTTTTTGGCATATTCTATAGCATAATTAAGTTGCATTTTACCAATACCTTGACCTTGATATGAAACTTTTATTCTCCCTCCTTCTAGCCATGCTATATCCTTATCATATAGCTTTACTCTTCCAAATCCTATTAAATCTGTTTTATTCTCGTCTTTAAAAGTCCCATAATTCATACAATCCTTCTCTTGGAGCCACTCATGGATAACATACGGAACATAATCATCACCCTCCCAAATATCTTTACTAATATCTTTTATAGCTGGAATATCTTCATAAGATAATTCTCGGAAATAAACTTTCAAGCTAATACTTTCAAAACTTTAATTAATTTTAAATATAGAACTTACAATACAAATACTATTAAAAGTAGTTAAATTTGCTTAAAAAAATTTTTAAAAATGATCAAAAATGACAGAAAAAATGATGGAAAGTAGCCCATATTCGGAAAAAATATGGCTAAAATCTTATGACAAACATGTAAAGTCGGAGATTGATATTGAAATATATTCTTTAGCAGAAATGATGCGAAGAATAGTGAAAAACTATCCAGATAGTTTATGTTATGATTTTCAAGGTTCTTGTGCAACTTTTCACCAAACCGAGAAATACATCAACAGCTTCGCAAATTTTTTAATTCAAAATGGAGTACAAAAAGGGGATAGAGTTGTCATAAATTTACCAAATCTTCCTCAGTTTATTGTAGCGTTATTTGGAACGTTCTATGCGGGATGCACTGTATCGGGGATGAATTTCCTTTTACAACCAAATGAAATAATTTATCAATTAAAGGATTGTGGTGCGGTAGCAATTATTACTCTTGATTCATTTTACGAGGAAAAAGTCAGAGAGGCTCTTTCATCGGGAAAAACCGACGTAAAAATAGTGATTACTACTAGTGCAGGTGATGTATTAGATTTAGAGCCTAGTATGAAACAACAATTAATTAAAATAGGAAAAATTCCCTATGGAAAAGTTGAACCACTAAAAGGATTTAAATATTTTACATATAATGAAATTTTAGAAAATTATTCGGGTGATAAATCCCCAGATGTAATAATTGAACCAGATGATATTTTATTACTTCAATATACGGGAGGGACAACAGGACCTCCAAAAGGAGCTATTTTAACACATGGTAATTTAATCTCGATTATTCAAATTGTAAATCATTGGTTTGAACCTGCACTTAAACCAGGTGAAGATGTTTATATCTCGGGATTTCCATTCTTTCATCTAGCTGGTTTGCAATTTTGCCTGCAGACAATTTCTCAAGGTTGTGCTCAAATTTTAGTGCCAAATCCGAGAGACACAAACTATATGGTAAGTAAACTGAAAGAATATGAAGGTAAAGTATCCCTTATGTATAATGTTCCAACTCTCTATCTAATGCTTTTACAGAACCGGCGCTTTAAAAAAGTAGATTTAAGTTCATTTAATGGATATATATCTGGAGCAGCTCCATTTCCTACGGAAAGTATAAATGAATTTGAAGAAGTTGTAGGCAAAGGAAAAGTCGTAGAAGCTTATGGAATGACTGAAGCATCTCCAGGCGTCACTATGAATCCATATCTAGGAAAAAAGAAAATCGGAACTGTGGGTGTTCCTTTTCCGAACACAGAAGTAAAGCTAGTAGATGTCACAGATAGAAATCGAGAAGTTTCGTTAGGGGAAGCCGGTGAGATAGCAATTAGAGGTCCTCAGATATTTAAAGGTTATTGGAATAAACCCGAGGAAACAGAGAGCGCACTTGTTGATAGTTGGTTTTACTCTGGTGATGTAGGCGTTATGGATGAAGATGGATACATAACTATAGTCGATCGCACGAAAGATATGATTATTGTGAGTGGGTATAAAGTATTTAGTGTAGAAGTAGATGATAAAATGAATAAGCATCCCGCAATTGAACTCTGTTCATCTGTAGGTATTCCCGATCCAGATCGTCCTGGTTCTGAAATGGTTAAATTATATGTATTGTTAAAAGAGGGATATAAACCATCCGAAGAAATTAAAGCAGCTATTCTAAAATTTGCTCAAGAAAACCTAGCTAAATATAAAATACCAAAATTCATCGAAATCCTCAAGGAAATGCCACTAACTTCGATAGGTAAAGTTGATAAAAAATTTTTAAGAAATAAATAATTTTTTTGATTTTTTTTTAATTATTGTTTTTGTATTTGTTCTTATAATATCGTCTATAAAGGTTATAATGCAAAAAAAATGCTATAATAGAATGAGCAATTATACATGGGAGAAATCCAAAAGAAAAAAAAATATATCCAAGATATAATCCTAATAAAAATGGAAAAATCAGATTGATCAATAGAATTTTTAAATTCTTAGAAGAAAACCAAGTATGGATGTGATAAAAAGAAAAAGCTAAACTTGAGATTAAAATTATTAAGATATTTTGTATATTTAATAATGAATTTAAAATACCAATAGAATAATATCGGAAAATCAGCTCTTCCATCAGCATTGTTATAAGGAATAAAATCCATATAACAAATTTATTGTTTTTATGAATTAATGTGTTTATCACATCGTGTTTTTTAATTAATTCAAAAATTTGATCATTATAGGCGAAAACCTCTATTATAAACCCTAAAAAAAGAAGACCAAATGCACCGAGAACTAAAATTAAAAGCGAAATTAAATTGATCATTTTAATTAGAAAATATTCAATAAAAACACCAAAGAATAATGGAATCATCAGTATTATTGTTATTATGCAAATAATGATGTATTTTCTAAAATTATTCACAATTCAATAAACCTAATCATTAATTAAGGGGAATCTAACTGGGATAATCATTCTTGGAGCCCATAAGTGTAGTAGTTTCCTCAATCCACTGAGATAAATCTTTATCTACCCTACAGAAAGTGATAATTTTATCAATATCTCTTAGGTTTGAAAATGAGCACTCAACAATCACATCCCATCCTCCATATATGGGAGTTGCATAAGTTATTTTCCAATCCTCATCTGGTTCAGTAGATTTTAAATCAGTTAATTTTTCAACAACTTTCCATTCTGTACCAATTGCTTTCAGACGAATCAAGATGTATCCACGATAATAAATTTCTTACACCTATGATTTATATTTATTCAGGCTTATAAGGCTCTTTAGAATTACTATCATTAATTTAAGTTTAAATATATTTAAGTAATTTAATGTTTCTATTATAAATTGTTCTATTAAAAAAATTAAAGGGATATTACAGTTATGTCAGATTTATATAACAAATTAGAGAAGATAGTTGCTGATAAATTCATTTCTAATGATATTTATGTACGCCATGCGTATTCACGAAATGTAGATATAGTTTTACAAGGAGTTCCCGATATTGTTATAAGACCAAAGGATGCCCAAGAGATTTCAGAGATTCTTAAAGTTGCAAATGAAGAAAATGTACCTGTTATTCCGCGTGGAGCTGGAATTTGTGAATTTGGGGGTAGCAAACCCATTGGAGATAACGGTATTGTCTTAGATCTGAAAAGAATGGACAATATTCTAAACCTAGATGAAGAAAATCTTATTGTAACTGTTGGAGCAGGAATTTCATGGGGTAAATTAAACGAATTTCTCTGTCAATTTGGGTTATATACAGGATGTATGGGTCCAGGATCAGGAATGTCTGCATCAATTGGAGGTGGTATCTCACATCATTCAGTAGGTGGTGGAGGTTGTGCTAAGTATGGTGCCTGTACAAATCAATTGGTTTCGTTAGAAGTTGTTTTACCCACTGGAGAGATTATTGAGACTGGATCTCAAGCAAATAGATTTTCAAAACTGCCATTCAATAGATTTGGCAATGGTCCAGATTTAGCAGGAATATTTTGCGGCGATAATGGAATATTTGGTGTTAAAACAAAAGTGTCATTGCAAGTCTTCCCAAAACCTGAATATGCTGAATATAAAACATTTCAATTACCAAGAAAGGAAAGAGAAGTTTCCGCTAAGATTTTATCTGAAATCCGACACAAAGGAATTGATGTTTATGATGCGATGTATCTTATGGATCTTCTTGTGAGAATTTATACACAGGAAGGTGTTATGCCTATGTGGAATCAATTAAAAAAGAAAAGAGGAATTATATTCTATACTGTAGAGGCAAATACAGAAATCGAATTAGCTGAAAAAGTTAGTCAATTGGATAAAATTATGCAAGATAATAAGACTGAATATCTAGGATCAGAAATATCTGAAGGTAATATTGCAAGATGGCACTATGAGGAGCAAGGTCATTGGCAATTCTACCACAATTTATGGGGAATATTTCCTACAATGCAACCGTTAACAGCAGAATGTTTTTGTCCAATTAATATATATCCTAAAATTATGGATGATATTGATCAATGGGATATGGAACATGACGGGGATATGCGAAAAATATTTGAAGTTGCTGGTAATCGTCCTATTGCAGGAAGTGGTCCTATTCTACTAATTGATGGGAATAATGTGGAGATTACATGCGGTTTTGCCAGTTTTGGGAGTTATATTAATGGAGAAATTCATGATTTTATTGATGATTTAAATCTTGCCCTCTGGAAATCTTTGTTAGAAAGGGTAACTAAACACGGGGTGCAATGGTACATGATGGGAGAATTCATGTCTCGTTTAATGGTGGATATTGGAGCTTATTCAGAAGAATTTTACAAATTAATGAAGTTAATTAAAAAAACTATCGATCCAAATATGATTTTAAGTAGAGGAAAGTTTAATTTTTGGGGTGATAAATGAAATGAGTAATTTAAAACATTTAAAAGAAGAATGGAAGGCAGTGTTTTCTTGTATGGGATGTGGCGATTGTGGATATGCTATAAGACCAGCTGTAGGAAGATACTTAACATGCCCCGTGAAAGAAGCAAAAGGAGAAGAAGGATTTGAGATTTACTTCTCCAGAGGGAGGATGAATATTCTTAAAAGCCTTTTAGAAGGTAAGATCCATTTAAGTAAAGAGCTCGCTAAATGGGTATACCAATGTTCAGAGTGTGGTAATTGTACTGAAGTTTGCCATATGACCCAAAATGAAAACATTATTCTTCCAACATGTAAATGGATAGATCATGTGAAAGTTTGGGACGCATTGAGAAAAGACTTAATAGAAGCTGGTTTTGCACCCCTCGATCGCCATAGAAATATTGTTGATTATATGAATAATGATACAATGAAAAATCCTTATGGAGAGGAAAAAACTAAAAAATTCGAATGGACAAAAGAATTCCCTGAGATAAAAGACAAAGGTGAATTTATATTCTTCGGAGGTTGCACAATGCCTTTAAGACAAGTGGATACATTGAAAAATATGATGAAAATCTTAACAGTTACTGGTAAAGAGATTGCAATGTCGAAGGATGAATCGTGTTGCGGTTCTATAGCTTTACGCATAGGAAATGAAAAATCTGTCCTTGAAACTTTAAAGCATAATGTAGAAGAATTTAAAAAAATGGGAGCTAAAACGTTATTTACTGCCTGTGCAGGATGCTACAGAACTTGGAAAAAAGACTATCCAGAGTTGTTAGGGGAAGCTTTACCTTTTGAAGTGAAACATATCACAGAAGTTTTAACTGATATGTTGAATAACAATGAAATTCCTTTTAAAACAGAAGAAGGAGAAAAATTAAAGGTAACATACCATGATCCTTGCCATCTCGGTCGGCATATGGATTTATACGAGATTCCTCGTGAAATCATATCTAAAATCCCTGGAATTGAACTTATCGAAATGAAAAGGAATAGGAAAAATGCTTGGTGCTGTGGAGCGGGAGGAGGTGTAAAAAGTCAATTTCCAGATTTAGCTCTTGAAATTTCAAAAGAAAGAATTAGAGAAGCTGTAGAATCTGGAGCTGATATATTAACAACTAGTTGTCCGTTTTGTATAGGAAATTTAAAAGATGCATATAAGGAAATGGCGCGAGATGTTCAAGAAAAAATAAAACTGGTTGATATTATAGATTTATTAGCTTCTAAAATTTAAGCAATAAATTCTGTTAAAAATTAGGTTCATTTTTTTCTTATACTCAAGTTTAAATATATTTTTTGTTATTTTTTATAAAAAGAACTCATAATTGTCTATAAAAAATCATTTATAGTGTTTCTAAAATGACAACCAAGATAAGTTTAATAGGGAAACCTGAAGTTGGAAAAACAACAATCAAAAAGGTAATTCTCGAAGGAGAAGACCCCAGCAAGTTGATAATATTCCCCCTTGAAGCTACAATAGGGATTCAATATTCTGTGCATGATTTTATGGATTTAAAGATTAGTTTATTAGACACTCCTGGTCAATCACTTCCATTATTATTAGAAGATGAAGCAAAACAAATAATGACATTTGGAGATACGAGCGCGATAATTTATATTTTCGATTATCCTACTTGGATCGAAAATTCTCAAGATATCATTAACGATATTAAAAAAATCTATGAAATTAAAAAAAAAATAGAAGTGGATGCGAAGATTATCTTATTTCTTCATAAAATTGATCTCCTAATTAATAAGAAGATCGGTAGCATGCTTACTTTAATTAGAAGACAAGTAGTAAAACAATTAAACCTACCCGAGGAATTACCGATTTATTTTACTAGTCTACATCCTAATTTAATTTATACTGTTTATAATGCTATTTCAGATATATTTAGTAACTTTTCAAAAGATTCTTCAAATCTAAAGGAAATTATTAAAAAAATCATGAATGGTTCATCGAAAACAATGTGTGTTGTTTCTAATCAAAAAAATAACCTAATTATTCAAGTTTCTACTCCTGATTTTGATGCTAGCACACTTTATTACTTATATGAAGTTATTTATCAATTTAGTAAATCAACAGAAGAAATCCATTCCAAAAGTAAGTTTATAAATGCAGGTTCGAAAATATTATACATGTTAGGAGATGATATCAGCAAATTTAATTCAAATTTCAAGAATATAATGTTTTTCTCAGAGATTTTGGAAGAAAACGGGCTGCATAAGCTATTAAGTGATGTAAAAGAAAATTTAAACCAAAAGTATAATTAAATAAGAAATTATAAGGAAATAAAACATGTTAAGACAAGTTTATATAATTTTTAATGATGAAATAATTTATCAAAGGAATTACGCTAAAGGTTTAGACGATTCTCTCTTTACAAATGTCTATATGAACATTAAACAATCAGCTTTTGGAAAATTTTCTGAAGAAACTGCATCATATGAATTTTTTAAGGTAAATCTTTCATATATTGTTGAGAAAAGTTTATCTCTAATCATTTTATTTGTAACAGGATTAGGGGATGATTTTAAGAATATTAAGCCCCAATTACATAATTTTCAAAAAGAATTTTTAGATTTCTATGGTGATAACCTAAAAAATGGCAGTGTTTCAATAATCCCAGATATTTTTAACCCAATAGTTGATAATATCCATAGAAATTTAAAACCAAAAATATCGATTGTGGGATTTTCCGGAGTTGGAAAGACCACAACTACTAGATTGATAAAATCAGAAGAAATTCCGATGCAGCATATTCCCACAATTACAGGTGAAGTTGCAACTATAAAAATCGGCAAGTTACACTTTTTTCTTTGGGATTTTGCCGGACAAGACCAATTTGACTTTCTTTGGGAGAAGTTTATAAGAGGAAGCGATGCTGTACTCTTAATGACCGATTCAACTTTAGAAAACTTAGAAAAAAGTAAATTTTTCTTTGAATTAGTAAATAAAACAATCCCGTATGCTCGCTTAGCAGTAATAGCCAATAAACAGGATCTCCCCGAAGCAATGAAGATTACTGATATAGAAAGATTAATGGGACAAAATACTTATTCTATGATTGCTATTGACCCAAATAATAGACCAAAAATGATCCGGATAATAGCAGATCTTTTAGATATGGATGCAAAAGTATCACCATTGCTGAAACCTATTTTTGAAAGAGATATATTAATGGATCAAGCTCAAGATGCTTTGGAACAAGGAGACTTTAATAAAGCTATAGAAATTTTTGAGAAAATTAGTACTATTTGCCTTGAACTTGGAGATGATTCACTTTCTATTGAACTTCAAGAAAAAGCCCAAAAAATAAGAAGCATTTTAGGATCATTACCAAGTTCTAGTTAGATTTTGAAGAAATACTAAAACCTCTTTTTTTCCAATCGGGACGAAATTAGTGCGAAATATTATCTGATTACCTTTAAATGGTAAAATAAATTTCATTTCCAAAGTTTCTTGGGTTTCGTGGGCTTTTTCTATCTTAATAAGTGCGTCTTCAGCAATATACTTTGGTAAAAACTCGTAGATACTCTTTCCTATGAAAGTTTGAGATGAATTTTTCAGGGCAAATATTTGTTCTAATTTTTTATCTAATTTGATGTCTTGAAAGATACCATCAGTTGAAATTCTAAAAATTGAGAATGGAATATGGTTAAGAAGAATAGCATTTTGTGCCTCACTATGCTTTAAAGCGTCTTGATTTTGCATTTTTTCTAAAGCAGTTCCTATTTCTAATCCGATTGTGATTATTAATTCCATATCTTCAATGCCTAGATTCCTTTTTTCTTTTAGAAGCATATTAATGCTACCTATTATTTTAAATTTAGAAAATAATGGAATTACCGCTCCAAAAACAAATTCAAATCCTCTAAAAAATTTCTTCAGAATATCAGGGAAGTTTTGATTAAATAATGCAACCCCTTGGGTAAAAACAATTTTAAAAGGACTCTCAGAAATGTCCAGATTATCATTTTGTTCAATAAAAAATTCTGGAAATCCTTTACACACCTTGATTTTGGCAATATTACTAGATTTATCTAATAAATAGATACAACATCCTTTTAAATCTAATAAATCTCTAATACTATCTACAGTTTTTTTTAATAAATTATTTAAATCATCCGTTTGATTGGCTATACTTATGAAAGTGTTTAATATATCAATTTTTCTAGCATGCTCCTTCAGTTTTTCCTCAGTTATTTGTATATCAGTGAGATCGTGAAACAAATATTGAATAAAAAACTCCTCTCCCAATTGAATCTCATTAATATTCACTTCCAGATATAATTGGGAACCCGAAGATTTTTTTATCCTTGATATAATAGGTGGTGGTTGATCTATTAAATGTTTTACTATATTTGGGTCAATTAATCCCTCATTAAATAAATCAAGTTCTAATGCTTTAATCCCAACTATTTCATCTTTAGTCATTTCAACTAATTTTTCAGCTTCTAGATTTACATCGACAATAGTACCCATATCACGATTTATTATGAATATAGCATCACGTGCTGCCTGAAATAAAGCTTGATATCGATGTTCTGCCATTTCTAAAGTTTGAATTACGGGCTTAATAGATTCAAAATAAGAAAAAAAGAAACTCTCAATTTCCTTAAGTTTATTAACATCTGCTTTATGATTTTTAGGTTCATAATCAAAAGCTAGGTAAGCATCTTCAATATTTATAAGATAATTAGCAAAGCCTTCAAGAAGTTTATTTGCCAACATTAAACTTATTTCAGTTTTAATATCAGTTATAATTGTAACTAAAAAGCTTTCATACCCTCCCCTAGCAAACTTATTGGGCTGTTTAAAGAAGAGATTTGCAGTTTTAATTGCCTTAAATATGTGAATAAACACTCCTTTTGTTGGGAGCTCTATTAGCGAAGGAATATCTTTTATGAGTTCGTCATTTAATGATTTTGGAGCTTTTAAAAAAATACTAGGTCCAAAAAGAGGATCAAAACGAACAAGCAGGAATCCAATCAAATAATCTCACAAATATATTCTTATAATCGGGATCTTTAAGTAATAATAGAATCATAAAAATTTATTGTTATATATTTATTTTTAAATAGTGGTTGCCCGAACTTTTATCATTAAATTCTAAAGCTTACTTAAAAGATAACGATTATGGCTGATGATTTTATATTAATTTTAAATTTTTTCAGTTTTAAGACAGTCAATCTCCTTTTATAATTTTATAGGGAAATATTATAAAAGGATTATATTTTTACATTATCATGGAGGATTTGAATATATATTTACAACCAACAGAATTTTTTGATTTTAATAGAAAATCCGTGAGTAGAAAAGCTTTTGAAATTACTAACGGTCTAACTTCCGAAAAAGAAAAGGCTATTGCTCTTTTTTATTGGGTGAGAGACGAAATTAAATATAATATGTTAACTTATGTACCAAATGTACCGGCTAATTTTAGAGCGAGTGTAACCTTGCGACGCAAGAATGGTTTTTGTATTTCAAAATCCATACTTTTATCCTCTTTTGCTAGAGCAATTGGAATTCCTGCTCGTATTCATTTAGTGGACCTAATTAATCACTTAATTTCTCAAAAAGTAATTGATTTTATGGGCACTAATGTAATGTATGTACACGGTTACAGTGAATTCTACTTAAAAGGTAAATGGATAAAATTAACACCTTCTTTTGACCCGAAAACTGCAATCAAAGGAAAGTTCCTTCCAATGGTTGAATTTGATGGAGAACATGACGCGATTTTTCCTAAATTTGATAATGAAGGTAATCAATTCGGAGAATATATTGCTGATAGAGGTGTACATGCTGATTTACCGCTTGAAGATATTGATAAAGTTTTCGAAGAGAATTATCCTTCCTATGCTCTCTATAAAAAAGGATTTAATCCAAATCAAATAAAAGAAAAAACTTTAACATATAGGAAATAAACCAATAAATTTAACTAAAAGAACTTTCTTCTAATCCTAATTCTTGTAAAAAGATTTTATATTTGCCTAATTTTCCACCATAATTTCCAGCAGAAATTTTTATTAAGCCATCTTTGTCTATAATCCCTTCAATTACTTTTAACATTGTCTTTTTAATAGTATCAAGATCTAAAGCATTAAACACAATTTCAGGAATTGAATAAACTTCATCAGGGACCTTAAATTCTTCAATGGGTACTTTATTCTTTAATGTGGGGCAATATGGATGATTTGTTGTAGGGCCAATTTCGGGAAAATTTGTTTCTATTTTAGATCCTGCTGAACATACATCAAATGTAGTACATACGTTATCAATTTCAGCTATGATTTTAACAGCTTCCCGTCCAACTTTTATACCTGAATCAACTGAATCACATAATAAGTATAAATTTCCACCCATAACTCCTTTAGCATATGTAAGCTCTTGTTCTATTAAGAAATCATAGCCCATCATGAGTGGAATAGAAATCATATTTCGATTAAATTTAATTATAATTTTCTCATAACCATCTCCACAATGACCCACATTATTCATAATATTAAATTTCATTTCAGCTTTATATGGATAATAATCAAAAACAGCTGTAGTTGGAACTACTAAAATACCTTGTCTCATTCGCCTACCTAATTGGTCGTAAAACTTAGTACTAGCATTTTTACTCGTGCCAGTAACCCATAATTGTACAATTGCACCCAATCTACCATCAATAGTCTCACTTTCAGAAAGCCACCTAACAATACCTCCTTCAGCGTCCCCAAATACTGTTGATGGTAAAGCAGTAAATGCATTAGCCGCTCTATTTAAAAACTCAGCATCTTGAGCAGTTACCAAAAGTTGACAACATAACCCCTCAAAAGCTTCACAATAGGTATCATCTACAATAGCCATAGTATTTTCACATTCATTTCTCTACTCAAAAGATAAATACTTAGGTTTAACATTATTACTTATTAAGTCTAAAAAATATAATTAATTACTAAAATTAAACTATCAAGGATTTGATAAAATGCCAAGAGCAATAGTTTTATACGAAATTGACAAGTCTTTCGGACCAAACATATTAGCTGAATATTATTTAAATCAAGATGATAAAATTCCACAAACAGTACTAAAGGAATTTTCTGAAAAACTTGGTAAGAAAGAATTAGCAAATATAACTGTCCGAAAAGATAATAACCGATATTATTCTAGCAAAATTAACGCTGAATCTATTAATAAAGATAATCTTTATATTAGCTTTATCTTAGAAGAGGGAGAAGATCTGGTCTCATTAAAAAGTTTTTTTGAAAATATTGAGGATAAAATTGTTGAAAATTTTTCAAGTGATAAGAAAAAGATCAATTTATTCCTGCAAGGTGCTTTAAATTCAATTTTGAGTTTAATCCAGAAATTAAAAGAACCTAAAATTATAAAAGAAACTATCAATGAGAGAACTAAAAAAATGCTTGATGATGGTAAACTTACTGAAGCACGAGAATTAATAGATCTAGGAGAAGAGATTCCTAAAAAACTTGCGGCTGAGGTAAAGCTTGCTGAACAGTTCTTAATTGATAAATTTTATAGAAAAGCAAAAAAGAGTTTTTTAAAAGCAGCCGAATTAGCTCTATTAGTACAAGAAGATGAAATTGCTGCATTCTTAGAACATAAAGGAGAACAGGTAGGATTGTTTCCTGATTTAATAAAAGAAAGCGATAATTTACATAAAGAAATTATGAAAATTTCTAATGATTTAGGTAAGATTGGATTAAATTTTTATAATAACTACATTGAACCAATAGATAGATTGGTTGAAATTTCACATATTTTTGAAGATCATGAACATATTGAAGTTTTAACAAAATTAAAAAACGATACTCAAAGAGCTTCTCGATTAGCGAAAGAGATAAACGATGTAGATGAAAAAATAAGAGAACTTATAAAAAAAATTTAAAATTTTAAAATCAATTAAATGTTTCTTCTTCAGATGGAGTTTCTTCAACTGGAGGCTGATATTCTCCAATATCCTTGAAAATTATTTTACAAATATCCCAACCTTTTTCTGTTGGATATTTTAACGCATTTGCAACCAACTTTTCTCCAATTTCATTATCTAACTCCACTTTAAAAATCTCTGGTGTATTATTCAACATTGACTCGAATTTTGCTCCACTGCTACCAGTAGGAACGATTAAGATTCCAAAATCAATTGCTTTTACACTAATAGCATCTTTTAATCGTTTAGCAGCATAATACCCTGCTACTCCTGCACTTCTATCAAATGTTTTAATCGATGGAATCTCAAGTCCATATTTTTTACCTTCTGTTTCGATTAAAGCTGCTAATGTTTGTCCTCTTTTTCCAAGCATATATTTAAATTCCATCTGAGTCTTGAATTTTTTGCTTTTTTCTTCTCCTACCATATTTATATACTTTAAAGTAGCTCCCGCAACGGATTGAGGATTTACATCAATGGAATATTCTTCTTCTGCTAAAATATCTTCAATTGTCTTCTTAATAACTTCACGTGGCTTGGAAAAATCAATTACTTCTTCTTCTTCAATTTCTGCTTTAGGTTTTGCTGTTGCAACTATATCCGCCCCAATTTCCAATAATTCATCAACCGTCATTTCTTCCATAACCACCTTATCTATAAACCTTCGGCAAAGTTTAATAGAGTTCCTTGGATTTCCTTGTGTCTTCTCAAATATCATTTCAATTAATTTCTCATTCAATGGAAATAATGGATATAAAGGGGGGTTTAGATTATTATCTTCCCAGAATGCTTCCATAGATTTTGAGAAATATATTTTTAAATCATTTAGACTAAATGGTTTTAATTCTTGTTCTGGTTCCATTCTTGATCTGAGTGGAGCATCTGCAATCTCTATGATTCTAGGCCAAATTTCTTTTAAAACCGCAATTGTAATAACTAATCCTTTGACTTCATTGTATAATCTCTTCAGAATCTCTAAAAACTTTCTTTCAGCAGCTTCTCCTAACATACGATAGGGTGATTCAAGTTCATCAAAATAAAGGATAAGAACTTTATCTAAATTCTCTGTTATGATTTTAATCATTGCAAGGCAAACATCATCCTCCTCTACAACAGAGTTTATTCCCAATTCACTTAACTCCTCATCTTCTAAATCCTCACCAAGAAGCCATCTTTCTGCAAGTGCTTTTTTGCTTTTATCTAACTGATAAGTTACTAAAGCCTTGACACAATCTGCAAACACTCCCGGGAATTCTCTAATTCCTTGTTGAATGACTTCTTCAATTTTAGGTTTTTGGAAAATTCCCTTTTTCATTCCACCCCATCTTCTCATTAATTTCTCAGAAACAATATCAAGTAATTCTGCACCAAGCTCCTCAATTATACAGGTATAAACATGGAGTAAAACGCGAATACTTGCTGGAGGACTTGGAACATAAACAATAGTCCAATCAGTAGACGTAGCAAATTTACTTGCATCAATTTCTTCTGATTCTCCTTCTCCTTCAAGTTTTTTTCTATTTTCTCTTTCTTTATCCTTAAAAGAATGATAAGCATGTGTTTTACCAGTACCGGCTGATCCTAATATAGGAATTAATCTACTTGATCTATCCCTATAAGTTTGTTGTACCAGTCTATATACTTCTCGATCAATATAACTTCGAGGTCTTGATATATCAACTTTATCTGGTATGTCCCCTCTCGATACAAAATTTGAAAAGGGTAAGATTGGACTCTCGCGTAACACGTCAAGATACATCTCCTTATCATCATCTGAAAGTTCAGAATAAATTTTAATCTCCTCTCCGTTTTTTAGTTTTAAATAATATAGTTTTTATGTAGAATAAATTTATTAATCCAAACAATTTTTTCTAGAATATAAGCTAATTAGTTTTTAGCTATTATAATATTTAATTAATAATTTTGCCTATTAAATTTAATTGATATTAATACGTCATATACCTTTTAGAGGGTAGCAAGTATGCCAAAAAAAAATAGAGATAAAGATGAGGATGAGGATGAAGATGAAGAAAAAAAGGATCCCTTTGATTTTTTTAGATTCTTTGAGGACCCAAATAAGTTTTTCAGTGATCCAAATAAATTCTTGATAGATCCAAACAAACTATTTCAATCTAAAAATTTTCGACACATGTTCAAAGAAATATTTGAGAAAATCATGGAAAATTTACCATCAGAATTTCAAAACCTATCCCCCGAAGATATCATGAGAGAATTTAATAAGAATAAATCCAGATTTGGTTTTCCAATTACTTATGGGTTTAATATTAACATTGGTAAAGATGGTAAACCAACTATAGATTCTTTTGGGAATGTTAAAGCAAAACCTTATTCAGGAGATCCAGAAGTTAAAAATGTTAGAGAACCAATGACAGAAGTTAATGAACAAGGTGACCAGATAATAATTATATGCGAAATGCCTGGTATTACGAGAGATGAGATTGAATTAAAAGCAACTACTCATTCATTAACAATAACCACGAAATCTAAAGATAAGGGTAGGAACTATTATAAAGAGGTTGAGTTACCTTCAGCAATCAATTCAGATTATGCACGAGCTAGATATACAAATGGAATATTGGAAGTAAAATTGAAAAAAATTGATGAAAAACAAACTGATATCAAGATTGATTAAATTTGCCTTTTATAATATAATCTTTCATTATCTAATTGAGTTCTATTTTTAAAAATTGTTTAAATCAATCTTAATAATTTTATACAAATCTTTATTAATTTCCTTAACACATAAAATCTTAATCAATTTTAAATTGGTTGGAAAAAAAATGTCTGAAAAAACAGAATTTTTATCAAAAAGAGCTTTATTGGTTATTGGAATTACATTTTTAGCGATATTAATTGTTGGTTTAATTTTATTGGCTACCGGACTAAACTTAGCCTTTTATGCAGAGAGTTCTACTGTAAGAGCTATATTTAAAGCAATAACTTATCTTGGTGAACCTGTTGTATTTATAATAGTCATAGCAATATTGTATATGGCTTACAATAAGAAATTTGCTAAAAATTTAGCTGTTGTTTTATTATTCTCTCATTACCTTAATCAATTGTGCAAATCAATATTTCAGGATCCTCGACCATCAACAAATGTTGGTGATGAGTATGGTTTTGATGATCCATCATATGGATTTCCTTCCGGACATACGCAAAACTCAACTGTTCTTTGGGGATATTCAGCTAAAGAATTTAAGGATAAATATAAATATAATAATGTTCCAATTATTCCAATCATTCTTTCAGTTATAATATTCCTTGTTGCAATTTCAAGAATAATCATCGGAGTACACGATCTTCAAGATATAATTGGAGGATCCTTAATTGGTATTGGAGTCTTGTTATTATTAATATACACAGAACCATTTTTCTCAGAGCAATTCAGCAAGTTAAATTTTATTGCAAAGATAGTTTTAACAGCCGCTGTCGCTATTATATTATTTATTATTGGAACTATATTATTTCCCAATGCTGGCGTGGGATTAGTTGTACCGCCTGTCCTTTATGTTGATGATGGTGCTTATGCTCAAATAGGAGGCGCACTATTAGGTTTTGGTATAGGATATCTATTGGAGCAAAAATATGTTAAATATGATCCCTCACAACTAACAAACAAAAAGAAAGTAATAAATATTGTAATAACTATAGTTGTTTTGCTAGTCGTATTCGTACCATTTGAATATGTTTTAACAATTAATAGTGTTTATTATCGATTTGCCAGATATGCATTTGCTACATTTATATTAGGGTATGTAGTTCCTTTAATTTGCACAAAAATCAATAAATAATTTTAATTCTTTTTTTTTCATTTTATTTAAAATTGAATAAAAAAAATCAAAATTTACACAGCTATTTTTACCCCTCTCCGGGCTACTTCTTTTAGAAGAAGGCGATTTACAAATTGTTTGTCGCTTTTGCTAACCTCATTGTGAGGAGTTATTATCTCGTTAATATAAATATCATCCCGTTGAGGATGAGGCATTACTTGTTCGAGGTGCATCTTAATTAAGTGAAAAAAAAGTGATTTATAAAATTTCCTATTTATTATCTGAATAAAAAGAAAAATAATCCATATATTTAAATTCCATTAAGTTTAAATTTATAAATCGCAATTTCCATATTTTGTACAAATTCTCGACTTATTTCATGACCTTTAGTAAAAATTTTATCAAATTTAAATCCTGCTCTATTCTTATGTCCTCCACCTTTATACGTTCTCGCTAATTCCCGGCAATTAACATAATCACTATGTATAATTATTTCGTTATATCGAAAGTCAATCCCGATATAACATTTTATCTCTGTAAAGTGATCCTTTAATACAGATACTATTTTTCCCCCACCAAGTGTGGCAAAAGAAATTAAAATTTTGCCAAAATCTTTAATTTCTATTATTTTTACATGATTTAAGGCAAATTCGGTTTGTTTATTTTCCCATTGTTTTACTTTCACTAATTCTTCATCAAACCAAGGGTCTTCAAACTTTCCAACAGACATTAAATCAACAATTTTTTTCTTAACATCATCTAATTCATATCCTCTGTTGTAAGCAATAATTGATTGAAGATTGGATGCAACTTCATACTTTTTTGTTTGGAAATCTATATCTCTAGAAAATTTAGCAATCTTATTAGCAACAAAATCATCTGGTAAATAATGATCTTTAATAATTTCGGCGGTACATCTCTTTGGATCATTGAGATAAAGTTTAATTAATTTTTGAAGTTCTTCTTCATTGTTTTTATCTATTATGTGATGATCAAACCAAAGTATTTCACAATAGTTGTCTTCCGCCTTACTAAATAGAGAGAATAATTCTCTGAAATCATCGTTAAAACCAATATCAGAAATAATAAATTGTCCTTGTTGCAAAGGAACGTTATTAATTATTTGTTTTACAATAGTTATGAAATTTGTATAATGAGCATAATATAATTTCATTTCTTGAGCTTTTTCTTTATTAGAATGAGTGAAACATCTTTTAATAATTGCTTGTGAACCTAATCCATCAAGATCTAATTCATGAGTAATAGAAACAATCATTTTTTCTAACATGTTTAAAATAGTAATTTATAATATATTTTTAGAACAAAATATTTTTTAAAATAAGTCTAATAATGATTTAACTTTTTCTCTTCCTTCGATATTCCCAATACACTCTAGAATTCTTTTGGATAATTCCTTTTTCTTTTTAAAATAAATTTTCATTATATCTTCTAAAGATTTATGAGGATATCTTTCTACTAACGCGAGATCTCTTCTTGAACACCCACTTTGGCGCATACAACAATAAGAAAGTGAACCAAAACATACAATTTCAGAATCCCAGTTATTTTCTTTCGAGAATTCGTCCTTAATTCGGATAAATTCGTCAGTTCCAAGACCTATCTCATTTAATTTTTCATCTCTTCTGCACTTTAACCCAAATGTAAGAGAATAACCCGGTTTACAACAAAATGTTAAAGCACGATAGTCCCCTCCCATACATATTGGTACAGGGGCATTATTTTCCCATCCTGGAAGGTTCCTAATTTTATCTTCTTCTAACTTCAAATTATTCTCAAATAGCCTAATTTTTAATAATCCTATATAAATATAATAAGAGGGCTCGGTACGGGAATTATTCCGAAAAGAATATGTTTCTTTCCGTTTGAACCCGTCTGTCCCCGGTTGTAAGGATATTTTCAAACCTCTAGGGATTCACAGTCCCCAATACTAACCACTATACGAACCGAGCCATAGTTTTTTTTTAATTATAAATCTAAATGTTTACTTATAAAAAAATTTAATTATCCCTATTGTTTTTTACTTACTATAGAAATTATATAGTTTAGACATTGATTAATTGCATCATCCAGTTTTCCAGAATTATCAATAATTAAATCTGCTTCTGGAAATAATTGATAACCTTTTGCTCGTTCTATTCTTTCTTCTAATAATTCTGATCTTTCCCTTCCTCGAACTTTTAAACGTTTTATGGTTGTTTCAAGAGGTACATATATGAAAACTATTTTAAGATTCTTATAAATTTCTCGTGTTTTTTTCAAAATTGACCGACTTACATTAATAATAACGGGGTGTCCATCTTTAAGAAAATCCTCAATTTTTATAGGAATTCCATAGGATAAACCATAAATTTGCCATTTAAATGCAAACATTCCTTTTTTATCCATTTTTTTGAAATCTTCTGGAGATATCGAAAAATTTTTTTCAGTTTCGGAAGGTGGTCGAGTAATGAATCTTTTTGGTGCATAAATCTGTTTCAAATAAGGCGGATAAGCTTTAATAACACCTGAAATTATTGAATCCTTACCAGAACCAGAGTTTCCTACAATTAAAAATAATGTACCTAGGAAATTTTTTATCATTTACTTATTGGAAATAATAAAATAATAAAATTAAATCCATCTAAAAAACAATTAAAATATAAAGATCATAAAGACTTATAAGATTGATTTATGTTAACAATCTTGAAAAAAATATAATAAGTTTAAAATAAAAAAATAAATATTTGCCTTTAGAAATGGCCAAAAAAAGTAATAAATCAGAATCAAAGATTTCAGATATTCCCGAAAGTTATCAGAGATACGTAGACGAGATTCATATTATCTCCAGGAAAAAAAAGGGGGGTTGGGTTACAAATAAAGAAATTGCAGAAAGCCTTCATGTAGAACCGGCTTCCGTGTCGGGAATGTTAGAAAAATTAAAAAATAAGGGTTTAATCAAATGGGAACCAAGAAAGGCTATTAGATTAACTGAAGAGGGTAAAAAAATTGCTTCACAATTAGATGAAATTCATTCTCTCCTTTATCAATTTTTTGAAGAAGTTCTAAAAATAGAAAATCAAGATGTTATTGAAAATCTATCTTGTGAAATAGAACATCATATTACTCGAGGTGTTAAAGAATCATTAGAACAATTTCTTTCAAAATACTTAGATGATTAATTTTAATTATAATCCTTAATTCAATGATGCAAGTACCTTAAAATATTTCCTCAAATGCATTTAAAATGTCTGATAATTTAAAAGAAAAAGTAAGATTAGTAGATATAATATTTGAAAACTTTTCTAACTTTATTGAATTGAAAGATTTTAGATCTTTTTTACTATTTACTCTAACTAGTCAAGTTCCAACTAATATATTAGCTCAAATCGGGTTAGGAGGTAATAAAGAAGTTATAAACTTACCTTATAATCCTCTATTTAATATTTATTATCAGAAAATTAATTTGATATCAGCAGGGTCTTTAATAATTTACGTAAAGAACGAGCCTATAACTGATAAATTTACATTAGAAAAAGATCATCAAATAATAAAAAATTTTCTAACTGCTAATGAAATGAATCTAGCATTTCGAGGTAAAGAAAAATTTCTCCTCCCGAAGATTAGTGATTGCTCAGCTTATAATAACAACGGAAAATCTAATTTAACAATTAAAGTTGACGATCTATTCCATTCATTAGAAAGTTTCTTAGCAGTAGCGGAACCAAATTTGCTCTTTGTTGTAGATGCTACTAATGAATCAGAATCTGATATATTATTTACGTTTAACATGGTGCCAGAGATATCCGGTCATATCGATCAAAGGGTTCTGAAAATCGATGTTTTTTTTGATAAGGACCATAAAACAAGAGATAAAACCTATTTAAAAAGAGAAGAAGATTATACAATAAAATTTTTAAATGATATCAAAGAAATAAGTCATGCAGATACATATAAGTCAGCTTTTTCATTAATACTGCATGTAAAATCATTTTCAAAACCATAGTATGACTCAATTCTTTTTATTTCTTTCATCTTGATTTAGAATGTTAGATATAAAAAATATATATTAGTGTATTAATACTATTATTGCATTTATTAGATAGTTGATAGAATTATATTCGTTAACAATTAAGCGATTAATACAATTAAAGGATTAATATAATCAATTTATATATCATCCGACAAAATATATTAAATATAATATTCAGTATTCAGTTTAATTTTAAATATCATGTAAAAAGGGTTGATAAAATGAAGATTATTACAATAAATTTACCAGAAAAGTATTTGCAAGCAATTCAAATTTTAAATGACATGGGGGTTTATCCTTCCCGGAGTGAGGCGATAAGAATTGCTTTGAATGAATTTTTAGCGAAAGAATTAAAAATGTACAACGATCTCGATGATCATAGCTTTAAAATGCTTATAAGAAGCAAAACTAATAAAAAAAATTAATCTTATCTCTTTTTTTCATTTTAGAATTTAAATCTCTAGGTTTTAATGTATTATCTTTAATTCACTTGATTTCCCAAAATGAATTAATTAAAAAATTAAATAGAAAAAAGACATAATAAAATTGATCTATTAATATCTAAAATTGTTAACGAATCATGAAATATTTAAAATCTACGCAAATACTGACTTTATTAACTCTTTTCTCAAGTGCCTTGTTTAGCATAATAAGCCCCATGGCAGAAGAGATTTCTTTTACTTTGAATTTTAATGAAAATCAAGTACCATTCATAAATTCAATGTTTTTAATAGTTGGTGCTGTTAGTTCTCTTATATGGGCAATTTTAGGAGACAAAACTTCAAGGAAAGTATTACTTGTTATTTCAACCCTCGAATGGTCAGTTCTCACGCTACTTACAATTTTCTCTACTAATTTTCTTTCTTTATTAACATTTCAATTAATTACAGCAATAGGATTTGGGGCAGCATTACCGCTAATCTTCTCCTTAACAATAGATTTAGTTGATCCAAAAAACCGCGGAAAAAAATTTGGGACTTTATCAGCTGTTTATGTTTTAGGTAATGGATTAGGACAAATCCTTTCGGGATTCTTAATAGATTACTACACATGGCAAATGCCACTTTTAATTATTTCTATAAGTGGGTTTGTTTGTACGGGATTGTTATTTTTAGTTAAAGAGCCTTTAAGAGGAAGCACAGATGACCTCTATAAATCAATTGAAGAGGGTGCTCTTGGAATAGGATATAAAATTAAGATAAAAGACCTTAAGCAAATTTGGAAAATCAAATCAACTTTATGGATATTATTATTGAATTTTACCATGTTTATCTCTATAGGTGCCATATCATCATTTTTTATTTCAATGTTGAAAAATGATTTTGATCTGACTTCAACTATAGCAACTTTAGTATTAATTTTAGTATTTGGTTCTCAAGTTCCCGCAGGGCCTCTCTTTGGTAAATGGGGAGATAAAAAATATGAGACTGAAAAGAAAGGAAGGATGAAAGTTGTGCTAATATGTCTTTTATCTGGCTCAATTTTATATATTATAGCTTATTCACTATTTTTTATTTCGACAGAATTACCTTTTATTATTATGTTTATTATCCTTACAATAGGAGGTGCCTTTTTATTCGGGGGTATTGACCCGTTAACGCAAGCTACTCTCGGAATCAACCCTCCACAGATTAGATCAACAATTTATTCTATCAATTATTTGACCTACACTTTTGGACGTAGTATAAGTTTACTACTTCTTGGCCAATTCTTCATTATCTTTAATAACTTTTATAGTCCAGGTTATTTGATTTTATCGATAATGGCTCTATTATGCTCGTTAACTCTTATCCCTATTTTAAAAACACTACCAAGAGATATTGAGAATATAAAATCGAATATAATTTAATTTACTTTTTTTTATATAAAGAATTATCATGGAAATAAAGACTGACTTGTGTATAGGGTGTGGGCAATGTATAATTATTTGTCCAGTTCAAGCTATAAGACTAATAGATAATAAAGCGATAATAGATCAGGATCTATGTGTTGAATGTGCAGTGTGCTATCGAGATGCGGGATGTCCTGTTAACGCAATTAGGTTGAAGCGATTGAAGTGGCCAAGAATAATTAGGAGTCCATTAAGTAATGTAATGGCTACCCATAAAATTACAGGGATCCCCGGAAGGGGTACTGAAGAGATGAAGACTAATGATGTAACAAACCGTTTTAACACTAATGAAATCGGAGTTTCTATTGAATTAGGTAGACCCGGGGTGGGGGCTCACCTTAGAGATATTGAACTTTTCACTACAAAACTTTCTAGAATTGGTGTTGAATATGAAGAACAGAGTCCAGTAACAGCAATTATAATTGATAAAGAAGGTCATATCAAAGATGACATTAAAGATGAATTTGTTCTCTCAGCATTTATTGAATTAAAAATACCTAGAGAGAAAATTAGTCAGGTTTTACAAATAATAAGAGATGTAGAAGAAGAAATTGATACAGTATTTACTGTTGGCATAATTTCAAGGGTAAAAGAAAATAACTTTGACCCTATCGTAAAGATATTATCACAACAAGGATTTGAAATTAAACCTAATGCAAAAGTCAACATTGGATTAGGTAAAATATTGAAATAAGAAGGTAAGGGGAATAATGACACATTCATTACATAGAAAAGGCAAAAAAGCAGATTTACAAAAAGATTATGTTATTTTAGCTATGCTAGCTAAAGGAATCAATGATAAATTTCCTGATTCGCGCCATAGGTTAATACAAATTGGTGAAATTCTAAATGAATATAATCCTATAAATATACTTCCTAAAGAACTTTGGAAGGTTTCTCCTGTTATCACAGCAACTTATACTGATATAAAAACTGTGAAAAAACTAATAAAAACTCTTAAAAAAGAAGATTTAGGGATCTCTATCGTTGTGAGTGGATTACTTGAAGAAATTCAAAAGATGGCATCCAAAATTGATCTAAAATTGCATACCGTCCATTATTCTTTAGGTATCTTTGGGAAAAAAGAGTTACTGCCTTCAGATAAAATTTTAGAAATTACAACAATGTGCGGGCATCATTGTATCTCACCGCAATCTGTTTTGTATTATGTGAAATTGATTAGAGATAAAAAAATCTCGGTAGAAAAAGCAGCAGAAAAATTAAAAAAGCCTTGTGTTTGTGGAATTTTCAATCTCTCTAGAGCTGTGCAAATCCTTAATATAATAGCTAAAGATTCTTCTTAATTTTTAAAATAAGTAATTCATATCTCAAGATATAAATAGTCAATTAATTTATTTTCAATTAGAAAAAAAGGAATTCAAGTATTATATTCATACAACGAAAATAGATATAAAGGTAAAATTAATGAAAATAGCAATTATAGGAACAGGAAGATTAGGGAGTACTTTAGGGAAAATTTGGGCAGAAAAAGGACACATGATTATGTTTGGCTCTCAAGATCCCCAGAAAGCAATAAAGTTAGCTAATTCAATCGGATTCAATGCAACTGGAGGAACATATGAAGAAGCTTCAAAATTTAGTGAAATAATCATTCTAGCAGTTCCATGGTCAGGCGCAAAAGAATCAATCAAAAAAGCTGGAGATTTAAAAGATAAGATTATTGTAGATTCTACTACTACTGCTGCACCCCATTTAGGAGGACCTTTAATAGTACCTACTCCATCTGCTGCAGAAAAAGTTGCAAAATGGGCAGTAGGCGCTAAAGTAATAAAAGCAGTTCATACTATTGGAGTAGATAGTTTAACTAAATTACAATTTGGTTCCCAACAAGCAAGTTTATTTGTTTGTGGTGATTATTTGGACGCAAAATCAAAATTGAAGCAATTAGGACTCGATCTCGGTTTTGAAGTTATTGATGTTGGACCACTTACAAATGCTAGACTTATCGAACCTTTAGCAATGCTTTGGATTGAATTAGCTTATAATCAAGGAATGGGGACAGATATTACCTTTAAATTATTAAGACGTAGGAAGGCAAAATAACTAATTTACTAATTTAATTTTTCTCTTTTCTATGTCATTTTTTTTTGCGGTAGATTTCAGTTAAGTTATAACTTTAACCTATAAAATAAAATTAATTTAAAAATTATAAATAATCATAGGTAGATTATATTTTAATAAATATTGATTTATGAATGAGATATGCGAGTTGCTAGATATTATAGTAATAATGATGTAAGGACTGACGATATACTAAAACCAATAATCGGTCCAGGAGAATTCATGGTTAAAGTAAAAAGATCGGGAATCTGTGGATCTGATATACTAGAATATTATAGAAAAGCAAAAATGAAAAAGTTGGGAGTAAGCTCTTTGATTTTAGGCCATGAGATTGCTGGAGACATAGTAGAGAAAAGTGAGTCTATAAAACACCTTAGTGTAGGAGATCGTGTTTTTGTATCGCACCATGTGCCTTGTTTTGATTGTCATTATTGTACACAAGGACACCATACAGCATGTAGTTTACTTCATAACACAAATTTTGATCCTGGTGGTTTCGCTGAATACGTCAGGGTACCTAAAATCAATATAGAAAAAAGAGGCGTATATGTATTAGATAATAATGTCTCATATGAGGAAGCCGTTTTTATTGAGCCATTAGGATGTGTTTGTCGAGCACAACGTTTATCAAATGTTAAAAAAGGGATGACTGTTTTGATTTTAGGATGTGGGGCATCGGGGTTATTACATGTAAAATTAGCAAAACTTAGAGGTGCTAAAAAGGTTATTGCAACTGATATTAATGAATTCCGGTTACAAAAAGCACTGGAATTTGGAGCTGATGAAGTTTTTAACGCAGGTAGAGATCTACCAAATGAAATTAAAAAGATCAACAACTATATATTAGCTGATATCGTGATAGTTTGTACGGGAGCTTTATCAGCAGCAAACCAAGCATTGGAATGTGCTGCACCGGGAAGTAAAATCATATTTTTTGCGGTTCCAGAACCAGGGATAAACTTAGAAGTTCCGATAAACCGATACTGGAGAAATGAAATTACAATTCTGACTTCTTACGGTGCGGCTCCAGAAGACCTTGATGAAGCATACAATTGGATACTCTCAAAGAGGATTAATGTTGTAGATTTAATTACTCATCGATTCCCCCTCAGCAAAGCTGGTGAGGCATTTAGAGTAGTATGCGAAGCTGGTGAATCAATTAAAGTAATTTTTGACATGGAACTAGATTAATATCTTGAAAATTCGATTATTTAAATTGATTGCTTCTCTGGATATGCTTTCGAATTATCCAAGATTCCCATAAACTATATATCTCAAATAAAAAATCTTTTAATTTTTTTTTTGGGAAAAATATATCCATTTTAAGTAATTGACTAACAACCTCATCTTCTGATAACTTAGAAGAGTTTGATATTTTTAACGCATTATCAACTTTTTTTTGATTCTCATTAATCTTAGTTCTCATATATTCAAAAGGGGTTGTATCTGGATTTTTTACTATATAAGAGTGGCTTGAAGTTAAAAATTTCGCGTAATTTAAAAAAATTGACTCTGCTTGATTAATATCTTCAATATATTGCGAAATTGAGGCTTCTTTAAATCCATACCAAGGACCAAAACCATCAATCTCAGGTTTTGGTTTATCAAATCCAAGGCAACTAATATGAAACACCTTTTCTTTAGGTATTAAGAATCCAACGTGGGATCTCGAATGCCCGGGAAATGAGATTGTCTCTACTACTAAGTTCTCAAATTTTAGTGTTTCACCAGATTTGAAAGAATTTATATAGTTACAGTTATGAAACCCATTTATTTTTCCAAATTTTTCAATAGTAGAATACTCTAAAGTTTCGTTAAAACCAAAACCTCTATAAAAATTACGAAGATCAAGCAAATAATTCGCTTCCGGGGTTGGAGCATGGATATTAACTCCAAGTTGCTCCCAAGCATATACATGAGAAGTATGGTCAATGTGTGCATGGGTACACACATAGTTTGAGACGGGACCATATATATCATTCAAATTTTTAATATATTTAGGTTCGATATTTAAATCAAGTGCTATCGTTTTTTTATTTCTAGCTTCTTTAGGTAAAATTAGAAGCCCATCACAACAAGAAAATAAAAAGGGGACTTTTTTTTGATGGATTAGTAAAATGTCTTCTGTTACTTCCCAGATTTCAAGATTATCTATTATTGGAAGAGACATGGATGTATTATTTCTTGATATTTATCCAAATTGTAATATAAAATAAATAAAACTTTAATAAGTTGACTTTCATAAAATTTAAGTCAATTTAAAAGAATAATGAACATATTATCATACTATTTGAAAGCATATAAAATGTAGTATGGAGTAAGATATAATCCTTTCTTGGAAAAAAGGTTAATAAAATAATTTGTTAATTTTGAGATAGGATTATATATCGACGCAATATTTAGATTTATCTTAGGAATAAATTTCTTGGTTGAAAGATTATATCTACTTTCATAAACTCCCGCTATTACTTGGCCATCAAAATTGTGTCGGGTAAAAAACTCTAACAATTCATATGGGTTCATTAACCCTTCGGCCCAGTTTCCTGTAAAGGGATCACAAGTATTTGAAGGAAACCTTTTCTCTCTTTCTGAAGGAACTTTTTTCAAATCTAAATATTTTAAAACACAATCTTTAATATCCTTCTCAATCAGTCCCCTTGTTAACCTCGTTAAGAGTTTTAACTCTTCAAAATTTAGTCTATTTTCTGATATTTTAAGAATGAGTTCCTTTCTTATTTTTGCATAGGCATCTAAGGTATATCCTTCTTTATGTCCAAATTCCTTCTTTCTATCAATAAACTCACAATTATGATGGTGAGTTTTTATTCTTTTTTTTATAATAGGATTATATGGATTAGCTCCTGATGCTAATACAAGACTTAAATTTTTTTGAGGTAAGTTTATTAGCCCCTGAAAAAATGATTCAATATTATAAATATGTTCAATAACATCATAAGATCCTACAACATTGCATTATATAGATTTATCTTTAAGGTAACTTATAATGTCTTGTATTTCACCTAAGAGATACTCGTCTGCAATATTTCCTATTGATTTAGCAATCTCTTTAGCATCATAACACGAAATTTTGTAGACATCATTATATAAAACTGTACCAATTCCGATCTCTTTCGCTAATAATGAAAATATGCCAGAACCGCCACCATATTCAATAAACACAAAATCTTCTAAAGAGTTCTTATAATTTCTTAAGCAAAGAGTTAGTAAAAAACAATATCGTTGCAAAGTTCCTTTTAAATTAGAGATTGATTTCCCAAAATAATTAGCCATATAATCTGAAATATTTAAGGATTTTATTTCTAAATAATATAATTTATAAAATAAGTTTTTAGCTGCTAATTCAATCTCATCTAAGAGTTTTCGATTTTTAGGTATATATTTAGATTTTAATAAAAATTCCATGATTATTATAAAAAAAAATATTTAATGATAGAATTAGAGTCCTTTTGGACCTTGTTTGTATATTTCATAAGCTTCATCTACAGAAGCATTATTATGAACTATCTCACGAACAGCTTTAATCATTCCAATAGGAGAATCGCTTTGGAATATATTTCTTCCCATGTCTACGCCGACAGCTCCTTTGTCAATTGCATTCTTTGACATCTGTAAGGCATCAATTTCTTCAATTTTTTTTCCTCCCGCGATTACCACAGGTGCGGGACAGATACTTGTTACTTCCTCAAAGTTTTCACAATAATAGGTTTTTACAAAAGTAGCACCCATTTCTGCGGCCATTCTACTTGCCATCCCTAGATATCGTGCATCTCTTACCATTTCTCTGCCTACAGCAGTCACTGCTAATGTAGGAATGCCATATTCTTGACCCCAATTTACTAATTTTGAAAGATTCATTAAGGTTTGCTTCTCATTTTCTCCGCCTACAAAAATTGAGCAAGTAATGGCAGATACATTTAATCTTATCGCATCATCAATAGCAACATTTATTTCTTCATTAGAGAGTTCCTTTAACATTGAAGCTCCCGCTGATACTCTTAAGACAATAGGTACATCAATTTCAGAAGGTACACAATTTCTAAGCATTCCTCTTGTTAGCATAAGAGCATCAGCATATTCAAATAATGGTTTCATATCTGTGAAACATTTTAGTTGACCGGGAACGTTTCCAAAGTATCCATGATCAATTGCTAACATAACGCAATGCCCACTCTTTGGTTTAATAATTCTGTTAAAGCGGTTCTGAAACCCCCAGTCTCCCACTACAACCATTTTTAATTCCCTTTTTAATAGTTTTAATATAATTTAAGATTATTTTTTTAAATAAATTAATGATCTCTATTTTACTTTTTCTAAAAAACACAAATAAGTAAAGTATATACAAAAATAATTAAATCACGCTTAAGAATTCTCCAACTCTGTTCTTAATTTTTGAAACGATCTTTTTTGAGATGTTCCGTCTAATAAACTCTTTAATCAAGTTTAAGTGATAAGTACTAGTTTTTTTAATACTTAGAGCTTTAGAGATTTTAACTGCTAGATCGTCTTCATAAATTTGATCAACTTCTTCTAGAATTGAAACAGTATAGTGCACTTCCTTTATCAGGTTAGATATATCTTGTTGTAGGAGTTTTAATTGTTCTTCTTCATCAATTATTTCTAAAGCTCTCTTAATAATTTGTTCCTCGAATTTTAATTTGATTGACCACGGAGTCTGAAAAATATGTTGAGATGTATCCAATATTAAAGCATCTTTATCCTTAACTTTAATTTTATTAATATCGGGGTCTTCAATTATATAGATAGTTTTGCTTCCCCTATAGGTCTCTGGTAATAGATTATCTCCAACTGAATTTAATAAAGCTTCATCATATTGGAAATTTTCATCTTTTATAACATAAGAGGGATAATTAAATATTTTTCCATGTATAAGACTGAAAATTCCATAAATTCCAAAAATTTGTATTAAGTTCTTAAGATTTACCCTTCCAGCAGTTTCCCTATCAACTATAGGTGAAACCGTATCCATCAGAATGTCGATTTTCTCATACCCTCTTATAATCCCTTTTGTATCTACAAAGACGATAAATTGGTGTTCAGGACATACAGCATTGATTGGGATTTGAATTTTAATTGACCCAAATTTTTTTTGAGAGAATATTGCCTCAGGAACGTTTACATTTTTCACTTTCCCACATGTTGGGCATACGACTTCGAGAACCTTAAATGTTTCAGCCATATTGCAATCTTATAAATTATTATTTTAACTATAAATAAATAGATAAACTCTACAAAAAAATTTAATGAAATTCCCACAATTCTAAAATCTAGGTTTAAAATTAAAATCTTGTAAATTTACTAATTAAGGAGCTTGAGAAATTCCTTTTTCCAAATCTGATAATCCATTACATAGTTGAAGCCGCAAACAGTATCAAATTCTCTTTTTTCAATTATTTTTTTTAACCTTTTTGCTCCTTCCTTGGTTGATTGTAAGGAACCATAAGGATTTAATATAAAAATCTGATCTAATGGGATTAAATAATCACAGATAAAAATTATATCTTCAAAAATATAAAAAGTGAATCCTCGCGTATGTCCATTGATATGAAATGCTTCTATTCCAGATAAATTAAAATCTTGAGTAAATTTTTTATCAAAAGGATGTAACTTAGAAAGTAAATGTTCAGAATCATGTTTATGAATCCATATAAAAGCAGTATAATATCCTCTATAAAGGTTTGATGCGCCAAGAAAATGTTGGTGTGTGAATAATATTTTATCCATTGGTTCTAAATCTTTAGAGAAGGTAGAAGGACAATCAATCCAGATTCTCTTATTATCTATTTCAATACTATAAGTAGAATGATCAAGTCCTAAAGGCGGATATGAATTTAAGCGGAAAACTTTATCGTTAACTCTTGAACTCAGAATTTTATGCATTTGGGAACACTCTTCTGCAGTTATGAAATTTTCATTAGAGGAACCACAGAAAGGACAAAATTGAAAAAAGTGCCCTATCATATTATAACCACATCTTTTACATACATATTGTCTTTGGAGGTCTGTCATTTATCTTGATTTGTCTGAGATTATCTAAATATTAATAAAACTTCATTTGGATTATTTCTTATTGCATATATTAAAATTTTTTTTATATATTAAATTGGTAAAATTATGAATATTAACGTTTCTGAAGAAGATTCGAAATACATGTATGACTTTGTACAACAGGTTATTGACAAAATAGGACCAAGAATGTCATGTAGTTCACAAGAAGCAGAAGCTGCAGAATTTATCAAGAATGAGCTTGAAAACTCCTGTGATGAGGTCTCAGTGGAGAGATTTGTATGTCATCCAAAAGCATTTTTAGGTTGGATTAAGCTGGACATGTTTATGATCGTAATTTCGATTCTCCTTTATTTTATGAGCCAAATATTTACAGAACAATTTTGGTTATTGCTTATAGCATTGATATCTTTTCTTTTTGTATTATTACCGTTTTTAATTATGTGGGAAGAATTCTTCAATTACAGAGAGTTTATTGACCCATTGTTTCGTAAAAAATCCTCACAAAATGTTATTGGCAAATTTAAATCAGAAGGTGAGCTAAAGAGAATTATTATTTTTTCAAGCCATATGGATACCGCTGTTGAATTTAAATTGATGAAACTTTTGGGATGGAAATTTATACCTATAGCATTTGGAGTAATATTTCTCATGCTAATGTGGTTGGTCCTTTCATTTTTAAATTTAGCCTTTATATTGATTGGATTCGTTAGCTTGAAAGCAATTTTTCTGAACATTATGATTTGGGCTCTTATTATTGGAAGTCCTTTTATTATACTCCTCTACTTTTTCGTACCATTGGGAGATAAGGGGAATGTGGTACCAGGTGCGACAGATAATTTAAGTAGCTGTTCAGTTATTCAAGGATTGGGACGATATCTAAAAAGAAATAAAGAAATTATCCCATCTAAAACGGAGATAAGATTGATTAGCTTTGGGTGCGAAGAAGTTGGTTTGAGAGGAGCATATCGCTATGTAGAAGCTCATCATAATGAACTAAAAAAGTATAACGCTCTTGTCGTAAATATGGATGGACTTGAAAAGCCGGATCATATATTTATAATAGAATTCGAACCTACTACTAGAACTTGGCACTCTGAGGAGGTAATTCAAAAATTATCAAGAGCAGCAGAAATTGTAAATATTGAAGCAAAACGAATAGGTTCGGGAAAATTAGAAAAAGTATTGGGACGCTTGACTGGGGGCTCTGATGCTGCGGCGTTCTCAAAAGCAGGTATTAAAGCCGGATTTATAAATGCGGCTGATTGGAAAAACCGTTCTAGTTACTACCACCAATCTGGAGATACTATTGACAAAATTGAAAAGGGAACTTTAGAAAGTATATTAAAAATATGTATAGCTTTTTTAACAAATGAATCAAAATCTCAAGATTAAGTTTTTATAATTTCATTTTATTTACATTTTAATCTACGATCAAATTATAATTAAAAGAAAAAGAAGGGATTTTTTTTGCAAATTGAAATCTCAAAAGAAGATTCGGAATATATGTATGATATCATCAAAAAAATAATTGATGAATGTGGTCCGCGAATGCCTTGTAGTCCACAAGAAGCGAAAGGTGCAGAACTTATAAAAAGTGAACTTGAAAAAACTTGTGATGAGGTAACTATTGAACCTTTTACCTGTCATCCCAGAGCTGCTTTAGGTTGGATAAAAATAGACCTAATATTAGCTTTGCTATCATTCAGCTTATTTCTATTAATCAAATTATTTCTAGATTCATATTGGATATATTTTTTATCAATCTTATCAACTTTATTAATATCTTTAGCATTGTTAATCGCTTGGGAGGAATTTTTTAGTTATAAAGAGTTTATAGATCCAATATTTAAGAAAAAGGGGTCTCAAAATGTTATAGGTAAGATAAAACCTAAAGATGAAATTAAAAATATCATAATTTTTTCTGGACATCATGATAGTGCTTTACAATTTAATCTTCTAAGATATTTAAAGTATGGCTATGAGGTAATTATATTTTTGGGTCTTGGAATTCTGTTTTTTTGGTTTTTCGCATCTCTATTTTTTATAATTCTTTCCATATTCACATTTTTATTAGATCTTACTTTGATATATCAATCTTTCTTTAATTTAGTAATTTGGTTATTAATAATTGGAGCTGTACCGCTCACAGGTTTATTTTTCTTTGTAACTCCCGGCAAAAGAGCAAATAAGGTTCCTGGTGCAGTTGATAACTTAAGTGCAGTTGCAATTATATTAGGTGTCGGAAGATATCTGAAAAGCCATAAAGAAATAATACCTAAAAACACTGAAATAAGAATAATATCATTTGGAAGTGAGGAAGCTTTTTTAAGGGGGGCTTTCCGCTATGTGGAAGCTCACTTAGAAGAATTACAAAAATTTGATGCAGAATGTGTCAATTTGGATGCAATTCAAAGTACCAATTATCTTACATTTTCAGATAAAGAACCAACAACTAGAACTATTCATAGCGAAGAAGTTGTTCAAAAACTAATCAATTCGGCTAAGTTAGTTGGAGTTAAAGCAAATATTGCTAGTTTAGGAGGAGGAGGTTTTCTTGAAAAAATAGCGGGCTTAATGGGTGGAGGTACTGATGCTGCTGCTTTTTCAAAATCAAAAATAAAAGCTAGTACTATTACAGGTTTGAGTTTAATAAAGATGGTCCATTTTTACCATCAAGAAACAGACACCCCAGATAAAATTGAAAAAGGAGTGTTAGAAAGTGCATTAAAAATATGCATAGGATATTTAGTAAATGAATCTAAAAATTATTAAGATGCAAAGTTTTTGCTTTTGTATATATTAGCAACTATAAAAAGAATTAGGAGAAGGAGCTTAATTTTCTACCTTTTCCCTTTTTATAAATAATTCAATTATAACACTCTATCAAAAATCATCAATTATACTCGGTGCATCAGTTTTCACGACAAATTTAACCAAAAGTGTGATGAGGATTGCAGGAATTAAGCCTAAAAAGCAAATTAAAAATACACCTGTTAAAAAAATATCAGAAATGTAAGTATTAAGAAAAATTAGTCCTACAGAATCTATTAAATAATGTAAAATTATGCTGGGTAGAAGACTTTTCGATTTGATATACATATATCCAAAAGCAAATCCTAATAATGTTGCATAAGTTACTTGATAAGATACGGAAATTAGAGCAGTAAGAGGATCAATTCCAATAAGAGTATAAGTAATGAGATTAAAAGTATGACCAAATCCAAATATTACACTGCTAATTATAAGAGATGTTCTTACATGATATTTTTTTAATAGCATAGGAATTACTACTCCACGATAAACTGTTTCTTCCCAAATTCCAGGAATAAGCATATATATAAATAAAAACCATCCTAGTCCTGCTAATCCAATTATATAAGGATTAGGGTTTCCAAATAATATTGATGGGTCAAAAACATAATTTCCAAGAGTAGTAGCTCCTAAAAGTACCACCACACCAAATATTACAAATGAGCCAACTCCTAGTAGTATATTTCTTAATAATGGTTTTGTTGCGCTTAAGCGAATTTTTTTAGTATAATCTTTAAAAGAATCACTCTTTTCAGGAAGTTTCATCCCTTTCGGGATTACATAAAACCCTAAAAGAGTTAAAAATCCAAATATGAAAAAGAAATCGACGAATAATAATGTTGTATAATCATTAATAGTTATAATACTCTTGAATGGAATTAAAACTAAAAATTTAGCAAACGTAGATAACCACAGGAAAACAACATATAAAACTGTTAGGACTATAGCTCCTATAACTGGCATATTTCTCAAAGAACCTCCAGTTTTATATTCAGCCGTTTTTTCTAATTTTGGAAACATCCTGTTGAGAATGAACACCATTAGTGCTAATCCAAAAAGACCAACTCCCCCCAGAACTAATAATCCAATAGTAATACCAAAACCATATATTAAAAAAAATCCAGTTATCAGAAATGCTATAAAAAGTCCAACATCGGATAATAGCATTGCGATCCATTTTAATATCTTATTCTCTTTATTTAATTCTTCAATTACGTATTTATATTTCATTTGTCCGAAGAATTTGATTTTTAGTAGAAACATAAATAACAGCAAAGTCCACGCAATCGGCAATGTAATTAGAAGTAGAATTATAACAATAACAGATTGTAGTATTAAGGTAAGGACTATTGAAGTTATAGCAAGTGATATACTATGAATTGATAGCATTAACAAAATTTTTGCTTTTGCTTGATCTCGTGGAAGAATTGGTAATGAAGCTAATGTTGAGCTACCTGATTCTTCAATATTCAAGAATCCTACTATAAGCATTATTGGTATAAAAAGATATATTAGAAGTATAATTGACCATATGATCAATATTGCTTCAACTGTAATAGTTATCTCATTAAATAATCCGGTCATAGTTAGAATCATTATTAATGGATAAAAAATAGGGAAGAATATAAACATAAAAGATTGGATATCTCGAGTAGAAGACACAAGATCTTTACGAATATAAGCCTTAATTGGTGAAGTAGGATTTAATTCGAATTGAATCTCCCTTTTTTCTATTTTCTCGGTTTTGATTTCTGATGAAATTGCGCTATGTAATGCTCGTTGCGCAACTTTAAAGAGTGCCCATGTTAATACAATACTATACGCAAACCCTGTTAGAGTAGTAAGAATTAAAATAGGATGTACTTGAAATTGAAGAGTATTTAATGATACTAAAAATCCAGGGGCAAAAAAGAAGGGAATGAGGCTTAAAATAATTATCAAAATGAAAGAAGGGTCGTTACTGGTGAAAATTTTAAAAAAGCTTTCAACAGCACTTATTCCCCAAGTGAATATAAAACTAGCACCAAACATGATAACAAAATACCCTAGCATCGTCACTATTCTAATTATATTCGCATTCTTTGATTTTGCTTTTGACTCTGAAAAAAGAAAACTCATTTTCTCTCCAAGTAACACCAAAATACTAAAGCTGAAAATCATGTTCACAATTGAAGTTCCAAGACAAATTAAAAACATTATAAAGTCTTGGGTTATGATAAGCATAATTGTTGGAAATGCTAAGATTAAAATTATTAATGGAATATCTAAACTGCGAAATAAAGTCATCACACCTAACTTTTTCAAATTCTTTTTAGAAAAAGGTAGCGTCTGCAACCACTTGAAAGCATTACCTGACATAAAAGATCCAGTTGAAATCATTCCAAACATAAGTGTATACATGAGAGTCATCCCAAAAAAAATCGTAAAGAGAAGCGAAGATACAAAAAGAATTGTATTTATAGTATAGAGAGCTAAATTACCCCTAATTTGGAAATATGTAACTAATGGTAATAAAGGTAAAAGTAAAAAAAGAATTGAAAAAACAATTTTCAGTGACAAAGCCTGGGTTTTAATATAATTTTTATTCTTTTTTAGTTTTTCAACAAATTTTGCTTGATGTGCTCCAGCACTAGCCATCTGACTCTCCAAGAAAATCTCATAAATAGGGTATTTCGCTAAAGAATAGAAAGATTTTTGTTTTTTTTCTTCCATCTTCATCAGTACCGTTAATTTTTCATTTTAAAAGATGCTCTTAATTTTTTTATAATCTCATTAACTGAAGTGTCTTGTTCAGTTAATCGTAAGAATACATCCTCTAAACTTGCCCCTAATTTGTTAGCTTGCTGACGGAGTTGTTCCAAGGTTCCAATTCCCACTATTTTTCCTTTATGTATGATACCTATTCGGTCACATAAATCTTGAGCAATCTCCATTATATGTGTTGAAAAAAGAACTGAACCACCACTCTCTGTATGGAGATCTAATATAGATTTAAAAACCCTTACAGATTTCGCATCAAGACCCGCAATTGGTTCGTCCAAAATAAGTAAATCGGGTTCATGGAGTATTGCGGCAATTATTTGTAGTTTTTGTTTATTACCGTGGGATAATGTAGCAATCAATTGTTCATAATAGTCAATTGCTTCCAGGCTCTCCATGTATTCTCTTGCAAGTTCTGTAGTCTTTGATTCATCCAATCTACGGACAGATGCTATAAAATTAAATAAATCTTTTGGCGTTAATGATTTAAAAATTAATGGTTCCTCACTAACATACCCTATACGACGTTTAATTTCAACTTCATCACGTTCTGGGTTCATTCCAAAAACACTCATTTCACCTTCATTCGGTTCAAGGAGTCCTAATAGAAGCTTTATCGTAGTGGTTTTTCCTGCTCCGTTAGGACCTAAAAGGCCAAAAACCTCACCCTTTTGAACATTAAAAGAAATACCATCAACCGCTTTAACTTCTCCAAAATATTTCTTTAAATCTTTAACAACAATTATTTCATGATTAGACATTTTCATTCATTTAAATTGATTCTTTAAAATAAATTTTTTTAAAAAAGACTATATATTTCCTTATATATTTACATATAATATTATATTTAAATATTGATAATAAGCATATAATTAGTGCTTTCGATGAAATGAACTTATTTTTATAATATATATAGATATATATATCAATATCACATTTAATGTAATATTATCGCTTAAAATAATTTTTTACATCTGTTTTATTACGTGGAGGATTTCCTATTAAGATAAATTTTAATGTCCTTCACTTAAACGAATTGGCCAAAATACTATTGAAATTTTCGAAATTTTTCTATTTTCTTTTAATTTTTCTATTATTAATAGCTAAACACTCAATTAACGCCATTGCCAATAAACATTAAAATAATTTCTATGATTAACGGAAGATCGGTGGTAGAAGCTGTAGATAGTCCTTATCCATTATTGCACTGGCACAAATAAACCCAGAATGGGTAGCAGCTTCAATTCCTCCTTCATTAGTGCGTGTCCCATAAGTATCTCCGGCAAAATATAGTCCCTTGATAGTTGGACATTTTATATCCACCCACTCGTCCTCTGGGTGCCTCCACAATATACAAGTATCTCCAACGGTGAATAACATAAATTCCAGAGCCTCTCTCCAGCCTGAGAATGCAGTATCCAAAAATTTCAACATTCTATCTATCACAATATTCACTTTTTTCTTATCATGTGCCTCACTATCTAAAATACTGCTAGCCATTCCCGCCAGATACTTCCCTTCAGGAGCGGTTGTAGGTGCAATATTAGACATACTTACTATATCAAGAGGAACATTACCTCTGAACAATCCTTCCTTCTCTGGGATCAACATGGAAGTATGGTAAAAAGTCCTAGGGTCAACCTCGAGTTCACAAAAAGTATTCAACGGTTTAGATAAACCTATTTGCGCAGCAACCATGGCGGTATGAATTACTTTTTTAGTTAATTTGACAAAATCTGTAGGTAATAAATCCTCAGGTAAGAGTTTTAGCAATACTCGTGGCGGAGTAGTACAAACAATCAATGGAGCCTTTATTTCTACTATTTTACCATCAATCTTAGCTATAACGCCGATAGCTCTTCCATTTTGGACGATAATTTCATTGACTTGAGCATTAGTAACAATATCACCTTGAGCATCTCTGACGACACTTGCAAAACCCTCAACAATAAAACGATGCCCTGGTGCCCCCGCAAACGCCCAAGAACCGTCTGTTATATGTACTCCCATTTTTTGAACCTGTAAAAATACCTTTAAATTCTCTCCAGCGGAGTTCAGAGCTGGATCGTTGATGATCGTCTGGAAGGTCCCCATAGCATAATGGAATTCTTGTGCGAGTTCATTTTTAGTTATACCGTTTATGTAATCTTTCAATGTTACGTGGTCCAATTTCTCAGCTTCAGCTATTGAGTGAACTTGGAGCTTTCTTTTATGGATATTCACCATCTCAGCGTAATCTTCATCGCTCATCCAACCATACTTGGATCTTCTGTCTATTATATGAGGTTTCCAATCATGATCATACCATACGAAACCTACATTAGGATAGAAAATCGAAGCTTTGTTAAATAGGGCTAAGGCGTGGCTAACCCGTCCTCGATTAGTATACCAAGCACCCCTACCCCCCGATTCAAACACATAACCATTAAGCATCTTGTTCTTTATGAGTGTGTGGAGATCAGGTTCTGTCCTATCGACAACCCAAGAGTGAGCGGATTGCATTAAGGTTTTACGAAATTTATCTGCATCCTTAATACTTTCCCCTCGGAAAGATGTAGCACGTCCCCCTATCTGTGAAGATCCCTCAAGGATGAGAACCTTCTTGTGTTCCATATTGGATAAAATTGCACCAACAACTGATCCGGCTATACCACATCCTATGATTATGACATCATAATCATTCGAAATTTTTTTAGACATTTTATCTCCTCTTTTTTTATAATTATTATTACTTACTGCCAAATAAATACTTATCTTTGCATAGTACATTCGAACTCCAAGAATTTGAGCATTATTTTAAGAAATTAACAAACTATATTAATGAGTTTTTTTAATTTCTTTTCTGATTAACAATAATTATAATTGAGATTATTATAAGAATTGTACCGAGTAAATGTGCCAATGTGAAGTTTTCTCCAAGAAGAATTGTTGCAAATATAGCTGAAGATATTGGAGTTGGTGCAAAAATTGTAGTTGCTTTTGATATGTCTAAATATGATAGTGTTTTATACCAACATATTAATCCTGCCCCGTAAACAGCCCCCATCAAAAAAAAGAATGATAAATTATCCGGATCAAAAAAAATTTTAAAATCTGGAGTAAAAATAATTAGATATGTTAAAATTAGAATTACACCAGAAATAATATTTCTTATAAAAACCATTTGTATTGGTGTTGCTTCTTCCCTATTAAATAAAGGTTTTGTTAATGTATGACCAAAAATCCACATGAACGAAATTAAAAGGATAATTCCTACTCCAATTAAAATTTCATGATTGATTTCGACTAAAGTAAAGAATTGAGTAATACCAATCGCTAATCCAAGAAACAATAAAACGGAAAATATAATCTGTAGTTTTGTAATTTTTTCTTTTAAGATAATATAACCTAAAATTAAAGAAAAAAAGACTGTGGTTTTCTGCGTTAAGGATCCATTTATTGCTCCTGCTAAATCATATCCAACAAAAAACAATACTTGATTTACAGCAAAGAGCAAACCAATACCCATTAATAAAAAAAAATTCTTTTTCCAACCTTTAAAAAGATGGGCACTAATAGCCTTTTTCCCTAGATTATTTACATTTTCGTGCTTTGAATGCGTTACTTTTATTTCAATTAACATAATGGGAAAGAAAATTAGAGTTTCGACCAAACAAGTCATTGCTCCTGAGAGATATGCATCAACAGCAGCTGGTCTTAAAAGAGCTACTATCGGTTGTAATCCTACAAAAATGATTCCTACAAAACCAGTTATTAATCCTTTTTTAATATTCTTATCCGTCAAAATATTGATTTAACCAATTAATAATTTATTTATTGCAAGTTTAACATACAATTAGTATTTTTTCTTATGTTTATTTCGAAATCGTTTTAATTTTCTTAAAATGGGATAATTTAAATGTAAAAATCAGGCTTTAGATGTTTTTTATTATTCAATATAGTTCTAATTTTATTAAGTAAAATTTAATTGATTAGGAAAATTAAAAAAAAGAACTTTTTAAATAAGTGGATGTGAATAATCATTACTAGTAATTTTGCGATACAAACCAAAAACCTTACGAAAAAATTCGGTAATATCGTAGCTGTAAATAATCTGAATTTAAAAATTCCTTATGGCAAAACATATGGTCTTTTAGGTCCTAATGGAGCTGGTAAGACTACTACAGTTAGAATGTTAAACGCTATAATTTCCCCTACCGAAGGAACTGCGCAAGTTGTAGGATATGATATTATAACTCAAAGCAAACAAGTTAAGATAAACTGTGGTTTTTTACCAGAATCACCAGGACTATATCAAAAGTTAACAGCGAAAGAATTCCTGGAATTTGTAGGTGAGTTATATTATCTCCCAAAAGAAATTATCTCTACCCGTATTGAAGATTTATTGGGTATCTTTGATTTGGAAGGGCGTGAGAATGATCTTTTAGAAGGATACTCAAGAGGTATGAAGCAAAAAGTATGTCTATGTGCCGCGTTAATACAAGATCCCAAAATAATTTTTTTAGATGAACCAACTTCTAATCTAGATCCAGCAGCAGCTAGAATGGTAAAAGATTTAATCTCCGATCTCGCTAAGAAAGCTGATAAAACTATATTCATTTGCACTCATCTCCTTGATGCCGCAGAAGAATTATGTGATTTAATTGGAATTATTGACAAAGGGGAATTAAAAGTTGAGGGAAGCCCAAAAGAAATTATTGACTCCGTAGGTGCAAAAGATTTAGAAGATGCCTATTTGAAAATAATGGGTGTTTCTAAAATTGAAGATTTATTAGCTTGGAGAGAAGAAGTACCGGCTAATATCGAGAAAGATAAGAAAAAGAAAAAGAAAAAATAATAACTGGATAAGAATGGCTCTTTGGAAAATAATTGCTAAAAACGAAATAAAGCTCAGAACTAATAAATTTCGAAATCATCGGGTATTTTTTTTCATTATATTGTACTCATTTTTCATATTTTGGGCTTTCTTCTTAGCTCCAATGCTTTTTGACTTATTTATGCCTACATTGGCAGAAATTATTCCAGATATTAATTTAGCAGTCGCGTTAATTATTGAATATGTATTGATGGCTTTTTTTTTATCTGTTTTCATATATCCTTTAAACAGTATTTATAGGAAAATTGAAATTGGGTTCAAGGAAATAATACTAGCATCACCAGCAACACCAGGTGATATTTTCTTAGGTGAAATCATAGGAAAATTACCAATTTATTTAGGGGGTGTTTTGCTTTTTACTCCAATAATAACAGGAATGCTCAACCCTATTATTAATTTGAGTCTAATTCAAAATATAATTATCTATGTTTGTGTTTTTGGATTAGTTTTATTTGCAACTTTATTAGGCTCCATTATTGCCGCATGGTTAGAGCATAAAATAGCTAAAAGTGATCGAGCAAAAGATTTGGGAAAAATACTGTTATTTCTCCTCTCTATTGCAATGGTTGCGATAGTGTATACTCTACAATTTTTATTTGAATATCTTATATCAAATCCTGAATTAAGGAATTGGGTAATGTTCTATCCTTCTTTATGGTTTTCTAATATTATTTTATATTTTATTGACCCAAGCTTGATAAGTAGATATATTTTAAACATATGGTTTAGTGTAGCACTAGTCATAATTATTCCACTGATAATTTTCTTAGTTGCTTATAAAAAAGCAGAAACTTTTTTTAGTGTGGAAGGAGGTATAGAAAAAATATCCACTGTGATAGAGCGAGAAAATGTTTTTTACAAATTAACTAGGAAATTATCGGGGCATAAATGGGAAGGATTAATTATAACTCAACTAAAGGAGTTTTTAAGAAGACGAGAAAGTATAATGAAGTTTGTATACTTAATAGGAATAGTGGGTGTTTTAGGAGTACTTTTCTCAACCTTAGGTTTGGATTATTTAATTGGTCAATCAATATTAATTGCTATGATTATCATTATAGGTGGAATAATGTACGGGCTAATGTTTGGAAGTTATATATTTGTTGGAAGTAAAGACTTAATTTGGGTATATAAAAGATCTCCTCGTAATATACATGCTTTGGTGTTTTCTTATCTTTTAGCAATGTTAATCTTTAATATATTAATAGCATTAGGTCTTACAATTTACTTTGCTTTCCTTCTCAAATTTGATCTTTTTAATTTTATATTTTTCTTTAGTTTCTATTTAATTAATAGTGAAGTAGTTATTTCTCAAGCAGTTGGAATCCAATGCTTAAGCCCTGCTTTTGAGGAAAAAGGTAGTTCGATGACAGCAAATAATCTTTTTTTAATGGTTCTTCAATTGATACCTTACCAATTCGTACTCATGTTTATTATACTTGCTTTTGATGTGCCCACTTCTCCAATTTTAGCCAGATTCCACTATCTTATGCCTTTATTATTGATTTCTATTGCAAGTGCAATTCCCCTTTTAATTTTCGGATTAAGAAAGTTAAGTAAAATAGAGTAAAAAAAATTTTTTTATAAATTTTTAAGTGCAATTTTTTCTAATTCCCTATTTAAATGTTCATCAATAGGAACTATGGAGGCTTTATCTAATAATTTAGAAGCTTGGTCTTTAGCCCTTCTTCTAACAGATTTAGAACCGTTCTGTTTCCAAGCATCACGCGTCATTCTATCTATTATTGGGCTTGGAAAGTATAATTCTTTTTTAAAATATTTCAGGGTTGATGGATGGGATAAAAGTTCTTCTTTATCTGCATAATCTTTTAGAATTTCTGAAGCAAAGGGAGATCCATGATCTTCAATACCTTGAATTAATCTTTTTACCATTCCTACTATTTCATTATCAATAATTAATTTCTCAATACTTTGGGTTGATTCAAAATCAAGCATTCCAGGACCAGAGATCATGTTAATCCCTGCTAATCCTGCTAATAGAGCTCCCATGCCAGCTTCAAAACCTGCTTGACCATCGGGTACTTTCGAATCACTTAAGCCCATATAAGCGTGTGTGGGTAATTTTAAGTATTTACCCATTTCAACATCTCCAAGATTTATCATCATCGTTTCTATTGCACCCATTGGCGTTGTTGCTGTCTTAACATCTAAGACAGCGGGAGAGCCCCCCCAAATTAACGGAGCCTCTCGTTTGGTTAACTGAACTATTACAACCCCTGCAAGACATTCCGCACAGTGTTGAGTAATCGATCCGATCAAGGTGATTGGGGCACTAGCTCCAGCTAATGGCATTGAAACGAATTCAGAGGGGATCATACTTTTCGCTGCATCAATTAATGATTGTGTAGTTAGATCTGACCATTTAAGAGGGGGACTTGGACATGCATCAAATATTGCTAGTGGTTTTCTCGCTAAATCGTCTTCCGATGATCTACACGCCAGTAGAATTTCTCGCATGATCGAGAAACTTTCTTTTCGGAATGTTCCAGTAATGACAGGTTTATAACAATTAGATAACGCGAGATATAATCTGTGCCAATCTTGAGCTTCTTTTGGTACATCGTTATAAATTAATGCTGTACTTTGAGCATCGATATATTTCAATTGCTCAACTACTTTTGAAAATCTAATGAAATCTTTTGATATAGCTTCTCTAATATCCCCGGTTTCCTCATCAAGTATGAAAATTGCAGCAGATCCGGGATCAAAATTAACATTATCTTCCTTCAAGGTAATATGTTCATTACCCTCTCGATCATAAAGAGTAATTTCACTGGGTACAGTTTCTAAACATGTATTAATTAAATCTGGTGGGAGAAAATATCGTGAACCCTCATGATTTATACCATTTTGATTAAATAATTCAATTGCTTCCTGATTCTCTATAAATACTCCTTGGGTTTCGAGAATCATTTTAGCTTCTTCCAAAATCATTTGTTTATGTTCTTCATCTAATATTTTTATCTTTGGTCTTAAAATTGGCATTTATTTTTACTCCTGATCTTATTTGTTATTAGAGTGAATTAATAATTTTGCGGATTTCCTTAATTGTTTTTGGAGATGTACCACAACAACCCCCTACAATTTTAGCTCCAAATTCGATCATTTCACGAATGTCATTAGCAAAATCTTCTACGGGTTGTTCATAATAAGTTTTACCACTTTTAACAACGGGCTGACCCGCATTAGGTTTTATAGATAGAGGTTTATTAGTAAAATTTTTAGCTGTCTTTAGTAATTCAAGCATATCCTTAGATCCCAACGTACAATTTGCTCCAATTACATCAACGTTTTCATTATTCAATGCTTCTATACATTTTTCTAATGAATCTCCCATAATAGTAAAAAAACCCCTTTTAGTCATTTTATAAGTGATTGATGCAATTAACGGTTTTTCAGAAACATCTCGTACTGCTTTTATTGCTGCTAACATTTCTTCAAGATCTGAAATTGTCTCAATATGCCAAAGATCAACCCCTTTTTCTAACAATTTTGCTTGGATCGAAAAACTAGAGTACCATTGATCCCTAGAGGCATTTCCTACTGGTGGTCTAAATTCGCCCGTTGGGCCAATATCTCCTACAATTAAGCCTCCAAGAGGACGAACTATTTTGATATTTTCTAAAGCATTATCGATAATCTCTTCAATTCGATTTTCAAGATTGTGATGAGATAAGTTCAAAGGAGTTGAACCAAAAGTATTGGTCTGACACATATCTGAACCTGCATTATAATATGATTGATGGATTTCAGAGATTACATCTGGCTGTTCAATATTTAAAATATCTGGAATTTTTCCGGATTCTAATCCTCTTTTGATAAGTTCACTCCCAAATCCACCATCAAAAAGCACGATCTTAGAATCATCCTTTAACCAATCATGGAATGTCATTTTATCATCCTCTATGAATAAAATAATTTTTATTTATCTAAAAGAGATTTAACTAATCTGACAGCATCAATAGCATTTTCAGCAAAACCATCAGCACTGCATTCTTCTACCCAAGAATTTGTTACAGCAGCGCCACCTAGAATTACTTTGAATTTGTTAGCTAGATTTTTTTCTCTTAAGAGTTCAATAACTTTTTTCTGACCAGTCATAGTGGTTGTTAATAGAGCAGAAACTCCAATGATATCTGCTTTTTTTTCAATAGCTTCTTCTATAATTTTTTCAACAGGAACATCAGCTCCTAAATCGAAAACCTCATACCCGTAAGCTCTTAACATTGTCGCTACTATTGTTTTTCCAATTGAATGAATATCACCCTCGATGGTAGCTATTACAACAACCCCAAGGGATATTTTTTCAGATGCGTCATGAAGATAAGGAATTATCAACTCCAAACAATTTTGCATTATTTGAGCACCTCGCATTAATTCCGGTAAGAAGAATTCACCTTCTTCCCATAACTCTCCAACTTTCCGAATTCCCGCTGCAAATCCCTTTTCAATGACTTCAAGCAATTTCATTTTTTCCCTAACGGCTTTATTTGCATATTCAATAGCTTTTTCTTCATCTAAATTTACTATAGCATCTGATATATCATTATAAAAATTCTCTTTTGACACTTAAATCTCTCCAAAAAATTTGTTAAATCACAATTAAAATATTATTTATTTACATTTAATAAATTAGAAAAACCTTATTGTTGAATAGAAAAAAATATTTGCTAACTTTCTTTTTAAAATTTAGTTTATAATTAATAAAATTCAAGTGATTTGATGTCAATGAAGTTTTCAAAAGAACCCATTAGAGGTATGGATGATTACTATCCTTCAGATTTACGTGAAGTTAATTGGATAATTGAAACTATAAGGGATATAACAGAAAGATATGGTTATGAAGAATATTTAACTCCACAAATAGAACCCGTTGAAATTTTTGCTGCAAAATCTTCTGATGAATTAGTTAATGAACAATCATTCATTGTTGAAAAAAAAGAAGGGGAAAGACTTATTTTAATCCCAGAACTTACTCCTTCTTTAGCTCGGATGGTTGCTAAAAAAAGTCAAGAATTAAAAAAACCTATTCGGTGGTTTTCTGTTCCAACATGCTTTAGATATGAAAGACCCCAAAGAGGTCGACGTCGCGCTTTTTTTCAACCTAATGTAGATATATTAGGTGAGGAAAGTCTTTATGCTGATCTCGAAATATTTAACATAATTATAGATATATTCACTGAATTTGGAGCTACAGCAGAACAATTTCAAATTTATTATAATAGTCGAAGATTCATGGATTCAGTTAGTACTTTTATACTTGAAATAGATATAAACAAAATACCTTTAGTTTATAAGGCTTTAGATAAATCTGATAAGATGGATGAAGAAGAATTTGAAAAATACTTAATTGATACATTTCAGGATGAACTAATCATCCAAGGTATTTTTAAATTAAAAGATGCGAAAAGTGTTGATGAATTATTAAGAAAATTTGATAATATTCCTGAAGAATTTTATCAATCTGAAGGGTATCTCGAGATAACTAATTTCAACCGACTATTAAAGGAAGTTAATCTTTCTAATTATTGTACGTTTTCTTCTGGGACCGTGAGAGGCCTTGATTATTATACTGGAATTATTTATGAGGTTTTTGATACTGGAAAAGAAAATATAAGAAGTATTTTCGGAGGAGGCCGATATGATGATTTATTATCAATCTTTTCAGAAGAAAAAATAACTGGAACTGGATTTGGCATGGGAGTTTACACACTTTCTTTATTCTTGAAAACCTATAGTTTAGTTCCAAATGATATCAAAGAAAAAGATTATAGTGATACAATCTATATAGCATCTATAAATGAAGATATGTCAACTTATGCTTTTGAGCTTGCTAGAATCATCCGAGATGAAGATTTTCCGTGCATAATAGATTATAGATTTAAAAATCTAAAAAATCAGCTGAAAAGAGCTAATGACTTGGGAGTTATTATTGTATTAATCATTGGACCTGAAGAATTGACAGAAAGAACAATTACTATTAGGAACATGGTCTCTGAAGAACAAAAAACCGTTGATTTAGATGAATTGATAAATGAAATTTACGATATCATAGATCAATTTGGCAATAACCAATTTGACCAATAAAAATTTTATTTTATAGGCTATTTAGATTATCCGACCAAAAAAATTTCAAATTTAATTAACAATAAGGTTTTTAATTAAAATATGAGAAAAATTAATATTCCTAATTATGGAATAATTACAATAAAGAACCTATTATTTGATATAAACGGGACATTGCAATTTCAAGGGAAGATCTCACCAGATTTAATAATAAAATTTGAAGACTTAAAAAAAATATACAAGATTTATTTAATTTCAGCAGATACTAGAGGAAACTTAAACGAGATTGCTGAAACATTAGATGTAGACTATATCAAAATTAAACCGCAAGGAATTACGGAGGCTGAAGCGAAAAATAATGAATTAATAAGGTTAGGAAAAAATGTTACGGTTGCAGTAGGCAATGGCAACAATGACGCTTTAATGCTTAAAAATTCGGTTATAGGAATAATTATAATAGGTAATGAAGGAGCATCAATCAAAAGTATTATGAATAGTGACGTAGCTCTCCCAAGTCCATTAAGTGCGTTAAATTTTCTATTAGATGAAAAAATTATGATAGCGACCCTTAGATCATGATTTCATTCATAATAGTAATATCTAATGTGTTTATCTCAGTTTAAATACTTTTTTTATCACTATAAGTGTCATTTTCAATTTCTTTTAAAACAATTTCTTTCCTTAATTGATGGAATATTTGTTTCAAAAATGGGCTCTAAAGAAAATTATATGAAATTAAAAAGGATCAAGGAAGAATGAATCTGCAATCAATACAGATTTTAAATTTATTACCAAAAGTGCAGGTGAAGGAAGTAAAGTTGTTTTTGATTATATATATCAATCATTTCTTGAAGACCAGAATTCTTATTATGGAGAACGAGAAATTTATCAAAGGGTCAAAAAAAATGGTGAAAGCTGGACATTTGGAATAGCTAGGGGAGATATAGACAATTTTCTTCAACAACGAGGACTAGAATTAATTGAACAAATGGATTCCCATAGGTTAGAAGAGAAGTATTTTCAGGACAAAAACAGCAATATTGTGGGTAAAGTAAATGGAACACATTATAGTTTATGCAAAAATTAAAGATTAAACTTTTGTGAATTATATCGATATCTGAATGCTTATCCGATATGGTTTTAAAAATCTTATTGATAATGTGCACAAATTCTAAAAAACATAAGTATATTAAAATAGGTTTTACAAATTATTAATTATTAAAATGCAATGAATGCTATCTATTATTTTAATTAATGGAAAAATATGAAATAAAAAATAGATTAAAAAATAAAGAATTGAAGAAATTATGGTTTCTGAACAAATATGGAAAAAAATATGGTTATTTTTAGGGATTGTTTTTATAGTAATATCAAGCTTTATGATATTTTTTGCTCCATTACTTGCTTTAATAACAGGAACAAAACCGTTCTCTGATCGTGCTCGAGCGATGATAAATTTTTTCTGGATTTGGATGTTTATATATAATGGATTAGGGTTCTTACTCCTTTATAAGGATACTGAAAAATATAAAATTTTATTAATTTTGGCGATTCCAGCAGGAATTACATTTACAACTCTTCAGACTATTTATATTATAATTGGATATTTTGAATTTGTTTTATCTGAAATAATTTGGGCAGTGAGTTCCTTAATATGGTCAATAATATCTATTTTATATTTTTTCGATAAAAAAAAAAAAGACACTTGATGGTGCTAATTGTCATTAAAAACAAACGCAAATTTGTACAGATTGGATTTACAAATTGTTATTTATTAAAATGTAATGGAGGGTATCTCCTTATCGATGTCGGATATCCTGAAGATTATGAAAAATTCGTTCAAAAATTAAAAAAGAAATTCAATATTGATATATCAGAAATAAAATATCTGCTTCTCACACATCATCATGATGACCATGCCGGATTTGCTACCGAGCTTTTAAAAAATACAAAAGCTAAATTAATAGTTCATGAAAAGACTCTCAAAAGACTAAAAATGGGAGCCTCCGAAGAAGAATCAAGACCTATTAACAGAAGAATTAAAGCAATTTTAGGAATTTTTAGCCGTTTTCATGAATTCAAATTTCCCCCTGTTATTCCAACTGATAAAGATATTATTATAAGAGGCTCTGAAGATAATACTGATATTTTAAAAAATCTTGGTATTGAGGGAATAATTATTCCCACCCCCGGACATACAAAAGACGGAATTTCAGTCATTTTATCTGATGGTTCTGTTTTTCCTGGGGATAATACCATGAATGCGTGGTATTTCAACATTTTCGGAATAAAAAAACGCCCAATTTACGTTCAAGATTTTATATTAATTCTTAATAGTTGGGAAAAATACATCGAGCTTGGTGGAAAAAAAGTGTATCCTGCCCATGGTAAAGCTTTTGATATCAAAAAATTACAGAAAAACCTTAAAACATTTAGTAAAAATTACTAAAAATAGTTGTTTCTGTATAAATTAATAAGTCAAAACATAAGATTGAGTAAATTAGATAATATATTACATATTATTGCAAGTCACCATAATTTAAAAGAATGGGGTTCTCCAATACAACCAAATTCAATTGAAGCTTGGATAATACACTATGCTGAGAATATCTCTGCAAAAATTGGATAGATTTTTAGAGGTATAAAAAGGAATTAATTTTTAATTCAAAAAGGATCTTATGATTCAATAAAAACTAATTGTACAATCATTTAAATTTGATAAAATAAGAAATAAGAAAAATTATATACTTGAATAATACTTTAAGTATATAAGAAATAAAATAAATTTAAACAAAATAAAAATTATTATGAAAACGAGAAATTTGCAAAAATGGGAGAAGTTTGAAAGCGAGATATGCAAATTTTTGGGTATGGATCATATTGACGGGTCTTGAAAGCCCGATTGTAAAAATCCAAATGATCCAACTGAAATAGCGGAAGCAAAAAGTTATAGTAGAAATTTCAATGCTTATGACTTAAAGAGAGAATTAAAAAACGCAAAAAATCATGGTGGAAAGAAGATACGGATTATAGTAAAACATGAATGCACTGAAAATACCAAAAAATTAGCTGAGCAATTACCAGAAGTAATTCTTAGGTGTAATTGCAATGACCTTTTTAAAATAAGAAGACAAACACTTCATAATTAAAGAGAAGAGGGATTGTAACTTGATTTTATCATTTATTTTTAAAACTTGTCTCATTTATTATTGCAAAGTTCTCATTTATTATTGAAAGTTACACATTAATCTTTACTAATCATGAATTTTATCGAAGATTTAATTCAATTAATAAAAGAAAAAAAAAGTGTTGTTAGTATGGGACTTGATCCCAGATTGGATAATGAGGGTGAAATTCCCCAATACTTAATTGAAGAAATAAAGGATCCAAATAAGATCATAATTGAATTTAATAAAATTTTGATTGAAAATACTTATGATTTAATACCTGTCATTAAACCCCAAATAGCGTTCTATGAAAGATATGAAGCCTTAGACGCTCTAAAAGAAACTATAAAATTTGCACATAATAATGATTTATTAGTAATTTTAGATGCGAAGCGAAATGATATTGGAAGTACATCTGAAGCGTATGCTTACTCCTTATTTAAAAATCTCAATGCCGATGCCTGTACTATTAATGCATATTTGGGTTTTGATGGAGTTAAACCTTTTTTAGAATATAAAGAAAAAGGTGTCTTCATCCTTGTAAAAACATCAAACCCCAGCAGTGCAGAATTTCAAGATTTATTTAGTATAAGATTAGATGAGATTCCTAATGATATTATGGAGTATAAAGTAGAGAATAGGATTTTAAAGAGGAATTATCTTCAGCTTGCTGAGCTTATACATGATTGGAGTAAGAATTTAATACAATTTTCTAATTTCACTAATTTAGGTGTTGTTGTTGGGGCAACTTATCCTCGGGAATTAAAAAAAGTGCGAGAAATTGTAAAAAATTCTTTCATATTAATACCTGGCTACGGTGCTCAAGGTGCTCAAGCGAAGGACATTAAAAATGGTTTTTATAAGAGTGGATTAGGCGGAATTGTAAACTCTTCAAGAAGCATAATTTATGCATATCATAAAAATAAAAATTATTCTCAAGAGAACTTTGGAAAAGCCGCTAGAGATGAGATAATTGAAATGAGTAAGAAAATCAACAGAGAAATAATGAATTAATTCGTTAAAAACTTCCCCCTGAAGAAGAAAGAAAGGATATAGCTGTTATAAGTGGCACCACAACAAAAAACACCACAACAACAGATCTTTTAATACCAATTCTGTGAATTAAATTTATAATATTTACGTCTATAAAGAAAGAAAAGAAAACCACTAATATTATTATTCCCGGATCATCCCCAAGTTTCCCAATCATCCCATATAATATTAAAGGAGAACAAATGAAAATAATGACTCCCAATTGAATAACCCAGCTAGCCGCAACCCATTTCAGATTTTTTTTTACCTCAGCTTTAGTAATAGCTAAACCAATTTTTAAAAATAACATATCAAAAAGTATCAACATTAGAGCACTAATAATTATGCCCATTTGTCCTCCACTAAATTGAAAAATCATTAAACTCACCAATTAAACATAGTAATTTTGATTTTAAAATATCACTTTATTTATAATAATTTTTAACTATAAGAAACATTTTATTAAAACAATTTAAATTTATTTAATTAGTTTAGATTTACATTGATATTGTATTAACTGATTTGGAGGAATTATAAAAAAGATAATAAATAGGTAATATGCAATGGTAGAAACTAAAGATGAAACGGTTCAATATGACGAAGAAACACCAAGGATTGCTGTGTTTATATGCCAATGAGGTATAAATATTGCTGAAATTATAGATACTAAAGCATTAGTAGAATTTTCAAAAATTCTTCCCGGGGTTGTCGAATCTTTAGATTATATTAGTCTTTGTACTGAACCTGGTGCTGAGTTCATTAAAGAAAAAATGATTGAAAGTAAAGCAAATAGATTAGTTATAGTATCTTGTACTCCTAAAACTCACGAACCCGTTTTTAAAAGTGTGTTAGAATCAATGGGAATAGATCCATCTTACCTTGAATTCGCCAATATACGAGAACATTCTAGTTTTGTACATAAAAAGGATAAACCAGGTGCCCAAAGGGTTGCGGAAGATATAATCCGATCTGCTGTAGCAAGAGCTTCTGTTTTAGAGAAAATTTTGATTAAAGAAGTTGATATAACAAAAACTGCTCTAATTATTGGTGGAGGAGTAGCAGGATTATCAGCAGGCATTGATCTCGCTGAAGAAGGATTTGAGGTACATTTAGTAGAAACAAACCCTACAATAGGTGGTAAAATGGCTAAATTGGATCGTACTTTTCCTACAGATGATTGTAGTATATGAATATTGGGACCAGTAATGTTACAAGCAGCAAGAACACCTGGGCTCAATATGTACACGTATAGCGAATTAGAAGAAGTTTCTGGTTTTGTTGGGAATTTTATTGTAAAAATAAGAAAAAAAGCACGGTATATAACAAATGATTGTAATGGATGTGGCGCATGTTATGAAGTGTGCCCCGCATATGGATATAATGAGTTCAACGAGGGAATGGATTCAAGAAAAGCTATATATGGAGCATTTACTCAGGCAGTTCCTTCTTTAGCTCAGATTGATATGGACCGATGTATCAAATGTGAATTATGTAAAGGTGTTTGTGAGCTAGATGCAATTGATTTCGATCAAAAAGATATAATTATTGAAGTAAAAGTGGGTACAATTGTTGTTGCAACTGGTTGGGATGAATTTGAACCACCAACTGGATATTTAGGTTACAATAAATATCCCAACGTAATTACTCAATTAAAACTTGAAAGAATGTTAGCTCCAAATGGACCCACAATAGGACATATAGTAAGACCTTCGGATGGAAAAGAACCAAAGAGAATATTATTCATTCAATGTGTTGGGTCAAGAGATTTAAACATGAATACATATTGTAGTTCTGGTGTATGTTGTATGATTTCTATAAAGAACAGTAAATTAATTAAACAACATTATCCAGAGGCAGATATTTCGGTTGCTTATATGGATATGCGAGCTGCTGGAAAAGATTATGAAGAATACTTCACACTTTCAAGAAAAGAAGGTATTAAATATATAAGAACAAATATCAGTAGAATAAAGGAAGATCCAGATACACATAATTTAAAAATAATTATGCAAAATACCTTAGGATCAGGTGGATTAAGAGAATTTGAATTTGATTTAGTAATACTCTCTGCTGCGATGGTTCCTCCTACTGGTATTAAAAAAATCGAAAAGTTACTTAAATTAGAAACTAGTCAAGATGGGTTCTTTAAAGAATTTCATGCTAGATTAAATCCTATTGATTCAAAAATTCCCGGAATAGTTCTTGCAGGAGTTAGTCAAGGTCCAAAATCTATAGTTGAATCTATAGCACATGGTAGAGCAGCTGCATCTTCAGTTGCTAGACTTATGGGTAAAGATAAATATCGGATTTTACTGATTCGTGGATCTGTTGATAAAGAACGATGTGCAAAATGTGGATTATGCGAGTTAAATTGCCCATACAATGCTATAACTCTAACGGAGGAGGGAGCTGAAGTGAATGAGATCTTATGTAGGGGTTGTGGGAGTTGTTTAGCTAACTGTCCTTCAGAAGCTATAACCCTTAGATATTATAGAGAACCACAATATGAAAAACAAATAGATGCAATATTAGAAGAAATATAAAGGGGTGAATTGAATGACTCAAGCATCAAATAATGATATAAAAATTTTAGCATTCCTTTGTTGGAAATGAGGGTATGGTGCTGGAGATATGGCTGGAACGATTCGAGCACAATATCCCGCTACATTACGACCGATTAGGATCAATTGCTCAGGAAGAGTAACACCATCTTTGATGATGCGTGCAATAGGTAAAGGTGCTGACGGGGTTGTTATTGGAGCTTGATACAAGGGAGAATGTGATTATGAAACTGGAAATAAAGTTGCTGAAAGGAATGTCATTTATACACAAGAAATTTTGAAAACAATTGGACTCTCCCCAGAACGAATTCAAATGTTTCATTGTAGTGCCGCTGAGGGTACGCGATTTCAAAATGAGGTAACTCGTATTTCAGAAACAATCAAAAATCTAGGCAGCAATCCTTTAAAAGATTCTAATTCTTCTAAGAAAGAGGAGAAGGAATCAAAAAAGAAAAAAACCGAATAGAATGACCCCTTCAAGTAAATTTTAGTTGAATTGGGACTAACCTTGTGAAGGTTTCGGAATTCAATATTTTTAAATTTATATATAAATTTTATATCTTTCTTTTAAGTTTTTATTTTAAAAACTATTTTCTAATTTACTAATCATTTTTATTAAAGTGAGTTTAAGATGGGAAAAGATCCTGAAAAGCAACTAAAGAAAGCGGACAAACTTTATAAAGCAATGCAATACAAAAGAGCAGCAAAATTATTTAATACTGTTGGAAATAATTTCTTAGACTTAGGAGATTATAAAACTGCTAAAGAGTGTTTTTTTAACGCCGCTAAAAGTGCTATTAATGAAGATAAATATCTACGTGGTTTAGAATTTCTAAGGAATGCGGCAAATGCAGCTCTTCTTAATAAAAATTTCTCTGAAGCTTATCAATTCTATACTAATGCACTTAACTATGTTCCTAGTTTACACGGTACTTCAGATCGCGATTATCAATTCATATTATTTTCAAGTTTATCTTATTTATGTTTGTTTTTAGAAGGAAAACAAGAGGAAGGTCTAAATTTAGTGAAAAAGACAAAAACCTTTGTAAATGATATTTATTTTAAAGAAAATTATTTAATCAAGTTAATTAAGGATTTAACAGTTGCTACAAAAGATATTAAAGAAAATTATTTAAAAAAAATTGAAAATGATTTTGAGAATTTTAAATTTCATGAAGGTGAAAGTTATCTAGCAAAACTTGCATTAGTATTAGCAAAAACTATTGTCACTTTAAAATCTAAATCGACATTTGATAAGAATGTATACACAACTAATGATATTATAAATTTAACTATAAATGTTGATACAAAACCTCTTTTAGATATTTCAAATAGTCCTTTTTATAACTATAAAGTAAAGGAATTAAAAATAACTAAAATTGGGATAAAACAGTCAGATAATTTCACAACTTATAAAAAACCTGAATTCCCAATTACTATAATAGCAGGTCAGAATTATCAAATAGATCTGTTATTTAAACCTCATTTTCAAATGGAAAAACCTTTTATTGGTCCTATTGTGTTAACTTCTGAATTAGATAGTAATTTAAAATTCTATTATGAAATTCCTGAAACATTTTATCCAAATCTGATATCTCCTCCTCCCACATTGGATATATCAATAAAAAATTTGAGACCTCCTCTCATTGGTCAATCTTTTCCCTTAGAGATATTTGTAGAAAATAAAAGTGAGGGAGATGCCTTAGATCTTAATATAGAAATAGAATTTCCAGAAAATCTTAAAGTAATGAGAGGTACATTGAAAAAACAAATATATTCATTAAGATCAAATGAAAATATGAAATGGGAAATTAATCTCAAACCACTTGAAGCTGGAGATTATTCTATTAAAATAAAAACAACATTTAAAGATCCAGATCAAAATCAAATTGGAGAAATAAAAGATTTCCCGCTTTTGATAAAATTATAAATTCAATTTGTTTTATATATCTCTATCTTAAAATAATAAGTGAGAAAATGAAATGAAATTAAAAATTAAAGAAATTAATTTTGAAACTGGCAATACAAAAGACATTGTCTTAAATATTAAGGATGCTCGAGAATTAGGACAAAAAGCGGGAGAACGCGTTATTGTAAAAAATATTGTATCAAAATCTATTGAAGAAAAATACTGGGTAGCAATAATTCAAATAGATTTCTTAGGTACCATTGTTGAACCTGGAGAGATTGGAGTATTTCTTAATCTTTTAAGAGAAAAGAAAGATTTAAAAAATGAAATGATTGTATCTGTAAAACCAGCAGATCCACCAAACTCATTTAGATTCATACAAAAAAAAATAAAAGGACAAAAACTTTCCAGCGAAGAAATTAATAATATTATCTCTGATGCGGTTTCTGGATCTCTCTCACGGATAGATTTAGCAGCATTCATAACAGGAGTAGCTATTAATAGCATGGATAACGAAGAAATGACTGCTTTAACTCTAGCGGAAACTAGGAGTGGAGAGATCTTTTATTTCGGAATGGATGTCTACGATAAACATAGCACAAAAACCTATATTTCATAGGTTTTGTTAAAAGGCGGCGTCCCAGGGAATAAAGTATCTCTAATTATCGTTCCGATTGTTGCTGCTGCTGGATTAACTATTCCAAAATCTTCAACAAGAGCCATAACATCCCCATCAGGTACAGCAGATTCAATGGAAGTCTTAGCTCCCATTGCTTTCAATCCAGAAGAGTTAAAAAGTATTGTATCTGAAGAAAATGCATGTATAATTTGGGGTGGAGCTCTTGAAACAGCTCCAGCAGATAACATTTTAATAGAAATTGAACGTCCTTTACATATGGATCCCATAGGTCTTATGATACCTTCTATTCTAACAAAAAAGCTTTCATTAGGAGTTAAAAAGCTTGTTCTTGATATACCGGTGGGCGAAGGTACAAAATTTCCTACAATCGATAAAGGAAAACAGTTTGCTTATTTATTTAAAGAAATTGCTGCAAATGTTGGAATTGAAGCAGAATGCGCCCTCACATTAGCTCATCAACCTATAGGTCACGCTGTAGGTCCTGCTTTAGAAGCTAAAGAAGCGCTTACATTATTACGTGAATATTCTGCGGGACCTAACTCTTTAATAGAGAAGTCTACTGATTTAGCGGGGATTCTACTTGAAATGGGCGGAAATGCTCTAAAAGGTATGGGACAAAGTTTAGCGAAAGAAATTTTACGTTCTGGTAAAGCTTATGAAAAAATGAAAAAAATTATCGAAGCACAGGGGGGAAATCCAGAAATAAAACCCGAAGATATTGAGTTAGGACCACATATTAAAGAATTTTTTGCTTCTAAAGATGGATATATAGTTGATGTAAATAATTCAATAATAAATCGAATAGCAAAAACTGCAGGATGCCCTAACTCGAAGACTTCAGGTGTAGAAATTATAAAAAAACAAGGTGCAAAAATAAAAGAGGGAGAATTAGTATTTAGAGTTTATTCACATAATCAATCTAAATTAAGAAAGGCGGAAAAAATTTATAATACAACAGGAGGTCCAATTCGTCTTGGAGGAATGTTGATTGAGAGAGTATAAACTAAAATTATATCTTTAAGAATAAGTATATGCCTTTAACTCCAAAAGCAATTTATGATGATTTAAAAAATGGTGATTTAGATAAATCCTTTGCGATAGAATTATTAATAACATTAATTGATAATTCAGAGAGCATTGAAACGCGAATAGAAAGTATCAGAGTTTTAAACAAGATACCATTAAATGATAATCAAACTTTTAAATTTCTAGAAAATTTAATGATTTCAGATTTAAATGAAAATGTTAGAAAAATTACATGTGAAGTTCTTAAAAATCATTATTTAGAAAAAGTCCTAGTTCCAATATCATGGATGCTTGAACATGAAAAATCAATAAACTGTTTATTAACAGGAGTATCTATTCTCGCTGAAATTAATACAAATGATTCTAAATCAATTCTTATAGATAAATTGAATAGTATATACACTAAAGAATATAAATATAACTTAAAAGATATATTTAAGATAAAAGATATTGAGAGTTATACAACGCAAGATCTTGCTGAGATCTTATTAAATTTTTATATTACCTCCTTTTTAAAAGCGAAATATGGTTTTATACATTATGAAATTGATGATATGGGGTTTATTTCAAAATTAGATTTATCTAATGTAGATTCCCAAGGTATATCTTTGCCGAATTTTCTTGATTCAATTTTTTCTCTTAAATCACTGAAGTATTTTGACTTACGATTTAATCATTTAATTCAATTACCAGAAATTTCAAAAGGATCAGCTTCTGTAATTTCTATAGATTTAGGTTATAATCATTTAATTAGTCTACCTGATTCTATTGAAAAGTTAAAGTCATTAAAAGTCTTAAATTTAAAATCTAATAGGTTAAGATCTCTTCCTGACACGTTAGGTAATCTATCATATCTTCAAATCCTAAATTTAAGAAACAATATGCTGAAAAAGATCCCTAGATCAATCTCATCTCTTAAATCATTAAAGAATTTAGATTTACATGGAAATAAATTAAGTTCCTTTGAAATAAAATTAAATTATTCTATAGAGGAACTTGAATTTGGATGGAATAATTTTTTAAAATTTCCTACTAATATTAAATATCTTACTTCTTTAAGAAAATTAGGTATGAGTGGAAACAAAATAAAGAAAATACCAAGATGGATTTCTTTATTACATTCATTAGAAATATTAGATTTATATGATAATGATATATCAAGCTTACCCGATTCGATGGGTGACTTAAAAACATTAAAAATATTAACTCTACGAAATAATCATCTTTCTACTCTACCTAAATCGTTTATTTATTTAAAAAAACTGAAGACACTTAATTTAAGCTGGAATAATTTCAATTTTTTACCTGATTGGATTGGAGAACTTTCTTCATTAGAAGAATTAAATTTATGGGGAAATAAACTTGAAACACTCCCTAAATCAATCAGTTCATTATCAAATCTAAAAATATTAGATTTAACTTTCAATAGATTTGAACAAAGTCCAAGATTTTTGAAAGAATTAGAAAGAAAAAATAGACTTATTGTAAAAATTTAATTGATAATGAAAAGGAATGAAATAAAATGGGAAAAAAATCTATTATCGATATAGAAATTAATGAAGATAGATGTACTGGATGTCTAATCTGTGAATTATGGTGTTCTTATACTAATTATAAGATTTTTAATCCTTCACGAGCAAATTTAAAAATTCAAGATAGATATGGTTTAAGTCCTAAAATTATTTTCTTAGACACTTGTAAGAAATGTGGTCAATGTGCTCAACATTGTCTTTATGGTGCGCTAAATATTCTGGAGGGATCAAACTGATGGAATGGAAAGGATATACTGGTAAAATAATTAATGTTGATTTAACAAATAACAAAATTTCTGTTTCTACAGAGTCTGAAAAAGATATAAAACAATTCATTGGTGGTTTCGGGATGAATTGTAAACTTGGCGCAGATTTAACTAAACCTAAGATTAATCCCCTATCAATTGAAAATCCAATTATAATAGGTACAGGACCCATGGTTGGAACAATTACCCCAGGAGCATCGCGAACCGTTGGCTTTACTAAATTTCCCGCTACTGGAGCAATGGCTAACTCGTGCGGCAGTATGAGCTTTGGATTTAATCTTAAACAAGCAGGTTTTGATCATATAATAATCACTGGAAAGGCTGAAAATCCTTCTTATTTATTAATTATTAATGATGATATTGATCTTTGTAATGCGAAAAATTTATGGAATAAGGATATAGTAGAAACAACCAATGCTTTATGGAAAAATTATAGCTCTTGTGGAGTTATAGCAATAGGGCAAGCCGGGGAAAATTTAGTAAAATCTTCACTAACTTTAATAGACAAAACTTCGACATTTGGACGAGGTGGTTTTGGTGCAGTAATGGGATCGAAAAATCTTAAAGCAATAGTCACTCAAGGAACAAAAGGTATTGCAATTGCATATCCAAAAGAATTTAACAAACTATACAACAAACTAATTGAACGAATTCGCAGTTATCCTCAGAGAAAGTCATGGATTGATTTAGGAATGCTAAGAAGCTTGCCTGTTGGAATGCTATTAAATGCGCGGGGTAATAAGAAAAAAGCACGACAATGCGGTGAGCGAGAATATCTTAAAAAGATGAAAAAACGCCGAATTGCATGTCCTTCATGCCCCATGGCTGATAAGGATATCCTTGAAATTAAAGAGGGAGAATTTAAAGGATTAATAAATTATACTTCATCCGTAATTAATCCGCTTCTTACATTCATACTGGAGGGACTGGAAAATTCTGCTCAATGTATTAAAATGTTTGACATTATAAACAGATATGGATTAGATTCACTCACTATTACATCACTATTTGAATTTTTAGATAGATTATATAAAGAAGGAATTCTCACTAAAAAAAATACAAATTTTAATTGGAATAATGATTTCAAAACAATTATTAAACTAATTGAGATGATTGCTTTTAGACGGGGATTCGGAAACCTTTTAGCGGATGGGTGGAAGGAAATAGCTACAAGTTTCGAGAATGTTAAAGACAAAATGCTTACAATAAAAAATCTCGATGTAATTTTCGAACCTCGATTATTGCGCTTGGGAACTATGGAATTTGAACAAGTAGTAAATCCCAAGGGTGCCCATGTTGCCTCAGGTGGCTCGCCAACCTATGTTGGAGCTGCTGGCTCCTTAAATAAATTTAAAACCCATTTTAAAAGAATGGGAGTCCCAGACATGGCTATAAAAAGAATTTTTTCACCTCCATTGAAAGTAATGGGAGTAAATGTGGGGCGGCTTACTCGATATTCTGAAGACTGGTATAGCGTTTTAAGTTCTTTAGGGCTCTGTGCAAGAGCACAAATGAATCGCTTTTGGGGTCTTGAATCTGCTACTGCTTTTTATAACGCCGTTACCGGTATTGAACTGCGTTCCGAGGACTTGAGAGAAGCGGGTGAACGGTCTTGGAACCTCCTTAAATTGTTAAATGTCAAAGAAGGATTTTCCAGAAAAGAAGATAAATTTCCAGATGAATGGTTCAAATCATTAAATTATGGAGATATACAGCTTAAATTTCAAGATTTTTTTGGTGAAACTATAATAACTCAAGAAATTGCAGCACATCTACTTAATGATTATTATGATGAAAGAGAATGGGATATTATTACTGGAAACCCAACAAAAGAGAAAATTATGGAATTAGGTTTAGAGGAATATTTATAAAGTATTATAGAATTTTTATAGAAATATCAATGTATGACTCATCTTTAGTTTTTGAAAGATAAATATTTTCAATGCTACATAATACCTTTTTATTAAGATTGGTAAAGTATATTCCTTCAGTAATACCACAGGCAATATAAAAGAAATAAATGAAATCCTTATTATCTTTGAGATATTCAGAATTACTTAACCTAAAAATAGTTTTATTTTGGGATAGTTCCTGAATTGATATATTAAATCTACCTCAGCTTAAGGGGCATGTTAAAATTTTTAAAGATATAGGTCATTTTATTGAAGAAACTAAACCAAAAGAAATTGCTAACGAAATTATTAATGTTGCTGGATTAGTTTAAATTTTTAATTAAATTTACACATTTATAATAAGATTATTATCGAATTATTTGTTAAATTTACATGAAACTATCTCCTACTCTAATTTATAAAGAATTTAAAGATGGAAAGTTAGAAAGACAATCTGCTTTAAATCAATTATTTACCTTAATTAATAATTCAGATGATCCTGATATAAGAGTGGAAAGTATTGAAATTTTAGTAAAAATTGGTTCAAAGAATGAAGAAATTTTTAAATTGTTTGAAAATCTTTTAATATCCGATTCACAAGAAAAAGTTAGAATTACTGCAATAAATGCTATTAAAAATAATTATATCGAAAAAGCATTTAACCCTATGAAATGGGCTTTTCAACATGAAACATCTATAATCTGTCTTATTACAATAATATCTACTTTAGGTGAAATATGTAGCGAAAAAGCTAAATCATTCTTAATTGATAAGATTAAAAATATTGATATTTATGAGTTTAATGAAAGTGTTCAAAATCTATTTAAGACCAAAGAAATCCATAACTTCAGAAATGAAGGACTTTCAGCTATATTAAACAATTATTTTGTTATTAAATATTTCAAAAAGGAATTTAAAGATATAGATTACATTGTAAAGGATGGCTTAGTCATATCAATAGATTTATCCGGGATTAGTACCCATGTATTTGGATGGAAAATTTTAAGGAGGTTACCTGAATTTATTGGAGTTCTTAAGTATCTCACAAAGTTAGACTTAAAAATTAATAGATTAGCGAAATTACCTAAGACCCTTAGTGATCTTGATTATCTTAGATATTTGGATCTTAGTAATAATAATCTCAAAAAATTACCAGAATCCATTTGCCTTTTAAATTCACTAGAATTCTTAAATCTAAAATATAATAAGATAGCAGAAATTCCTAAATCAATTAGTAACCTAAAAAACTTAAAGACTCTAGATTTAAGACATAATAACCTAAAAATTCTTCCCAATGAAATTTATAATTTAAAATCGTTAGAATTTCTAGATCTACATGGAAATCAGTTAAAAATTTTACCAATGTCAATAGAAGGACTAAAATCTTTAAAAAGTTTAGAGTTGGGATTAAATAATATTAAAGAACTTCCGGAGGGGATAACAAATCTTCGATCTCTAAAGAAGCTAGGCTTGGGGGGTAATAAAATATCAATCAATTTTTCTCTTTTGAGTAATTTAACGTCACTTACCGAATTAGATCTATATGACAATAATCTTAGGCTACTTCCCAATGAAATTGGATTATTGACGACTTTAGATAAGTTAATTTTAAGAAATAATAAACTTACGGATCTACCAGAATCAATTAAAAATTTGAAATCTCTTCAAAAACTAGATTTAAGTTGGAATAATCTCATAGCCCTTCCTGAATGGATAGGATCCTTAATTTCCTTAAAAGAATTAAATCTATGGGGAAATAATTTAAAATCTCTTCCATCTTCATTGGGTAACCTCGAATCGTTAAAAATTCTTAATTTGAACTTTAATAAATTTATTAGAAAAATCCCAGATTCCCTTAAAGTTTTACAAAATAAAGGATTAAAAATTTATAAATAATTAAACTCTTATTGAGTCTTATATAATTCTATAATCTCATTTACAGTCGTTATATCTTCGGGTCCTTTTTCAGGACGTAATCTTAAAAATACAGGAAACCTCATAGAATAGCCTAACGCAGCAAATTTATCACTAATTGTTATCTCATCTCCAGTAATTTCGATTACAACCTCTGGTTTTAACCAAATATCGGGTTTATCTTCACATATGACATTTTTTGGTTTATTAACAACTTTATATTTTTCCATATCTCTAGTTAAAGATTCAGATAATTCATCCGTCAATCCTGAAAAGAAACGAGTAAAAGCTATATAATTCTCGTTCACAGAGTCATAAACCGCACCAATATATGTTCCATATACCCCAGTTCTTCGACCTTTACCATAAAAAGCACCAACTAACACTACATCAATAGTATCTTTCAGTTTCCCTCCTTCTAAACTTTTTAACTTAAGCCATTTATAACCACGATTTCCTGCTTGATAAATTGAATCATCTCTAATTGATTTTGCCATTATTCCTTCTGTTCCTTCTTCTCTTGCTTTGTTAAAGAATTTTAATAATTCTTCAGTAGAATTTATCATTATCGATTCAACTAATCGTAATTCATCTCTTTCTTCAACAATTTTCTCAAGTTTTTTCCTTCGTTCTGAAAGAGGCTTATCAATGTATGATTCATCACCAAATTTTAAGAGATCAAACACGAATAAACTTACTGGAACTTCTTTAGTAATATCCTCAATATCATATTTTCTCCTTCTTTGACTTAAGACTTGGAAAGGGAGCATTTTTTCATAAACCGAATCCATTGCAACAACCTCTCCTTCGAATATAACATTTTCAGTTTTTATACCTTCTCTAATAACTTGGCAAACATCAGGATACTGGTCCGATATATCTAAAAGACGTCGAGAAAAAAGTAATACATTATTACCAATCTTATGAATTTGAAGTCTTTCTCCATCTAATTTGTATTCAGCTACGAAGGGAGAACCTAATCTATTAATGAATTCGGTATAGACTTCTCGTGAAGCTAACATACTAAAAATAGGTGTTCCATATTGTATATCAATTTTCTTTACTTCTTCTAAGTCTTTTTCTGCTAAAAGTTTAGCTATTTCACCTAGATCGGGATATAATGTATAAGCTCTTTCAATTAACTCTTTATTTTCTTTTTTGCCCGTAAAAGCAAGAGTTAAACCCTCTATTATAGTCGGTGATTGAACGCCAACTCTTAATGTTGATGTTATAACTCGCAATAAATATTTTGTTTCTAATGGAGAACATTTTCTTATTAATCCTCTTAATATCCCAAGTTTAGTATCGTGTGAACCGGCACCTTCAGATAATGCTATTTTTTTTAATTCAGAGTATAATTCAGAAATATTTAAAGAAATTTCTGAACTTCCATTTCGTTTATTAAAGTCAGCTAAGGATTTTTGCTTCTTTTTTTTTGATAAAATTAACTCCGCAGCTGCGCCGATATCTCCTTTTTTTACTAAAACCTCCTTAATTTTTTTAGTATCAACTCCAGAGTGTATAGATAATGCTTCGATTATCATTTTTTCAGCTAGGCCCATTTTTGGGAACTGTTTAATGTTTGGGGCCAATTGACCTTGCAATAGATATATAATTTTGTCTAAATCTTCAAAATCTTTACTTTCTTTAATTTCTTTAAAAAACTCTGATAATAAGTCAATCATTTCAAGTCTTTTAGAAGTATTTTCAAGTTCTGAAAATAATTGAGATAAATTATTAAATTTCATAGTTAATCGTAAGAATTATTTTACATTAAGATAAACATCTCTACTAAAAATTAATAAATAATAAAAAAGAATAAAATAAAAAAGTTATAATAGTTTTGAGAGTTCGATAAATTTCTTTTGAATTGCGGTTTTTATTTTTGCATCAGTCGATCCAAAGCTATTTGCTGTAAAATTCAATTTTGAGCCTTCTTTAATTGAAAATTGGCATATTGGGCCATCCATTTGTTCAACAGCATAACTTCCATCTGTTTTTTTAGAAATCCATATATCATCGTAGTGATCTAAAATTGCAGAAAACACAAATGATACTTTAGCATCAGTTAAAAGACTTGTTGTTGAAACCATTATTGCTGGAGCTGGTTTTGATTCTGGTTTAATTGAAGGCATTGATTCAGTCACTTCATATTCAGAAGCTATTTCTGGAGATTTTGCGGGTGTTATTGGCTGTACGGTTTTAACTGGTTGTACAGGTGTAACCGGCTGTACAGGGGTAACTGGCTTTGATATTGAAGGTCCTGGTTTGGGTTTCGCTTCTACTGTTGGTTCTGGTTTAGTAACAACCGCAGGTTGTACTACACCAGCTTGGAAGGTAACAATATAATTATCTAACTCTGTAAACTTTCTATCTAATATAGCTTGAAGTTCTTCATTCATTTTAGTATCTTCTGGAACTTTTCCTATTTTTCGCGCATCAATCTCTTTTATACTTTTAATATCCCGTCCTATTATACTTTTACCCACAGTATATCCATGTCCCTTTAGAGATTCAGCCTGTCTAAGAGCTGTTCTTCGAGCAACTAATCCTTGCTTAACACCATGCCACAGAAATACTGATTCGCTACTTTCATCTAAAACAATAACCGAAGTTTCTGGCATGAAGTGGTCTCTACCCCATTTTATCGGGACAATTTCCCCTCCTGGACGAGCATCAAACATAAGTCCAAAGCTATGACTACTCATTGCATGACATCTCTACTTATTTCTAATAATCATGTTTTTTTTGCTATAAATAAAATAGTTTGCATAAATTTAAAAATTGAGTTTTCAAAAGTAGATTTTTAATTATATATAGTAAATAGAATTTTGTAAATTCTTCATATTAGATTAGAAAAATTACTCAATAATAAAACTGATTTGGTGTTAACATTTCTATTAGATATTAAATCATTAAAAATCAACCGAAAAAAGATTAAAAGATAAAGATTAAATTTTATTAATTAAATATGTAAAATATTAATTTCATGTGAAATTCATTAGAGTAATCATATCTTTAAAATTTGCAAAAGGATGCAGAAATGGAATTGAATAAATTAATAAGAGAAAATCTTAGGAAATACTCCGCTTATGAACCGGTTGAACAGCCTGGAGATGATGGTTGGGTTAGATTAAATAGTAATGAAAACCCTTTTCCACCAATACAAGAAATACTAATTGATATTAAAAAAGCTGTAGATGAGAAAATTAGACTTTATCCAGATCCTACTTCATTTGAACTAAGGAAAGAGATTTTAAATGTTTTATTACGAGATATGGATACGCTTACTAATCGAAATTCGGTTTTTATTGGAAATGGTTCAGATGAGATATTGGATGTTATTTTTAAAACTTTTATTGATTCTGGAGATGAAGTTGTTATATTTTATCCGTCATATGGACTATATAAAGTAATAGCAACACTTTATAATGCTAAAATTAGTGAAATTCAACTAAATGATGATTTTTCTATACCAGATTCAGCTTATTCAGTAAAAGGAAAATTAATGATTATTAACTCACCAAATGATCCAAATGGAAAATCCTTTGGGAACGCCACAATCTTGAAATTGTGTGGTAGTTTTCCGGGTATTGTTGTTATTGATGAAGCTTATGCAGATTTCTCCAATCAAACATGTCTTCCATTATTAAAGAAAGTAAAGAATTTAATTGTATATCGATCATTTTCCAAGAGTTTTTCTCTTGCTTCTTTAAGGATGGGTTTTGCTTTAGCTGACTCTGAAATAATTAAAGAAATGAATAGGGTAAAATTACCGTATAATACTAATTATCTAGGTCAAATAGCTGCTCTATCATGTATTAAACATAAAAATAAAATAATTGAACAAAACAAAAAAATCTTAGAAGAAAGAACAAGGTTAACTAAAGAATTAAATAAGTACTATGGAATCAGCGTTTTACCTTCTGATGCCAATTTTATATTTATAAGATTTGAGGATAAGTCTAAAACTTTAAAGTTTGTATGGGATTTAAAAGAAATGAAAATTCTAACTCGACATTTTAGCAAACCTAGCCTTTATAATTACATTAGAGTAACTATTGGAACTGAAGAAGATAATAATAAATTTTTACAATCATTTAAAACGATTGCAAATAAATACTTGTAATCTCATTTTATTAATATTAATTTAATTATTAGGCGAGTTGGTAGAAATTTCTAATATATTTTTCTCTCCAGATAAAAGGAGAGGTGAAGTAGAATGTCCATACTGTAAATATAAAATCACAAAACCTTACCCAAATGACCAGCTTTGTCCTAAATGTAAAAAATTTTTAGCAATTTTATTTGATCTAACAACCGATAATGAAAAAAAACCTCTTCCTAAACAATTTAAGACAAAATCTACTACATTATCTTCAAAATTAGGCACAAAAGTGAAAGTTAAAGAATCACCATTAGTCATTTCTTTAGATAGTGATAAAATTAAATTAAAGAAAGGAGAATACATAAAATTAATAGGTATTACTTCAATAGAAAGAACTCAGCTCTATTGCAGTAATAATAAATATAATTATTTATTAGAATTAACAAATAATTTAGATTTCATAGCTACAGGTATTTTGGGAGGTGAACTTGATAAAATGCTCTTGATTTCCGAAAAGAAGGATAAAGAAGAAAAATGCCAATTTTATGTAAGTAATAAAATTATATATCTTGTTTATGGAAGATTTCCTGATAAAAAAGGCAAATGGATCCTTGAGCAAATGTCAAATAACTTCTCAGAATTAGTACAAAATAAAGATGTAGACAAATTGGATAAATTTGAGAAATATCAAATTGAATTGGAATTTAAAAAACGAACCAGGTTTATTTTACAGCAATATGTTAGTTTACAAGAAATATTTACTGATCAAGAAATCCCGTATGTAGAAGATACCATTAGAATTGATTACGTTGGACTATCATCGATGTCAATAGGCGTAATATCAATTCTCTTGGGTGAAGAAAACTTAAATATTGAAAATATTGGTGAATTCGAAGAGCCAGAAGAACAAAAAGAAATGAAAGAGTCAATGCTTACTGCTAGAATTGAAGCAATTGCAGCTAATACTCAGGGAAATACTGGAGCTACACCTCGGTGGATTGCGGTAAAATTAGGTTTTCAAAAATATCGATTTTTAACTTTTAAAAAATACGAAAATGATTATTTTCTTTCACTGCTCTCTGAAGGAAATCTAGGAAGAATTGAAAAAGTAGAAGAATTAATCGATCCAAAAATCAGAGAAATCACACTTAATGAATTTTCCGGAAATTTAAAACCCTTTAACGTATTAAAAATTGATTTAGAGCAAAATTTTAGTAGAAGAAGAAAATTTCCTCCTTTTACATTTATTTAGAATCTTTGGATTATTAATCTTAAGAATATTTGATAAATATTTTCTTTAATAAGTGTAAATTTCCAAGAGATTTTTTTTTTGAATATATTTTTATTAATAAATATAATCGAAATTAATTGAATTATCAATGGAACAATTAATGATTGAAATTATCAACGATAACGATGAAATATTTGAAGTTTTCAATGGTATTGTTGGTTTCATATTTAATAAGAATGGAGTTAACAAAGGGTATTATAAGATCTATTTTAAAAAAAACGGATTGGAAGCGTGTATAATCAAGGATTGTTACTCTGTAATAAATTTTTATAACCAAGAAAAAGAAGATTTAACAGAATGCACATCTAAAAATTATTATTTTGAATCTAACACAGAAAAAATAGTTAATTCCTTTGGAAATGGATTGAAAATTATTTTTAAATCATTAAATAATAACAATCAAGAAATTACCTTTGATATTCAATTTGTATTGTATGAGAATGTTGATTTTATCCTGATTAAATTAACAGATATCAAAAATAATAATCCCAATCAATTACCAGTTCATAGCATTTCACCTTTTTCAATTAAAAAAGGTTCTCTATGGTTATCTGGATTAGAATCTCCAACAAATTTGCACAATATTACTTGGTTTAAAAATGGATGGCAAAGTTGGAGCTCCTGTGAACTATTTTTTGGGAACCAAAGAGATGTAGAAGGAGCTTCTACAGAAATTCTAAATATGATATATGATAATCAAGATTATATCATCAAAGGGAGATTTTACAGTGAATATTGTACTGTTATTACTGATTTAGACTCAAAAAACTCATTAATTTTAGGTTTTGTTTCATTAAAAGATCAATTCTCAAGAATAATTATTGATTACGATGATTATAATGTATTAAAATTACTAACAGCATTTGGATGTACAGATAACATTTTTTTTAATAATAGCACCATTGATTCCTCAGAAGAATTGTTTATCAGTTTTAAAATGGAGAATAAAGGCTATCTAGGGTTAATTGATTATGCTAAAATCATCAATTTAAATATAAAAGAGTCCCGTATCACCCAAATTCCAATAGGTTGGTGTAGTTGGTATTATTATTTCACAAATATAAAGCAAGAACAAATGATCAAAAATTTAGAATTTTTTAAAAACCATCGAGATATACCAATTGATTTTTTTCAATTAGATGATGGATACTTCACTAATATTGGTGATTTTTCTAATATAAATGAAAAATTTCCTAATGGATTACCTTGGTTATTCAGATATATAAAGAAATTGGGTTTTCAAGGAGGAATTTGGACAGCACCCTTCATAGCAATAAAAAGATCTAACTTTTTCAGAAATCATCGAAATTGGTTTTTAACAAAATCAAATAAATTGTTACCAGTGCTTTTTAATTGGAGATCATTTGAATATAGTGTAGATCTATCAAATAAAGAAGTATTAGATTATCTTCATGATTATTTCACTGATCTTCTCTATGCATTAAACCCAAAAACTAATGAAGCGAAAGAAAAGCTTATAAATTTCTTCAAGATTGATTTTCTTCATGCTGGAACTCCTTACGGTGCATATTATAGCAATCCAACTTATACAAGAGCCCAAATGCTTTATAATGGTATAAAAATAATTAGAGATGCTATCAGTGATGATGCATTTCTATTAGGATGCGGTGCTCCATTAGGACCTTGTGTGGGGTTAGTTGATGCAATGCGCATAAGTTGTGATACAGCACCTCGTTGGGATGCGGGATATATTGAGAAATTTGAAAATGGAAGGGGTATAACTGAAATTTCACTAAAAGCAGCTTTATTAAATACTCTCTATAGATCCTTTATGCATAAGTATTTTTGGATAAATGACCCCGATTGTTTAATGATCAGACGAACTGATACAGAATTAAATATTAACGAAATAAGATTACAAATGACTATTTTCGGGTTATCAGGAGGGCAAATTTTAATATCAGATGATATGTCTAAACTATCTGAGGAAGAAATTAATGATGCCAAACTCCTTCTACCTCCTTACAATCCAAAAGAGTATGACCCTGTATTGGTTGATGCCTTTATATCAGTGTTGCCATCAATATATATGCTTGAAACAAAAGAAGTAATCGGTAAAAGATATCTAGTGGCATTAATAAATTGGAATAATAATTTTATTTCTAAAAAAGTAAGGATTTTAGATCTAGTCCCTAATTTATCTGATAATGATAAAAAATTCTACATATTTGATTTTTGGAATGAAAAATTTCTGGGCGAAATTATGAGTATTGATGATTTTGAGGTAAGTGAAATTGAACCCCATTCTTGCCGATATTTGAACATAATTCCTATAAATGAAAAATTAGAACACTTGCCAGTTTTAATTTCCTCAAATTTACATATAACTCAAGGATGCTGTGAAATAAAGAAATTTGAATATCACCAAGAAAATAATCAATTGGAAATTAATCTTGAATTAGCCGGAATAAGAGAGGGTTTTCTTTTATTGAAACTCCCACAAAATAGGAATATTATTAGATCGAATTCAAAATATTTTAATGTGGATCTAAAAAATAATCTTTGGAAAGTTATTTTACAATTTAAGAATAAGCTTTCATTATATATTGATTTAGACTAACTTTAATGATGTCAAATGGTTCTAACTCCAAAAAGAATATATGAGGAATTTGGAAACAGCAACATTAACAAATTTAGAGCCTATGATCTTTTAACTTCTTTTATCGAAAATAGCGAAGACGAAGAAATCAGAGTAGATTCTATTAAATATTTAGAAAAAATTGGGGTATTTCATGAGAAATTATTTAATTTTTTAGAAAACATATTAATTTCAGATTCAAATAGAGAAATTAGAATTATAGCAGCGGAATTTCTTAAAAATAAATTTCTTGAAAAGTCAATTAATCCCTTTAAGTGGGTTATTAAACACGAAACAGATTATGAATGTATAATTATAGCAATTAAATCATTAAAAAAGATCAATTCTAGTGAAACCAAACTCCTTCTATTTAACCAATTAAAGAGTATAATAAAAACAAAATATATTAATAAACAGAAAAAGATTGAGAATAGAAAATTTAAAAAAATACTAAAGAAATTAGGAAAATCAAAAAAATATGACAATTTTACTCATAAAGAATTATCGGACATTCTTATCAATTATATAATAATTAAAAATCTAATAAAGCAATATCCAAATGTATACTATGAATTGAATCCACAAAGTGGATTAATTGAAGAGTTGGATTTGTCAGATTTTTTAGAATACGAGGTTAGAGGCGTTCTTTTTGGATGGAATAATAATATAACATCAATTTCGGAAATTTGGGGCTTAAAATATTTAAATAATATTAAAAAAATTGATCTATCTAATAATCAAATTGAAAATATTATGGATTTAGCGAATTTTAAGAATTTAACACATCTAATTTTAACAAATAATAAAATCAGTAAACTTGAAAATGTAGAAACTATTAAATCATTGCCAAATCTAGTATATTTAGATTTAAGATATAATGATATTATTAAGAAAATTAATCCGAAGGAATTTAATAAAAATATTAGAGTACTACTTAAAAATTATCTCATATTAAAATAAAAGAAAAAAAATTATTCAATTAATTGTGTTTTTCCAGTTCCCCAAACACCAAGAGCTACTCCTAATTCTTTATGCTGTTTAGCAACGTCTCTTACATTCTTTCCTTCCATTACAGCATCTATCGCTTGTCTGAATGCTTTTGCTCCAGCAATTGGTCCATCAGGATGACTATGGATACCACCACCACTACCAATGAGGATGTCGTTACCTGCCTCTTTCATACATTTCTCTACCATTCCTTGTGTAATTCCACCACTTGGCATCGGCAACGTTGGTTTAATGTGTTGTAATGGATATCTTAATGCTTTAAGATTCTGTTCATATCTCTCCTCTAAAATTTCAGCTTTACCATAGGGTGCGGGAATTACTACGGTGTCTGCCCCACAAATTCTTGGTAATTTTGCAAAAGTTAACATACTTGTCATTCCCGTCCACTCTCCTCCAAAATAGGTACCACCAAAATCCATATGTCCTAGGATTGGCACTTTTATTGAAGGATCTTCAGCTATTTGTCTTAAAGCTTCATAACCAGTAGATAAATAATTAATCATTAAGGCATTAGCACCTAATTCGATCATTTTATCTGCGTATTCAAACATTTCAGGGAATTTAGTTGTAATATTAATTGTATATAATGTTTTTTCTCCTTTTTCAGAATCTGCTCTATCTACTGCTTCCATTACTTTAACAATTCTATCTTCAAGAGTATTAAATGAGGGGTTCGAAATTAATTCATCATCTTTTACTACATCACATCCTCCAACTGCCGCTTTATATACTAAATCAGCTGCAACTTCACATGTGTGTCCTGTACAAGGCTTCACCATATTATTTAATAAAGGTCGTTTAGGGATATTCATTAATTTTCGAATACCATCAATACCAAACTTAGGACCTTTGAAATCTTCTAACCAAGCTTTAGGAAAAGCTAGATCTACTAACTTTAGACCGTGGGTTATGCTGATATTTCCGATCACAGTTGTAAATAACATGGGAATGCCCATCCCTTTGATATTTACAATTGGAAACCCGATTTGAACGAAATATATTCTTTCTTTAGTATCCTTGGGTATGTAATATTCATACATAGGGAGTTCATAAACACCTAATACTCTTGCCACATGATATTTTCTAACTTCCTCTGTTTCAGCAGGAACTCTAACCCATGTTCCAGTTGACTGCTCAATTGCAGCAAATCTTGATAAATAGTTGACATTTTGACCCTTAGGTCGTTTAATGATATAACTCGCAATAATGTATTTTTCTAAATCAATACCATCTAATCCTATAGCTTCGGGAACATCATAATACTGTTCACAGCTAGGAAAATTTTCTTCCATCTTTTTCTCACTAGAATTCATTAATTATTCTAAGGGATATTAATGTTATTCAATACTAAAGTTTTATGATTGAAAAAAATAATAAAAAAAAAAATAAATTAGATTTTAGCTTTTGCTTCAGCTTTAGCTGCTGCTTTAATACTTACATAGGAATTTTCCAAAACTGTCAAATATTCAATTAAAACTTGGCTTGCTTTTGATTTTTGATCATATACCTTCTTAATAATGTTTAATAGGTACTTAGGGAAAGTCAAATTTAAATAAAAATCTGAGAGTAAAGCATAATATTCATTATTTCTCTCATCTTGGAAAACTTGGATCATTTGAGTATCCCAAAGTAACTTTAGGACATCATCAAGATCATCAACACCTTTCTTTCTTAATTTCTCAAGATCATTTTTAGTTACTATTGCGTTCCTTAATAACCGTAGTGTTTCATAAACTTGAGGATTAATAAGAATGTCTATGATTCTAAGATTATCTCCTTCTGTAGGTCGGTAGTTTTGAAAAAATTTCTTGACTTCTATTCTATAATCTTCTGAAAGTTGAGAAGGTAAACCACGGCTAGATGGATCACCCAACATTTTTACTGGAGGAACTCTCAAAGCTATGACATCTTGTATTAAAAAAATAAGTTCTGATGGCATACCCTTTACTGAGGTTTCTTTTACAATTTCACGTTTGACTAGTTCTATTAATACACCTTCTAAATCTACGAAGCCTTGCTTATATTGATCTTTAAGCCATACCATCAATTCTGACTTGGAAACTACACCCTCATCTCTTAGACGATTGATGATTAGGCGTTTGATTTCGTCTTGGTAAGTTATAGCAAGGCGTTGTTCATTATTGAGAGTAGGATAAACGGATAGTCTTCTAAAAAGATTGGGGATCATTTCTACATAAGCATCGTCTCTAATATTTTGCAATATTATTCGAGAAATGTCAATTAAACCTCCCTCATAAGAATCTGGATCATCATCTAAACTTAATAGTAAAAGAATGTAAAAACCTTTATCAGGTCCAGTGTAATAAGAAGCAATGTTTAAAGATCCAATCATTAAACTGATCATTCCAGATTCACCGCTATATTCATGAGTACTATAAACTTGCATCAATGTTTTATCTGTTATATTGACTTCTTCGGGATATTTAGCTAAAATTTCAGTGCCTACTCTTTCATCCCATCTCATTACTACTAATCCTACTGGCATTAGACATCACCTCCATTAGGGTCATCTGAATCTTCTTCTGATTCGTAGAGATTCTCTTCATTCTCTTCTTCTTGTTCATAAAGCTTCTCTTCTTTCTCTTCTTCTGGTTCGGAAAGCTTCTCTTCTTTCTTTTTAAGTAATTTCTTCGGCTTTTCTTCTTTCACTATGGATAACTTCTTTTTCTTAGCTTCTAACCCCATAACATCTCTTAAAGATAATCCAATATCTTCCCATTTATCTCCGAGCATCTTTACTATATATTCTTCTTTTGTTGGGTATAATAGTGATTCTGAAATCATTTTATTTCCTTTAATGTCTTTTTTCATACTTTTCGCTTTTTTGACAAACGTAGGGATTCTGCGTTGTTGAATTAGTCTATATGAAACAAGACTACCTGTTATTGCCACAATTGCACCTACAATCATAAGAAAATAAAAAGTAGGTACCCCAGGGAAAATTTCTGCTATTGAAACCACAACTGTAAAATCACGAGTTTCAGATGTAAAATTCGCTTTTTCAATAATCAGTGTAGCTATAAAGGTTTCAGGCATAAAAAACGGTTCGGCTATTGGAAATGTATTAACAGTATATGTACCATCATGATTATCAATAATGAAATTATTACTGGTGGTATACACAATGCCTCTTATAGTGAGAGTTAAATATGCTCCAATAACTGGAACCGAACTATTATTAGGATCAGTGAGTGTTATCTTAAATTGTACAGTTCCTCCGGAAGCTAAATGTATTATAGTGCCAACAGAAAACAGCGGGTAAAACTCTCTTTTATTAATAGTTAGAGAGATTATTGCGACTCTAAAATCATAATTATCCTTATTTAACGTAACTACAATAGAATATTCTCCTGCTTGAAGGGTTTCTGTGTCCAGGTCTAAAATATATTGATGACCAGCAGTTTCATGTAATGTTCCAGTAATTGTACTACCTGGGATTGGATCTCCATTCTCATCAAGTTTATGTAGAATATAACTTTTTTCATTCGCATTCTCTATAATCGTGGAAGTTAGGAAGTCAGTAAACTCAAAACTCCAGTTATAGGAATCTAGCACATACAATTTTTTACTTAGATATAATACATCTCCGTTTCCTTCTAATAGCGTTAATCGATTAATTATATTAATAATGAGACTAGGACTTGGGATTCCAACACTGAAGTTTTGTTTCACTGCTAATATATTGATTGTATAAGTACCAATTTCGGTTACATTACCAGTATCAAAGGAAAATGAATAATATCCAGGACCTTTTGTAGTATCTGGGTTTATTTGCCCCGATCCAAAAGCCCAACTATATGTAACCTCTGCATTCGTAATCGGAGCACTAGAAACCAACTCTCCAAAATAGCATGTTATATTTAATATTTCATTCCAATATTCTGTAAGTGTATATGATGGAAATTCATCTCCTGTGGTGTAATTATGAATAGTCAAATCTGTTAACACCGTCTTTACTCTAAAGGGAATCGGAAGTGGGTCTGGGGGTGTATAAAGCGTCGGAGTAGTTTTACTAGCGTAAATCCTAATATGATATGATTCACCACCTATAAATGAAAATTCCGATGTACTGAAGTTATAGCTGTATTTACCTTTAGAATAGTTATTTGTAATCAAGTTGATCGATGAACCTATTGCATTAAAAGATTCATCAAGGAATTGGAGGTATATCGAAGTGGGATGTCCTAATTCTGGAACAGTAAGAAAAGGATTTTTTATTGTAAAAGTAAAGTTAATTGTAACATAGTCTCTCCAATAAATGTCAGTTGTAAAATTTGAAGGATTCTTGTATATTAAAGTTAAATTTGTTATGTAATCTGTAACGACATAAATAATAACAAGAGAAGTTTCTACCACCTGAGAAGTATAATTTTCTTTGTCAAGAGTCACTGTTATTGTATAAGATCCATCTGGTAAAGTTGCTGTATCAAAATTTTTGAGATAATATACTTCTCTAATTGGATCATATCCAAGAGAATCACCACCGGATGCTTCCGAGCCATTGTAAGAATATATTTGCGTATCTAAATTAGTTATGGACGTACTTGTTAAATCATCACTGTAAAAATACGTAAGATTCAATGAGACTCCGATATTAATTTCAAAAATATCAGTGCTATTACTAGATGTTGGACGATCTTCAATTGTTAAAGAAATAACAGCACTCCTTAATTCATAATTTAATTTATCAAGAGTTATAAATACAAAATAGTCTCCAAGTTCCATTTTCTCTGTATCAAGGTCTAAAATATATCTATGATCACCAGTTTCAATTAATGAGCCAATTTTATTTTCCCCCGGTATTGGAGCTCCATCTTCAAGTTTCTGCCAATTATAACTCATTTCATCTGGATTTGAAATTCTAGTAGTGGTTAAAACGTCGGTGTAATTAAATTCAAAGACTTCCGTTTCAAGAGCATAAATATGTTCACTAAGAAAAATTACATTATTGGTACCATTTATTTCTGTTGACCTTAAAAGGATAGTAAGAGTAATTTCAAAATCATCGATTTTAGTATGATTTTCAAGCGAAGCCGTTATATCAATTTTGTATATTCCTACAATTGGAGCAAGTGAAGTACTAAGTTCAAATGTATAATATCCAGGATTCATTGGATCTTGATCTATAGAACCAGATCCATAGTCCCAATCATAAGTGACTAATTCTGCTGTTAAAGAGTTACTGGTACTCGTATCATAATATCTAACAGTCACATTGATAAGCTCATTATAATATTGTGAAATTGTATTCGTTGGAATTTCATCAAGTATTGAACTATAATTATGAAGACTCATACTCGTTGTTAATGGACTTATGAAAATTGAGAAACTCTGATCTGGTGGTTGGTAATAGTATAATTTCTTTCCTGAAATAATTACGAAATATGATTTTCCATAATCACCCGCAGAAAAAATACTTGAATTTAATCGAATTGAAAATATTCCTGATCCTTGAAACTCCATTGAATCTTCAAACACGGTAGGATTACCAAATGCTGTACTTTTAACAGCGCATGTTATTGTCGTACCAATATTAGTATCATTATTCCAAACAACGCCTGCGTTATCGGAATATTCAAAATTAATAGAATAGGTCATGTTTTGTCCCCAAGTTACCGACGTATCTGCAATTAGACTTCCGTTCTGAAACCTAGTTATATAATCTTGGTAGTTTAAATTTAACTCAAAAACCAGTGAAGATGCTTGATATAACGTATAATTATAATAGCTAGAAAGTGAAGCCTCATTAAACCACTGATCTGAATAGTTAACTCTGAATGTACGTTGTTCAGTTACAATCCATAAGGTAAAATTGTAAGTAATTTCTCTTTTGTACCAAAAGCCTAAATTATTATTTATTAATCCATATGCATCACCATTATCATCAGTTTTCAGGCTTATTACATGTTCACCTGTTCCATTTATCTCAGCTCTAACTGTTATTCCTTCAACTGGTATAGTTGCAGTGTTATCTATAACTCGTACGCTCAATTTAGACATATTTGTTTTTACGTATTGAGTATAAGCATAACTTAAAGATACTTCCATTATACCATTACATTGGGTAGCATTTACTCCATCAATTTCTAATTTCAAACCAAATACTTCATATGTTTCCTCTTCTCCAGGGTGATATATAAAAGTGTCGCTACTTGCTAGGCCTGTATAATCCCTTAATTCCTTAAATGTGTGGCCTGTATCATCTATATAAAAAATTCTCACTTGGGATAAGTTATCCATATTTGATAAACTAACACTAGCATCAATTGCAGTAATATTACCAGGATTACCATAATTAGAACCTTCAAGATAAGTATCAACATTAACAGAATATGTTGGTGCTCCTGCCGGGTCAACATTGGTCATATTCACCCAATAAGTAGTTTTAACACTTTCCCGACTTATTATACTCGAGTTTAAAGGAGTGGGATTTTCTATGACATAATCTAGATTATCATAGTATATTGTATAATTATAGCTAGAGCGATTTAACCATCGAAATGTTGCTTTTCCTGCAGAATCTAGAGGGAGACTCTCTACTACCTCACTAGTGCCAGCACTGATATTTATATATCCATAATTTAATGGATCTCCATCCCAATCATCTACTTCAAAATCGATTGTCCAGAGATCAGAATACAAGATAGTAGTGAACATTAATCCTTTAAAATTCACTTCTCCATCGATCTCATCTCTACTATCATATACTATTGCTTCACCAGAACTTATAGTATAATTAACTGTAATATTATAAAATCCAAATGGAACTCTTGTAAATGAAACAGTCCCATCTGATAAAGTATAGTCTGTATAAGTAGTACTATCTACCTCTAAAATATGTGTTGCGTTTTTCCATAGAGAAACTTCTGCTCCTGGAACTCTTCGACCATCAACATCTTTAACAATGATAGTAACCGCCGCAGCTCGTTCAGTAACGGGCAATAAGTCTGTTTCAATGGTATAATAATTTGCTAACCACCCGATTTCATCAGGACTGACTAGAAACTAGATCGTGCCGATTTCATCGGCACTGACTAGAAACTGGAAAAGGCAACAAAAGCACTCGCCACCGTCTTTCTGCGGCGTTTCCAGTTTCTGGTCTCTAGCCCGGTCAGCCCGACGCGTCGGGCTGACCGGGCTAGTTTCTAGGCTGAGCGTTCTCGTTTCCAAGATGAACCGCATTGTCAAAGAGCAGCTA
>JAHQWL010000099.1 GCA_029856155.1 Promethearchaeia archaeon
CATGATGATATCTCAATCCCTAAATTAAGTGAAGAAGATTTCAATATAAATGGGTTTTTATATTATGATAATGGAAATGGAATCTCATCTGTGAGTGTTAATTATTATTGGTTAGCTGGATCTTCAATTATTTCTCAGGGTTCCTTTCTTACTGGTTCTTCAGGCTCCCTTACGAATCTACAAGTTCCATTAACAAGTGAAAGTTATTTAACTTTAAAATTCAACTACTCAAATGCTCCTTATGTTAATTATTCTGAAGTTTTTATAACAAATATTAAAGTATTTTCGAATGTAACATGGGATTTGAATATTGATTACATAACTACAGTAGGAGATATGTATGAATTAACTGGAACATTGTATTCTAAGACAAATCCTTCTTTAAGAATTAATAATAGAGAAATCGAGATTTATTACAACGAAACTTTAAAAGGTACCGTAATAACTGCTTCTGATGGCACATTTTCACATAATTTCCAAATCACTGCACCAAATGGAACCGCTACTATTAGAATTCAATTAATACATGATGTTATTGGAAAAGTTATTGCTTCATCTTTAAAATATATAATAATTGAGCCCGCTGCTTCACAAATTACAGCACAACGACCCTTACCTCCATTTTTTTTATTTTCTGTAATCTTCTTTCCAATTTTAGCCGTTATTATTGCAGTACTAGCTGTAATTGGATACAGATATTATAAAAAACAAGAAAAAGAATCTCGGGTGGTCACCCTTCCACTTGAATCAAAAATTATTAATCTTAAAATTCTTAAAGATACCGGAAGGTTGGAGGAATCAATATCATATTTATTTAATGCAATTTATATGGATTTAATTAATGCTAAATATAATAGAAAAAGAAAAGAAAATGAAACAATTAGAGATTTTGCGATTATATCAGTAAAAGAATTAAAACTAACTCCATCATCAATATACCCTTTTATTCAACAAGTTGAAGAAATAATATATGCAAAACCTTATGGCATAACTGAAAAAGATTTCTATAATACTTGCGGTTTATTTTCATCAATATATTACCAATTAACTGGACATAATTTTGTATTAACTTTTTAAATTCATCCTATAATAAAAAAATCAAGAGTTAAAATCAAAAAAAAAAGTAAAAAGAAATATAAATTGAAAAAAAATTATTAAATAGATATTCTAAAAAAAATAAAGAAAATGGTAAAAAATAATGGCAAAAAAGAAAAAAAAGCAACCAGAACCAGAGATTAATATTAACCAAAGATTTGATAATGTTAAAATCTTAGCGGAGACCAATAGACCAAAAGAAGCAATCGCGTATATTTATCTTGTTTATGATGATATAATCGATGTTAAGTTTAAAAAGCCAAGGCTAACACATCAAACAATTCGTGAATATGCGATAGCGTGTGTCAATGAATTAGAAAAGAATCTAAAACCTGAATCTGTGTATCCATTCATAAAAAAAATAGAAGATATTATCTATGGTGGAGTGGAACCAACAAATAAAGAACTAAATTATACAATTGATTTATTCACCAATTTATACAATGAAATTACTGGAAAATTATTTTCATTTAAACTCTAGGTTCAAATAATAATATCAATATTTTAAAATTCCAAGAATAATTAAAAGTAAATCACAATGGTGAAACCGGGAAAAGCAACACAAAAGAGTATCAATATTTCTAAAGGGATAATTTTTACGTTTCTAACAACATATCTAATCATTTTTGGAATAATTATTAGTAATTTTATTGTGATTTTCCAAGAAAAAAATCCAGAAGTTTTACCTGTTATTGTAACTTATATACCCATGTTATGTTATTTGGGGTCAATTTTTAGTGGTATCACTTTTATTGTATTTTTAAGAAACGCCACAAAGCAAAGGGTACAAGAAACTCAATCAAGAAAGAAAATTAAATCTGGATCGTTATATAAGCAAGCCCTGTTTGTTGTTATATTTATTTTTGTATTCATTCCTTTATTTTCTCCTTTGATAGACGGAGGTACAAACAACCAATACAACTCAATATATAATATTGAATACTGGAATGGTGCTGGAGACTTTAAACTCGCAATTGAAAATGACGGATATGAAGTAATGGCCGTACAATCTAGTTTAAGTGCTACAGAACGGCTGGATAAATCAATCTTATTAGTTTTATTAGGTCCAAATCAATTTTATGATCCTATTTTTGAAGTGCCTTATTTTATTAATTTCTTCAATAGTTCAAATTCCCTTCTAATATGTCACGACCATGGATCTACAAGTACTTTATTATGGGAAATTCTAATAGCAGGTGCAATTGCGCAGGTTCAAATCCCAATAACAATTTTTCCCAATGGGATATTGCGAGACAATGCTTCTTATGATACGACTCCAGAATTTCCGGTTATTCAAAATTTTGCTGCTCATCCAACAACAACAGGGATAAGTAAAGTTATTCTTTCACGAGCATCTTGTGCTGTGGGTGGACCTTTTATTGAGGCTTTTGGTTGGTCTGCTATAGGTTCTACAACCGATTACGGATTTATTGATAAAGCTCCATTTAATGGAAGATATGACTCTCCCAATGATGATCTTAGTTTAGGTTTCATGAGTGCTATTACATCAATGGCAGGTTTCGAAGATTTTCCCTTAGCTAACCTTCCCCTTGGAGGTTATGCCCAAAGTGTATTTTTAGCAAAAGATAGCGGAACACAGCGAACATTCGTATCTGCGGATGCTAGTTTATTTAATAATGAATTAATTGATGATCCTTCATATAATAATTTGCAATTTGGATTAAATATCATTGAATGGTTAACATATGTAAATGAAGGAAGAAGTAAGAATGAATGGATTGTAGTGTTTGATGAAGCACATTTAAGGCCAGAATATTCAAGAGATCTTACATCTGCAGGAATATTTGGATATATTATGCAGTATATAATACACTTATCCACAAATCCTATCACAGCATGGATTTATCCCCTCTTAGCATTTTACTCATTAAAGAAATACCTCCCTAAAAAGGATAAAAAGAAGGAAGAAGAAAAAATTGCGGAAGAAGAAGAAAAGAAAGAAGAAATGGCACGATTTCGAACATCTTCTTTTTTTGCTCAAAAGATTGAGGAATATAGAGATAAAATGAAATATGTAGAAGCATTAAAACTACTTTATAGAAGATTAGAACGAAAATTGCATAGTCAATTAGGAGGGGTAAAAATCACAACCCAAAAAGTAATAGATTTAGTAGTAGCAAAAAATCCATCAACCACAAAATTAAAAACAAGAAGATTAAGTAAATTTATGGATAGAATTTTGTTAATTAAAGAAGGAAAACAAAAAGTTAAAACTGAACAAGATTTCGAAGAATTATTTTTCGAGATGGGTTGGGCAGTTAATAATATTTAATCATGTTTAAAAAACAAAATAAAGAATAAAATAAATAAAAAATTAAATAAAAAATAAAGAGGTTATAAATAAATGGAAGCTCCAGATAAAGCAAAATATTATGACCATGAAGAAATAGATGTTACACCTATTAGGGAGATTGCTCAAGAAGTATTAAGTGAGGTGAGCCGTGTAATTGTCGGCTATGGAGAAATCCTACAACAACTCTTCATAGCTCTCCTCGTAAATGGACACGTACTCCTAGAAGGAGTACCAGGACTAGGTAAAACGGTAATGGCAAAAACCTTTGCAAAAACTCTTGGAATATCGTTTCGTAGAATCCAATTCACACCTGACCTACTTCCAGCTGATATAACTGGCACTAAAATATTCGATCAAAATGAAGGTGCGTTTGTACTTCAAAGAGGACCCCTATTCGCGAATATGGTTCTCGCTGACGAGATAAATAGAGCTGCTCCTAAAACACAATCTGCGTTACTAGAAGCAATGGCCGAACGTCAAATAACCATTGAAGGGCAGACATTAATATTGGAAAAGCCATTCATTGTTGTTGCAACTGAAAATCCAGTTGAAATGGAAGGAACTTATCCACTACCTGAAGCACAAGTTGATAGATTCTTATTCAAACTTTGGTTAGATTATCCAGATCAAGATGAAGAAGTAGAGATTATGCGTCGACAAATCTCAGGTGAATCTCCATCAGTTGATCCAATTACAGCAGGAGAAGAAATTCTTGCAGCTCAGAAAATTATGAATTTAGTATATATTGATGATAGAATTCTAAAATACGTTCGGGATATTATACTAAAAACGCGAAATCATCCGCAAATTGCTCTTGGATGTGGCCCTCGGGCTTCATTGACTTTAATGAAAAGTGCTAAAGCACGAGCAGCAATACTAGGTCGATCATATGTTACTCCTGATGATGTAAGAGCATTAATCGTGCCAGCGTTAAATCACAGAATTCTCTTAAAACCAGAAGCTGAATTAGAAGGTCTTGACTCACAAAGTGTTCTTAAATCAATTGTAGAAGAAATTCCCGTCCCTATTTAACCCAATAATTTTTCTTTTTTATGGTCATAGTGTTAATAAAAATTAGAAGAAAAAAAGTGGTGGAGTTATATTTTAGGAGGTAAAGGTAGAAGTTTAATTTTATTTGCAGTGTTTTTTCTCACTGCAGGATTTGCATTTGTAAATTATTTCTTGATCTATTTTGCTATATTATTGCTATTTAGTACGATCATTAGTTTACCAATTTTCTATTATAAAATGAATATAGAGGAATTACGAGTACATAGAGAACTAGAGAAAGAAAAAGTATTCAAAGATGATTTTGTTCATGTCAAAGTAGTGATTGAAAATACAGGTCGCAATAGTTTTGATTTTATTGAAATTAGGGATAATTACAACCCACAGCTGTTTAGATTAATTTTAGGGGAAAATTTTATATCTACTAGGATTGGACCGAAGAGTACAATTAAATTTTCTTACGTTCTTGAACCAAGAGTTAGAGGTGAATATGCTCTTGGACCTTTATCAGTAATAGTTAAAGATAGATTAGGCTTTAATTCGGTTGAAAGAATTGTACCGGATAGTGTTACGGATATTCTTATCTATCCACCTTATGAAGATATCAAAAGAATTGAAATATTAGGGTCAAAAAGATCTTTACAACTTAACTATGGAGTACAAAGATCGAAGCAAAAAGGTCTTGGCTCAGAATTTTATGGTATGAGAAAATATGTATTTGGAGATCAATTTAGACTTATTGATTGGAAAGCAAGTGCTCGATCTCAAACATTAATCGTTAAGGAGTTTGAAACCGAGAGAGATGTAACTGTAATGATATTAGTAGATTCCTCAGACACAATGGCAGGTGGAGCAATTGAAAATACTAAATTTGAATATGCTATAAGAGCTTGCATGCTTTTAACAAAAGTAGCATTAACAAGAAGGGATAATGTAGGTGTTTTTACATTTTCAGATAAAAAAAATTTAAATTTCTTAAAGCCAAATAGTGGAGAAGAACACTTCTATCAAGTCCTAGATTTTGTTGCTAGAATAAAACCACAAGGGAAATGTAAATTTGTTGAGGCAATGGATCATTTTACAAAACGCTTTCAAAAGCGAAGTTTGGTTTTCCTTATTTCTGATTTAGAAGCGAATCCTAAAGATATTTCTCAAGCTATAAAAAAATTAGCTCCGTTTAATCATACAATTATAGTAATTAACCCGTTTAGTCCATGGTTTGAGATTCATGAAATAGATTTATCTTCAACAGATAAAGCTTTAGCAGAAGCTATTAGTGAAGAAATGATGGAACATATCCTAACTATTAGGCAGGGACTTCGAAATTTGGGAATAAGTATAATAACATGTGGACCTGATGATATGATGAAGCAAGTTTTAAGTAATTATATGGAAGCAAAGAAAAAGGGGAAGGCGTATTAAAAAATGGCTCGTGGATATCTATTAACTTTAAAAATTATCAATCTAGCAATATTTTTTTGGTTATTTATTATCTTTTTAACATCAATTTTTGATTTCAATGAAGTAGTTAGTACTGCTGATAATCAATTAGTTATATTAGACTTTTTTGGGGCAATACGCAATATTTTTTCTTATATAATTTTTGGTGGGGGTATGGCTATAGCCTTTGCATGCGCTGTATTTACAGGATTTTTTAGTTTGTATATCTTTAATCTAATTGAAGTCTTTTTTAAGAGATATTTAATTTCATGGTTTTCATTTGATCTAGAGCATATTCGGGAGCTCTTAGGCAATGATACATTCCAATTACGAGATCTGGAATTAAATCATATTCCTAGATTAATAATGGGCGAAACTGAAGTATTATTTAGTGATTTCTATTTATTTATTTTTCAAATTCTAATCCTAATTTCAATTATATATGCAATTAGAGCATTTTTAAAAAATGATCCAAAGCATTCACTTATTGCTATTGGATCAGTAACCCTTATGATTATTGTTCCTTTAATGGTGGAAGGCTTAAGAAACATGTTGAATTTAATCAATCTTCAAATTACTTACTTAGATGAAATGGTTAATCCAATTGACCCTAGTTTGACTGAAATACCAATCGATGAATTTTTTGCTTTTATCGCTAATCCTGTTATCTCATTCGCTATCATCTCTTACATTTATTTAGAACTTGCGTTCCAGATTAATTATACTGATATAGTTACAAAACCCTCCTTAGAAAGAAGTGATAGACTCGAAGCTCAGTTAAATATTCTCTCAAGAGAATCATACTTTATTACAGCTAATATTGATAAAATAAAGCAAGAAGCTAAAGAAAGAATCAAAGAATTAGAATCAGAACAAAAAGAAGGATTAGTCATCGGGAAATTTTTCGCAAAGACGGGTAAACGGTTTTCTTATGTAAAAGAAATGATAGAAAGGAAAAAATTAGAAGAAGAAGAAAAAAAATTAGTTACTGCAGCATCAAAAACAAGACGTCTAGGGAGGTATATTGATCGCCTTTTTCGAGAGGATTCTGAAGCTAAAGATACACTAACTGCAAGCTCATCAGCCCCTAGGGCTCGAAATTTAGCAACATCTACAATAATTAACTTTACTTATCGTGTAGGTCTACTGCTAATTATAAGCTTCATTATTATACACCCCCATTGGTTTTTAGAGACAATATTCCAATTACCTCCCGCAATTACTGAAAGTGTTGCAATGTATTCCCCCGAAGTTATCATAATTATATTAGGACCAATCATGGTGCTTTTTCCAGTAATTTCTAAACTAATATCATTTATCAAGCATAGGAATTTAGTAATCCGTTTGCAACAAGAAGGTCGTATAAAGGAACTTTTAACATCTGTTGGAGATTATGTTAGAAAAGAAGAACCTGAAGTTCCAGTAGAGGAAGAAGCTGGGGAAGTTGCAACCGAATCAGTTTAAATACAATTAATTCATTATATTCTTAAATTTACTATAAATTGAGCTAATTCAATCTTTTTTCTTAAATTAGTCATTATTGTATCATATAAATAAGTCTTGATTCCTAATTCTTCAATTTTTGGTTTTAAATCATAGTCTTTCATGTCTATAATAAAATGACCTAAAAAATCTTTATATAATCTAGCAACACCTACACATGAAACCTCCAAACCAATACTTTTCATCATTTTATCTGCTGGACCTTTAACTGATGCCCCTTCTATAATTGGGCTTATTCCAAAAACTTTATCCCTAACTTGGGAAAGAGTTTTCTTAATTCCTTTTACTTGTAGAATAGTTCCTATTGACACAATAGGATTTGATGGGCAGATTATGACTTTTTTAGCTTTTTGTATATATTTTAATATACCCTTAACTGGTACAGCCTCTTCAATACCTTCAAGTTCTACTTTTAAAATCTCTGGTTTACATTGATACTTAATGAAAAATTCTTCGAAATGCATCTTTCCTGAGGGTGTAGTTATATATGTTTCAACAGATTCATTACACATAGGCAAAATATGAGATTTAACTCTCAAATTTTTACATATCAAATCAGTTATCTCAGCTTTATTAAAACCATGATTGAATAAATCCGTCCGATAGATATGTGTAGCTAAATCTTTATCACCAACATTAAACCATCCTGTATCATAATATTTCTTCAAAGAACTTAAACAATTAAAAGTATCATGTGCAAATCCCCATCCTTTTTCCTCATCCACTAAATTTGCTAATGTATAAGTTATAATATCTAAATCAGGACAAATTTTGAGTCCAAATAGTTCAATATCATCACCAGTATTCACAATAATCTTAAGAATTTCGGGATTTACCACTTTTGCTAATCCTTTAATTAATTTTGCAGCTCCGATCCCTCCTGCTAATATTACAATATAATTTTCACTCATAGTATCAACCCAATACCCTTGGTTCATATATTATTTCTTTCATTTTTTTGCGATTTGGAGCTTTTACAGCTTTAAGAGGATATCCTACTGTAAAAAATGCCATTGGAATATAAGATTTAGGAAGTTTTAAAGATTCTTTTATAATCTCTTTGGCAAATAATGGAGCACAATACCAACATGCTGCTAACTTTTTTGTTTCAAAAGCAAGAAGCAGATAAGTTGCTGAGCTGCTAATACTCTGTACACCTAAAAATAATTCATTATGTGTTCTTTCAATATCTTCATACTTTTCTAATTCTTTCTGATCTAAACATAATAAAATTAAAAAAGGTGCCTGTAAAAAGGTATTTCTTGTTTTTTCACTTTTCACATTAATGACTTCTTCACCATTTCCATCTTTCAGTAAATCATATCTTAATTTTTGATTCATTTTATTTACTAGACTTTCACGTTGCACACCTTTCTGTAATATAATATACCTCCAAAATTGCCCATTATGGGCACTTGGAGCCCAACGCGCGAGTTCAATGCATTCTTCAATAACTTTTTTATCTACATCCTTGGATGCAAAATCAAATTTGTAGCTTCTTCGATTTTTGAGAATTTCTAAAAATCTATCATCTTTAGGTTCTCTAAATAAATCAATTTCCTTTTTTCGTAATATTGATTTAATTTTAGACTTCTCATTAAATTGAAAATTATAACCTCTTATTAACACAATTGGAATCCCCTCATCTGATTCACCCATGACTAACTGTGCTGCTGCTGCTAGACTATCAACTTGACCAATGATAGTTGTTTGGAGTTTATATCCAAATAAATCTTTTTTACCTCGCATATCTAAAATTGGATCTATCCCTGAAACTCCAATAGCTGTTCCTATAGCTCCTATTCTAAAAGCTCTTCCAAATGAATCGGAAATAATTACTGCAATTTCCTTATTGGTTTTATTTTTTAGTGTAATTCTAATTTTCTCAGCATCAATATCTGGATTTTCTGGTAATAAGGTTATAATTCCTTCTTCACCCACATTAGATTTATCTATTCCAGCATCAGCACAGATAAACCCGTGTTTTGTTTCAGTTATTAAAACATGATCAGTCTTTATAATATTCTTTGATTCATCTAAAATAGCTTGGATTAATTTAGGATCCTTTTCAGGTAATCCTAGATTTCTCATACTTGGAGCTGTAGATCTATATATTTCAATAGCTCTCTCACTTGGATTGATCTTATTCAAATTTCTGATACGTCCATTACTTTTTGATATTATTGATTGAGCTATTATAATAATATCCCGATCTTCTAAATTAATCTCATTTTTATTTAAAGCATCTATAATTATATCTGTGATTTTATCTCCTTTTTTAATTAATGGAATTCCTTTTAATCCTATAATTTTAATTTCGTTTTTAAAATTCATAATAGATCCACTTTAGATATTTATATATCTTTTAATCTCCACTTTATTACTTTCAGCTAAGTTTTCATATTTTTTGGGAATTGCACAGCAAGCAGAAAAAAACTTGAATTGGATTTCAGAATTGTTGTTTTTTAACCATTGTAAAGTGTCCTTAGAAGGAATTTCAATTCTTGTTATCCCTGCTTTAATTGCATATTTTTCAACCTCACTTTTTATGTTTCCACGAGGTCTCATGCATCCTAATGAAATTTCTGTTTTAGGAAAAATAAATCTTAATAGAGCTATAATTTTTGCAATATCTTCCGGTTTTGGAATATCAAACTTTATCTTAGAATTTTTAGGAGGAATTAACACAATAACAACAATCAATGATGGATTTATTTCAGTTTCTTTAATAAATTTGATAGAATCTAATTCTTTATTGAGTCTTCCATAATGCAAACCGACACAAATATGAGGAACAATGTTTAATTTATATTGCTTTAATAAATCAATTGCTCTTGAATATTCACTTAATTCTATATCTAAATGATAAATATTTTTTACAACTTCTTCATCCATATTAACATCAAAAGATACGATATCAACATTAGCATCAGCGAGTTTCTTTGCTGTTTCTTGATCTAACAATCCAGTATGTGTATTAATAATTAAATTTGTTTCTTTCTTCACTTTTTTAATGGTATCTAAAAAATTTAATAAAGGTACTGAACCATCATGGCTACTTCCACCCGAAATTAACGCCCCAACTCCATTATTTTTCGCAAGACTAGTTAAGAATTGTTCTAAACTTCTATTATCATTTAGTTGTTTCATCCCTTTCAAATATTTCTTATTACAATGTTCACACTTTAAGGCGCAATCAGTCCCCGTTATACTAATAGCGGGAAATCTTTTAGTTGGATTATAAATTTTTAAAATATTTCCAAAATTCTTCTTGGTAATATCTCGAGCTAAAATAAAAAATGTTTCCAACTCTTTATACCCAATATTTATAAATTCCGAATAATCAGACCATACTGCGTTTCCAGATTCTATTTTTTCTAATAATCCTTGTACTTCATTCATATTTTTTTAACCATTTCTTATTCGAATATTTATCTTTTACTAATTTTTTAGCTAAATTTATTTCATTATCAGAAAAATTACCTTCTTTTAATTCAATTCCTAGGGATTTTTGAAAACCGCGTCTTAATGAATTTATCAACTCCCCTTCGTCAAAACTTTGTATTTGATTTTTAATTCCAATACATTTAGCTCGTACAGATTTTACCATCCGAGATTTTCCTACACTTTCAGGTGCTTTTAACACAGAATACATCAAATCTGGGTCGATATCTAATAAAATAGTACCATGTTGAAGAATGTATCCTTTTTTTCTGACTTGTGCATTCCCAGAGAATTTTTTTCCATCTAGTAGAATTGCCGGGCAATGAATAACATCTTTTTCTGGTTTTAAACCATAAATATTTAATCCAGTAATCATTCCTTGAGTAATTATCTCAAATTGATCTAAAACCTTATTAGCACCTAAATTCTCGAGAAATTTGATAGGACAGACAATTGAATATGTAATTTCTCTAAATTCGTCGTGAAAAACAGCACCACCTCCAGTAATACGTCTTACCATATTAAATCCTTTCTCTTTTACGATTTGAACATCAATTTCATTCGATAGACTCTGATTTCTCCCTATACTTGCTGTTGAAGGTTTCCATTTATAAAATCTTAATGTATTCGGAGATTTCTTCTCAATTGCCATTTTTAAAATTGCCTCATCTAAACCCATATTCCAAAAGCCATTTTTAACTTCTAATGGCAAAAATCTCCACCCATTCATTTTTTTTATTAACTTCTTAATTTACAAATTTGCATAATAATTCATATATTTCCAATTTTTCTTTTTCTGTTAATTTTCGGGGGTAATTATAAATAGGACCTGATGGTTTAGACGTATAGAAAGGACGGTTGCATCCCGGACATCCTGAAGTTAAAAAAGCACTTGTATTATGAATAATAATATTTAGTTCTTTTTTCCTCATATTAATATTTATTATCTCTCCTTTTCTATTAAAGGCAAAATCTTTTAACTGTTTCTCACGATTAATAATAAGAAATCTTCCTAACTGTAATTTTCTAAAACTTGGAATAGTAGGTTGATGCAGATTTTCAAATCTTGTACCTTCTATAGGTGTAAATGCAAACAAGGATATGGTGATACCCATATTATTCAAATTTTCGATGAGTTCAATTACATCTCTTTCAGATTCTCCTAGCCCGATAATAATATGAGTACTTACATATCCAGGGGAAAATATGTCCAATGCTTCATGCAACTTCTGAAAATGTTCCTCCCACTTATACGGACCTTCAACATTACTCCCTTTAATATTTTCAAAAACTTCAGATGTAGCACCATCTAAAGCAATTCCTATTCTTTGAACCCCCCTATTTTTTAATTCTATCAACTTTTCTTTTGATAGAGGTGGAATGGCAACCGATATTGGGATATCAGTATAAGTTCTAATCTGAGTTATAATTTCTTTTAAATCATTAAAATTTTCTGGATAATTGAGAGTTTGAATGCAAATACGTTCGAATTTTTTTGAATATGGCATATATTTTAGTTTTGTTAGAAAATTTTTAAAGGGAAATATTGGCCAGTCAACTCGAGAAAGTTTTTCAATAGAACTCTTTGATGATCTAGCTTGAGGACAAAAACCACAATTCGCCATACAATGACCTTTCTTGAATGTCATAATATAACATGTAGTTGGGGGATTTTTGAAGTGGGGTAATCCCCCTAAGTCTAAAACAGAAGCGCTTCCCACAGATATTCTTATTTTTTCTATTGTCACTAATCTCACTAGTGAGTTAGTAAAATTAAGTTTTACTGCTTCGGTTTATAATTTTTATAGTGATTATAAATATAGCTATTTTAACAAATATCGAGATTTGCCAATTATAAATAACTACATAAAAAATTTATTAAATCAATAATTAAAATATTAAATATTATGTATATCCCCTAATTTTAGAAAAGTGTTATAATTCTATGGTTGAGTATGACGCACAAAAAATAGAAAAGAAATGGCAACAAAAATGGGAAGAAGACAAAATCTTTGAAGTTAATGTGGATCTAAAGAAAAAAAAATATTATGTATTGGAGATGTATCCATATCCTTCTGGTAAACTTCATATGGGGCATCTTAGGAATTACACTATCGGAGATTGCTTTGCCCGGTTTAAAAGGATGAATGGTTTCAATGTACTTTACCCAATGGGTTATGATTCGTTTGGAATGCCTGCAGAAAATGCAGCAATAGATCATGGAGCTAATCCAGAAGAATGGACAAATAAAAATATTAATACTATGAAAAATCAGCAAAAAAGGATTGGGCTTTCATATGATTGGACAAGAGAAATATATAGCCATAATCCTAACTTTTATAAATGGGATCAATGGTTTTTCTTGCAGATGCTAGATAAGGGATTAGCATATAGACAAGAAAGTTATGTTAACTGGTGCCCAAAATGTGTTACTGTTCTAGCTAACGAACAGGCTCAAGGAGGAAGATGCTGGAGATGCAACTCTCTCGTTGATCAAAAGTTTTTAACACAGTGGTTCCTAAAAATAAGAGATTACGCAGAGGAACTATTAGAGGGGTTAACTATTGTCGATTGGCCAGAGAAAGTTAAAGTTATGCAACAAAACTGGATTGGAAAATCTGAAGGGACAATCATTAAATTCCCAATTGTTGGAGAGGATAGGACCATAGATATATTTACAACAAGACCTGATACACTTTTTGGAGTCACATTTATGGTTTTTGCTCCAGAACATCCTTGGGTTCGTGAATGGGTGATAAATACTGAATATGAGAAAGCCTTCAAAAAAATATATGATGAGGTAATGCACCAGGATAAATTTGAAAGATCTGCTATTGAAATAGAGAAAAAGGGTCTATTCATCGGAAAATATGCCATAAATCCGATTAACAACGAAGAAGTACCTATATATATTGGCAATTTCGTCATTTATGAATACGGAGCTGGTGCTGTTATGGCAGTACCTGCACATGATCAAAGAGATTTTGAGTTCGCTAAGGAATATAATATTCCCATTAAAATTGTTATTCAACCGTATGATTATGAATTAAATGTTACCAAAATGAAAAGAGCCTATGAGAGCGATGGAATCCTCATAAATTCAGATGAATTCAATGGTATGGAAAATC
>JAHQWL010000100.1 GCA_029856155.1 Promethearchaeia archaeon
GCTTTAGAATCACTTGAAAAAGCTTTTGAATTAGCTAAAAATGTAAAGGCTCCTTATATTATAATCAGCACGTTAGGGAGCATGATCGAAGTCTTGGTTTTAAAAGGAGAGATTGAATCAGCTAAGGAGTATTTATTGAAACTCAGAGAAATCGAAGAAAAAGAGAAGAACAAACTTGTGGAACTATACACTCAATTTAGCGAAGGACTTATCTTAAAGTCAAGAAATAGAATACAAGATCGTGCAAAAGCACAGAATATTTTCGAAGACATAATTCAAAAAGAATTGATATCTGCAGAAATAACAATGAAAGCTCTTTTAAATCTATGTGATCTCTTGGTTGAGGAATTTCGCTTAACTACCGAATTAGAAGTATTAGATGAACTTAATCCATTACTCGAGAAATTGTTAGTCATTGCAGAAAATCTCAATTCATTTTGGATTTTAGCTGAAGCTTATTTATTACAAGCAAAATTAGCCTTATTGAAAGGGGATATAAAAAGTGCCAGAAAAAAGTTAACTGAAGCTGAAGGAGTAGCTGAGAAATACGGTCTCAGATTATTAGCGGGTAAAATATCTTATGAACACGATAAATTGTTAAAGAATTTAAAAACATGGGAATCTCTCATAGAAAATGACGTTCCTTTAAAAAGGAGAATCGAATTGGCCGATCTAAATGTACATATTGAAAATATGCTTTTAAATCATAAAGTAGATTTTGAAATTCATAAAGAAGAACCTGTGATAATTTTAATCATTACAGAAGGGGGTACACCCCTCTTTTCACATTCATTTATCAAAGAAAAAACATTTGAAACTCAGGTAATTAGTGGATTTTTAACTACAATAGATTATTTTATAAAAGAAACTTTTTCTCAAGGGTTAGATCGGGCGGTTTTCGGAAATTATACTCTTTTAATGAAACATCTCCAACCATTTTATGTTACATATATATTCAGTGGAGATTCCTATTATGCTCATCAAAGAATAAAGTATTTTATTGATTCCATACAACATAAAACACCTATTTGGCAGAATCTGGTGAAATGTAATCAAATTAATAAGTCTATTCGCACAAAAGATATCCCTTTACTGGAATCCTTAATTACAGAGATATTTGTTAAAAATAAAATTGCAATAAAAGAATTGTAAAATGTAATGTTAACTTCCATTATTTTTCTAGTGTTAAATTTGTTAAAAATTTTAAATGATCTAACTTCTAATTCTTAATTATAGAGATAATAAAATTTGAAAATTAATTAGGAAATTAATGAATAATTCTGAGGAATTCGGATTTAAAATAGCGGTAATTGGGGATGGAGGGGTTGGTAAAACCTCTTTAATTAAAAAATTTACGAAGGGGACTTTTGAAAAAGATTATGTAAAGACTATAGGCGCCCAATTTTCAAGATTTGATAAAAAGATTGGAGAGGATTTAATTAATCTAATATTTTGGGATATTGCAGGGCAAGATGATTTTAATTTTCTACACCCTTTATTTTATAAAGAAAGTCGAGCTGGGATTATAGTATATAGCCTTGAAGAAAATGATTTAGGGACAGATAGTTTCGCACATATAAAGAATTGGTATACTGAATTAAATAAGTATTGTGGCGATATTCCTGTAGTTTTATTTGCCAATAAAGTTGATTTGGTGGAACAAAATAATTTAAATGAACTTGAAATTCAGAATTTGGTCAAAGAATATAATTTTCTTGGATATTATATAACGTCCGCAAAAACCGGACAGGGAGTAATAGAAGGATTTAATGCAATTATTGAAAAATTATATTATAAATACAAAAAGTTGTCTATTCAGGGATAATAATTGAATGATCTTCTTTTATTCAATCTATCAGAAATCTCACTTTTAGTTTAATCAAAATTAGAGAAATAAAGATTATTCAATATAATAATAATATTATTTATCTAATACTGAGTATGGTTAAATTCTATAGTGTAATCCATATTTTAAGCGGATTTTCAATTTTTGGTCCTAAAGATTTAAATGATTTATGCTTAAAATGGTCATCACAAGAAAAAATTACATCGACATCAGTATAGAGAGGTAATACACAAATATAATCCCAAATATGAATACCACTTTTCATGCTTAATTCTACAGCCTCTTTTACATGCTTATCAAAAATTTGATACCAATGCATAAACTTAGATGATAAGAGTTGGTTACAATACCTAGAAGCCATAGATATTGGAGCTTTTTTACCCCTAAATGCTAAAGCGTGAAAAATTTCGCAAAGTTGATGATTTGTCATTGAGATTTCACTTTCGATAATGCTCTGTTTTAAAAATTTGCTTGATTCTTGATGGAGATCAAGAGCATTCTCAAATTCAGATACGTCTTGAAAATTTGAGCGATCAGGTATCTTTTGTGCAAAAATCCAGATTTCAGTATCTATAAAGATTGTCATCTTAATCACGACTAATATCTTCAAAATTATATTCTTTAAAATCTTCTGGTTGACCGCCTTTAATTTTTTGTTCTAATAAGGCTAAAAAAGCTTCTCTACCATCATCGATATTGGATGATTCCTCATTACTTTTTTTATTTCTTTCTTCCAAAAGTTTGTTTATTGCATCTTCCAATGTAACTCTTTTTCCCAGTTTGGTTGCCATTTCTCCTGCTAATTTATGTAGACTTTCAAGAGTTTTTTTTGATACTTTAATAGTAGTATTTTTACTCATATAGTATATATAGTATAATATGTATATAAAGTATACCGAATTTTTAAACGGGCTAGATGTATAAACTTGGATACATCTAATAAACTCATCATGCATTCTGGAATAATAATTGAATGATCTTCTTTTATCCGATCTAAAACAATCTCTGTTTTGACTTCCTCAACTCCTGGAAGGTTACGGAGTGTTTCAATAAAACCCATCAAATTTTGATTATGTAGACATGATTCTTCTATTAAAAATATCTAAAAAAACAGAAAAAATACTTTTAAAATATATTCTGGAGATGCTATTTTTTCATAAAGATATAAACACCAGCAATTGTATCAACTCAACTAAAATGTTCAAAAAGTGGAGTTTTTTCTTTCTGTTAAATATTTTAATCTGAAAACATGCTTTCAGGAAGTATCCAAACAGGCGGATCTCTTTTAAGCCCTTTTTCTTTAAGTTTTTGTAGCTTATTTCTATAATTATTATAAAAATCGGTTCCAAAGATACAAATACCATGATCAATGGCATCTAAAATAGATACGACACCTTCATGAAACATTTTATTAAATTCATCTATTCTATAACAAAACGCATCCAAACCTAAAGATAATTTATAATTCTCATAAATAATGGTGGGTCTATGAATAAAAGGTTCTTTAAAGTCTCCAATAAATATTATGTCTAGGTCGCTATTTTCCATAAAATCACCTCTTGCTCTCGATCCGAACAGGATTACACATTCTAATGATACTTTTTTATTGATATTTTCCGAAAATTTAATTATATAATCCTTCAAATCAGCCTCTAGCATATCATCAGTCTCCTTTAATTTCCTTATTAACAAAATTAATTATATCTTTCGCTTGATTTATTGCAATTTCTGCTTCTTGTTTATTATAAGCTTTATGTGGAGCAATATTTGGAAGTGCATCGGGATAACGTGTTGTAATATAGTGTTTATCAAGGCTTAGTGCTAATCTTTCAATATTATCAAAATTTTCATTTTTAATATTCTTATATTTTTCTAAAAGCGAGTGAATAGAATGCCCCCACCCATTAATTTTATTATGATATAACAAGGCTTTCACTGCTTTTTCTGCAGCTTGCTGACAATGAAAAACTACAGTATTGAATCTATCATTCTCAAACAAAATATTTGCGTTTCCAAGATCCCAGTTTGCTTCCTCTAACCAATTGGTAGTTCGTTCATTCATGAAAGTGATCTATTTTTTTAAAAGTTGCTCTATATTTAATATATCCTTTCAATTTTAAATAACTAGGTAGTAATAGAACTTTTTTCTACCTATTTTCATTAATTTTCTTAGATTTGATTCCCATATAATTTGATATAATTTTGAAAATAATAGGATAGTACGATACTTTTCAATAAGACTTATTGAAACTTCTATTCAATTATTTTTTTAGAAAACATTAAACAGTTTATAAATTATAGTTAAATCTTTTTAGAAAAAATTTATTGATTCACTTAAATACTATTATTTTCTTTATTATATTGGAAAAGGGGGTGTATTATGTTGAATGAAACCAGATTAAATAAAGTCAATGAGGAAAATTTGGAAAGAATTTGGCAAATTCGTGATTATATCCAGGAACTCGAGGATGTAAAGGACGGATTTATTGGATTTATAAGCTCTGATGATGATATAGATGATTCCACGAGGAATATTTGGATATCAGATGCTAAAGAATTCTATTTTAGCACAGTGACAGCTTGGGAAATGCTCCACTTTACTGTGAGGGGGATGAAGAACCATTTGGATGATTCTAAAGGCTTTTTATATCGTGCTAAAAGTCGATTAGCCCAGTCTATTAGTGAATTAAAAATATTTGAGCAAGAAAAAAACCTTTCTAAATTAATAACAAAAGCAAAATTAGCATTTGAAAAATGTTGGAATGCCTTCCAACGCGAATATAAGTTAATCGAACCAGATATAAGTATAATGAAGCCTGTTCCAAGGGTAATAAAAAAATCTAATCATGAATATCAACTTCCATGTTCTATTTGTGGTGAAATAGCTGTCGATTATAGAATAGGTGTTGGACAATTTGATAAAGAAGAAAAACTCCTTTATAGAGGGATTATATGTGGTACATCGCTTAATAAGGGATTAGCAAATGAATTGTTTGAGATTTTGGAAAACGAGGATATTGCAGGTATTCATGAATTTATGAAGAACTATCATTCAAATGAAGGATTAGATGCATACTGCCCAAAGTGTGATAAAATCTATTGTTGGAACCATTACAAATTAGAAGAAGAATGGGATGAGGGTTTTTATGATTGTACTTATGGAGAATGCCCAGAAGGATATAGGAGAATGATAGATGATTAGATTCATAAATATTGATATTTTTTTTATTTTCTTTAGAAAATGAAGTTTATTTGGGAATTATAGTCGAGTAATTTTCCTTTATACCATTTAAAATCATTAATAACTAAGTCTTAAAGTCTGGAATTCGCGAACCATGAATTAGTCTTATTATCTGAATTTTTTCTACAAAAATCCTATAAATGAGGCAGTAATTTCTTAAGATTAATTCTCTAATATTAGGATCATCAAGCTCAGGTACTTTTCTTCCCATTTTCGGAAATTTGACTAAATTTTCAACCTTTTCACGTGCCTCTTCATAAAATGAAAGGGCATATTCAAGTGAGTCTTGAGCAATATAATCAATAATCTCATTCAAATCGTTTTCTGAGATTTGTGACCATTCTATTTCAACCATTGTTCTAATCTTTTTTTGACAGTCTCCATAATTTGTTCATGAGGGATTACGTTACATTGCTCAATATCTTTAATTCCCGTGAGAATCTTTTTTTTAACATAAAGATGATACATAATATCATCAATTGTAGCATCTTCTGGCAATTTTTTTATAAGATCTATAATTTCTTCCTTGAGATTAGAGGTCATATTTTCTCACTATTTAAATAATTTTTCTAACTTTTATAATTTCTCATATCGTTTTGCTTATTATTCTAATTAAATTTTAAAATTAAAAAAAATATATCTCTGGTATAATTTTCTAATTATACCAAATAACGTTTTAAATTTCTCTAAAAGAAAAAACTTTTTTATTCAGGAATTATAATTGATAAATTTCTTTTTACGCGATCTAATACTATTTCTGTTTTAACCTCCTCTACTCCTGGCATGTTGCAGAGTTTCTCAATAAAGTATGTAAAATTTACTTGATTAAGACATTCTATTACCATTAAAACATATAAGAAAAAAGAAAAATTCTAGTTAAAATTTATTCTGGCGTTGCTCGTTTTTTCATAAAGATATACACACCAGCTATTACTGCGACTCCTCCGACTACAGAAACAACAATAATAACTATAATAACGCTTGGATCTATTCCACCAGCAGGGATATTTTTAGTTATCGTTACTTCTTCAAAAGTGAGATTTCCAGCTGTATCATTAGTATAGAACGTAATCGTTATTGATCCTTCAGATAGAGCTACCCAAGCTGCTTGGTCAATAGTAGCATTCGTAGTAATAGCATAAGTGGTTAAGCCTCCATCAAGAGAATACCAGACAGAATCTAAATTGTAATCTGTAATCGTAACAATGAAAGCGGGAGCAGTAGCTCCAAACTCAGCTCCAGGAGATGGTGAATCGATTATGATTAATGGTACTACTGTATCCTTTATTATACTTACATCAGCAGTTCCCATATTTCCCGGTATATCAGAAGCATAAAAAGATAATGTAATCATACCATCTGATAAAGCATCCCACGCTGATTGTTCAATGTTTCCAGATAATTCTGTAAATGTGTAATTATGTAAACCACCGTCAAGAGTATACCATATTTCAAATACAGAATTATCTGTCATTGTAACATCATAGCTTGGTGTATTACTTCCAAATACATCATCATCGCTAAGCGAATTAATCGTTATCGATGGGGCACCATCTTCAGCTATAGGGAAATAATCAACACTCCCGGCAGAACCACCTATATACGTATACGGCTCATCCACAATTCCATCTTGGGGAGTTGTATCTGGACCAGTATGATTATCCCAATAATTCCCAATCGTCGTGCTTTTCCACGTATTATCAGTTCCCCCATCATAAGCATGCTTTCCATTTTCTAGAAAGAAATTTTTATAGAGTGAATTGTTTCCACAATCGGTATCCTCAATATATATTCCCCTAGTATTATTGTATACGACATTCTCAGTAATACTATTATAATCGCAATTAGATTCTAAATATATCCCGTACTCGTTACCGTTTACAGTATTTCCCGAAATGGTGTTATTATCACACTGGTGTAAATATATCCCGTAATGGTTACCATTTGCAGTGTTTCCCGAAATCGTGTTATTATTGCAGTTAAAAATTATATATAACCCCAAAGTGTTATTATTTGCGGTGTTTCCCGAAATCGTGTTATAATCACAATTACCATCAAAACATAGCCCTTCAGCATCATTATCGTTTGCAATGTTTCCGAAATGGTGTTATACTCACAATAAGAAAATAAATATATCCCAAGATCGTTGTGGTTTGCGGTGTTTCCCAAGATGGTGTTATTATCGCAATTATTATGTATATCTATCCCGGTCATATCGTTATCATGTGCGGTGTTGTTGTAGATGGTGTTATTATGACAATTACCATAAAAATTTATCCCGTCTCCGGTATTGTTACATGCGGTTTTTCCCGTAATGATATTATAATCGCAATCGTTATACAAAAACATTATTATGACAGTTGTGCAGTTGAAATCTAAATCTAAATAGTCTAATATTTCTGAAAAAACATAAATAGTCAGAAAAACATATATTTTTTATGACAACTCAAGATAAAACAATTGTTGGAAAAAAAGGAGAAATATTACCCAAAAAACCACTAAGGGAAATATCAGGGATTAATCCCGGAGATGAGGTAATTATTGAGGCACATCAAGGAGAACTAATTATAAAAAAGATTTTTTCTGTCGAAGAAGCATTAGCCATGCCACCTATCAGCTCTGGCACTGCCGAAAGTATAGAAGCTGATATTAAAGAGGAGAGAGAATATCAGGAGAAACTTACTAATGAAGAACATTAAATCAATTATGCTGGATACAACATATGTATTACCCCTTTTTGGTATTAAAATAAACCTTTCGGAAAACTTTCGAGAAGAGATAAGTCAACTCTGGAAAAACGGAATAAAAGATTATGACATATATCTTCCATCAACATGTCTTATAGAAACTGTTTATAAATTACTTTATGAATATAGAAAAAGGGACGATTTGAGCATCTTAGAAAGATATCATCTGATTCTCCCAACAATTCTTAATTCATCAATACAAATATATAATCCAGAATTAGACATAAAAGCTAGTGCAATAGCTTCAATCATTAGGAATTCGGGTCATTTGGATTATATGGATTGTTGGATCGCGGGATCTGCAGTTGCTTTAAATTCGATCCTTTTAACCGAAGATAAAGAATTAGAAAAAATCCTTAAGATAATCCCAGAAACTAAATCACTAAATGTAAGATCATGGAAAAAATTCATTACAAAAATCTTTAATGAGCATAAATTATCATAAACTCCCAATATGAGTAAGAATGAAAAAAGAGACCATAGATGAGCTTGATCGTATAGTGGAATTACTTGCTATAGATAGAATTACAATTGTAAGAAAAATAATTAGTACCGGAATTAAACAACAAAAAATACAAGTAACCCTTGATTTATATCAAAAAGGAGATACATTGGAGCGAGCGACAAATTTATCTGATGCTTCGTTATGGGATCTCTTTGAAGAATTTAAAAAATTGAGGTATAACATCTAAATTTGATATTGAAAAAGAGAAAGACACATATATTCGTATTTTTAGGAAAGATAATAAGGATTTATTTAAAAAAATAAGAGATATTCAATAAATTTCTTCTATCCATTTGATTTAGTATCAAATTTAATGTGGAGAATAATCCTAAATAAAAAAAGGCTGTATGAAAAGATCTGAAATTTTATCACTCAGGGATAATAATTGAATGATCTTCTTTTATTCGGTCCAAAACTATTTCAGTCTTAACTTCTTCAACTCTAGAAAAATCTTCTCAATCTTGTTTTTAATATTCTTTTCCCACCTCATATAAAGAACAGTCGAAATCTATTGAAAAATATTGATGATTCTCTCCTATTTTAAAGTAAAAATTATATAATTTAGATATTATATATATTGTAGAGATAATATGACAGAAATAAAACTTAAAATTCCTGAAGCTTTACACGAAAAAATGAAAAAACACCCAGAGATTAGATGGGAAACCATTGCCCAATCAGCTTTAGAACGTTATGTCGAAAAAATTGAATTCACTGAAAAGATTGCATCAACTAGCAAATTAACTATTGATGACGTTGAGGATATAAGTAATGAAATTACTAAAAGAAGTTGGCAAAAACATAAAGAATATCTTGAAAAATTAAAAAAATGAAGCTTATCATTGATACTAATGTATTAATCTCTAGCTTATTGAAAGATTCAACTACTAGACAGCTACTTCTTAATGAGTCATTTGAATTTTATCTACCTGAAATCGTTATAATTGAGCTAAAGAAATATCTTATATACATAATTCAAAAATCAGGAATAACTGAAGATGAGATAAAAAATCTTCTAAATGCGCTGCTTGAAAATTTAAAATTAGTGCCTTTTGATGAATATGAAGATCAAATGGATGAGGCAATGGAGATCATGGGTAAAATAGATGAAAAGGATACACAGTTTATAGCTTTAGCATTATCAATTAAAAATGATGGAATATGGTCTAATGATAAACATTTTGATGAGCAAACAAAAATCCAAGTCTATAAAACCATTGATATCATTAATCTCTTGGAGAAAAAGTCGAAAAGTCAGGATGATGAAAAGCAAGATAATAAAAAGTTATGATTCTAAAAAATTTCTCTTAATTTAATACTAAAATAATTTATATGGTTTTTAGTTAAGTAAAATGCTTTTTGTCTTAATTTATGTTAAGTAGAATATTATTCAATCGTTTTTTCTTTTTTAGAAGAACAATAATCTGGAAAATTACTCAGGAATTATAATTGAATGATCTTCTTTTATTCGGTCTAAGACAATCTCAGTTTTAACTTCCTCAACTCCGGGAAGGTTGCGGAGTGTTTCAATAAGACCCATAGAATCTTGATGGTTTAAACATTTTGCCATAATAAATAAAGGATATTCTCCAGTAACTACATAAGCATATTTTATCTTTTCCATCTTCTCAATCTCGTTTTTGACACCCTCTAATGGATTTGTAGCATTTAATCTTAGAGATGCCATTACCATTTCTCGATATCCTAATAGGCGACAATCAATTAATGCAACATACTTTTTAATCAAATCTTTCTCAAGTCGTTGAATACGCGCTCTTATAGCAGTAGCACTCTTATTTGTTTGGTGCGCAATTTCTCTAATAGTTAATTTTGCATCATCTTGTAATAACTCAAGAATTTGTCGATCTATATCATCAAGAGTTCCATTTGTTGATACCATAAAATCAATCCCGTTGGTAATTTTTCAAGGTCTATTATAACTGTTTATAATTTATTAGTTTCTTACTTTCATTAAAAAGTAATATGTTCTATTTTTAATATAGTAGTTTTGATTTATAATTTTTTTTACTACAAACTTATGATCATATAGTTTTATTTGTTAATAAATGATATGATTATAGAAAAAAAAACTATTATTTAAATAGTATATTATATTTTTGATCTATAATGAATATGATTCATAATCTAAAATGATATAATAACAAAAAAAAATAAATAAAAAAACTAAAAAAAGTGAAAAAAATGGCTGTTAAAACATATAATTATACTGGCTTAAAATGCCCGATGCCAGTTTTGAAAACAAAAAAGGAATTAAGAAATTTGGCTTCTGGAGAGGTTATAGAAGTAATCGCAGATGATGTAGGGGCTAAAAAAGACATTCCAGCGCTTCTCAATAAAAGTGGTGACGAATTAGTAGAACTTAGAGAAGATAATGGAAATTTAATTTTTGTCATTAAGAAAGCTTAAAACGCATTATACGGAGCAAAGATATTAAAATGTCTAAATATGTTTTCTTTATTAGCACGGAACCTTACAAATATCAGGCTGTAGATTCTCTTATAGAAATAGGTAAAGCTGCAATAAGAAAGGGGCACGAGATAGCGTGTATATTCTTCTTTGGGACTGGTGTTTATAATCTTAAAAAGGAGATTAGCTGTGGAACGACCATAAGAAATATCCCAGAGAAAATTGAGAAATTTTCCAATGAGAACAAAATTCCAGTATCAGGATGTAGTACATGGGTTAGTATAACAGGGCTTAAAGAACCAGAATTCATTGAAGGTGCATCTGAAGAAGGTTTAGGGGATTTTTCTAACTGGGTAATTGATGCAGATAAATTAATTGTATTTGGAGCTGGAGGTTAAGAATTATGGTAGAATCTGTGGTAATAATAAGCGATCAATCACCAATTGGCAGAAATTCGGCAGTTGAGGCCATTAGAATTGGTTCAGGATTTACTGCTCTTGGAGAATTTATTGACTGCAAAATTGTATTCATGGGTGATGCTGTGTATTTATTCAATAAGAATTGCAACCCTGAAGCTGTAGGAATGGATCCTCTGGCAGAAGTATTGGAAATGGCTGATTTATCTGATTTAGAAGTATATATTATTGAATCTGCTTTAACTGATGCGGGATTTACTAAAGCTGACATGATTGACTATGAAAATTTGAAAATCATTGGATATGATGAATTAACAGATTTAATTGCTAATGCAGATACGTGTTTTAGATATTAAGAGGGGATAAAAAAAGATGTCAGAAAATCTTGATATGATATATTTGTTTGGATTTAGTGGATTAACGGGGACTCAATTACAGAGGTTATTACCTATTTTGAAAAGTCAAATTAAAAAAAATACCAAGCTTGGATTAGTTTTAATTCACGATGGCGTAATAGGCATAACAACAAAGGGAAAGATACAAAAAGAAATGGAAGAACTCCTCAGTTTAGATGTAGTTCTATTTGCTATGAGATCAGACATGAAAGCTCGAGGTATAGCTCTAAAATACATACATGACAAAATTAAATCTATAGAATATGATGATCTAATAGATGTTATTGATGCTACGCCAAAAGTAATATCTTGGATGTAGTAAGACGAGAAAATCAAAGTCAAAAAATTTTTTGATAAGTTCTGGGTAAAACCAGAAAATTTAAAGTTTTAAACAAAAAAAAGGAAATTTCCAAAAAAAAAAACAAAAAAAGGTGGTATATATGGCAGAAGATGCTGAAACAATAAATTTTATTGTAAAGGACAAATCATTCGAAAAGTTCGCAATGATGATGATCCTTGGAACAACAGGTGATGCTATGGATACTAAAATGAATTTTTTCTTTACTTTTTGGGGGTTAAATCTTCTAACTAAGAAGTTTAAACCAAAAGTTGCAGGAATGCCTACTCCTATGAAAGGTATGGGAGCTAAGATATTCTTAAAAAGAATGAAAAAATTTGGTATTGAAGATCCATGGGCAATGATTAAGGAAGCTGTCGATAACGGAAATATGAAATTATATCCATGTCAAATGACAATGGAATTAATGGGGATTAAGAGAGAAGATTTACTTGATTGGGTTGAAGATCCTGTTGGTGCCGCTTCATTTTTAGAAATGAGCAATGGTGGCAGAATAGTTTCATTATAATTTAAAAATTAATAAAAAAAATTTTTTTTATCTTTTAAACAAAATAAAGTGATGATTAATGTCTGATGTAAAAGAAGAACACCGTGAGTATAAAACGGATGAAGATTTTGATCAGGATTTTTTTAAGAATATCGAAAGAAAATCAAATATCTGGCAGTGCATCCAATGTGGCACATGTACAGCAAGTTGTGAAAGTGGAAGATGGACTGCTCTAAAGACTCGTTCAATTATAAGAAAAGTTGTCTTAGGAGATCTATCGGTATTAAAGGATCCTGATATTTGGTTATGTACAACGTGTTATCAATGTTATGAGCGATGTCCGCGTGATGTAAGACCTACAGACGTAATAATGGAGCTGAGAAATTATGCTACAAAATTAGGAAATATTTCTCCTAATCATAGAGCTGTTGTAGGATACTTGAAGAATTTTGGACATGCTGTACCTATAAATGATGAAGTAAGGAAACGAAGAGTTGAATTAGGATTAGAAGAATTACCCCCTACTGCATTTAAATTTAAGCAAGAGGGGGATGATAAAAATTTAAAGAATATTGAAGAAAATATGTTTGATTTACCTCCAGTAAAGGAGGATAAAAAAGAAGAGGAGGAGGCATAAAAATGGTTAAAGAAAACACATTTGCTTTTTTTTTAGGGTGTATTATGCCTAATCGATACCCTGCGATTGAAAAATCGACAAAATTTGTAATGGATAAACTAGGATATAAAATTTTAGACATGGAAAGAGCAACTTGTTGTCCAGCACCAGGAGTTTTCCGTTCCTTTAATAAATTTGATTGGATGGTTGCTGCAGCAAGAAATCTATGTATTGCAGAACAGTTAGATGCAGACATTTTGACCGTTTGCAATGGATGTTTTGGTACACTCCAAGAAGTAAATAAACATCTTAAACAAAACGAAGAACACCGTGAATTGGTAAATGAGAAACTAAAGCTACTCGGAGATTATGAATTTAAAGGTACTATTAATGTACGCCATGTAGCTGAAGTTTTAGGTTATGAAATTGGACCCTGGGGAATTGAAGATCATCTAGTAAGAAAAGTAAATGTTAAAGCGGCGATTCATTATGGGTGTCATTTTTTAAAACCAACGAGAATTAGAGAAATTGAAAGTTCTGAAGGTCCAACGATTATTGAAGATTTTGTTGAAGTATTAGGAGTTGAATCGGTACGGTTTAAAGAGCAGCTTACATGCTGTGGTGCGGGTGGTGGTGTAAAAGCATACTCTGGTGATGCGAGCATGACAATTTTTGGTGAGAAAATGAAAAATATCGATGAGGTAAAACCAGATATAATATTAGATATCTGTCCATTTTGTCATTTACAATTTGAGACAGGACAAGATTATTTAAATAAAAATAAAAGCTGTAATTATGATTATCCTGTAATTCATATCTCCCAGCTTGTTGCCTATT
>JAHQWL010000101.1 GCA_029856155.1 Promethearchaeia archaeon
ATAGAATTTTTATAGCCTATTCTTTCCAGTATTACATTAATGACAAAATTCTATAAGCTATACATAAAATTTTTAAGAAAATGAAATCTCACTTATATTCATAAATTAAATCTATTTAAAAGTGAATTGTATGTCAAAAGAAGAAAACGATGTAAAAACTCCTTCTGAGATACTTAGTGATGATAATATAGAATATGAAACTACCACTTCAAGACGAAATGTGTTCTTTTGGGCTATGTATGACCTCGCAAACACAATTTATTCTATGGTAATTGTGAGTTTAATTATTAATCGTTATATACTGGTGATAGGTCAATTAGAATATGGGATGTCTTATGGTACTGTTAGCTTCCTATATGGTGTAGTTAGTTTTATTATGCAAATAGGAGTCGCTGTTTGTGTACCTATTTTAGGCGCGCTTAGTGATAATGTAGGAAAACGTAAACCTTTTGTTATAAGCTTAACGGGTATTATACTTCTTTTTGCGAGTTTACTAGGATTTTTCCACGATCTTTCAACTGTTATATTATTTTATGTTATTGCAAATGTTGCATATCAATTTAGTCTTACTTTCTATGATGCTATGCTTCCATTTATCGCTAAGAGAGAAGATATTGGAAAAGTCGCTGGATTTGGAGTTGCTTGGGGATACTTTGGTACGATTCTTTCTCTTTTTATCATGTATCCATTAATTATCATTTTGAATGATATGAATTCTGATCCTACTTCACCTGATCCATTAACATACGGTTATACAGGTTTCTGGTTTACATTTGTTATACCAATGATATTATTTTTAGTCTGTGCTATTCCATTTCTTTATGTACGTGAAAAGCAGAAAAAAGGAAAAAGACCTCCTATAGGCAAGTTAATCAGTAATACTTTTAAGCAGTTAGGTAGTACATTCAAGGATATCAGAAAACATAAATCAATGTTTATCTTCATTATAGGATATTTTTTTGTAGCGGACATTGCTAATGTTATTGTTCTCTATATGACACCAATAGTTACTGATGGTTTACTTATTGCGGGGGGAACTTTATTTGCTATCCTTTTTATTATTATTGCTACATTTTCTGCTGTTGCCTTTACGTACTTTGTTGGAAAGTTTGGTGAAAAACATGGAGCAAAAAAGACTTTTTACCTTGTAGGTGCTTTATGGGGAATTTCCTTAACTATAGGTATCTTATTAATATTTTCAACAGATGGTATAGAACTTGGAGCAAATCTCCCCTTTATACTTAGTATTATCATGGGAGTGGTAGCAGGCCCCGCTTTAGGAGGAACATGGACAGCCCAAAGAATCATGGTTGTAGAACTTGCCCCTAAAGAAAAATTCGGTCAATTTTTTGGATTTTCTAAATTAAGTGGAAAACTTTCTTCCGCATTAGGTCCATTTATTTGGGGTACTGTAATGTTATCTTATGATATAATAGGCAATAATGCATTTGGTTGGGCGATGATAGCTGTTGGTATCATAATGGGTCTTGGAATTTTGATTATATCCTTTGTAAAAAATGAATAATCTATAAAATTATTATCCTTTTCTTTTTTTTATTTAATTTTTTTAAAAGTTCGTCATACATTTTAACTTCCATTGAAGTTCAATAGCTTAAACTATAAATTATCAAATTTCATTATCTTAATTAATTGAAGTCAAATTAAGCTTAGGTTTAATTTTACGCTTAAAAACTAAATCAACCTTTACTAAACTAATTATTTTCTAGAAAAAGGGATAAAAATGCCAAAAATTAAAATTTCAATAATAAAAAGGTTCAGTCCTGAAGATGTTTTTGGACATGAGTACAAAACTCCTACTGGAAAAGTAGTAGAAAAATGTCATTTTAAAGATGGTCAAGAATGGATAAGTGAAGATGGAGAAATGCCTGATGGTTTTTGTAGTTGGGCATGGACGGATTTAGCTCGCAGTATACATGTTCTGCGGTTTGGTGGTAATTTCAAGAATTGGGCAGAGGATGGAATAATGTATAATGCTTGCTCTGATGGAGTAAGACCTGTGTGTTTCAAATTAGAACGACTAGAGGAATAAAATGAAAAGTTAGAACGAATTTCTGATTAAATCTCATCTTAGATTCAAAATTTTAAATCAAAAAAAGTGATAAATATAGGTATTAAAAAATTGGATTTTAAAACAATTTATTTTGATTTGTATGAGCTAAGTCCGGGAATTTATACGGCTATAACCGCTGAGAAATTACCTTCTTCAAATGCTGGTTTTTTTGATTTTGGCAACTATTTGGTCATTTTTGATACACTTTTTGATCCGTTTTCCACTATTGACTTAATTGAAGCTTCAAAGCAATTTACAAATAAAGAACCATCATTTGTAATAAATAGCCATTATCATATGGATCATTTATTAGGTAATCGTAAATTTCCTTTAAATATACCGATCATTAGTAGCTCTAAGGCATTGTCAGAATATTATAAAAATTTAAACGATACACTTAAACGCTACAAAGGAATTGCCGGACAAGAATTAAAAAGAACAAAAGAAATTGTCAAAAAAGAAACTGAACCAGATAAGATTCTTGAATATAATAATGATATAAAAACCTATACTGAATTTCTTGACGAAAATTTTACATTGAGACCTCCAGATTTCATTACAAATAGTTCTTTTACAATCCAAGGAACAAAAAACCAAGTTCAGATAGTACATATAGGAGATGCTCACACATCAGGAGATATGATTGCATACTTCGAAAAAGAAAAAATTGTTTTCATGGGAGATTTATTATTTGAGCAACCTGATCCTAGTTGGTATACTAGAACTAATCCTGCGCCTGCTGATCCTCCTGCTAATCCTCAACGACTCTGTGATACTCTCATTGAATATATGGAAAAGGACATTGATATATATATTCCAGGACATGGGAAGATATGCTCAAAAAAAGACCTTCAAGAAAATGCAGAATTTTTCGAAAAATACTTCATTAAGAACGAAATAACTAAAACTGCAGCATAAAGCTTTTAATAATCTAAAATAAAGTTTAAGATTTCTTTTTTTTTAACATTTAAGTCAAAGTATTCAATACTTCTATTTTTTCAAGTGAAATATCAGAAATCTATAACTTTTTATATAAAAACCTTTGGTTTCCTCACGGTTTATATATATTTAAAAATAAAATGATTAAATTTGAAATGTTATTAAAACAAACTTGTGAATTCTTACTTTTAAACAAATCTGCCACGAGTTTTGATAATAAGAAAAACTTCCTTTTTTGGAGTCTTCTCCTATTAAATGAATTTTCTGGTTTGAATATATATTTCAATAAATTTTCGACTTTTTTTTCAATTAAACGTGAATCCCCCATCAATTAAAATTCACTCTCTTTTATGGATTATCTTTATTTAATTATAAAAAGAGGTTGAATTTTTGATAGAGGTTAAAACAATGCTTAGAGTTATATCTTATACTTATTGAATTAGAGAATTTTACATATAAATTCAAAAAAAAAAGTTCAATCTGCTAAGAACTCATTAATAAGAATTTCTTGATATTCAGGAAGTCTTTCTTTAAAACACATTTTCTCGTCTCCAAAATAAATAAATCCTGGTTTTTTACTTTCACCTAAATCAGCAAATGAAGTAAGAAACTGGGATACATCTGGGAAATGAGATTGTTCTACGGTTTGAAAAATATCTTGAATCGTTTTATATATATCTTTGGCTTCCATTGTCAACATATCTGAACTTGATATTTTTAGACTATTTTTTTGAGTATAATCATTTTATAAATTAAATATATATAATGAAAAATTTCCAATGGATAATTATTCTAGCCTAGAAGATAAGTCTCTTAAGAATTACAATTCAGAATTTAAACATATTCTGAAAGATGAATTTCTTAATGAATAATAATTAACTTAGATTTATCACTAAATTTGTCGGGACTCTCAATATAAATTAATGAATTTTTACTGTTGAATTAAATAGTAATCAATGTGAGATAAAAATGGGTTTAGAGTTAATAAATAGTAAAATTCACTTCAATGACAGTGAATTAAAAATCTCTGAAGAATTTTTAGACATTCCAAATCTAGCAATCCCATTCTCAGCTGTTTTTAAAAAAGAAGATATACCAGACATCTATTCTGGAGAGGATAATATACCATTTAAGGAAAAAGTCTCAGAATTTCAACAAATTCTAATAAATGAGTTTTTAAGAGATAGGTAAATTTAGCTAGAACTAAAATATAGGAAGAGAATTTCTACCTTAATTTCAGATAAGAAATTTAAATTTTATATATCAAGAAATATAAGATATAATCTATATATCTTTAGCATTCAAATAAAAGAAAATTCTCAATCATGGAGAAATTAGATAAAATATTCGAAAAAATTCATGCAAGTTATTTTGGGTTTATTGGAATTGCTATTTTTCTTGTTGGAGCAATCCCCGCGATGTTGGTTCATAATAGTTTCAGTTTATTGACTACTTTTATTAGTGAATTGTCCGTACCAGGATGGAATGACTTAGCTATTTTCTTTAGTGTATGTTGGTTTATAACTGGGCTTTTTATGATATTATTTATATTAGGATTTACTAGATATTTACAAGAGAAGGGAGCATCTACAAAAGGAACTTGGATAGCGTGTATTTTAGGTGTAGTTTCAGCTATAGGTATTTTAATGTTGGCACTATTTAATACAAGGGACTTTGATGCATTACACGATATCGCACAATACGTTTTCTTCTTCCCAGGTATTTTATACTTATTCAGTTACGCCTATCTTGAATATAAACTCTCGGAGTTTCCACTTTGGCAAGCAATGATTAATATTATTGTAGCATTTTTCTTCATACTATACTTGGTGCTTTTTATTGTTAATAGAGTGGAAGAAACGCTACTTGTAGAAGCTAAAGTTTTAGCTGAGTGGTTATTTCTTTTTTCAAATTTATTCTGGTTTGTAGAAACAGGTGCTTTTATCCTAAAGAAATAAAAAATTCCAATTTTTCTTTTTTTTTTTTTAATTCTTTCCTAAAGCTTTCCTAAAGCGAAAATCTTATTTGGAAGTACAAAGACATTTTGACACATTGGGCATGCATTATATTTTAAAAGCCAAGCTGAAACACACGTTGAGTGATAGATGCTTTCACAATAAGAACATTTGATTGTCTTATGCTTATTAGGATCAACAATTTTATGGCAAATTGTACATTGAACTTTTTTTATGAATTTCTCGTTATTCTTTTTTAATTTTTTGCCACAAAAAGAGCAAAAATTTGTTTTAGTATAATCAGAACTAAGTAATTTTTTCCCACAATAAGGACAAAAATTATAAATTCTCTCGGGCAAATATTTTTCACTAATTATAAGATACTTTTCTATACTTTACTAAAAATAAAAATAGTAATAAAATGATCTTTAGTCCAATTTTTTAACAATCTTTCTCCTATTCATGAAAATATTTCGTTAAGATCCATATTTCAAATAGAATCCCTATGATTGAAATAATAAATGGGGCTAAATAACTGACACGTTCAATGAGAAATGCTCCAATAATACCTGTAGGTAAATATCCAATTCCCTGTAGAAAGCCTAAAATACCATAAGATTCAGCTTTTCTGGTTTCATCTAAATCAGTTATGATCATTTGCTGGGCACCGATAAATGTAGAAGCACTTAGACCACGCAAAATGGCACCAATACTGAGTAGTGGAATTAAAAATAAACCAAAACTGTTTGACCAGAGTATAAAAGTTAAAATTAGTGTTGAGAAGTATCCTATACCAAAAAGTTCACTTACAATTAAAGTTCGCTTTTTCCCGATTTTATCTGCAAGATGTCCTCCAGGAATTTGAAAAACAATACTAGATATACTAAAACTAATTGATAAGAGGGCCAACTGTTCATATGTTAAATTGTATTGAGATCTTAATCCCGCAAAATAAACCGACAGGGAAATGTTATATACTAATACATCTAGTGTGAAAAAAATAATCACTGCCTTATTTTTAGGATTAAGAAAGATATTACGCCAAAGTTTTTTTCTTTTAGAAGGATTTCTGGGAGTAATCATAGGATTTTTAGTTTCATTATTCAATGGATTAGAGATACCAAAGATTGTAATGAGGTAATTACCTAAATTAAAAATTATATAAATTATGAAATAAATGCGAACTTCTTTTACAATATCAAGCATTACAAAGTATTGACCACAGACTCCTCCAAGATTTATGCCAAAAAACATTAAGCCAAACATTAAACCTTTTCTCGATATCCTACTACTTTCAGAAATAAACATAAAATAACTTATCTCTCCTATAACTGAGCTCATATAGTAAAAAATTATTCCCACAACCAAAAATATTAGGTTTTTGGCAAAAATTAGAAGAAGTAGCCCTAAAATTGCTAAAGGAACATCAAATAACCATATTTTTTTACGACTGAAGCGATCAGACAATTTTCCTACCCATGGTCTTGGAAAAAACATTATTATCCCTCCGATGGTTATGAGAATTCCTGTAATAAAGAGTGATCCTGTAACTTCCAATAAGAATGGTTGATAAACTAAAAAAAATGGACTTGAACTAAAACCATAGATTAATGCCATAAAAAATAAAGCCCAGAGATTCCTACGCTTTAAGTTTTCTGCCTTTTGCATATCCTTAACTGCATCATGAACTTTTTCAATCTGCTCTAAATCGTCTTGAAAACGCATTTTCACGTTAATCACCCTATTTTTTTTAGTAACTTTTTAATTCTTACTTTAACTCTCCCAAAATTGATCTAATAGAGCCTATCTACCCTGGCTAATTTTACTGAATTTTTTACTTCTCTACTTCTGGAAAATAGGCTTATAACAAATTATCATATATTTTTGAAGTAATTTAATGTATAAGATGTTTGGTAAAGTTCATAGCAATATCTATCATTTTAATAGCTAAAATTTGGACTTAGAAAAAAAGTTTAATTCAAATATGATAATCGCTATAAACTTATTCCATTTTTAATCACTATACATATTAACACATCTTAAATATTTAAATTTTTAGGTTTGAATTGGATTTTTTAAAGAAGAAAAGAAAATTTATTATTAATTAGGATCTCGCTAAAATAAGCTAAATTTTGACTATAATATAGAGTTCAATTGTTATTTGTGTTTATGAATAAATTCTTTCAATGGAGTCGTATATTCTTCTTTAAATGAAAAGATATTATTATGCCCTGCACCTTCAATTAATACTAATTTTTTCTCAATTCCATCAGGAATATTGTCATAAATTAGGTTACTTTCAGTAGAAGGAATAATGAAATCTTGAGTACCATGAATTATCAAAACAGGTTTTTGAAATTTCCTGATTCTTGTGTTATTTGAAAACTCGCTCAATCCATCGGGAGTAATACCAGGTCCACTCACTCTGAATAGCCTTGTCATCATGTTATACATACTCGCAAACCCACTTTCAAAAATAATTCCTTTTAAACTGTTCGGATTATGTGAGCCGATTTCTGAAGCACAAACACTACCAAGCGAACGTCCCAAAAGAAATAGAGAATCTTTTAAATCATATTCAATCATCCATTCATAGAATTTATCGTACACCGGAAAGGCGTCAGAAATCAAACTGCTATATATTGGTTGACCTGAACTGAAACCATAACCACGAAAGTCAACAACTGCCAAATTTACCCCACAATCAAAAAAAAAGTCTAAGAAATATTGGTAATCAGCTGCAATCTCTCCATTTCCATGAAATAACAATATTGTTGGGAGGTTCACATCATTTAAATAGAAAAATCCTCCGATCATAATGTTTTTACTTATTTCAAATTTTAAGATTTTAATATTTGGCCCTAAATTAGTAGGGATAGGAACTTTTCGTGGATAAAAAACAATATTAGAAACTGTTGGGCTATCAATTAACTTTTTCACCATAATAGAAAACCTCTTGTATGTTTTTAAAAAATTGCTCAAATGCTTAAATTATTTTGTTAATAATTTTTGACAAAATTGAAAATCCTTAAATAAAATTGTTATAATTAGGTACATACCGTAAATCCAATTTTTAAAATTTAAAAGAGGTATATATGAACTATGGGAGTTATAATGATAACTACATGGTACCCGAGCCATAAAGGTATGGATATTGGTAAAATGTATTTAAAGCAACCAAGAGAGGTACCATATGTTACAAAATGGCGTGTTTTTAATACTCCAGCTGGGAACGATGGTATGAAACAATACCATTTAATATACACAGAAAAAGGAAAATTAGAAGAAGCAACTATGGAGCTATGGAAATATTTTACTCCATTTGCTTTACAGATAGAAGGATATAATATGACAGTTGAAATGCTAATTGGAGTATCAGATACCTATAAAATGGCAGGAATGAAATGGGAATAAGTTCTTAATTAATTTAAATTCTTTTTTTTTATTTTGAGAGAAAAGACACTTTCTAATCCTTAGGTACTTTCTTTTTATAATACGCTAAAATAAGTATCATTGTGCTAAATAGGATTATTGAGAATGTTATCACATTGAAATCAATATTTGGTTGACCCTCAGAACAAACAGGGTACCCCTCAGCAATCCAATCAGTTATACCTCCTAGCATATTGTAAATCTTTGTAAAATTGTAATTGTCTACTACGTTATCACTTGCTAGGGCACTTCTACCTCCAACCCCACAGTAAACTATTATTTCAATATCCTTATACGGTTCAAGTTCGCTAATTCTCGCATCAATTTCTGAAACGGGTAATAAAATTGCATCGCATAAATGATTTTCATCATATTCCGATTGTTCTTTAACATCAAGTATAATCAAGTTCGGATATTGAGTATTGTTATTTATCATATCATAAGCGGTTTGCACAGAAATATCTCTAACAGTCTGAGCTTTGACATTTACTACAGGCATCAAAATAAAAGCCGGTAATAAAAAGAATAAAATAGAGAATAATACAATATTTTTAGGACTAAATAATTTCGACTCGGTTTTTAAGGTCATACTATTACCTTCATAAATTATTTTTTTGCCTTTCCTTGACTGGCAACAGCTTCAATTGCTTTAGCTATTTCTTCAGCATCACCAAGATAATAATGTGTAATTGGCTTTAAATCATCATCTAATTCATATATCAATGGAACTCCAGTAGGTATATTTAATTTGACCACTTCTTCATCTGGCATATTATCAAGATATTTTACAAGTGCTCTTAAACTATTTCCATGAGCTGAAATCAAGACTTTCTTGCCAGATTTTATTGTAGGGATGATAGTATCGTGCCAATAAGGTAATACCCTTGCCACTGTATCTTTCAAACATTCAGTTAAAGGAATCTCATCGGCAGATAAGCCTTTATATTTCTCCTCATTTCCAGGATATCGTGGATCGCTTGTTTTTAGAGGTGGAGGAGGTATATCATAACTCCGTCTCCAGATAAGAACCTGTTCTTCCCCAACTTCTTTTGCCATCTCTGATTTAGAATATCCTTGTAAAGCACCATAATGTCTTTCATTTAATCGCCAAGAACGAAACACTGGAATCCACATTAAGTCCATCTTATCTAAAACAATCCAAAGAGTTCGAATTCCTCTTTTAAGTACCGATGTATATGCTATATCAAAAGTAAAACCTCCTTCTTTCAACAGTTTTGCAGCTTCAATAGCTTCTTGGACCCCTTTTTCTGAAAGATCCACATCTGTCCAACCAGTAAACTTGTTTTCTTTATTCCAGGTACTTTCTCCATGCCTTAGAAGCACTACTTTAAACATTTTAATCACATTTTGTACTTGTATTTAACACATTATTTGATTATTTTAAAACTTAATATATAAATTCTTTCTCTTAAAAAAAGAATAAAAAAAAAATAAAATTAGAATTAATTATTTTCTCATATATATCACTATGATTGATCGATATTTGAAGATCCTTCTAATTCTTCTAACTTTTTATGCTTTTCATCATGCAATATAAGTACATCTTTTTGAATCTTTTCCCAATATTTTCCTTTTATTGGATACAATTGTAATATTAGAGCTGCTATTATTAATGCAATTCCTGGAATTAATCCAATGAAAAGTCTAATTGCAAAAATTGCTGCTGGTGGTTGTGGAAGTACTGGGGGATCACCAAGATCATGAGGAATAAAGTTGGCTAAATCTAATAATGCTGTAGGAATGATTATAGCAATACTTTGTGCGGGCTTAGTAAATAAAGCATTCATACCGAAGAAAGCAGCTTCTCTTCTTACTCCTGTCTCTAATTCATCTTCGTCAGATACTTGCGCAAATAAGACATTGGTAAAAATTAAAGGTCCTACAAAACCGATCGCGGCAATAGCTAATGTTAGGTAAACTAATTCTACGACATCAAAAGCAGTAATAATAAATAACAGAATTAATCCCGTTCCACCGATTAAAAGTAAAAATTGGTCACTTCTTACTACACCCCATTTTTTAATTAATTTCGGAGTTGCCCAGATACCGGCGAGGAGGGGGATAAATACAAATAATAATAAAATCATTGTTGATTGTTGTACGACATAGTCTGCTAAATAGAAGAGAGATCCAACAATTAATGACTGAATGAGGATTCCCATAAAATTAGCGGCAGCAACAACAAGAAAGGACCTACTTTTTATTGTAACCTTAAAAGCTTCTCCAAATCCTAAGGGTTTACCTATTTTAGCGAATTCTGGTCTTTCTGTGAATTTATAAGAAGTATAGAGGATTAATGCCACACCTAAAATTCCAACCAATACCATCGACATCAGAAGTAAAAAACGTGATTGATTGCGGAATAAATCTGGGATGATGAAGCCGAAAATCGTACCAATCATACTAAAGAATTGCCAATACATGTTAAGACCATTTCGTTCTTGTTCATCTTCGGTCAGTTCAGGTAGAAGAGCAGAATATACAAGAAATATTATCGTATAAGCGGTATCATAAAGACATGTTGTTATCACCATCCACCAGAATATATTCCAATTTCCTGCACTTGCATCTGGAGCAAACCAGACTAATACAAATGTTAAAGCTAAAAATGGAGCAGTGAATCTAATAAATGGAATTCTCCTTCCCTTTTTGATTTTTGACCTATCTGAATAAAATCCGAAGAGTGGATCATTTAAAGCATTGACTATTAGATAGATAATTTGGACGTAATAGATAATCGCTGCGTTCTCTACTAAACCTAAATAATCCACATAAAAAATAGGTAAAAGAGATGCGTAAATACCTCCTATCATTGCTCCACCAAGACTAGCCAAACCCCATTGTACTTTACGTGTTTTTGAAAACTTAGGTGGTGTTCGATTAATTGACATTATTGATCATTTTGATTTTTTTTATATAGAGTGAATTTTTCTTAATGAAAATATATCAACTATTTTCTTTATTAAAATTTATTTTCAAAAATTATTAATTCATTTAAAATTAGTCTATTTTTCTATTTGAAAATTGTTTTGTATCAAATTCAATTCTTTCACCCGTATCTACCAATCTTCTCATTGGTTGTTTCTTACTATCTTCTATGGCGATCTGAGTTGGTTGATATTTTTGTGCCGGATTTCCAATATAAATCCAATCGGGTTCTATTATTTGATTAATATGGGTTACTGTCCACACACCTAAAGTTGCTCCTTTCCCAATTATAGTACCTGGTGAAACAATTGAATTTGCTCCTAATACTACATGATCACCAACAATAACTTTTTTAATTAAAAGATAATCAGTATTCTCTATTCTGACAATAGTGCTCGAAAAAATTTGAGCTCCTTGCCCTATCATAATATTATTGCCATACTCAATAAATTCAACATCGCTCCAACCATCAAACATAGTACTTTTAAAGTCGGCATTTATATCACACATTTTAAACGCAAAATTGTTAGCCCAAGGAAAACAGAAATTATTCCATACCAGAAAAATGAATTTTTTCACAGTTACTCGTAAGCAGAAATAAGAAAAATCTTTATTCTTTCGGTCAATTTTAAAAAGTCCCTCTTGTGGTTTATGAATTAATTTAAGAATAATTAAACACAATTTACCTAGAAGTAAACTAAGGAGAATATAGGAGCCCCACCAAGCAAAAATATCAATAAAAAATAATACAATTCTCCAATGAAAAAGATTTGAATCCATTGCAAAACTAAAAAAAGTCAATATCATTACTGAAGGCATCACGATTGAAAGAAAATGTAAAAATAAATAGAGTAAAGATGAAGTAAAAGTCCATTTAAATCCATTTGTTGTTATTGGGATCTTTTTAATATCAATTGAATTTTCTCCAGATTTAATGACTGAAATTCCATTATTCTCCGTCATATTCACCTCCAGTGAATTTCTTAATTTGTTCTCGATTTAATTTTTTTGCAGGAAATCGTCCATATATATTATTTTTTCCCAACTGATCATATTTTATTGATGCACACATTGGTAATACTGTAGAATTATCTTCCATCTTTAAACCTGGTAAAGAACCATTTGATAGACTAAAAACGCAATTATTACCAATGTCAGCTCCAAAAAAAGTTAGATTTTCTTCTCCGTAAACGCCGTCAACTAAATGGTTGGTAATGTGGGAAAAAGTTCCGATATAACAATTTCTACCATAATCAACATGACTATGGAAAAAAGTATCTTCAAAGACTGTTGCTTTACCAATCTTATTCGAACCTATAAATTTTAACTCCCAATTAATAAGCCAAGGAAAGGGAGAACGAATAAAAGCAAAGATTGGATATTTAAATAAGAAGGACCTAAAATGATAATAATCTAAAGCTTTAGATGTTTCGTCTAAATTCCGATCAAATACTCCTTGAACATGTCCTCTTTTATCTGTTATTTTGTAAAACCATCTAGTAAAGAGCGCTACAAAAAATAAATGAATGAGGTATATCGCAATAAAAATTAAAGGTGTAAGGAATAGATTTGTAATTATAGTTGTATCTAAAAATGAATTTAAAGAAAAAGTGGTTGAGAGTAAATTTGGGATTAGTAATCCAAATAGAAATAAGAAAAATAAAAAACCGGGCAAAATAAAAGAACACCCAATTATAATTATTCCCGCGATTAAATAGAAGTGAAAAGGAACTGATAATTCCTTTGCATACGCTCTTAAATTTTCTGTATCATATTCATCAAAAATCTTCCTATTAAAAATAATATTTTGGAGCTTATTGTGATTTTTAATTGATTCTGTTCCCTCTATCTTTTTAGCAGGAGAACCTCGGTAAATTGCGTTAGATTCTAACCGTTGATTAAGTGTTGTCATTGCAATTGCATCTAATATTGTATTAGATTCTATTATTGTTCCAGGTAATAC
>JAHQWL010000102.1 GCA_029856155.1 Promethearchaeia archaeon
CTATTCCAAATATACTTTTTGCACATGGTTACAAAAATACAAAAACTACTTTGATCCTTGTTGTTGGTGAGGAGGTTTTTCTTTTAAATCTAATTTTTTCTCATTTGATTACTTTTTTCCCTTAATGTCAACATTTAAATCTTCTAATTCTTCCTTATACGGTTTCACAGGCTTTAAGTAATCAATTGGAGTATCACACACCCAACATACATTTTCTAAATTGGTTAACGCTCTCGCACAGTTTTCACAATAAATCGCACCACACTCACAAATATATGTGAATCTTAACACTGCACCCCGACAGATTAAGCAAATTTTAGTTTCTTTGGAAATTGCCACTTTTTCTTCAGTCATAAAAGCAGGCAACATAGTCCGTTTCTCAAGAATTTCCTCAATATGTTCGTTTAAATGAGCCAATTTTATACGCTCATCCATTGGTGCCCCCATCTCCTTTAATTTTTCCCATAAATCTGATTGCTTAATTAATTTAGATTGTTCATTTGCAATCCTCTCTATTAATTCTTTATACCCAAATCTTTCAGATATTTTTTGAGCTTGAGTTAAAAATCTTCTAGCTTTCTTTAGATCAGAAGTTAATAAAGAAAGTTTTGCCTGTAAAAGGTAAGTTTCGGCTAAAATTGCATACAAATGCTGACGTTCAGCAAGATTCAATAATTCTTGAATATATGGCTGGATCTCATCTAATATTTCTGGATCATTAGTTATCCGAAGTTCAATTAAAAATAAATCGCACAAATTTATAATGGATTCATACCGTTGTTCATAAGCTATGGTATTGTCCATAGCCAATTCTTTAAAAATATCTTCCGATTTAATACGATCTCTTGCTCGCAGACTTGATTTTAATAATAAAGCATTGGTATACTGATACAACATGTATGTCCTTTTATTATCAGATTTCTCTTTAAGTTCGCACAACTGATCAAGGTAAACTTTTGCTTCTTTAATATTTCCCTTTTTAATCAAGATATGAATTAAGGTACCTAATGGATATGACAACAGAGGTCCATGATTAACCTTAACAGCTTCCTTAGCATACATTATTGCTTTATCATATTCTTTCATCCGAATATATTTGTCAGCAATATTATTAAGACTAGCAGAAATCAATTCTTTATTACTTGTATCTTTAGCAAGTTCATAAGCTTTTTTATTTAGTTCTAGGGAAGGTTGAATTTCTCCTTTAAAATAATGATTATTAGCTTTTATCCTTACCAAAAAAGATTCTCTTTCTCTTAAATCTATTCTAAATCTTTCTTTAATTATTTTAAATAGATCTTCTGCTTGTTTAACTATATTTTCACTCTGACTTATATTTCCCATCATAGAATGTGCATATGCTTTAATAGTTAAAGCATCAAAGGATGTAAGTAAATCTCCTTGTTTTTGACTTTCTTGAAAAATATCATCAGCGCTCTTAATGGCATCCAAAAAGTTTCCTGATTTATATAATAGATAAGCTTTAAGAAGTTTACATGAGAGCAGTTCCTGAGCTTTTAAGTTATCCCTTTTCTCTAATTCCAAAACGATTTGGAAAGCCTTCTTAATTTCACCTTGATCCATTAGTTGTTTTGCTTGCTTTAATTCTATAAGTTCAGAACGAGACATCTTTTTGATAAATTTGATAGTTTTATTCTATTTTGGATCTATTTACTATTATAAGCTAATAGCTATTTTAAATATAATGCAAAAATCCAAATTTCTATGTGTCTTTAAAATAAGATAATTATATGTTAGTAAAATAAAATTAAAAAAAGAATAAGAAAAAAAATTGATTAATTATAGGTCTTTCAATCCAAATCTGTATCTTTTTGGATGAGAAACAAAATCTCCGAGTGTTGCATCCATACCTTTTTTATTTGACATTTTTTTTTACCTCTGTGTTTTCTTATACTTATAATATAGATTTGATTCAATATATAGTTTTTATTGCGGAACTTTGAGTGAAGTTCGAATTTAAAGGAATGTTATGAAACAAAATTAGATAGTTTTTTTTTCTGAATAGATTCAGGGCTAATGACAAATTTTATTCAATAATTAAATCAATTATTAAAGATTTAAGAGAAACTATGTTTGTTTCTATTTTTAATATAAGTAAAATGAATAAAAATCATAAATAAAAAGAAGAAAAAATAAGAAAAAAAACTAATTAATTATAGGTCTTTCCATCCAAAGGAGTATTTCTTTGGATTTGAAAGATAATCCGAAAGGGTTGCTTTCATACCTTTTTTATTTGACATTTTTTTTACCTCTTTGTTTTCTTAATATTATAAAAATTATTTGATTAATCTCGAATGATGTCTTGAGAAACAATGACATCATTCCTTATCTTGATAATTCGAGTCTGATTTATTTTTTTCATTTTTTTTTTAACCTCTTTGTTTTCTTAATTATAATACAGATAAACATTATTATATAGTTTTTATTACGGAACTTCGTGCGAAGTTCGAATATTTAAGAAATAATTTAAATAGTAAAAAAACATATCTATAAATAATTAAAGAATTTAATTAAGGATCTCTTAAGCTATGAGTGTAATTAATTATCCTCCAGAGGAGATATATAAAACTCCAAAATTTGGAAAAAGAAATTTTGAACATATTATTCTCTGGATGTTATCTAATAATGATGAATGTCAGTGGTCAGATTTCACTGAAAAACCACTTGAGCTTAGTTTATCTACCTTATCTAAGTATCTGTCAATGTTAAAAGGTAGGGGTTATGTTGATAATTATGCTCGAGGGCATTATAAGATAACTCCAGAAGGTCAAAAGAGATTTCATGAAGTCTCTGGAGTTCTTAGGAAGAAGAGGAAATTAAATTATCCTCCTGATGTTATTAAAAGAAGAAGAAATTACGATCATTGGATTCTTTGGATGGTATATAACAATGATTATTTGAAATGGTCCAATTTTCTTGAAGAACCACTTTCTATAAATCAATCATCCTTATCAAAAAATATGAATTTGTTAATGGATAAGAGATTTGTAATAAAAGAGAATAAGAGGTATAGAATCACTCAATCAGGTAAAATGGAATATTCAAGAATGTTACAAAACTACGATTTAGATAGACAATCAATTTTAGACGATGAAACCAAACGAATTGAGGAGATTACTAAAAAAACTGTCAACTTTTTTGAAAATTATGATATTAAAAATGAAGATATTCAATTTAGGTTTCTCAACAATGTTTTAAGATTAGATTATACAAGAGTGAAAGCTATGTTAAGAGATGAGGAAGAATTTAACAAGATTTTACTTTTTCTTTCAATTAATCATCCAGATCAATATCCTAATAGTATTTCTATGGAGGATTTTTCAAATACATACGGAATTAAGAAGTCAAAATTAGAGTATTATATAGATGAAATTGTCGAAAATCAGATATATCCAATAAAATTTTTCAAATTAGTTATGTCTCCAGATGAATATTATTATTTCCAGGAAAACGAAAGATTAGAGATTATGCTTCGGGCTATAACAGAAGATTATATAACAAAATATACGTATTTAGGTAAGTTATTTTCAAGGACACTAGATTTACGAGCAATACTTAATAATATCTTAGATGATATATGTGGACTATTATTTAATGAATATTTTAGAGAAACATTAACTGAATTTTTACATCAATATATTAATTACTTAGCTTATAAAATTGAAGCGAAAGTTGAATTGAGAGAACGATATGAAAAATTAGAAGGAATAATCTGGCGGGATATGATTGATTTATTTCAATCTCAGAGTTCTGGAGGTTTAAAAAACCAATATAATGAAAAAATTAGAGAGATTGATAAAGATCTTGAGTCTAATCCGGATAATATCGATTTATACAACACTAAAATATCAATTTTGCTCTATTATGCTCAATTTGATGATGCACTGAAATTATTAGAAGAGATGTTAGAGATATTCCAAGAAAATGAGATTGACATTAAGATGAAAAAAGCATCAGTTTTTAGAAGAATGCGAGAAATAGAGAGTGGTTTAGATATAATTAATGAATTACTTGAAAAATATCCGGAAAATAATGATCTTCTAAATTATAAAGTCTATTGGCTGCAATTTTTAAATAGAAAAGAAGAAGCATTACAATTAATCCAAGATTTAGTTGATAAAGTTCCTGATAACGGAACATACCATGATACGTATGGAGAAATTTTAATGTATTACGAAGAGTATGAACAAGCTATAGAAAAATTCTTGAAAGCAATTGAAGTGGCTAAAGATGAGTGGTATATAAATCAAACTTACATAAAGTTAGGAATTTGTTATAAAATGCTTGAAAATTATGATTTAGCACTTAAAAATCTTAAAAAAGGGAGAGAATTAACAAGAAAAAGCTCCACTGACGATGATACTAAGGAAAAATGGCTTACAATTGTCGATCTTTTTATTAATGAAATAAATGAATTTCTCTAAATTTAAGGATAAATAAGTAAGTCTTAACATTATGATCTTTAATGTATAAACCTTTTTAGACTAAAATATAAATAATGTAATATAGATTGTATTATTAAAAATATACGTATTAAATGAATAATTTAGATAAGAATTCTAATGGATGAATTGAGAAGTAAGCGATATCAGGATAAGATCCAGCATATATTTGATTATATGCAAGAGCTTCCATTAAAACCGAAAAATGAACTTGAAAAACGTGGAATTTTTTATTCTCTTCAAACGTCCATTGAAGCTATGGTAGATTTAATAGCAATGCTTGTAAAAGATTTAGGGATTCAAGTAAAAGATGATAACAGAAATATTTCTGAAATAGTACAAAAAAGAAACTTAAAACACGAATTGGGAGAGAAATTAAAAAAAGCCAATGGTTTAAGAAATATAATTGTTCACCGCTATAATGAAATTGATGAAAAATTAATATTAGATTCTGTAAAAGACGTTAAAGATCTCTTAGTACGTTGGATTGAAATTATTGAGGAATGCATAAATGAAATTAAATGAACTTAGACAAATAAGAGAAGATTTAAATTTTTTAGAGGAGAAATATGACGTAATAGTTTATGGATCCTATGTGGAGGGATCAATGCGCCCAAATTCAGATATTGATATATCTATACTTTCATACGAGACAAAGAATGGTGAAAATATTGAAATACTAAAAAAATTTTTAGGAAAGTTTCCTCTGAAGTATGATATCAGAATTTTTGAATTGTTTCCTATATATATTCAAATTTCGATTATTGAAAATTATCAAGTTATTTTTGGAGATCCTCTTGAAATATCAGAATATTTTTATTCATTTAGAAAAATGTGGGATGATTGTAAATACCGTATCTTTTCTAACCAATTTTCAAGCTACAGCGAACGTCTATCTTTAATAAAATAAAGAATTGAACTATTTCTAGAAGTTAAACTTTAAAATTTCTATTTAGTTCTTCTTTTAAAAACTCTATTTCACTATCTTTTTCAATCAATATTGATATGATATGTTTCCAAAATAGAAAAAATTCTTTTAAAATCGAATTTTTATCTTTGTAATGATTAAAGAAATTGAGCTGCAATATCAAAATATAATAGAACATTTTCCTAACACAGTAACTATTGAAAATGAAATTACTCACATTAAAATTGAATTAATTAAGGGAATTATTTTAGAAATTGATTATTCTAAATATCCTAAAAAACCAAAAGTTAAGCTTATTAACCAAACAGGGAAAGTATATAAAAAATTAAGTAATGACATCACTTCTTTAAAAAATTGGAAAATAGATAAGACTAAGTCTATTTTAAAGGTTATTAATGAAATTATTTTTATTTTAAAGGATCTTCAATCAAATATAGTAAAAATAAAAAGGGAGTTACTAATTGGATTTTTAGCGTTATGTCGGGCGCATCATCCAAAAGAATTTTTAGGAATCCTTAAAATGGATAAAAATGTATTTACTGAATTTATTTTACCACCAGGTGCAATCACTTCGAAACATTCAGGAGTATTCTTTCCAAGTAGACTCCCAACAAATCGATATTATCAAGGAACTATTCATTCACATCCATCTGGAAATTTACATCCTTCTCTACAAGATTTAAATAGTATATTTAAAGGGAATAGATTTCACTTTATTGTAGGTTTTCCATATAATTTATACAATATTAAATGTTACGATAAAAATGGTACAGAACTTCAATTTAAAGTGATTAGCTAATATTCAATTACTTCTTCAAAATTAAATTTATATTAAATTCATAAATTTTAACTTAACCACTTAGGATTTATAATAATTTGCATTTTTAAATATACCTCCTACATTCTATCTGCAAGTATTGAAATTATGTTATTCCCAAATCCGCCAAAATTACATGTTATCCCTGTTTCTGATCTTATTTTTTAAACCTTTACATTTTGTTTTTTTCTCTTTTCTTGTCAGTTTTATCTGCGGGAAAGATATCTCAAAATATCGTAAGAATAGAATAAAATAAATGATCCAAAAATTTATTTTTATTGAATATAAAATTAAACATTTTAATTTATTCTCGTTATTTTTAGGGTATATTTATTTAAAATCGATCAATATCAAGCTATTCAAAAAAAGTAAAAGTTAATATGATCTTATTTTGAATATTTTTTTGGAGATTAAATTATGAATGATACAAAATTTGATTTAAATATAACAAAAACAGATTATAAATCTATATTCAAGAAATTCCCTACGCCTACTTATCTGTGGCAAAAAATTGGTGATGAATTAATATTGATTGATTTTAATAATGCTGCAAAAGAAATCACAGAGGAGAAAATAATAAATTTTTTGGGGATTAAAGCTTCAGAGTTATATAAAGAACAGCCTCAAATTTTAGAAGAACTATGCAGGTGCATGAATGAACAAAATTGTATTTCTCGAGAAATGATATATCATTATCAATCTACAGGACAAGAAAAAATTCTCTTTGTAATTTATGATTATGTTTCACCAAATCTAGTATTAGTTCATACAAAAAATATTACCGAGCAAAAAAAAGCAGAAGAAAAATTGCGAGAAAGTGAAATACATTTTCGTTCCATTGTAGAAAATTCTCATGATGGAATTCTTATTGTAAACGATAGCTTTCAATTCACCTATGTAAATAATGTTTTATGTCAAATTTTAGATTATTCTTATGATGAGATTGTTGGTCAAGATTTTCGAAATTTCTTAGATGAAGCAGGTAAAAAACTTGTAGGAGATCGTTATGTTCGCAGACAAAGAGGAGAAAAAGTACCTCCCAGATATGAATTTAATGTTGTTAGGAAAAATGGTGAAAAACGGCACGTAGAAATCATTTCTACAGTAAGTACAGAGTTAAGGGGAGGAATAACGACCATTGCTCAAATCTTGGATATAACAGAGCGGAAAAAAATTGAACAAAAACTGAAAGAATCGGAAAAAAAATTTAGGAGAATATTTGAAGATTCACCCTTTTCTATAGTTTTGATTAATCTGAACGGAAAATTAGTTGACTGTAATCCTGCAACAGAAAAATACAGCGGATATAAAAAAGAGGAATTAATTGGTAAGGATTTTAGAGATCTTTCTTTAATTCATCCAAAATTTTTACTTTCACTTGAACAAACCTTTAATCGCCTTTTAAAAGAAGAGAAAATTTATAATGCAGATATTCAAATGTATAAAAAAAAGGGAGACTTGATTTGGATAAATTTACAATCTTCTCGGGTTAAATTAAACGGTGAAACATTTTTCCAAGTTATAATACACGATATTAACAAACAAAAAAATGCAGATCTTCTTATAAGAGAACAGATTAGAAAATTAAAAGAATTGAATAAAATTCAAAAAGAATTTATTACTAGAGCTTCCCACGAATTAAAAACCCCATTAATGTCTATTAGTGGAGCTAGTGAACTTCTAAGAGACGTTTATAATGATAAATTAGATAAGAATGCTTTAGAAATGCTTGAAATTATTCAAAGAAATAAGCAACGATTAGAATTTCTTATCAATAACTTACTTGACATTGTACATATAGATTATAAGAAACTCAAATTGAAGAAACAATCATGTAATCTCTCTAACATAATTCAAGAAATAATTAAAGAATGGGACTATTTTTTAAAAAAAAGTGAAATTAATTTAATTTTAGAACTTCCTACGAGTGTAATATTAAATATCGATAAAATAAGATTTGAACAAGTGTTTGCAAATATCCTTTTAAATGCTGTTAAAAATTCACCTCCTAATAGTAATGTTAAAATTATTGTTAAATATAAAGGAAAAAGCGTAAAAATATCGATAAGCGACACTGGAATAGGGTTAACTGAAGATGAAATCAATAAATTATTTACCAAATTTGGTAAGATTGAAAGATATGGTAAAGGAATGGAATTTCTTGATATTCAAGGTTCTGGTCTTGGACTATATATCTCAAAAGAAATTATTGAATTACATGGCGGAAAAATTAGTGTAGAATCTGCGGGAAGAAACATGGGAGCGAAATTTACAATTGAATTACCAAAAGAATAAGTTCTTCTCTTAATAAATTTATAGAATCTCCCAATTTTAATAGTTTTAGAATACATACTGCTCAATAATTGAAAAGTTAAACTTGAGTTTTTGTAACAGATTACTTACATTTTTTCAACTATTATTGAAAGAATATTATTTCCAAATCCACCAAAATTGCAGGTTATCCCAGTTTCTGCACCATCAATTTGCCTTTTTCCAGCATCTCCTCTTAATTGCCAAACTAGTTCTACAACTTGAGCAACACCAGTAGCTCCAAGTGGATGACCTCTGGCTTTCAATCCTCCTGAAGGATTAATTGGAATTTTTCCACCAATTTCAGTTAAACCTTCATGAGCTGCTTTAGCACCTTCTCCTTTGTCAAAAAACCCAATATCTTCCGATTGAACAGCTTCAAGAATCTCAAAAGCATCGTGTAATTCAGCTACATCTATATCATCTGGTGTTTTATTAGCCATTTTATATGCTTGACCTGAACAGATTCTCAAAGCTTTAAGAGTGGTAAAATCTTCACGTTCATATACTATGTGAGTGTCTGTAGCTTGACCAATACCAGAAATTAGAATTGATGTATCATTAAATTCCTTAGCTTTTTCAGCATTACATAACACTAGAGCTGCCGCTCCATCTGAAATAGGACAAATATGAAATAGTCTTAGAGGGTCTGCTATTATTGGATTGTTTTTATCATCATTAAGGAAATCATGAACGTTATCCCAACTCCCCTTTCCTTTCTGAATTGCACTTGCCATGAGATCATCAATAGTCCTCTGAAAATGTGCATAGGGATTTAATGCTCCATTCTTATGATTTTTAATGGCAATATCCGAAATCCAATCAAGCTCAGCATCATATTTATCGAGATATGTTCGTGTTAACATACCTGCAAATGAAGGAAGAGAGACTCCATGGCATCTTTCTGCTTCTGGATGTGTCAAAGTAGCTACATTTGAAGTTACATAACCAGGAGTTGTGATATGCGTCATTTTTTCACCACCAACCACCAAAACAAAATCACTCATTCCAGAAGCAATTGCTTGAAAACCAACTTTAACCGCTGATCCCCCACTTGCAGGACCATTTTTAATATGATCAGCAGCAGCAGGTAATAAACTTAATTTGTCAACAAGGGCACTTGCAACCCCAGATAAATTATTGAAAACGGAAGGACTCATGGCACCAACATACACAGAATCAAAGTCTTTATCATTAGTATTTGAATCTTCGATTGCCTCTAAGGAAGCTTCAGACATTAAATCAAGGAGTCCTTTATCCGGTAATTGTCCAAATTTTGTATGTCCAACTCCAATTATCGCCACTTTTTCCATAAATTTTCACCATATTATAATATATTCTTATGTCATTCTGAATAATAAATATTTAAATTAAGTTATAAGTACTAATTGTTTAGCCTAGATCTGAAACAATTAATATCTTATGACCTAAATTAATTCTTGAGGATTAGAGGAAAAAAATTTTGGAATTTATTTATTTCTTGTATAACTTTTTTCTATCAAATTAGAGATTTCTTCAAAATTAGCTATTTTTGGATGAAGTGTGTAATTACGGAGATTAAGTGTATCATTAGCTATCGCTCTAATATTGTCTTTAGATACTGCTTTATCTTCTAAACTTATCCATAATCCAATTTTTTTCAAGAATGATTCAATTTCATCACAACAATTTTCAGCAGCCGATTCATCAGAACTTTTTTCTAGAGCGGGGTTAAATAAACGTCCAACAACAGCATATTTCTCAATTGCATGTCTCCAGGTCCAACGATTAACTTCAGGGTAAAATATCGCGAGGCCTTCACCATGACTGATACCAGATGCATGTCCTCCAAGAGCCATTGCTATTCCGTGAGCGAGTGTGGTTCCTATATTCGAAATGCATAGACCGCCAAGTGTAGCGGCGAATGAAAGAGCTTCTCTTGCTTCTTTATTGGTGCCATCTTTAATAGCAATTGGTAGATATTTTATTACATTTCTTAATGCATGTAGAGCGTATAGATCTATAAATTCTGATGAGTTCTTGTTTATAAATGTTTCAAATGAATGAGTAAATGCATCGAAACCAGTAGAAGCTGTAATTTGTGGTGGAACAGTCAATGTAAGTTCAGGATCGACCAGTGCAACACTAGGAGTAAGATCCCAACTAGCTAATGCCGATTTAGTTTTATCTTTAGAACTTTTTATCACTGACATATTAGTGACTTCTGCCCCTGTACCGCCTGTAGTTGGTACAGCAATGATTGGAAGGATTTTTTTACTGTCAATTCGTTTTTGACCTAACCTATAATCCCAAACATTCCCTTCATGCCTAGCACCTACAGCAATAGCTTTTGCGGTGTCAATACTTGAGCCTCCTCCCACTCCTAGGATTACTTCTACTTTATTTTCTGCTGCAATCTCAGAGCCTATGTCTACGCATTCATCGGTTGGTTCAGGAATAGCTCCATCATAGTGAATTATTTCTACTCCTTCTTCTTGGCACAGCTTGCTCACTTTTGTAAATAATTCTTCCATTGCTGGAAAAGGTTTAACAGTAACTAATAAACATTTTTTACCATTTCTTTTCACTACTTTTCCAATCTCATTTACACGACCCCAACCAAAATTAATTCGTGTTGGATGATAATAATTAAAATTTCTCATAATTCATCAATTTTAGTTTTATTTGCTAGTTTATTTAAATAATTATTGATTAAAAGGTTTTGAATCTTTAATTTTGTGTTATAATTAAAAACTATATAGAAATGTAAATAATAATCTTCAAAAAATTAAAATATTTTCGGAGGAATAAATCGTGTTGAAAGGAATCCATTTTTTATTAACCTATACCTGTAATTATACATGTGAACACTGCTTTTTATATTGTAGCCCAAATTCTCAAGGGACCTTTACAATTAAGCAAATTAGAGAAGTTTTAAGAGAAGCAATAAAAATTGGGACTGTAGAATGGATCTATTTTGAAGGAGGTGAACCATTTTTATATTACCCAATAATGCTTCAGGGCCTTAGAGAAGCAAAGGAATCAGGATTCAAAACGGGAGTAGTGACGAATTCATATTGGGCAACAAGTGTTGAGGATGCAGAACTATGGCTTAAACCTATTTCTGAAATTGGAATTTCAGAATTAAGTATTAGTAATGATGCTTTTCATTATGGAACTGAAGAATTAAATTTATCAAAAATGGCTGAAAAAGCGGTAAAAAGTCTGAATCTACCTTCCTCTTCAATTTGTATTGATAAACCTACTAAAGAAGAAGGAATTGATAAAGATCAAGAAAAGGGAGAACCTGTAATCAAAGGCGGGGCAATGTTTAGAGGTAGAGCTGTTGAAACTTTAACTGAAAACTTACCTCGAAGGTCATGGGAGGAAATGAATAAGTGTCCGTATGAAGATCTTGAAGGTCTTGGACGTGTACATGTAGATTCATTTGGGAACGTACATATCTGTCAAGGTTTGAGTATTGGAAATATGTGGCAGACACCCCTTTCAGAAATTATTAATAAATATGATGCCAAAACTCATCCTATCTGTAGACTTTTAATTAATGGGGGTCCGTCTCAACTTATACGAGAATATGAAATAGAGCATGAGGATAACTATGTTGACGAATGCCATCTTTGCTATCTTGCAAGAATGAAGCTTATAGATAAATTTCCACAATATCTTGCTCCTAAGCAAGTATATGGATTAGAGTAATTTTATAATTCTAATAAGTTCTTACTTCAAGTAAGGTTCTACTTTTTATTTCTCGTTACCGATAATTACAAAATAATTAAAGGGGTTATATTAGATAGAAATTCTTATTTAAAAGTATTTCTATGAATTTTTTTTATGATTTTAACCATTTACTATTAAAAGAATTCAAATATCAAAAATCTATTATTGTTGCATAGGTAATAAATATTCATTCTAATTTTAAAATGATAAAAAACTGAATCACAATGACTTATATTGATAAAGATAAGTTACGAGCATTATTCAAATGGTATATGCAAGAAGTAGGAGATATTTTAGTTTCTGTTCTTTTAGTTGACCGAGACGGATTAATAGTTAATATTTTAACGAGAGATTCTGATAAATTAGATGAAAAAAAATTTGTTGGGGCATTTAGTTCTTTAGTTGAATTAGTACTAAAAAAATTAACACAAGATTTTGATCTTGGAACCTTTGGTGCGGGCACATTTGATACAAATAAATACAGATTTATTTTTTGTGAATCTGGATCGGAACATGTTCTAGTCTCAATACTCAATCATACTGCCTTAGTTGATGATATATTTCCATATACTTATTTAACTGCTGATAAAGTAGCAAGGATTATCGATGGAGAACTACCAGTCAGCCCTGTGATTCCAAAAGTAAAAAGAGATACTGAACTTGAAAAAATTAAGCGAAAAATGGAATATTATCAAAGTAAGCCTCACTCACCTGAGTATGTCTATAAACTTTCTTTGATCGGAGATGGTGGAGTGGGAAAAACTAGTATGGCTCAAAGATATGTTCATGGAATATTTAATGCAGATTATAAAGCAACCATTGGTACTTATATCTCTAAGAAAGAATGTGAATTTAAAGAATTGGGAACGTCTATCAGATTTATGATATGGGATTTAGCGGGACAAAGTCAATTCGAAAGATTATGGCCAGATTATTTAACAGATTCTCGTGTGGGAATCATAATTTTTGATATAACAAACCTCGAATCATTTAAGCATATAAAGAAATGGCATGATATAATTAAAAGAGTTGCATTGCCTCATATTGTTTTAATTCTTGTTGGAAATAAAGTTGATTTAAAAGATTCTAGAGTAGTATCAACGGAAAAAGGTATGAATTTAGCCAAAGAATTAGGCATTTATTATATGGAAACCTCTGCAAAGACTAATCAAAATATTGAAGAAGTTTTTGAATGGATTGCACTCCAAATTATCAACCAAAATATTGAAGATGTAAAAGACAATTTATTTGATAAACAAATTGAAGAAGGAATTAAATATGTAATTTCAAGTCCGCAATTAAAGATATTAAATCAATATTTTACTAAACAACTTGATTATTGTATTGGAAAGAGTGGTACTACAGAAATTATTAAGTATTTAGATATATTAAAAGCAATTGAAAAAAATAAGTTATAGAGCAATTTAGTAACATATTAATCATTTATATAAAGAGCGGGCTTGAACGGTTTTGCTCTTGTAGATCTTTGTTTTGGATCAAAATCAGAATTAATTACAATCAAGGAATTTACTCGTTTTTCTATATAAGATTTATAATGATTAAGTAATTCAACTTCTTCTACTTGTAGCCATTGTTTTTCCCATATTCGGTCTCTTAATTGACTATTTATAAAAGGTACGAGTTCTTTATTACTAATCAACTTACTATCTTTTTTTATCTCAGACATTATATCATTAAAATTCCCTTTTTTTGATATTATTAAGTCTGAAGTTTTATACTTCCACCTAGGAGCCGTATATAGATTTATTTCACCAGATTTCAGTGATTTTATGATTTTTTTTATACTGAAAATATCCTCAATAACATTTGAGATATAATCGAATTCAAGTTCAAGGTTGTTATTAATATAGTGTTTATTAAAGTCTCCCCAAATTACTTTTGATATTAATCCAATGTTTCCGGAAAATTCCCACAATTCCTCGCATATATGAGGTAGTGTTAAGGAAAGCATTTTTAACCAATCCTCATAAACTAATTTAAATACTATTAGAAAATCATCTATATTGTCAGTATCTCTATAAAATTCCTGTACTAGATTAAAAATCTCATAAAATGAAGTTTGAAGATATCTCCTTATATTGTATTCTTCTAAAGCTTTTTGAGCTTCAATAAATCTTTTAATAATTTTAGAAAGTATCACTCTTGAATATTTAGATTTAATAGTTCCAAATTTAGCGTCAATTTTTTTTGATTGCTCGATTTTATCAGAAATAAAAGTATAAAATTTGAATATGTGATTTTTAACCGTCTCTATTTCTTTTTGTCGAAAATCCATATAAACACCAAAATCCGCACCATGAGATATATAGAATCTAAATAAATCAGCAGAATATTTTTTTTTAATATCTGCAAGAGGAACCACGTTTCCTTTTGATTTACCCATTTTCTGGCCTTCTACATTGACTGGTTCGATTAAACTAATAATTTTTGGCCAATGTTTTTCTGGAAAAATAGCAACATGATGAAATATGTAAAAACTCAAATGATTGGAAATGTGCATTATTGCAGTATGGCGATGGTCAACTGGATACCAATATTGGAACTCTTCCTGCATTTCTTTAAGGATTTTCTCTTCAATATTGATTTTTTTTGATAGTGTAGTCACATCTCTTTTCTTTAAGAGTACAAAATCAAAGAAATCTGGAATTAACTGTTCTGGTTTAATTTGATATTCTATTATTTTATGTGATATTGTATAGAATGCCATGTATATTGTCGAATCGCTTAGAGATTCTATTATCCACTCGTTATTGAAAGGCAATTGTGTCCCTAGACCCCTCTTTCTTGCGCAGGGTCTTTTTTCAAGCCATTTAAAAATATTTTCAAAATTTAATCGATACTTATTAGGTATAATTTTCATGTTATTAAGACATTCAAATGCATTCTTTTTCCAATCTCCCGCATTAAAATTAAGAAACCACTGATCCTTTAGAATGGAAACTATAATGTTAGCACCACATTTGCATCTAAGGTTTTTAGTAACCGGAATAAATAATTTATCTGCTCTATTCTCTTTGATTAAATCTTCTGAAACCTGTTTGGCCGCATCACTAACTTTCATTCCTTGGTATTTACCACATTTATCATTAAGAAATCCATTATAAAATTCATTTTTATAATTCTCACTTGTTGCTAAATCTAGTTCTTCTTTGTCTTTTTGAGAATCGACATTATATTTCTCACAGTAAATTTTTGCAGGAAAATCTTTGAAGCCTTTTAATTCGATAATCTGAATTGGATAAATTAATTCGGTTTCTCTTTTATCTAAATTAAATTCTTCAGTTAGTTCTGTATCTTTTTGCAAATCAATTAGTGCTATGTAATCATAAGGAGCATGAGCTGGAACTGAATAAACCACACCAGTAGCTGTAGCTGTATCAACAAAATCTCCGGGTAAAATCGGAATTTCTTTAATTCCATAGACATCTCTAGCCTTTTTACCAACAATTTTACTTCCTTTAAAATTATCTAATACTTTAATCTCTTTATTTTGATTTTCTAACAAGTGGGTTGCTTCCTCGGAGATAAACCATATTTCTCCATTTATATTAGCCTTAATATAATCTCCATTTGGTTTTATCCATATATTTGTGATTCCATATATTGTTTCTGGTCTTAATGTTGAAGCTATAAGAAAACCATCCTCAAAAGGGAATTTTATACAAATAAATTCATTAATATTAAGGTCTAATTCATCCCCACTAACAATATCGTCCTCACCTACGGCATTATCATCTCGTGGGCAATATAAAATTGGATATTCACCTTTTTCAATATATCCCTTTTCATTTAAATGATAATATTGCCATTCGATGAATTTATTATAGATTTTGTCTCCAGTCGTAAATTCTCTTCTCCAGTCCAAACTCATACCAATTGATTTAAAATCCATTTTAATAGTGTTAGAAAAGTATTTTACAATATTCCAAGGATCTACAAAACTATCAACAATTTCATCTACTCTTTTCTGATCTTTAGTATGTAATAATACGTATTCTTTCATCCTAGTTATTTGTATTTGATCCCCTCTTTCTATAGATGAAGAAATTGCTAAAACTGGAGTTCCTGTTATATGAAATGCCATAGGATATAACACATTATATCCTTTCGCCCGATAATATCGAGCAAATATATCTCCGTTAACAAAACTCCTCCCATGACCTATATGAGTAGGACCTGAAGCATATGGATAAGGAGAGGTAATAAATATTTTCTCTATTTTCTTATCTGGATTTGCTTCGAATATTTTCGTTTCTTCCCACTTATCCTGCCATTTCTTTTCAATTTCTTGTGGATTATACATTTTTTTTTAACACAATCTTGACTTTTCTGTTCTTTATTTCAACTCGAATCCTTTTTTGAGTTATCAACCGCCTATATTCTTTTTCAATTAAATTTACCAGCCAAGCAAACAAATCCATGGAAAAGGTAAAAGAAAAAGAGTATAGGGATTTGTTTCGCTCAAGATAATAATAAAACTGCGAGTAAATACACTAAAGATATTTTTTCCTTTAGGTTCATCTTTAAAGCAGTCTTATTTGAATTCATTCTTATAAAGATTATATATATTTTTATATTAAAATATTTCTAGGATCTTGAGTCATATTTTATTAATCCAATAGAATATAGAAGATAAGGCTAAGATTTAATTCTTTTGCGATAACTCGTTTTTAGAAAATAGTACAAATTGTTAAATATATCCTTTTATTTCATTTTTTAGTGCTTCATTTAAAATAATACTAATTATTTGAAAGAAATTGGGGTTAAGTATATCGTGAAAAATATTACTACACGTAATAAACTTAAAGTTGATTTTGAAAATAACGATAAACTATGGCAAATAACTCTTGATGCAATGAGTGAATCTGTTTTTCTCATTGATTTAGAGCATAAAATCCTCCAATGTAATAAAGCAACTTTAGATATTTTGGGAAAGTCTAATTTCAATGAAATTATAGGCCATTCTTGTTGGGAACTAGTGCATTGTACTACAGCACCAATTAATTGGTGCCCCGTTAACCGTATGAGGCAAACGGGCCAAAGAGAGTCTACAGTTCAGATTTTAAACGGTAGATGGGTTGAAATTTCTGTAGAACCCGTTTTCAGTGATGAGGGAGAGATCACTGGAGCTGTTCATATCATTACTGACATTAGTGCCCGAAAAAAAGCAGAAGATGATCTAAGTGAATCAGAACAGCAATATCTCACAATTCTTAATTCTTTAAGTGATGCTATGCATGTGGTGGATAGAGATTTAAAAATCATATTCCAAAATCCCGCTATGATTCAATGGCTCGAACAGTTGAATTTAAGTTCTGATCTTATAAGTAAGACCATTTTCGAGGCATTTCCTTTCTTAGATTATAATAAAGTCTATAATGAATATGATAAAGTCTTCAATGATAGGGAACTTCTAATCACTACAGAAGCTGTCAAACTATTTGATCGAAATGTATTTACTGAGACTATAAAAATTCCAATGATTAGGGAGGGTGAAGTTAGCCATATTATTACTATTTTAAGGGATATTACTGATCAAAAGGAAGCTGAACAAAAACTAAGAGCTTCTGAAGAAAAATATCGATATTTAATTGAAAATGCATTTGAAGGAGTATGGGTTATAGATTCAAATGCTGATACAGTTTTAGTTAATCCTAGTATGGCACATATTTTAGGTTATTCTGCAGAGGAAATGATTGGAGAATCTTTATTTTCTTTTATGGATGAAAAAGCAGTTAAAATTACTAAAAACCATTTAGAAAAACGAAAACAAGGTATCTCTGAGGAACGAGATGCTGAAATGATTCATAAAAATGATAAAAAAGTCTTTCTAAGAATAAGACCAACTCCTATATTTAACCATCTCGGGAAGTATGAAGGAACCTACGCTTTTCTAGCAAATATTATACAGAGAAAATCGGCTGAGCAAAAGTTGAAAGAATCTGAAAAGAAATTTAGAAATCTATTCGAAAATTCTCCTAATATAATAATACTTTTAGATCAAAAAGGTGTCATCCTGGATTTTAATCAATTATTTCTAAATAAATTTAATTTTGAAAAGAAAGAATTAGTAGGGAAGGATTTTCGTGATATTCTTAGGATTAATTCAGGGAATACCTTAACTGCCGTTGAACAATATAAAAAATTAATACAGAATGGAAAAGTAGAACCTTTTGAATTAGGAATAACAAATGTAGAAGGAAAGCAGGTATGGATCAATCTTCAGGCTTCCGAAATTGAAATAGGTAATCAACATATTATACAAGTAATATTACAAGACATTACGGAAAAAAAGTTTGCTGAAACTGAATTAAAAGAATCTGAAGAAAAGTTCAGGATTATTGCTGAACAGTCATTTATGGGCATAATAATATTACAAAATGGAGTTTTTAAATATTTTAATGAACAAGCAGCTAAAATGAATGGATATTCAATGGAAGAAATACGAAATTGGGAACCGTATGAATTTCAAAAACTTATTTATCCAGATGATAGAGATTTTGTTATGGCACAAGTACGAAAAAAACAAGCTGGTGAACCAGATGTTTTTTCTCATTATCAATATAGGGTTATAAAGAAAAATGGAGAAGTAATTTGGGTTGAAAATTTTTCAAAGACAATAAACTACGGAGGAAGACCTGCTGATTTTGTGATGACAATTGATATTGATGACAAAATAAAATCAGATCAGAAATTAAAGGAATCTGAAGAAAATTTCAGAACTATTGCGGAGCAAGCTTTTATTGGAACCTTAATAATTCAAGATGACAAAGTGGAGTATGTGAATAATGCTTTGCTGCAAATTTTTGAATATTCTCATGAGGTAATAGATAATTGGAGAAAAAATGACCTAATCAAACTTATTTACCCTGAAGATTTACAATATTTGAGAGAATATCGCAAAAAATTACGTGCTGGTGAATCTGACATAAAAGAATATTATTCTTATAGAGTGTTCACTAAATATGGTAAGATAAAATGGATTGATCAATTCTCAAGACCTATTATTTATCGAGGACAACAAGCAGAAATAGTTACCATCATGGATATAACTGAAAAAAAGAAAGCTGAAGAAGAATTAAGAAAACTTAACACATTAAAGTCCGAACTTTTAAGAAGAACTTCTCATGAGTTGAAAACACCGCTTGTTTCAATTAAGGGTTTTTCTGATCTCTTGTTAACAGTACATAAAGACAAATTGGATGATTATGTACTAGCTACTATTCATGAAATAAAGCTTGGATGTGAGAGGTTAGAAAATCTTATTCAAGATATTTTAAAAACAGCTGAATTAGAATCTGAATCCGTTGAACTAAAAAAATCTGAAGAAGATATATCATTTTTAATAAAATTATGCGTTAAAGAATTACAGGGCTTAATAAGGTTAAGAAATCATAATATAAACTTAGAAATTCATGATAAGTTGATAACTAGATTTGAACCAGACCAAATCCATCTTGTTTTGAGTAATTTACTCAATAATGCAATAAAATATACTCCTCCTAATGGAAAAATTAAAATTAAAACTGATCAAACTAATGATACTATTTTAATTTCAATACAAGATAATGGAATCGGAATAACCAATGAAGAAAAAAAGAGATTATTTTCCCAATTTGGTAAAATTGAAAGATATGGACAAGGACTTGATATTATATCTGATGGTTCTGGATTAGGATTATTTATAACTAAAAAAATAATAGAATTACATGGTGGAAAGATATGGGTTAGATCTAAAGGGAGGAACAAAGGTTCCACTTTTTATTTTACTCTCCCATTAATTACACAAAATAAAGAGTAAATAGGCTTTCTATAAAAAAATAATAAGAATCTAAAATTCATAACTATGTAATCCTTTTTAATAAAATTCAAATATCTTTATTTATGTCAATAACGAAAAAAAATGCTGAAATCCAAGCAGAAAATATAGTAAGAAGAATATTAGAAGAAAAAAATTATCTTTCTAAAGTTTTAAAAGGAGTTATGGCTAAAGAAGATTCAGTGAGATATCCAAATGCGATCGCTTTAGAAATTCTAAGTAAGGAGAATCCTAATATAATTTATCCTGAATGGAATTTTTTTGTTGATTTAATAAAAAGCAAAAATGCTTATCATAAATCGATTGCAATCTCTACAATTTCAAATTTAACCGCAGTAGATGAAAAAAATAAATTTGAAGAAATTTTTGAAGAATTTTTTAAGCTTATTGATGATAAAAGTGTTATTGTTTCTAGAAAGCTAGCAATTTGTGCAGGGAGAATTGCTACTGCTAAACTATCATTAAAAAGTAAAATCACAGCAGTTTTGCTAAGTATCAATGATACTCAACATAGCCCAAGTCGCAAAGATTTAATAAAAGGAGACATTATTGAAAGTTTCAGTGAATATTTTAAAGATATTAAGGATAAAAAGACAATTATTGAATTTGTTAAAAAACAATTAGATAGTAGTAGTCCAAGTACAATGAAAAAAGCTAAAGAATTTCTCTCAAAATGGGAAAAGTAAATTAACTATTAGGTTAGTTAAAATTTCTATTTATAATTATTAAAACTTTTAATCTTTCTGTTTATTATATAGAATTAAATTAAAATAAAATAATTGTGAAATTATATGGTTGAATTTAATCCAAAAGTTTTAAGTAAAGAGGAATTAAGTGCAATCTCAGCTGGAGTAAATGAAGAAGAATTATTATTATTTGATAAACATTTATTAGACAACTATTATGATAGTAATGTGTTCCTTGAAGCTAAAGAACCAGGGTCCCCTTGGGTTGTTGTAAAGGACTTTAAAACGGGAAAACAATCTGAAAAGCTTGATTGCACTTCTCAGTATTGGTCATTAGCATTAGGATTTGCGCATCCTGATGTAAATTATGCTGTGGCAGAACAAATGAAAAGATTTACTCATATTAAATCGGAAGGTGTATTTCCTTCTCGTGCTAAGTTTATCAATAAATTATCTGAATTATGTCCTGGTAGATTAAAAGGAGGAAGAGTTAAGATAAATAATGAAGGCGGGAGTTTAGCACTTGAATCAGCTGTAAAATTCGCTTTAGTTGCATCTAAAGGTGGAGATCATTTCCTAACCTTCCGAGGTGGCTACCATGGAAATACTTTAGCTATGATATCCGCATCTCAACCTTTCCATTCAATAACCAGATTTAGACCTTTTGGAATAGATTTCTTTACAAGGGTCCCACAACCTTATTGTTATCGATGTTTGTGGAATTATAAAAATGGATTATATGGGAAACAGGATCCCGAATGTAATTTAGAGTGCTTTAATTTGGTTAAAGAATATTTAATGGGTCTAACTTCTAGAAAATTAGCAGGAGTTATTTTAGAACCTTGGCAGGCAGCAGGAGGACATGTACCTTTCCCGCCAGATTTTCTTGTCAAATTAAGAGAAGTTTGTGATGAAGAGAGGATCTTCATAATATACGATGAGTCTCAAACAGGTGTGTGGAGAACAGGTAAATATTTTACTTTAACTGAAAAATATGAAAAAGAACTCGGAATTGATGTATCTCCCGATATGATGTGTTTTACAAAAGCTATTGGTGGAGGTTTTGCATTAGGAGCTATGATTGTATCAAGTAAAATAAAAAAGAGATTTGGGCCATCTGAAGATCATACAACTTTCTGTAATACACCTATAGGGTGTACAGCAGGGCTTGCTTCAATGATGGTAATAGAAAGATCAAAAATTGGAGAAAATTGTGAAGAAAGAGGTAAACAGATCACTAAGCGATTAAAAGAACTTCAGGAAAAATATAATGTAATAGGAGATATACGTGGCCCAGGTTTATTCATAGGAATTGAATTGGTTAAAAACCAAAAATCGAGAGAACCTTTTACTGAACTCATGGAGGAAATGCTCCATGAGGGTGTAAAACAAAATATACTTTTTGGACCAAGTATGCCCTATTTTAGTGGAACAGGAAAGTTGTTAAAGAGAAATTTAATAAAAGTAAAACCTCCACTCAATATTACTGAAGAAGATGCTGATTTTATCTGTGATAAATTTGAAAGTGTATTAAAATCATCAATTAGCAATCTAAAGTAGATTTAATATGAATTCTCGAGAACGTGTACTCGCAAGTATTAACCATAAAGAACCTGACAGAGTACCTATTGATCTTGGTGGTTTTCCAGTTACAGGAATTTCGGCAATAGCATATCATAACTTAAAGAAATATTTAGGATTTAATTCGGGTCAAATTAGGGTCTATGATCTGATGCAACAACTGGCTGTTCCGGAAAAAAATATACTCGATTTATTTAAAGTAGATATATTAGATGTCGGAAGCACTTTTAACACTGAAGACGAAGATTGGTATGACATACATCTAAATGGATATGATCTACAGTTCCCAAATTGGTTTCAACCAAGGCATAATCCTGACGATTCATATGATGTTCTCCATCGTGATGGTACAATAATTGCTAGGATGACAAAGGATGCTTTAGTTTTTGACCAAACGTATTATCCGTGCTTAGAAAATTACCCTGAAACATACGTAGACTTTCAAAAAATGGCTAGTAAAAATCCTTGGGTAGCACAAGTAACTCCTCCATTTAGTAATATTGGTCAAAAGAGATTTTGGAAAACTTTAAGAAAAAACGCTATTACATTAAAAGAACAGTCCAAAAAAGCAATAGCACTCAATTTAGGAAGTACATCTTTTGAATTAGCAAGTTCATTTAAAAGATTAGATAAATTTTTAATTGATTTAGTAAGAAACACTTCAAAGGTTGAAAAGTTTCTTGATTTTATGATGGAGTTCTTTTTTAATTCACTCAGTGTAATATGTAGTTATGTGGGAGATGTAATTGATATAATAAAAATAGGTGATGACCTTGGCGAAAATAAAGGTCCTTTCATTAGCCCCAGAATTTTTCGAGAAATTTTTAAACCAAGAATTACCGAGATATGCGATTTTATCAAGAAAAAAAGCTCAATGAAAATATTTTATCATTCCTGTGGGTCTATTGTACCTTTATTGCCAGATCTGATAGATACTGGTATAGATATTCTCAATCCCGTACAAATAAACGCAAGAGATATGGATCCTAAATTTCTGAAGGATAATTTTGGGGATGAAATTACATTTTGGGGTGGTGGTGCCGATACACGTAATGTTATTAATAGAAAAAATCCCGAAGAGGTTAAAAAGCATGTATTAGAATTGCTTGAAATTTTCTTTCCAGGAGGAGGATATGTTTGGAATACAGTTCATAATATTTTACCAGATGTCCCCCCTCAAAACATAGTCGCTATGTTTGAAGCTATCGAGGAATTCAATAATAATCTTTAATCATTTCTAGGAGAAATCTTTTGCAACAAGCCTTAAATTTTGAATAGATTTTGGTTTAAAGAAGAATTCATTTTTATTATATAGAACTATCTTCATTAACGGTAAGAAATTCGCTAAATAAAGAGAGATTCCTCTAATTTCTTTATCATTAAGTAAAAATTTGATATTTTCAAATTTGAAAAACCCCAACTGTCCACTTATTTCATGCAAATTTCCAATTTTTTGAGAGCCTATATATACTGGAGATAAATTGTTAGATATATTTTTTTGCTGGAAAATTACTGTACCAATTTTATAGTGAGGAATTCCCCCATCCAAAAGACATTCTAAATTGTTGACTATTATCTTAACTCCATAGAAGGGAAAGAGATTATGATAAAAATGTTTTGGTAAAGATGCTAGAATCATCTCTGGATATGTGGAATGAATTTCGATAGGAATTTGATTCGTATTTATTTCTTCAGAAAATTCATTTAACGTATTTTTCTTTTCAATTGCCAAAGAAAAACTTTTTCCTCCTCTAGCACGAATAGCATCGTTGATTGGTCTTATTTCCAGATGCAAATGAGGACTCGACCAGTATGCAAAATATCCATTACGAATAGTTTTTCCTAAATGATCACCTACTTCAATTTGATCTCCTACTTTAACATTTGGATTAACATGCATGATTTTCCAAAGAATCTCAGAATTTAGAGGATTACTAAGTAAAATCAAATAATCGACATCAACCCCATCAGAAAATTTAGCCTTAGGTGCTCTTAATTTTTTGATTTGCTGGATTTTTCCTGAAACTGGGCTTAGAATTTCAATGTTTTCCAATGTTAGATTAGGATAGATATCAATTGCGAGTCCGTGCTGATGGGCGTAATAAGGGGATGTTCCTATACTAAAATGACTTGCTTGTGGTATTGATACTCTTATTCCATCCATTTTGACTATATCATAAAATTTAGAGTTAGTCATGAAAAACTTTTGGTGTTCTTGAGTAATAGTTATAATTAATGAGTTATGCCAAAATAAATTATTTAATTAGTTTACAAAGAATATAGAATAGAATGGTTAACATATTCTTGGTCCTATATTCCAATTTTTACTTTTTTCAATTTTAAATTCATTTTTATAATCTTTGTCTTAAAAGACCTCAAAAAAGTCAAAGTTTATTATTCTTGGTCTCCTATTCTTTATTGATTCTTTAGAATTTAAAGAATTTTTAAAAAAGTAAAATAATTTGGTTTTTCCAAGTTTCGAAATTTGTGACATAATATGGTAAAAGGAACTGTAAAATGGTTTAACAGCCGTAAAGGCTTCGGATTTATAAATTCGGAAGAAGGAAGCGATGTTTTTGTTCATTACACTGCATTATCTGGTAGAGATGACGAATACAAGACTTTGAACGAGAACGATAAGGTTGAGTTTGATGTTGTCGAAGGTCAAAAAGGACCGCAAGCCAGCAACGTTGTAGTAACTGAAAAGGCTCCTCCTAATCCATATAATAGGGGCGGCAGAAGAAATCTCCGTTTTTAAACAAAAAGACTTTGTAAATCTACAAAAAGGAAAATATAATATAAGAAATAAATAATAATTAGTAAAAAACTGTTTTTGCGATTGTTATCGAATCTTATCTTTTTTTTTATTTTTAATCTAAAAAAATACTTAATTTAATATTCATTTGAATTTATTTCCAAATATTAATACCTTTGGCTACTAAATCTTTAAGGATTAATTCTACTTCTAAATCTTTTCTTGTAGCTATTGGAGTATTTGCAATATATAAATCAGTAAGAGATTGAAGATCCAATAAAAATTCTGGGATTTTACTTATAGGATTATTATTTAACCATAAAACTTTTATAGATTTTAAATTACAGATATTTTCGGGAAACCTTTTTATGATATTATTACTCAAATCTAGAATTTCAAGATTCTTAAATCCAAATTTAATATCGACAAAATCTTCCAATTGATTGAAACTTAACCCTAAAACTTTTAATGAATTCATTTGATTCATATTTTTAGGTAAATTTCTAAGCTGATTACCCCATATAGAAAAAATTTCTAACTTTTTTAATTCGCAAATCGTTTCAGGTAAAAATTGAAGAACATTATGATTTAAATGCAATTCTTTAAGATTAATTAGTTTGCCAATCTTGTTTGGGAGTTTAATCAAGTGATTATCACTCAAATTTAATAATTTTAAACTCGTTAAATTACCTATTGAATCCGGAAGATATTTTAATCTGTTTTCTGTCATATATAACTCTTCTAAGGACTCAAACTTTCCTATCGAAGAAGGTAATACTCTCAACCCACATCGATTAAGACCTAGAGCATTAACTCTACCTTTTGCGTAGGAGAACCCCATATGAGTTTCTTTATTAATAACATCAACTGGTTTTAAGCGATTAATTAAAAATATCCTAGAATTTTTTAAATTAATCTTAATAATGTCTAATAATACTTCAATTTCAGCTTCTTCAAGATTAGAACCTTGTTTCTTTTTAAATCTCTTTTTTAATTGCTCAAAGAGTAATTCCATCAATAGTTCTATTTCCTGATTATTAAAATATTCAAGATAATTTTCTTGAATTAAATATTGAGCAACATTTGTATAAAGATTCATGAGTCTCTCAATAATCTCATCTTTAAAAACTCGTCTTGCTACAGGATCTCCCTTATCAGTCAATTTTTTGAGAAGTGGAAAAGCTAAATTACTATGTAGCAAATTAGTATCATAAAAGTTTTCAGACCATGCTTGTAGGTTGGAACAATGCCCCCAGAATTCAACTTCAGGGTTTAATTTGCGATATTTAGTGTCATATTCTAAAGAATGATCAAGCTTTTCACTAACATCATCTATTGACCTGAAATCATCGAATTCATTAATTCTATCTTCTGGAATTTCAATTAATAAATATTTACATTGAAGAAATTTTTCATCCTTAACATAAATTACAGATTTACCCTTTTCAAATTTTAATGTGATAAAATCATTTATCTTATAATCAGTTACTTCCTTTTTTGCTAGTTTAATATCTTCGATTGAGAACTTTATTCTCGTACCACATTTCCGACAGAAATTATAAGTTGTTTTATTCCTCGTACCACATTTGGGACAAAAAAGCATATTATCTTGTTAGAAGCTTTAATTAAGCGAGATATCTTTTATTTTATAATAGGTTTAGCTTTTTTATACTTATTTGCTTTCCAAAATAATCATATTTCTCTTAATTTTTTGATTTAATTAGGATTATATTTTCGGCATAGGAATTGTCATAAATTATTGGAATCTTATGACAGAAAATTTAGAATATGATAGTAAGCAGGAGAGTTCAAAGCACGCTAATCTGTTTGAAGAATGCCATATAAAATTCCAATGATGGAATTTTTAATCCTTTAGTAAAAACTCAATGATGCTAATGGAGTAATAAATTCATCAATTACTCTTAATACATTTAAAATAATTATGTATGTAGTTAAACTAAGGAAATAAATACTTAGAAATTTTTTTTTGCTCTTTAAACTAGTTTTGTAAAATCTAAACAACAACTTTAGCGTTAGTGCGAATGTCAAGATTAAGAATGGAAAGAAAATGAAAAAAAGAGTCCAAGGATTATATCCTATATTCACAAGTGATAACACATCACTCCTTATGTTGAGAAATTGAGGAAACGTGAAATAAAGAGCGACTCGATTTAAAAAAAGCATTGAAATTACAATCGATAAAAGCCATGTGAAGCTATTCTTTTCTTTTTTCCGTAAAATAATAGTTAGCGAAATTGACGCAAACACACATTCTAAAATTAACCCCCCGAGTGAAATTATCGTAGCTTTAAGAAGAAGAAATGGATCATCCCCCATCAGATTTCCAGACGCCCAACCTTGGAGAAAGATATTAATTCTTATTTCTCCATAATAGGTTCCAACAAGAATATCTGCCATTGCGTGACCAAACTCGTGAATGTACAAATTCAAAAAACCTACTATATAAAAAAGGCAAAAAAGTAAGAAAATTGATATAAATTTATCAGTAGTCTTATCGAGTTTAAATATATCTTCTTTTATTTTGGAGAGAAAAGATTGTACATCAATTATAGATTGATCTTCTTTAAATAAATCTAATCTCCTTATAAGTAAAAAGGAAATTGATAGAAGTACTACATTTACGAATATTACGTACGTTAGACAACTATTTAATGGAAATATGGAAAAATCTCCATTATAATCTCTTCGAAATATATTAATAATGTTTAAAGAAATATATATGTTAAAAACACACAGTACTCCTAAAAATAATAATCCAACTCTTTTCTTCTCTTTAATTAGAACTGCACTTAAAAATATTGTTAAAGCTGGTAAAATTGGAGCAACAATCGCCCAATAAAAATTCATTTTTATATTCCTCTGAAAATGAATGATTCAATAATAGGATAATAGGATAATTATATTTATTAAATTATTATTTTTACCTAAATATCATTCCCACCCCTCGATATTGGAATTTTCATCTTGTCTTTGGGATTTTATTGTTGTTGTTTTTATGTATAGAGTTTTTTAATAAAAATTACTGTTTAATATTTTTTCCTAATTAGGAATAATTCTTAATTCGCTGTTTTTTATATATGTTATAAGAAAAAGGCTTAAATATTATCAAAAAACGAATAAAATTAGATCTACACAAAAGAAAAAAAAGGCAAATAAATATGGTAGATAAAAAAAAAGAAAATAAAACCCTTACCACTGCTGGTGGAGCACCCGTCTCTGATAATCAAAACTCTGAAACCGCGGGCGAGAGAGGTCCTGTTCTCATGCAAGATGTTCACTTACTTGAGAAATTAGCTACATTTGCTAGAGAACGAATACCTGAGCGGGTAGTGCACGCGAAAGGAGCTGGCGCCTACGGTACTTTTACGGTTACACATGATATAACAAAATATACAAAAGCTAAAATTTTCTCTGAAATTGGTAAAAAAACCGATATGTTCGCCCGTTTTTCAACAGTTGCAGGTGAAAGAGGTTCAGCTGATACAGTTAGAGATGTCAGAGGTTTTGCATTAAAGTTTTATACCGAAGAAGGAAATTGGGATTTAGTAGGTAATAATACACCAGTATTTTTCGTCAGAGATCCCTTAAAGTTTAGTGATTTCATCCACACACAGAAACGTATGCCGAAATCAAACCTTCGATCTCAAACAATGTGGTGGGATTTCTGGTCTCTAGTTCCTGAAGCATTGCATCAAATAACCGTCCTATTTTCAGATCGTGGTATCCCTAAAGGTTTTCCCCATATGAATGGCTATAGTAGCCATACTTATAGTTTTTTAAATGCAGATGATGAACGCTTTTGGGTTAAATTTCATTTTAAAACTATGCAAGGAATAAAGTGTTTCACACAAACCGAAGCTGATGAGATTGCTGGTAAAGATCCAGATTGGGCAACTCGCGATCTTTTTGAAAGAATTGAAAAAGGAGACTATCCTAAATGGGAACTATCAGTACAAATCATGCCAGAGCTCGAAGCTGAAACGTATGAGTGGAACCCCTTCGATCTCACTAAAGTATGGCCCCATAAGGATTATCCATTGATTAAAGTGGGAATTATGGAGCTAAATAGAAACCCAGATAACTATTTTGCAGAAACCGAACAAAGTGCTTTTGATCCTTCCAATAGAGTACCAGGTATTTCCTTTTCACCTGATAAAATGCTTCAAGGGAGATTATTCTCATATGCTGATGCACATAGATACAGATTAGGTGTCAATTATCAAAGTTTACCGATCAATCGTCCAAAAGCAGCACAAGTTAATACATATCATAGGGATGGTTCCATGAGATTTGATGGTAATGCAGGAGACGCAGTAGTCTATGAACCAAATAGTTTTGGAGGACCCAAAGAAGACCCTGCTTTTAAGGAACCCCCCCTAAAGATTTCGGGTGATGCAGATAGATATAATCAACCAAGAGTTGATGCAGATTTCATTCAACCCGGTAATCTCTATAGATTGATGCCCCCTGATGAACAGGAACGTCTAATCCAAAACCTTGTTAATAGCTTAAAAACTGTGCCAAAGTCCATTCAGGAACGAATGCTTCAATATTTTTATAAAGCTGATTCGACCTGGGGCGATAGAATCGCAAAGGGATTAGGAATTAAAGCCTTAGCTGCAGTCTAATAAAAATATATTTAAAAATAACTCTTTCTTTTTTTTATTTTATTATTATAATTTTAATGTCATTTAAGCAAAATAGTATTGAATAAATAAGATTAAAAGAAAAAATTAATGGGTGAATTAATATGTTCAATTTCTTCATAATGAACATACTCTTATTAGAAAGCCCAATCTTTGTTAAAAATTAAATAAAAATTTATGAAAAATAGTCATAAAATTAAATAAAACTCTATTAATATCAAAATAAAATAAAAAATGGTGTTTAAAATTACGCAATATAAATATGAAAATAAAAATACTGAAGATATCATTGATAATTCAAACTCCATTGAAGTAAAAGATTTAAAGAAATATTTCATAGGGAAAAAAAGTTTTAACGACGTTAAAGCTGTTGATGGAATATCGTTTGAGGTAAAAAGAGGTGAGCTATTTGGACTTTTGGGACCTAATGGAGCTGGCAAGACAACTACAATAAATATGTTATGTGGTTTATTAAAACCTACAGAAGGGACTGCTATAGTTGGAGGTTATGATGTAAAGGAGAATCTTAATAAGGTTAAGGAATTAATTAGTGTATGCCCACAAGAAGCGGCAGTATTTCCATTTCTTACAGGCAGAGAGAATATTGAGTATTTCGGAAACATGCACCTGATGTCGAAAGAAAAAATAAATGAGCGAGCAGAAAAACTATTAAATTTATTAGGTTTATTTGAAGCCAGTACGCGGAAAGCAAAAGCATATAGTGGAGGAATGAAAAGACAACTAAATTTAATAGTTGCGTTAATAAACGAGCCTAACATTCTATTCTTAGATGAACCGACAGTAGGAATGGACCCTCGAGTTCGACGAACTACATGGGAGTTTATTAATTCTTTAAAAAATGAAAATAGAACCATCATCTTAACAACCCATTATATCGAAGAAGCAGAAGCTCTCTGCGATAGAGTTGCGATTATTGATTATGGGAAGTTAGTAGCACTAGACTCCCCTAAAAAATTGATGGAAGAACATGAATCTAAAAATTTAGAGGAGGTTTTTTTGAAAATTACTGGAAGGAGAATTTTGGAGGGGGTCTAACAATGAAAAGACAAAGAATTCTAACAGTTTTTAGGATGGAAATGAAGAAGCTGATAAGAACACCGATGTATCTATTTTTCTCGCTATTTTTTGTCGCGATGCTTGTTATAATATTAGGACTAGCGCTAGGTAATGTTTATGAATGGGGGCCTGATGCATATGGAAATCCAAGAAGTATTTTTGAACATATGGTACCGGGATTATTTGCTTACTCAGGTATTATGATAATATTTACTTTCGCGTCATCTGTTACGGGAGACCGTGATAATGGAGTGCAAAGAAGAATGAAAACAACTCCGATAACCTCTGGAGAAGTAATAGTCGGTCAAATGTTATCATATACAATTATACCACTCATTCAAACCGCTATAATTTTAATAACTGCGCTTATCATGGGTTTTAATCCAAAACTTACTATTGAGGGGGTAGTAATGGTATTTGTTTTTATGATTTTTCTGAGCTTTTGCTCGGTAGGGCTTGGATTGATTACCGCTACTATTGCAAAAGATGCTAGAGCTGCAGGTAGTTTAGCTTTCATCTTTATCGTGCCACAACAGTTGTTTGGGTCGTTCATATACATGGGTGAGTCAATGAGAGTAATCGGAGTAGTTATGCCAAGTCAATATGTTACTGAGGGCATATACCGAATCTTCTATGGAGGTACTTTAACCGATGTATTTATTTGGCTTGACCTATTAGTAATTGTAATTATAAGCTTTATAATATACGTTATTGGGTTAAAATTGTTTGATAGATAAACACCAAAGGTGTTAATTAAATACACAAAAAAGAAAAAAAAATGGAAAATAATAGTAAAAAAATGAAAGCGGTTGTATACAAAAAATACGGCCCTCCAGATGTTCTTCAGCTCAAAGAGGTAGAAAAACCTACTCCAAAGGAAAATGAAGTACTGGTAAAAATACATGCAACAACAGTACATGTAGGTGACACGATTCTTCGAAAAGGCAAACACCCTGATTCCAAATTATTTACCGTCATGTTGCATATGATGTTAGGAATTAGAAAACCAAGAAGAAACATACTAGGAATGGAGATATCTGGGGAAATTGAAGCGATAGGTGAAGATGTTAAATTATTCAAGAAAGGTGACCAGGTTTTTGCATCTACCTTTGGGGAGAAATTAGGTGGTTATGCTGAGTACAAATGTATGCCTGAAAATGGGATAGTGGCAATAAAACCTAACAATATGTCCTATGAGGAAGCTACCGCTGTTCCTGCTGGAGCTCCAACCGCATTGAATAATCTTAGAAAAGCGAATATCCAAAGCGGACAGAAAGTCCTAATTTATGGCGCTTCGGGAAGTGTAGGTACTTTTGCTTTACAGCTTGCCAAGTACTTTGGTGCAGAAGTTACTGGAGTTTGCAGTACTAAAAATTTAGAATGGGTGAAGGCCCTGGGAGCCGATAAAGTAATTGATTATACTAAAGAAGATTTTACTGAAAGTGGTGAGACCTATGATATCATTTTTGATGCAGTAGGTAAGAGTTCATCTTCACATAGTAAGAGAGCGCTGAAGGAAAATGGAGTTTTTCGTTCGGTTTTTAGTTCCACAGGAAAGGAAAAGATAGAAGATCTAATTTTCCTTAGAGAGCTTATCGAGGCGGGGAAACTAAAGTCGATCATTGATAAAACCTACCCCATGGAACAAATTGTTGAAGCTCATAGGTATGTTGATAAAGGGCACAAAAAGGGAAATGTAGTAATTACTATTTAAGAATCCTTATGAAAGCGATTGTATGGACAAAATATGGACCACCAGATGTTCTTCAGCTGAAAGAAGTAGAAAAACCTACTCCTAAGGACAATGAAGTACTGATAAGGATATATGCGACAACAATATCAGCAGGGGACTGTGAAATGCGAAGCATGAAAGTCGCAATTTTGTACCGGCTCTTTATGCGATTATATATTGGTCTAAGAAAACCAAAGAGAATAACTATACTAGGGATGGAATTAGCCGGGGAAATTGAATCCGTAGGCAATGATGTAAAACGATTTAAGAAAGGAGACCAAGTTTTCGCAGCTACCGGTATTATTGGTACGGGTGCTTATGCTGAGTACATATGTTTGCCTGAAAAACCTGAAGAAGGAGTAATGGAAATAAAACCAACCAATATGACCTATGAGGAAGCAACTGCCGTTCCTGTTGGAGGTCTTGAAGCACTGCATTTTATTAGACAAGGAAATATCCAGAGCGGAGAAAAGGTTCTGATTAATGGCGCGGGTGGAACTATAGGTACTTTTGCGGTACAACTTGCCAAGTACTTTGGGGCTGAAGTGACTGGCGTTGATAGCACGGAGAAATTGGACATGCTGCGCTCCATTGGTGCAGACCAAGTCATTGATTACACTCAAGAAGATTTCACCAAAAGTGGTGAGACCTATGATTTTATTCTTGATGTAGTAAGCAAGAGTTCGTTTTCAGGTAGTATAAGATCCTTAAAGCAAAACGGACGCTATCGTATAGCTAACCCTGGGCTGTCACAGATGGTTCGAGGGCGTTGGACTTCAATGACAAGCAGCAAGAAAGTGCTATTCGGGTCAGTAAAAGAAAAAACTGAAGATTTAATTTTCCTCAAAGAGCTTATTGAGGCGGGAAAGATAAAATCGGTAATAGATAGAAGCTATCCGTTAGAACAGACTGCCGAGGCCCACAGGTATGTTGAAACAGGGCACAAAAAGGGACATGTAGTAATAACTGTGAAAAATGAATTGGAGGATTCCCTATGAATGTCTTAGTGATGTTATGTGGTTTTCTCTTTCTGTTTATTATAATTACAAACCTTGCAAGTGGTATATTTGGTTATAAAACGTTCGGTGATGTGGACTCAGATGTTCAACTACAAAAGATTAACAATGATCCAACAAAATTTAAAATTAGCGTCGTTTTAATCCTCATAGAGCACCTTAGCATAATTTCTCTTGCTGTAACGTTGTTTATTACTTTTAGTCCATATAACATAATACTTGGAATTGTTTGGTGTATCTTTCGAATAGGAGAAGGCTTGATCCAAATTTATGATAAAAAAAACTACTGGGGACTTCTAAATATAGCAAAACAATACCCAGATACTAATAGTGCTGAAAAAGATGCGTTAATTGATTTAGGTCGTAGCATTCTCAAAACAAAAGCCTCTAGATTCGCATTTGCACAAATCTTATTCTCCATTGGTACGCTCGCATATTCAATCCTTTTTGTTACCTATGGAGTTGTGCCAACAATTATCGGATGGTTTGGGATTGCTGCCAGCATTCTCTATGGCTTCGGTAATGGAATATCCCGTATAAAGTCTAACTTTAAAGTCCTGTGGAACATCGGAGGTCTGTTAATTTTTATTTTTGAAGTAATCTTGGGAGGATGGCTATTGTTTTTTCCACACATATAAATATACCCTTCAAAGAAAAAGAACGCATTTCAAAATATAAAAAAAAGAATTAGAATTTTGTTTTATTTAAGTTTATCTTTCATTTCCATGTAGAAATTCAGGGATTCTGGGTTTCTTAGAGCGCTACGATTGGTTATTTCTATACCATGTATAATTTTAGTCACTGCAATTTCAACTTTCTTGTTACTGAAAGTGTAAGGAATTCCATCAGAGGGTGCTGCATATATTAACTTTGGCACGTGTCGTGGACTAGTTTTTTCTCTGATTGTTTGTTGTATTTTTGTTTTTAATTCATCAGTTAATTCATAAGCTTCATTTAATAGAACGAACATGACAATGCGAATATCACCTTCCCATTGTTGGCCAATTACCAGTGAGTCTGAAATTTCAGGAAGTTGTTCTACTACGTTATAAATTTCAGCTGTGCCAATTCTTACACCTGAAGGTTTTAAAACAGCATCAGAGCGTCCCCAAAAAGTAATTCCGCCTGTGTCACTGTGAATTACTATATAATCGCCGTGCCTCCATACATTTTTTCCTGTACCTTTAAAGTGACCAAAATAAGCTGCTTTGTATTTAGTCATATTATCATCATCTCCCCAGAAATATATTGGCATTGAAGGAGCGGGTGCTTCACACACAAGCTCTGCTTGCTCATCTTCAACAGGTTCTGCATTATCATTATATGATTCTACTTTCATAGCTAACGCTCGACCTTGTAATTCACCAGAATATACAGGTAAGATGGGTATGGCTCCTGCAAAGCATCCATTTATATCAGTTCCTCCGCTAATTGAATTGAAGTAAAGATCTTTTTTGATTTCTCTATACACATATTCAAATCCTTCGGGAGAGAGTGTGGATGCTGTTTGTGAGATTTCTCTAAGTGCACTTAAGTCATATTTTTCAGCAGGTTTCACTCCAAGACCCATTAAATAATGAATATAAGCAGCACTAGTGCCAAAAATCGTAACCTTATGCTTTTCGATTAATTCGAAGAATCTTAAGGGATTTGGGTACAGTGGATTACCATCATATATAAATATTGTACACCCTACTGCTAAGCCACTAATTAACCAATTCCACATCATCCATGAAGGTGCGGTAATGTAATTAAGAACATCGCTCCTTTTACAATCTGTAGAGAGGATTAGTTCCTTTAAATGATTAATCAATACACCACCAGTGCTTTGAACCATACATTTAGGCTTTCCTGTTGTACCACTTGAGAACATTACATAAATAGGGTGATCAAAAGGCAATTGTTCAAACTCAAGTGGAGGATCCTCATCAGGGGAGATAAAGTCTTCCCAATTCACTGCTTTAGGGATTCCACTAACATCACACTTTCCTTGAGTTACATATGATACAACCACCACTTTTTCTATGGAAGGAATGGCATCCACTACGGCCTTTGCATTTTCCCGGATATCAAATACTTGATCTCTGTAAAAGTATCCATCAACAGTAAAGAGCACTTTAGGCTCAATCTGACTAAATCTATCAATTACAGCATTTGGTTGGAGTTCAGCTCCACATGATGCCCAAGTAGCTCCTATTACCGCTCCGGCGAGCATGGCAACTGGTGTTTCAATTAAGTTAGGAATATAAGACACGACTCGATCTCCTAATTTAACACCTGCCTCCTTGAGAGACTTTGCTAAGCGAGCTACAATTTTATTTAATTCCGCATATGTGATTTGTTTAGATATTTTGGTCTCTCCTTGAAAGACGAAGGCTAATTGATCATCCTTATACTTTAACAGATTTTCAGCAAAGTTTAACATCGCTCCAGGAAACCATTTAGTACCTGGAAAAACGCTTAAGTCTTCGACAACTTTATCATAAGGTTTAGAAGCAATTATCTCAGAAAATTTCCACATCGCATCCCAGAAATCTTCTATCTTCTCAACAGAAAACTTATAAAGGTCTTTTCCTCCATTCAGGTCTTGTCCATAGTTTTGATTGACATATTTGATGAAGCGAGTGGCTTCTGCGTTTTTAATCCATTCTTCAGAGGGTTCCCATAGTTTTTTTCGCACATCATTCATTATTTTCACGACTCATATCTAAAGAAATTTACTTAGTAATTGTTTTAAATTGATTTTAATTTTAAATTATATTAATGTTTTTACATAATAATCATTATAATAAGAATAATTAGGTGTTGCTTATAGACGAAAAAGATAAAACTAAAAAAAAGAAAAAGGAACAAACTGCTGAAGAAATTGCCCAAATTATGGTTGAAAATATGAAAGCAAATATGGCTAATCCGAATTTTTGGGCTGAGAAAGAAGAAAGTCTACGAAAAGCTCGGGATAAGGTTTTAAAAGAAAGAAAAGAAAGACATAAAAACGAAGAATAAATTTTCTAGTAATTTACGTAAAGAAATAATAATTACTTAATTAGATTTAAGGAGCATTCTCTCTATTAAAAAAAATTATAAAGTTATTTTCGTTTTTGTTTGAAATCGACGTATTCGCATACTTTGGCTAAGGCATTTACGGGGCGATCCCATAATTTAAATAGCATTGCCCCATTTTTTCTAAGTTTCTTCGACCAAGGTGCGTTAAAATTCATTGGATTGATATACAATATTGGTATTGAGTATTTATGAGAATTTTTCATAGTTGGTTGGAGTAATTTCTGGGCTAATCTATCTACAATCTCATCTGGTTGATGTTGAAATTCAGCATGTTTTGCTATTTGATCATACTTTAAGTATTCATCCAAAACTTCTTGAAAACCAACTACACCATATTGGATTATGGCATCGATTTCTCCTGATTTCATCAAGATTTCAGGTAGAGTAATATAAAAATAAGGAAGATCCATATCAAATGTACAATCTACAGGATTTTTAAAACTCGCTGTCGCAGGTAAAGTGCTCTTTAATTCATTTTGGAGCGAATCTGAGAATTCAGGAATAAATAAACCATGATTTTCAGCATTATTTGCAGCCATTGCTCCCGGTCCGCCTGAATTGGTTATAATACCAAGGCGTTTTCCTTTAGGTAAAATTCCTTTCGATAGAATAAAAGCAATATCTAAAAATTCTTGAACATAATCAGTTTGTATAATACCTGTTTCTTTAAAGACAGCTTCATATATATTAGAATTACCTGCAAGAGATCCAGTATGACTTTGTAAAGCACGATTACCTGCATTAGAACCTCCTACATAGATCGCAATAATTGGTTTTTTGGGGGTGATTTCCTTTGCTAATTCTAAGAATTTCTTTCCCCTTTTTATCTCTTCAATATATAAACCAATTATTTCAGTATACTCATCATCCTTATAGTACTCTAAACAATCTACAATATCAATATTTGCTTCATTTCCAACAGATAAAGATCTACTTAAACCTAAATCTAAATTCTCTGGATCATACCAAATATGGCAAGAAAGGGTACCTGATTGAGAAGCGATTGAAAACTTACTTCTCTTGAGATTTTCCCAAATAAAGATATTAAAGGATTTATTTTCTTCTTCTGGTCCATACCAATTATTATAAACACCCAAACAATTAGGGCCAATAAATCTTATCCCATACTCATTTGAAATATCGTTGATTTGATCTGTAAGAGAGTTTTCACGTTCTTCTACTAATTCACGGAAACCTCCAGAAATTAAGACTATCCTTTTCACACCTTTTTCTCCGCATTCCCTAAAAATTTGAGATACCACTTTAGCTGGAAGAACAATCACTACAAGATCAGGAATTTCTGGAACCTCTGTAATTGATTTATAGGCTTTAAATCCCATGACTGATTCCAATTTTAAGTGTATTGGATACACTTTACCATCATAGGTAGACTTAATTAAATTCATTATCTGAAGACCAGCTAAAGAATTTCCTTTATTATTAGCACCATAAATAGCGACGCTTTCTGGGTGTAAAAATCTATGTAAGAAATGAGATTCATTCATATATTTTCCCTTATATCAAGAAATATTTCATGATTTTAAAACCTAAATTTTTAAAGCAAAAATCATAGATGACAAATTTAATTTAGAGATTTTGTTATTTATTTCATATAATTATCCAATAATCAATGTAGATCCAAAATACTATTACATATCTTAGAGATTCTTTTAAATGACGATGGATCAAAAATATTGAGCTTAATTTTAGGTTTTTTGTTATAATAATTTAGGCATGGCTAAATTTAAATATAATTTTGTATTTTAATAATTTAGATAAATAAATTCTATTTTGATGGTGAAAAGTTATTAAAATATTAGTCTATGGAGCAGGAGTAATAGGTAGCATTTTTGCTTATAAACTCAAAAGTGGTGGAAATGATGTTTCAATCCTAGCGAGAGGAAAGCGTCTTGAAGATTTAAAAAAGTATGGGCTTATTATTCGAGATGATATTTTTCATAAAGTATACAAAACAGATATTAATGTTGTAGATCGATTGAATAAGGAAGATCTTTATGATGTTGTCTTAGTAATTATGCAACGACAACAAGTTAGTCAAATTTTACCCATTCTAAAGGAGAACATTAGCCCCATCATAATTTTTGCGGGAAACAATCCCGCAGGGGCGACTGAATATTTAAATAGTATTGAAAAAAGTAGAATTTTACTTGGGTTTGGAGGCCCAGGAGGATATAGAGAAGATTATAAAATTATTGCAGCTTATGTAGACAATGCGATTTTATATGTTGGGGAGCTTGATGGAAAAAAAAGTGATCGATTAAACAATATTGAACACGTTTTTACAAATTCAGGAATCAAAGTTGATATTAGTGAAGATATTGATGCCTGGTTAAAAACCCATATAGCATTTATAAGTCCATTAGCCATGGGGAGCGAAGCAGCAAAAAAGCAAAATAAAACACTCGGAGCAGATATTGAACTCGCTAAATTAGCTCTCAAAGGATTTCGAGAAAATATTAAAGCATTAAAAGAGCTTGGTATCCCTATTCTTCCTAAAAAATTTAAGTTACTTACTTGGATTCCTTTATCTATAATAAGAAAAAAGCTTCTTAAACTTATTAATTCTGAGTTTGGGAGAATTGCCTTATCAGGACATGCTAGTGCTGCGAAAAATGAAATGAAAAGGCTTTCAGAGGATTTTCTTGAAGTCGTAAAAGATGTCAAAACTGATATGAGTTCAAATCAAAAACTCTACAAATTGAGTTTCGCTTGAGTTTAAAACAAAAGAAATCTTAAAAGATGAACCCACGCAAAAAAGTATTTTAAAAATTTTTAATTTTAAAATTTCATGGTAAAAATATTTGAAGGATTAAGGATCCTTGATTGCTCACTCTTCAAAACAAGCATTTCGCATTAAGGGGTAAAATTTATCTCGGGTCCATGGACAAGTACATTTTTTGCTGACCAAGGGGCAGAAGTAATAAAGGTAGAAATTTGAATGCAATTCGCATCCTATACTATAACCCCCACCCTTTGGGGAAGCATTTCGTCTTTTTATTCTTTATGATAAGCCTACATTTCCGTTATTTTCTATTTTAAATAGAGGTAAGAAATCTATTTCACTCGATTTAAGAAAAGAAAAAGCAACAGAGATATTTAAAAGGTTAGTAGAAAAATCTGATGTCCTCATAGAAAATTTTGTTCAGGGGACAATGGAAAAATGGGGATTTGGATACGATACATTAAAGAGATTAACCCTAGGTTGATATACGCAAAAATTTCTGGTTATGGAAATGATGGATTGGAAAAATATACTCAGAAAACAGCTTTTGATATAATAATTCAAGCTGAAGCTGGAATTCTCGATGCATTGGGTTTTAAGGAAGGTCCACCAAAATTACCTATAGCAGATTATACTGCAGGACATATTGCTGCAATCGGGATTAGTCAAGCACTCTATTATAGAGAAAAAACAGGGAAAGGACAATTTATCGATATCTCAATGCATGATATAATGTTTTCTATAAATATTAGAGCTCAAGCGAAAGAATTTATTCCAAGAGCTCAACATATCGATGTGGCATCAAAATATCTACCAGTTTATAATCAATATCATTGCAAAGATGGATTAATTGTATTAACTACTTTAACAGAAAAACAATGGATTCGTCTCTGTGAGAATGTGCTAAGAAAGCCAGAACTAATAAAAGACACTCGTTTCGATAATGTTATAAAAAGATTTGATTATGTTGAGGTATTGGATAAGATTATTGAAGATTGGAGCATAAGATTCACTCGTGATGAAGCAATTAAACAATTAGAAGCAGTGAGAATCCCATGTGGTAAAACTTATCGAATAGATGAGGTATATAACCATCCAAATCTTAAAGAAAGAGGAATGCTATGTGATCAATTTGATTTCTCTAAATGGGGTGTTGAAAAAGCTACGATCCCTAATCGTTTGATAAATTTTTCTGATACTAAGGGCTCGGTTGAGAGTTCAGGACCTGAATTTGGAGCAAATAATGAGGAAATTTATTGTGATTTACTCGGTTATAATAAAGAAGACCTTAAAAGTTGGAGGCAACAAAAGTTAATATAATATAGTATATGGATTTTAATATTTAAAAAAATTATTTAAAATAATTAAAATTAAAATGGTGTATTTGTAAATGAGTAAAGAAGGAGAAAAAAAAGAAAATTTCATTGAAAATTTGAATAAACAATTTACTGATTTCGTTGGAAGTGTTTTTGGTGAATCTGGAAAAGATTTTATAGAAGAAACTTCTGAAAAAATAAAAGAATTCAGTTCTGGTGCTATCGAAAAATTTATGGAATTTAGTGATGATGTAATTGAGAAACTCAACTTAAATGAAAATGAACAAGTAATTAAAGCTCGAGATAGCGTAGAAGATTTGTTAAAACAAGCAGGAATCTTAAAAGAAAGCGATGAAGAAGAGGAGTTTTAATTCGTAATTTAGAATTTAGGATTTAAATTTTTATTATTTCTTTATTTATTTTAATGGCGAATATTTAGAAAAAAAATCATAATACCTTAGCATTCTTTAAAAAAGATTTAACTTCTTCTTGAGTTGCATTAAATAATTCTGAAATTACCATTAAAGATGTATTTTCATCCATACCCAAATTAGTATAATCTTGATATAATTTTATCCAAGTCTCTTTTTGGGTATATTTATCTGGATGTTCTGTTTGAATATGTTGCCAATATGGGTGTTGTTAAGCCGTGAAAAATAATTTTTTTCACGATAGCTCAATACCACAAAAAGGGCAAAACCTTGACTCATCTTCACTCATATAACTTATCCCTTAAGTTTTTAATCAATTATTTTTTATTTGAATAATTGTAATAAACCAATATTAGTATAAAAAACTTATAATTTCAAAAAGATAAAAATTTCGGATTTAGAGATTTTTTTTAAAATAATTTATTCCCAGTATTCTTTTAATTCACTGCGTGTAATCTTTCTTACTTGATCTACAGCCCACACTACATAATGATAACATTTCTTTGTCCAAGTTCCATTTTTCCGATATTCTGTCATACCTTCAGCTTGACTGAAATCATACCCACAGAGTTCTGGGCATACTACAGATCCAAATTCCTTCTCAAAATCAGACGCGAACTTAGCTGCTTTTAAATAGACCTCCAACATAATTTCATTATCCATTCTTTTATGCCCTCCCATTATTATCCCTATTGCTGCACATCCCCCACAAACGGCACCACAGGCTCCTTGCCATCCGTTCTTTGATTTATAGCCACCAAAACTACCCGCTAAAGGAATTGCTAGATTATGAAATATATAATTATCAATTTCTAGAATATCCAGAACACTTGTTAATGTCAGTTCTGCACAACTAACTCCCTCTTTTAGTTTGGGTAACAATTCGTTTAATTCTTTAAGTTTTTCATCGAATCGAATATCGATATTTTGCATTTTTTTATAAACTCGTTCTTTTTAATAGTATATAAGCATTTAGTTTAAAATTAAATATGAAAATAACTATTAAATTCTTAACAAATATATTTAGTATTGCAATAAAAAATTTATAATTTTCTGGTTCGAAATTGAAGGAACTTTTCGAGATAGGTTTTGTATTCCGGGGTTTTGTACTTGTAAATCATATCTTTAAAGAGTTACCCGTGCAAAAAGAAAGCGGAGTAAATAAAGATCTGAGAGGCGCATTTATTTCTGCTATTAATACTTTTGCAGATACTGCATTTAATAAAAGTTCTTTAGAATACTTAGAATCAGGGAATATCTTATTTATCTTTAAATTATCTGAAGTTCAATCAGAAGATAATCGTGATAAAGAACCAATAATATTATATGGTTTAGTTGATAAGAGTAAAAAGAAATCTGATAAACTCGTCAGGAAATTTTTCGAAAAAGTTGATCCCGTGCTTCAATTGTTTATTCAAAAATATAATGGAGTTGATTTCACACAATTAAACCAATTTGAGTATTTTAATGAAACATTACTAGATTTTTTTATAAAAAAAACTCAGGAATAACTATTCAACTAAACACCAACCCTTCGGTTTAGCACGAGAGTATTGAATTTTACCTTGGTCTTTTAATAAAGCAATTTCTTTATCAATTTGAGTATTAGAGAATCCTTTTTCTTGGATATCATTAACAAATTGAGCTTTTGTTTCAACAACTTTTTGTTCCTTTAGATAAGCTATAATTGTATCTTCTAATGAACCAACAACACTAACTATTTCTTTAGACACTGGCTTTTTAGTTTTGTTTTCAAGAGCAGCGCGTAATTTTTCCTTTATAGGTTCTACTGGTTTTTCAATAACTAATGGTTGTACTTTAGGTTTTGGTTGTTCCTTAACTACAATATCTGCTTTAACTTCTTCAGGAATTTCTTTTTGCATTTCTTCTTTAGGTAAACTCCCTACAGGATAAGTAACCTTTTCATAAGTAACTGATTTTTGTGTTTTTAGCAATGTGAATTCTTCTAATATTTCATCCTCTGAATACCCTAATTCTGTTAGTTCTTTCATTAAATTCTTTAAATGACCCTTCTCCTGCAAACTATTAAAAATAAATTCTCTAATATTTGTTGGAACATCTTTTATTTGAGCTAATTGCTCAATAAAGTCTTCTTTTCTGATAATTGGAGTTTCTGGGATTTGAATATTTTGAGGAATCTCAAGAGCTTGTTTTTGACCCCATTCAAAATCAGTCACGTTTCTAATTCTACGATCATATCCTCCAAATACAATTTGTTTTAATTTTTGTCCATTTACTGAAATATAGCATACATTTTTAATCGATGATGCAACTTTTGTTTTCCATTTTAACTCAAAATCGTGGGAATTTAATGATTGATTATGAAAAACTTTTAAGGACCCATCAGCACATCCCGCAACAATTTCCTTTGCATTATCACCATCTATATCTTCAATTAATAATGAAACTGGACGACCATCATCAATTTCAATCTCTTTAATAAGTTCACCTTTACTATCTAAAATCCTAATAAATGAATCATCAGTAGCTAATACTATCTCATTAAATCCATCATTAGTAACATCTCCAACTTGAATATCATTAATCTGAGTATTAAAATTATTCTGCCAAATAATATCAGGCATATTTTCTGTGAATTGAATTAGCTGGATGATTCCATTTTTAGTTCCAACTAATAATGCATAAATGGGTAAATCATTATCTGGTAGTTTCAAAAATCCTAATGTACAAGCGGTAACCCATGAATCATAATAAAAAATATATTTTGGTTCTTTAGCTTTAATATCATCGAATATTTTAAGGGTTTTATCTTCACTTCCAAAAATCATCTCAATGTTCCCATCTTGAGTAAAATCTCCTGCGATACAACAATCTATCTTCTTGGAGGTTTTGTAGCGCATTAGTCCAGCAAGTTTCTTTTTTTCTATATTTAATTTCATAACCATAAAATTTCCATCTCCAGCTCCCACCAAGATTTCATCACATCCATCTCCATCTATATCAATTGGATAAGTGCAGCGACACCATCCATCAAAAATTCGTTCATCAAGTATATTCTTCTCTTCATCCATTAGATAAAGAGTTTTATCATGTCCACCAAATACAAGAAAGTTTTCATCTTTACATTTCAAAATAGAACACGTTAATACGGCATCTGGACACTCAAACATCCAATTTAGCTGATAACGTTTTCTTAACATGGTTTCTTTAAGTTATTTATGATTATAGAAAGTGATAGTAATTAAATTAAATTTGATTGTTTATTCATTTAATACTTATCTCAAATGTTTATTAAACTATTATGGTAAATAAAAAAAAATAAAAAAATAAAAAATATTTATTTTGCGTTAGAGCGCTAATTGGGCATCAGATGGGCTGTATTTACCTGTACCCGTTATTTCATATGTGATTTCTAATTTTTCGCCAACTTCCAAAACTTCAATATCCCATTTTAACGTGTCTTGTCCTACTTCATCAGTAATTTCTGGAGTCAAGGAATAGGTACCATATTCAAAAGAGTCTGGAACCTTATCAAGTAAGATAAGGTGACTTAACTTAGATTCACCAATATTTTCGAGAGTTAATATAATTCTATAATTTCCAAGATCTCCAATAGGTACAACTTCCTTTCCAATTCTGAATTTGCGCCTAATATGCATGGCTTCGATTACAGGAACTTCTGGTTTAAATTCTAGCTCTTGACTTATTGGAAAAGTGTTAGCGAGATATATAATTTCAGATTCAAAAGTGGATTCACGTACAGGATTCATACAATGAATAGGATATTCAAACTCCATTGTTGATTCTGGTTTAAACATACCAGTGCTACTATCCTTTAGATCTTTAAGATCAATTTTAAATTCCTTGTCCTCAAAAGATACAGCAGCCGCAGCTATTTCAACCTCTTCCCCATCCCATACTAATTTTATCTCATTTGCTTTTGGTGGTTGATATTCTTCTGAGAAAGAATGGTGTACAACAGTTATTTCATCTAGAGGAGCTGAACCATTATTAACTACTTTAAGTGTAGCGATAACATCTTTAGGACGATAAGTTGGAACTTCGGTTAAGTTATATGACATTACTCCAGTGATACTTCCAATTTCTAATATAACATCTGAAAGAGAAGCGGTTCCATTTACGATTGTTTGAAAATCCGGCATTACTCGAAATTCTAATTTCTTCCTAAAAGTAGGATATTCCTCACTCTCATATTGCCATTTTATTGAGTGCCATTGGGCTCCACTTGGTAAGAGATTAACCTCATTTGGATCTATGTCTACAAATTTCTTTGATTCATCTTCAGGAGCATATACATCTGCATTAAAAAGTTGAATTATAAACTCTGAAGCGTTATCAAATACAAGTTTACAATCAAAAATACCTGGTTCTTCATCTCTTTCAACCGTATCAATATAGAACTTATTTCTAGTATAAGCATCAAATTTACCTATATCTAAACCTTCAGCAAAAGAAGAAGCACTTTGATATGTAACCTCGATTGTTCCTGTTCGTCTTTTAATAATATCAGTCACCATAATGTTGCATGTAAATTTCAACATTACAGTGTACTCTGGGGCTAATTTATCAAATGTCCAGACTATTTGGTTTCCTTCAATATTAGCTCTTCCTTCAGTAGTATCTACAATCACAGGATTTGTAAAATCATCGGGAATATTTTTTACAACTTTAATGTTTGATACAGGTTTATCAAACAAGCTTCTAAGAGCAATTGCAAAGTGAACAACATTTTCTCTATCAATCGAGATTCCGAAAGACTCTAAACCTGTCTCAGCTAGAGTTCCTCCATCACCCCAAGTTTCACCTAATTCATCTTCCTCTTCTTCTTCCTCCTTTTTGATTTCAGGTTCTTTTTTAGAGGGTTTAGGGGGTTTAGAGGCATTTCCGCTTTTTTTATCCTTTAATTTTGTTAACTCTTTCTCAATGTCGTTAATATTCAATACCTCATCCGCATTGGGAAGGGTGCAAATAAACTCTTTAACAAGCAATAAATTTTTTATATCTTTTGTTATTCGAAATTCTCTTGAGTCAATATTATCTGGTGTTTCTGTGCCTAATTCTTGTATTGAAATATCCTTTGATTTCAAATCAGTGCTACCAATATTTTCAAGTGAGATATCAATATCCCATAATCTATCAACAGTACTAGGATTTTCAATATTTAATTTTCCTTTATGGGTAAATGACTTAATGTTAGCATCATGATCTTGTTTTACGTCCACTTCTTCAATAATTTTAACTAATGCTAATAAACCTTCTCTATTTCCTTTTTTCAATACGATGCTTCCTTCAAGTTTACCTGTGTCTTCATCGTAAGTCTCAATAACAGGAGTCGCAGTATCTCGATCGATTAATTCAACAAGACCAGTGTCCATATCTTTTCTTTTCAATCCCTCAGCAACGAGTTCTTCTTCAATTTCTTCCTTACCCCAGCCCATTCGCGCCGTTGGTTTTGATTCTTTCTTTTTCTTATCTTTATCTTTTTTAGCCATTGTTTTTTACCAAGAATTTGTTTTTATCAAGTTGAAAACTATTTACCAATTAATATAAATTAATCGATAAAATAATTTCATCGCCATTCCTATAAAAAATTTATCAATATAAAGTAAGAGAGTTTTATGTAACAGAAATGAAGCTTTATCTTATATTACACAAATTTTTTGCCATCTTCTTTTAGAGGAAAGGGTAAGATATCAGGATCGCTAATTTCATGACCGCACATAGGACACACAGTCCTATCATTTTCATTTTTTGTACTTAAAGATCTGAAGCTAAAGCCACAAGCGGGACAAATTATCACTTCACTCATTTTCATTACTTTTATTAAATCCTTTAATATTTAAATTTAATTTGAAAAAAGAATCAAGATTATATCATTTACATTACAACCAGTTGGTCCTGTTATCAATTCCGTTCCTAACTCCTTGAAGAAGCTATTTGAATCATTATTTTCTAAAAACACCTCGGGATCAATATTTTTTATAATCATTTGTTCCAACACATAATTATCAACTAAAGCCCCCATTGCTTTACTATTTCCTTCAATGCCATCAAGATTTACTCCAATGATTACAAAATTATAATTTAGTTTTTTAGTTTTTATATTATTTAGGAAACTTAAAAGCATTTCTTGGTTCCTACCTCCAATACCATTCCCTTTAATTGAAACCGTTAATTCTCCTGTTCCAATTAAAGCACTCTTTTCTAATTTTTCTTGGTTTGAGTAATTTTCTAAATGTTGTAACATTAAGGCATAGAGTGATTTTCCAAATTCTCTAACCTCTCCGATTACATTGTTAGAGAAATAAATGACAGTATATCCTTTACTTTTTAAGAAAAATTTTATTTCTTCAACCGCAGAAGTCACACTTCCAATTAAATAATTATGAACATTTGTAAAACATGGATCATAGGGTTTTGGATTTTCTAATCTATGATTTGATAACCCTTTTTCTAAATATTCTTTTATGGAGTTAGGAATTTTATTTAAAAGATCATATTTTTTTAAAAATTCAAGGGCATCTTTAAATGTAGTATTATCGGGTACTGTAGGTCCAGAAGCAATCGCATCTAAATTATCTCCAACGACATCTGAAATGATTAAAGAAATTAAGGTGGCTCCACTTGATTTATATAATTTCTTTGCAAGGTTACCACCTTTAAAATCTGATAAATGTTTTCTAATAGTGTTAATCTCGTGAATTGACACTGCAGAAGATAAGAGTAGGGAATTAATTTTTTGTAAATCCTCAAGGTTTATACTTTGTCTTGGTAAAGGAAGTAAAGCAGAGCCTCCTCCAGAAATTAAACAAAAGATAAGATCATTATCAGTTGAATTCTCAACAATTTCCATCATAGATTTAGTTCCTTTAAATCCACTTTCATTTGGAATAGGATGGGAAGCAATATTGATGGAAATTTTACTCTCTATAAACAATTCTTGGTTTTCCGTATTTTTTGGTATGTTAATAATCCCCTCATAATCAATATCTATAAAACTTTTCAAGTATCTTTCAAGAGACAATGCCATCTCAGCAGCTGCTTTACCACCACCAATTATGTAAATTTTTTTAAATTTTAATAAATCAAACTCATCGTTTTGAATTAATAATTTGCCATTTTGTATTTTAAGTGATTTTTCCATCATGTTTTTAGGTTTTACAGCATTAATGGATTTCTCAATTGCTTGAAGTCCAGTTTCTCTTAAAGATAATTGATTTTTATCCAAATCATCAAAAAGCAGTTGAGAAGTATTTTTAAGGTACAATTACAACACGTCGGTATTCGGATATTTTTTGTAATATATGGAGGATTTATTAAATACATATGAGAATTTCTGATAAATAATCCTTTCCAATTTAATAATTTATTTGTATAAAATTTATCTTAGGTACAGTTATTCCTAAAGAAGGTAGCTAAATTCATGAATAGTATTTGATCTTATTTAATTTATCTGCAAATTTTTATGTGTGTTTTTAGTTCGATGCGTTATTAAAAAATTCTTGCTTTTAATGAACTTTAAATAGATCTAGTTTTACTAAGTATTTGTTCTTGATATTAATTTTAGGTAATCTATTTAATATTGATGAGTAGAATTTAATATAAGATATGCTGAGACAAGTAGTTGTACTCCAAGGAAATGATATTATTTATAGAAGAGTTTATGGAAATGCTTTGAATAATTCTGAGATTGAGGATATCAGTATTAAGATTATAAGGGAGTCAAAAAGAACCCTTGGTAAAACAACAGGATATTTTGATTTTATAAAATTTAGAGTGTCTTATGATGTTGAGCTTGAAAATAATTTAATTTTTCTTTTTATAACAGGATTAATGGACGATTTTTATAGAGCAATAAAAACTCAGTTGATGAATTTTAAAAATCTATTCCTACACCGTTTTATTATTAACTTAAAGGATATAAAATCAACGGATTTAGAATTTAAAGGAATTAATGTAGCTCTTGATGAAATGCATAGAAATTTAAAGCCTAAAATTGCTGTGGTAGGTTTTGCGGGAGTTGGTAAAACAACGATAAAAAAACTAATAAAAATGGATGAGATTCCACTTCAACACATTCCGACTATTACAGGGGAAATTGCTACTATTAAAATAGGAAAACTTTTTTTTCGATTGTTTGATTTTGCTGGTCAAGAACAATTTAAATTTCTTTGGAAAGGATTTATAAAAGAAAGCGACGCAGTGCTTATTGTAACGGATTCTACACTAAAAAATGTCGAGAAAAGTAAATTCTTTTTAGATTTAAAAGTTAAAGAAGTTCCTCATGCTCGACCAGCAATTATTGGAAATAAGCAAGATCTACCCAATGCATTGAGTGTACAAGAGATTGAAACTCTCACGGGGTTAAAAACTTATCCAATGGTAGCGAATAGGAAGGAAAATCGCAATAAAATGATTCGAATTATCGCAGATATATTAGATATGAGTACAGAAGACTCTCCGTTATTGAATGAATTGTTTAAGAATACTGACTTAAGTTATGAAACATTATTCGGGTTAGAAGAAGAAACCGGTCAGGAAGATTCCTTGATAAGAACTGAAGAACTGGTTCCTATGAAAACTACTTATATTGAGAATAATATCAATATTATTGATACTAGTCAACGGATAGATCAAATTATTTCGGAAAATGTTGTAGTAGAACCAACATTCTTTAAAGGAGCTAAAGTAATTGAAGAAAATCTAAAAATTCCCATTGAGAATGCTTTAATTTCTTCTGATTTATATATCGATTTTATGAAGACTAACTCATTTACAATAAAAGAGAAATTAGGGATTTTATTTACAGCAATTAATTGTTTCTTTCTTACAAAAACCATGCCAAAAATATATCCAAAATTCAGTTCCTTTTTAAAAATTTTCAAAATGGATGTTTTTAACTCTAAAGAAATTAATACAATTAGGAAATATTATACAAAGATTTTAAGAAACGTAAAGAATTGAAATTTTAAAAAAATTAAGAGTAAAGAACTTCAATTTAACGTTTGATATATTTTATTTTAAAAGAATTTAATTTGCCATCTTTAACGATTATTTCTCTATATCCCCCTGCAGTATCGGGGTTTCTATAGCTACCTAATCCTAAAGCGGGGGTTTGCACTACAAAAGGTCCATTCTCCTTTATACTTTTTGCTTCGGAATATATTTCAGAATAATTATCATAATATATTGCTGCTGGGTTTTCAATTTTTTTTAACCTGAATGGAGGAGCATCATACACACTAGTTTTTTTCTCGGGATTTTCTAACCTAAATTCCAATGAATCATGAGTATGACCAGCAAGAGTCAAAATACAATAATTTTTACAGAAATCAACAATTTTTTCCCAATTTGATGAAATTGATCCATATTTCATATTAAATACACCATCAATTCGCGCTGCTGAAATAGGCTTTCCTAATTTTTTAATCAATGATTCTTTAAACTCATTTAACTTTTGTGTAATAAATCGACTCCCTTTTTTTTCAAATATATTAATAGTATACTTTTTACCTCCAGAATTTAACGGTGGTCCATGCAAAAAAAGAAAAGTGTTAGTATCGTTTTTAATTACGTTATTAATCAAATTTTCTAAATATTTTATTTGCTTATATGAAACTCCGGTTACGGACGGATGACCAGTAATTAGATCTCTTACATTTTTAAAAGAATCAGAACCCGTATTTAAGATAATAAACAAGTTATTTCCAAGCTTAATAGAAAAGTCAAAAGAAGAATTAATTTCTGTTAAATACCCTTTTAAAGCTAAGGAGGTTTTTGTTAAGGCGGTAATAGGAGAGGCAGAAAATAATTCATTCAATGCAATTGCTTCAGAAGCATTTAGACCAATCTTCTTGTACATCTCAGCCCATGTGAGATCATAATGAAAAGGACGATAATCATGATTCCCTAAGGTTGTAAAAATTGGACAATTTAATTCTTCACCACGAACTACTCCTTTAAATTTCTCTTTAGATGGTATATTCAAGATTGTATTTTTGAAAGTTAACCAATTACTATCGTCATAGTTAAATTCGTTCGATTTACGAAGTTTCTTAGATAATCTACTCAAAACTGTATAATCAACAATATCTCCGGTTATTACAATGAAATCTAATTCATTCTTAAGCACTTTCCTATTCATCAGTTTTATAAATCTTCTAAATTGATTATTTGGATTAATTAAACGCTTTCTTAAGGGAATTTTCATTTCTGAGAGTATGCTTTCTTCTTTCTTTATTTTCTTTTTGATTTTCAACTTTTTTCTTACAGTTTCAAAAAAATCATCTACATTCTCTTTAATTGAGGATTCTGTCCATTTTTTAACAATTCCATAAATTTTGTCATTTCTTTCTGCTAAGTGTAGATCTGTAGCATGAACAAATGTAAAATCTTCCCATTTTTGCTTGGAAATTACAAGGGAATGATAGTTTATTTGGTGATTAGCGCTATATACATCAAACATAACAAAATTTCGTTCCTTTAGAAATTTCAGGACTTCCTTATTTAGAGTAAATTCGATAGTCACCTTATAAAATTTATTTAATTCGCCAAATACATGATTTTTTATTAAAAATTCTTGTGGATTCAAATTATTTGTTGTAGAGACATTTTGAATTGGGATTATAGAAGAATTTTCAACATTTATTACTTTAGGAAAAATAGGATCCCCTCTATGTAGTCGTGATTTTAATTCTTTCAGTCGTTTTAAATTTATATCTAAATCTTTTCCAGTTTTTAATATACCTTCAAAAAACTTTCTTCTTTTTTTTTTAGCTCTTTTCTCCCTCCACTTTGAGAATAATCCTTTTGGCTTTTTCACGAAGATTAGTTTATAGGACCATTTATAATCATATAAGGGAACTAAAGATATCTGGTTTTGAATGGATTTGGTAAAAGTCTCTAAATCATAATGATCAGAAATAAATAAGAAATGAACTTGAAAATCTTTATTTTTTAATTTATTATTTATTTTTAAAATTGATGGATGTCCCAAGTTTGGATTTATTAAAATTGATTTGCTTATTTTTTCTAGTGCTGGTGTAGTCAATTTTCAAGGATTATTATATTAAAAAGCTAATTAATGCAGGTATTTCAAATTTTTATACTAATATATACTAAATAATTTCGCGTTAAAAATATAATTAAGTCTCTACTATTGAATTTTAGGACCCCTCTATGTTAGGACCCCTCTATGTTAGCGAGATTTACAAAGATGACATTATCTCCTCTAATTACACAATTTCCTATGTTTTCGTGTTCTTCTCTAATGTTGCCTTCATCATCTTGATATTCAAAAATCTGACTGGTTTCTTCAAGATAGAGATTTAAGTGTTCGTCGAATCCACCTAAACGCCCCCTAAACAATCGATTACGCTTTACTTTAATAAGAATTATTTCATTAATAGAGGACTTCAAATAATCAATTGGACGATTTGATCTTGAATAACTTTCACGTGACATTATTAATTAAACTCTGAAAAAACAATTATTCATAAAAAAATATTTATAATTACTTTATGAATAAATTAAAATTAAAACCTTTTGATTATTTTTATAGTTTTATACTTAAATACTCACATAAAAACCGACGATTAAATTGTCTAATGAAGAAAAAGAGAAAGACTGATTAATGACTTATTGTGCTATGAATTGTCAAGCAGAAATATCAATTGAAAGAGCAATAATAATCGAGGGTCAATGCTTCTGTTTTATTTTTTGTGTAGCATATTATATAAGCACTCTCAGTTAATACCTTAATTTTATTTCAGTAGAGATATTCATTTAACTTTTTATTATATTATACTTTTATAAAATTATACTAAAACTAAATAATTTTAGGCCCGTGGCCCAGTCTGGATAAGATTGCTAGCATTTTGCGACCAATGAAAAGCAGCGCCCTCCTAAGGCGAAGATCGGGGGTTCAAATCCCCTCGGGCCTGCCATTTTTCATTTTTGAAACTTTTTAAATTATCAATTTTTCTTTATGGTAATGAACGAAAAATATGTTACTGACCTATCTTATTTAAAAATAGTAGTGAAGCCAAGCCTGCCAAAATTCGTACGATCATTAAATAAAATTATAATGAGACATGGAACTGTTCCCTTAGTGAAAATTTTGGGAATTTTTTTAGGGTTAGGGTATGCTAAGAATGGTGTCAAAAGGTATCCTGAATGTATTGTAAAATTAAAAGATGGAACAAGATTAGCAACAGATGTATATATTCCAAAAAAGGTCTATAAGAAAAAAAGCAAATGTCCAACAATATTAGTACGATTACCATATTGGAAGGATACTATGAGTATTTTAGGCTATGCATATGCCACTTTTGGATTCGTAACAATAATTCAAGATATACGAGGAACCGGACACTCAAGTGGATTCAATTATTATTTATTCACAGAAAGAGAAGACGGATTGGATACTTTGAAATGGATCTCTAAACAATATTGGTACAATGGGAAAATAGGCATGGCAGGAGCAAGTTATTTTGGTATAACTCAACTGGCAGTATCTTGGGATAATGACTATTTAACTTGTATCGCTCCAGCAATTACATCAACGCTAAATTTATGGCAAAATAATGGAGGACTCGAAATTCATGCCTTAACGACTTCTATTTACAGAATAATGGTCAATATTGCATCATATAGAGAAGCCCCTGATGTAGATACGTTAACAGATTTAATGTATGAGAGATATATAAATCCTAGATATGGTTTATTTAATGACCCAATTAAAAAAAAGAGTCGGATTAAATTATCTGAATTAAAAGGGAAATCTATTAAAAAAGTTCAAGATCTTCTAGTAGCTTTTTATAATATAGATAACTTTAATCCCTCTAAACGTAGCCTCGAAATTTATTATAAATTTTTAAATGATTTCTTAATTACACGAGGTTTAGATAAGGACTCATACAAAATGTCTGGATTCTTAGAGATGGATAATAAAAAGTTTTCACAACCTGCTTTTATGCTAGCTGGATGGCAGGATATGTTTTTTGAAAAACAATTAGAAGATTTTATCGAAATTAAAAATAACGCTATTGGTGATGCTAGAAAATATTCAAAATTGCTTATAGGGTCGTGGGCTCATGGTGCGAGTGGTCATCCTGAAAGTCGCATTAGAAATGCCGGAATGTTAAGATTTTATAAAGAATTTTTAAATCTTGCCTGGAACCGTCATTGGTTGATGGGAGATATGAATGCTTTCCCTGATATAAATAAACCTTCTATAAAGTATTGGGTTATGGGGAAAAATATTTGGAGATACACAGAGAAGTGGCCACCTGAAAATAGTGATTATAAAAAATTATATATTCATTCTGTAAGAGGAGCAAATAGTCTAAAAGGAGATGGTGTATTAGATTTCAAAGAACCAATTAATGAATCAGAGGATACATATACTTTTGATCCTATGGATCCAGTTATTACAAAAGGAGGAAGGAACTTAGGGATTTTAAAAGGAGCTCAAAATCAAAAAGATGCCGAAAAACGAAGAGATGTCTTAATCTACTCTACTAAGCCTTTAAAAGAAGGATTAGAAATAACTGGTGCTGTAAGGATGATACTTTTTGCTTCCTCATCAGCGAAAGATACTGATTTCACGATCAAATTAATAGACGTTTATCCTCGAGGAAAAGCGATAAATATTTTAGATGCGGGAATCAGGGCAAGATTTAGAAATAATGAAGATATTCCTTCCCTTATTGAGCCAAGGAAAATCTATAAGTATGAGATAGAATTGGGAAATACATCTAATTATTTTAGGAAAGGACATCGAATACGAATAGAAATAACCTCAAGTAATTTTCCACGATTTGATATAAATTCAAATTTAGGAGGAGAAGGTCAACCAGGAGATTACATCATAGCTAAACAGAAAATCTATCATACAGGAGAATTTCCAAGTCATCTTCTAATTCCTATTTTAAAATAGCAGATTATGGAATAAGGGCATCTAAAATACTTTTTCATAATATACCTTTAACTTATTACCAAATATCTTTATAATCTCTTGTAAAGACAATTCTAAATCAAGATCTCCTACCATCTTTCCGTTCTCATTACTTAGATAAGTATCTTTTTGTTTAAGTTTTAATTCTTTTAATAATAAACCATATATCTCATTAAATTTTTTTCCCAAATTCGATCTAGATAATGAAACCTTTTTTATTTCCCCACTCTGAATTATCTTAAATGATATAAACTCATTAATATGATTATTTATATCATCCATATCTCTCAAAAAGTAATAAACTTAGATTTGTATTAAATTTACTATTTATCTTATATTTAATTAATTTAAAAATTCGACTTAATTGTTAAGAAGGAAAAGAAGTCAAATTTATCGTTATTACAGTTTGTACATAACGAACCGTTTAAATAAAACTGAAATACTATTATTATTTGCCTAAAAAAAAGAGGTGAAAAATTTGCCAAAAAAAATATTAAGAGTGAATATGAATAATCTAGAAGCTAAATTTGAAGATCTACCCGGAGATTATGCCGCTTTAGGAGGTCGTGGTATGACTTCAACGATAGTTGCTAAAGAAGTTCCACCAACTTGTAATCCATTAGGAATTCATAATAAATTAGTGTTTGCTCCTGGGATAGTCACAGGTACTGCTGCACCCTCAAGTGGAAGACTTTCTGTAGGAGGAAAATCTCCATTAACAGGAGGTATAAAGGAAGCTAATGCAGGGACCCCATTTTCCCAAATGTTAGCGAGGATGCGTATAGGAGCTATAATAATAGAAGGTAAACATGAAGGACATGATTATTATCTCCTAAAAGTAACTATGGATGGTGGAGAATTCATAAATGCAAATAAATGGTCTGGTAAAGGACTATATGGTGTTTATAAGGATCTCCGTAAAGAATTTGGTGAAAAAGCAGGGATATGTGGTGTAGGAATAGCAGCTGAGCTTCTTGGAGGTAATTCAGGGGTTTGTTTTGCTGATCCTGAAGGATTACCTAGTAGATATGCTGGAAGAGGTGGCTTAGGTGCTGTTATGGCATCTAAAGGCTTAAAATTTATAATAGTTGATGAAGCAGGTGCTCCAGGAGTAGAAATTGCGAACCAAGAAGTATTTAAAGAAGGTATTAAAAAATTAAGAGATGCCTTAACATCCCATGATGTTACAAAACCAGGTGGAGCTCTCAATTCATACGGTACAGCTGTATTAGTTAATATTATTAATGAAGCAGGAGGCCTACCTCAACGAAATTTCTCTAGTGGTCAAGATGAGCGAGCTGAGAAAGTCTCTGGTGAAGCGAAAGCCGAAGAAATAAAGAAAAGAGGGGGAACACGTCCTCATTTCTGTAATCCTGGTTGTATTATTCAATGTTCAGAAGTGTGGGTAAAACCAAATGGAAAAGATCCAGTCGGTGTTCTTGAATATGAAAGTGTCTGGGCTCTTGGACCTAATAGTGGTATCTACAATCTAGATGATATCGGTGAACTAATTCGAGCTTGTAATGATTTAGGGTGTGATACAATTGAAGCTGGAGGTACATTAGGAGTGGCAATGGAAGGTGGTTTAGTTAAATTTGGAGATGGCAAAGGAGCTTTGAAGCTCATGGAAGAGATTCGTAATAAAACCCCTACAGGAAGAATATTAGCTCAAGGTACTGAAATTACGGGAAAGGTTCTAGGAATAACAAGGATACCTACTGTAAAAGGTCAATCATTGCCTGCATATGATCCTCGGGCAATAAAAGGTATTGGAGTCACCTATGCCACGACTCCTATGGGTGCTGACCACACAGCGGGTTATGCAATTGCTCCAGAAATTCTAGGAGTTGGAGGAACGCTAGACCCATTGGATCCAAAGAAAGCTGAAGTTTCACGTAATTTACAATTAGCTACCGCAGCTGTTGATGCATCAGGATACTGTCTCTTCATTGCATTTGCGATACTGGATATTCCTGAAGGATTACAAGGTGTTGTTGAGTCATTAAATGGTGTATTAGGAGCAAATCTAACTGTTGCTGATGTTGCACCAATTGGGAAGTCAATTATTGACACAGAACTTGAGTTCAACAAAAAAGCAGGATTTACATCTCTGGATGATAGACTTCCAGAGTTTTTTCTTGAAGAAAAACTACCCCCACATAATACTGTTTTCGATGTAACAGATGCAGATTTAGATAGTGTGTTTTAATTCGCAAGATGGATAAAAAATGCCAATTGATTTAAAATTATTCGGAGACTTAAGAAAAAAAGCAGATCCAACGGTATCAGGAACCTTACCATTACGAATAAAGATAAATGATTCAGATATAACTTGGATAACAGATGTCTTAAGGAAGTTAAATATTGAAGATAATGAAGTGAGCCATATTTTCGTAAATGGAAGATACGCTGGACTTAAAAAAAAAGTCATGAGTGGAGATAAAGTCTCGTTATTTCCTCGAAACATGGGATTATTATATAAATGGTATTTTAAACGAGAAGAAGATGAGTAATAATACAATTTCAATTACAGTAAAATTTTTTGCTACATTAAGGCAATACGGACCCGCAAAAGAAATTTTATCAATTCCAAAAGAAAGTAGAGTAAAACTATTATTTGACGCATATAATATTCCAAAGGATGAGAGAAGAACTATAATTTTGATTAATGGACGACCTCATAAAAACCAAAATACAATTCTCGAAGATGGAGATATAATTTCAATTTTTCCACCCATTGGTGGTGGTTAATTCTCCACAAAATCTAATTCTCTTTTTTTTTATATTTTTTATTTCTAAATTATAAGAAATTCTGATTTTTTTTTTCTTTTACAATTATGTCTATATTATATGAAGAATCACAATAAAGCTATATGGGTTTAAAGAAATGGAAAGTATAATTTTTGTACGGGTTATCATAACGTAAATTCTCAATACCTTATAGAATATTAAATGAAACCTAAAATAATGTTAGTGATATAACTAATTAAATTAGATATTTTTGCGAATTTTCTTGACATATAAGAATTTAGAGGGAATCGTTAATTATGACATTAACAGAAAAGAAACTTAAAGAATCTGAAGAACGATTTAAAGCACTATTTAAATCCAGTCCCATTCCTACATATGCCTGGCAAAAAGTAGCAGATACTTTTGAATTAATTGATTACAATAATGCTGCTGAAGATATTACCCAAGGTAATGTAAAAATGTACTTAGGGGCAAAAGCTTCTGAAATGTATAGAGATCGCCCAGGTATATTAGAAAATTTACGCCGATGTCTGAAAGAAAAAAAAAATATTACTCATGAAACGAAGTACAAGATGCAGAGTTCAAAAGATGAAAAAGATCTTATTGTGAAATACGTTTATGTACCTCCAGATCTAGTATTGGTTCATACCGAGGATATTACTGACAGGAAAAATGCCCAACAGGAATTAAAAGTATCTGAGGAAAAATATCGTAAGTTATTTAGTAATGCTCCATTTGCGATTGTTCTTTTCAACATTGAAGGAACCATTCTTGATTGTAATGATGCGACCAAATTGATTACAGGATATTCTAAAGAAGAACTTATAGGTAAGAATTATAGGAGTTTTAATTTCTATATTGATACAAATTCTGCAAATATCGAAGAGAGGCAAAGTCAGACTTATTCAGGTAAAACTCCTAAAGCAAGAGAAATTTTACTGTACCAAAAAGATGGAAGTCAATTTTGGGCTAGAAGTCAAATTGAATTTATCCACATGAAAGATAGTAATTATATTCAAGCAATTATCTATGATATAACTGAAAAAAAAAAAGCGGAGCAAAAGTTAAAAGAATCGGAGGAAAAGTTTAGAAATATTGCTGAACAGTCATTAATGGGTATAAATGTAATCCAAGATGGAGTATTTAAATACCTTAACGCTAGAACTGCGGAGGTTAATGGATATCCTTTAGATGAGCTTAAAAATTGGAACTCTAATGAGTTTGCTAAGATCATTCATCCTGAAGATAGGGAATTTGTTATGGAACAGGCACGTAAAAAACAAGCAGGCGATCCAGATATCGTAAATCAATATTCATTTAGAATAATTAGGAAAGATGGAGAAATTAGATGGCTTGAGATCTTTTCAAAAACCATAAATTTTGAAGGCAGACCAGCGGATTTAGTAATGACAGTTGACACTACCGATAAAAAAGAAGCTGAATTAAAATTAAAAGAATCCGAAAAAAAATATCATGAAGCTTATGATCGCGGCAATTTCTATAAAGATCTTTTTGCTCATGATATAAATAACATACTTCAAGTTATTAGCTCTTCCGCAGAACTAATTTCACTTCAACTTGATGATTCGGAAAAGAGTAAAGATATTGAAGGTATAGCTAAAATTATTAGAAAACACGTTCAAAAAGGAGCAAAATTAGTGAATAATGTACACACTCTCACGGAGTTGGAGAATGGTGATCAGATAATTGAACCTATCGAAGTAATTAGTGTATTAAAAAATTCGATCAAATTTTTACAGAGCGCTTATTCAGAGAAAAATATTGAAATAAAAATTGATGCATTCGCTAATATAATCAGTGTTCAAGCAAATGAATTATTACAACAAATTTTTGATAACCTCTTAATAAATGCGGTAAAATATAATGAGAATTCTAACGTAGATATTCAAATTAAAATTACAAAAGAACAAAGTGAAACTCAAAATCTAATTAAAATGGAGTTTCTTGATAATGGCATTGGAATAAGAGATGATAAAAAGAAAATTTTATTTAAAGAAGGATTTAGAACATTAAAAGGTTCCAAGGGTATGGGACTAGGGCTTTCGTTAGTTAATAAAATTATTAATAACTACAACGGTAAAATTTGGGTTGAAGATAAAGTAAAAGGAGATTATACTAAAGGAAGTAATTTTGTACTCTTATTACCAGAATAGAATTTGGAATGAATTTAAAAAGAAAAAAAAGAATAATTAATATTGTTAAAGATTCATTTCCTCTAATTTTATCTTGTTTTCTATCGCATCTTCTTTGGATAATTTATACATAAGTGCAAAAGCGATTGTACCTATTATAAATATAATCATCGGAATTATAGACATTTGAAAGATTAAGCCAAACTTAGCAGTATCACTATTTCCTGTTCCAAGAGCAGCATCATAGCGAGTTATCCCAGAAACTATGGCAAATATGAGGGTCTGGAAAAAGTATGAAAAAGCAGTGAAAAATTTCCATACACTAGTATAACTTCCTTCTTCTCGTTTTCCTGAGGCAACTGTTGCGTTATCAATTCCTTCTGCTCTTAATAAACCATAAATTGCTCCCGAAGTTGCACTAAATCCAATCCCTAGAAAACCAAATACAAGGGTAAGACCTGTTAAGCTAGTAACAAAGAACAAAAGAAAAAATCCAATTATATTTAAAACCATTCCAGCGATAAATGCTTTCTTATTGCCTATTTTTTTAGATATCCAAACCCATAATGGAGCTAAAAGAAAGCCAACAAAATTCACCGCAACTAGAGGTCCTGCTGTCTTTCCAATATCCTCTCCTAAACTATCCAACACGAAAAAATTAAGTCCATATAAGAAGCAAGCTCCACCAACAGCCCAAGCAAACCCTGCAATAACAATTCCCATCCAATTTCTATCCTTGAAAACACGAATTACGATCTCTTTTACAGAAGAAGTTGCTCTATTAGTAGCATCTAATTCAGCGCGAAATTTTTTCATTTCATCTGGCTCTCGTATCCCAAAATTATAAGGAATAACAAAAATATATGCTATAATTACTACAATAATAACTGCTCCTAAATATCCGATCCCTTCAATTAAAGGAGGGATTAAACCACTGGCTACAATAGCAATTGTACCACCAATAATAGCTCCAATCCATATAACTTTCCCCCTATGAGAAGATCCCCTAAATAAATCTGGAAATAAAGCATTATGATTGATCTCAACGCTAGTCATAAATGTATCATGTAAAATCATAGTAAAAATTAACCATATCACTAAAATTGTTATATTTAATGAAATTTGAACAAAACTCATTAATAATATGATTGGACCAAAAATCAGACCAATCATAATCCAAGGGTATCTTTTTCCAAATCGAGATGTCAATCTTTTTGATCTATCCGCTAAATAACCTATAATTGGATCATTTATTCCTTCTACAATAGAATACACTAGATAAATCAATGCAATCGTTAATTGAGGAATTAAAAGAATGTCAGCTGCGTAATATTGAAGTTGCCCCCACATGGCGAATAAAAATGCAGTGCTAACTCCTGATAAATTGAAGAGTATCATTCTTTTCGTTGTTAATGTTTCAGAATATTTGATTTTTTGAGGTTCTGACATATTTATCACTTTTTTATATTACATTTTTAATTAAATTGATTCGAATGCAGATTCTAGTTATATGTAATTTTAGATATGAAACTATTTATAGATTTATTTGTATATTGAAAAAAAGTTGAAAATGCTAATGTGACAAATTTAATAGATTATTTAGATTAAAAAAAATGGATGATAATTCAAGTTTATATGTCTTTTTTTACCCAATCTCTTTTGAATAACCCAAATTGGTGAAAATCAACATAGTTTCCATCGACATACATATCTTCTTTTAGCACCCCTTCTTTTTCAAAACCTAACTTTTCAGCTGCTCTAAGTGATCTTTTATTTGGGTTAATAATACTCGCATAAATCTTATGGAAATTTAATTCTGTAAATCCATAATTGATTAATAGTTTCGCAGCTTCACCTATTAAACCTTTGCCCCAATATTCTGGTTCTCCAATTACTGCTCCGATGAATGCATTACGATTTACCCAATTAATACGATCAAACCCAATACTACCTATAGGGCACTTATCATTCTTATGGTAGATCGTAAAAAATATTCCTTCTTTTGCACCATGTCCCGATGGAGGTTCGAACCATCTTTTGAACTCTTCAGGAGTTCTCGGCATAACGTGGCGAGCAAAATGACGCACGTCTGGATTATTATGCCATTTACTATATAAAGTAATCCATTTAGAATTTGGGGCTAATAAATCTATTCTTTCTCCTTCAATAAAAGGAAAAATTTGGATCTCTTCTTTCTTTTCTTCCGTCATTTAAAACTACCAGAATATTTTTAGAAATTATTATAATCAATATATCTATTCAAGAGATTGAAAAAATTAAAACTTTATTATTCATATCTGATGAATTTTAGTCATTTATTTCATTCTTTTTTTCATCCAATCTTCCTTTAAAATACCATATGTTTTAACATTACGATATTTTCCATCAACATACATAACATCTTTTTGGATTCCATTAAATTTAAATCCAATCTTCTCAGCGACACTCCATGATCCAATATTTTCTACAGCAGCTCCGCCTTGCAATTTATGAAGATTTAATTCATTAAATGCATACTCTACAAGCATTTCAGTAGCTTCAGTGGCGATATTCTTGTTCCAATATTCAGGATCCCCAATATAAAGGAAAGCATTTGCCCAACCATTAATCCAATCTATCATTGCTAATCCACATTGGCCTATTGGTTTTTTATCTTTCTTATGCCAAATTTCAAAACCAATAAATCTTTGAACTCTCCCTTCACGTGGTTCAAACCATCTTTTAATATCTTCAACGGTTCTAGGCATTTCCCATCGGGCATATCGACGAACTTTTGGATCATTCATCCACTTTGAATATAATTCGATGTGTTCTGAACATTGTGGTGTAAAACTAATGATATTCCCATCAATAAAAACTGGAAATTTTTTATCTTCCATTTTCTACCTTACTTTTAATAAATTTTACATTAAATACAATTGAGTTATTTCAATTTTTTTTTAACCAATCTTCTTTTAATAAGCAATGCACTTTCGCATCAACATACTTTCCATCAACATACATGCCATGTTTTTGTATTCCTTCAACTTTAAATCCTACTTTTTTCGCCACAGTCCAAGAACCTATGTTTTCTACAGCAACACCACCATGTAATTTATTAAGATTCAACTCATTGAAAGCATAATTAACAAGCAATTCAGTAGCTTCAGTTGCGATATTCTTATTCCAATATTCGGGTTCTCCAATAAATAGGTATGCATTTGCCCAACCATTTATCCAATCTATATGACCTAAACCCAAATTACCAATTGGTTTTTTATCTTTTTTGTGCCATATATCTAATGATATATGATCTGTCCACCGTTCAGTTTTACGTTCAAACTTATTTTTCTCTGCTTCAAGAGTCCTTGGTACAACTGTTCGAGCATACTTTCTTACGCGAGGATCGTTTTTCCAACGAAGGTATTGTTTTGCAAATTTTGAATTTCTAGGACAAAGATCAATGTTTTTCCCTCTAATGAATGGGATATAGTCTATTTTTTCTTCTTCATTTACCTCTTTTGGCTCCATTCTTTTAAACCTGTTTAATGTAAATTCTACTTTTCATTGAGATTTCACAAAATCTTCCTTAAAAATTGAATATTCAAGAGCATCAATATGTTTCCCATCAATATAAACTTCCTTTTGAAGTGTTATTTCATGTGTAAGCCCAATCTTTTCTGCAACTCGCAATGAAGCTTTATTTGGTGCATATAATCGCGTAGTAATTTTATGTAGGTTAAGTTCTTTGAAACCATATTCAATAATTAATTTCCCTGCCTCTGTTCCAATGTATTGACCCCAATAATCGGGATCAATAAGATAAAACATATAAGCATTACGAGTAAACCATTCTATCCATAGAAATCCCCCATAACCTATTGGTTTTTTATCTTCTTTTTGCCATATTTCAAAGAAAATCTCCTCCTTAACAGCTTCTTTCTTCGGTTCAAATTTTTTTTTCACATCTTCAATAGTTTGAGGCATATTGTATCCCGCATATTTCCTAATTTTGGGATTGTTCATCCAAGCAACATACAGGCTAATACGATCAAGATTCATAGCACAAAGCGAGATAATATCTCCTTCAATAAATGGTAAAGCTATATCCTCTTTTGGTTCCGACATACTTCAAAAATTTGTGTATTTTTTATTAATATAGTTGTATAAATAAGCTATAATATATTAAATCTAAGATGTGTTGGAAATATAATATAGCTTATTTTAAGAGATATTTTATTAAGGTGCTTAAATCTAAAATTAGATATATTTTATGGCATTGTTAGATGTTGACTCTGAACTTTTTAAGCTCTTTATACAAAAAAAAATGAAAAAATTTTATAATGGAATTACATTTTAATTTAGATTCTGGAGAATACTAACTGCTAATTATTTTTTGTATAAATTCACCAATCTTAATTATAGCTTCTTTTGCTTCTGGCAGGTTATGCAACCCAAACCCTTGAAATACATGAATTGTATCTTTCCATTCCTGTAGTATAGCATCAACCCCCGCTGCTTTCGCTCGTTCAATGAAACGAGTAGAATGATCATATAACATTTCACTAGTACTTACTTGAAGGAGAATTGGAGGTAATCCTTTTAAATCTGCAAATAAAGGTGAAATCAATGGATTATTCGGATCCGCTCCCGCTAAATATGCTGGTATCCACCAAAAAATCCCAATATCTGCTAAAATCGGATCTGTTTCAGCATTTTCATAAAAAGTTTTACTCTCAGCTGTAAAATCGGTCCCTGGTGATAATGCTACGGCTCCAGCAGGTAAAATTATCTTTTCATCTCTTAATTTAATTAAAGTACTTAGTGTTAAATTACCACCTGCAGAATCTCCTGCAATAATTATATTTTCAGCTTTAAAACCTTGTGAAAGAAGCCATTTATAAGCTTTAACACAATCTTCTAAAGGAGCTGGGAAAGGATGTTCAGGTGCGAGACGATAATCAACACTTAACACACGCAATTTAGTACGTTGAGCAATTTCTATAGTTAAGGCTCTATGAGTCTTTGGCGACATCAAAACGAAACCTCCTCCGTGAAAATATAAAACGACTTTATCCTTTTGCGCACCGGGTACTATTTGCCATTCAGCAAGAACTCCCCCAGCATTAATTTCTTCAATTTGTACATCTTCTGGAAGTGGAAATTGTTCTAATTCGGCTGCTGTATAATATTCAACAACAAATCGAAAAAATTTTGCCAGTAAAAGCATGTCCTCATCACTAAAGAATCCATATAAATCTTCTATACTTCCTTTATTTTCAGATAACAACTGAAAGAGATTTTTATTTCCTTCTTCGACTTTTTGCATATATGCTTGGAGATTAAATCCTTTGTTTTCTTTAAATTTAAGAAATTCTAATGCACCCTTCATTTGGAGCTTTTGATTCTCATCTATAGCTTTAAGAATCTCAGGACGAATTTTTGACCTATCTAATATAGGCATGCGTTTTTTACACCTAATTATATAATTTAAAATTAAGATCTCTTAATGGTTCTTTTCCATTTTAATATTCTTATTATAATACAACAAAAGCTATAAATAGAGAAAAAAAAGATAATAATTTTTATAGGTTGTAAATATTTAATATAGCTTACATTATTTTCATTGCCAAGTCCATGTCGTTAAGCGTTAATTTCTTTCGACCAGCGTGACGGGTCATTTCAAGAGCTTTATTTGTCATGCCTTTAGCTAGCTTTTCTAAATAATCAATTAAGGCATCAACAGCATCTCGAGCGACCATTTCAGCGCCATTATCTTTCATTAACTTTCGGACAGGGGACCAGGCAAAAACTTTTTTGGCCATTTTCTTATTCCTCCACTTTTTAATTTTAGTAATAGTTACTTAAAGTTCACATTTTTTAACATGAACTTTATTATATTATAATATTTCTTTCGAATATTTAAAACTTCCGTAAAAATTTCGGTAGAGTATGTTTCGGTTAATAATTTTATCCAATCGACAAAATTGCGATGTCTTAAAAGAACGCTGATAAATATTGATCTGAGCTTTTAGATCTAAGATTTTTTTTGATTTTAAATTTTTTAATTGAAGAAGTTGAAACAGATAAATTTTTTTACCCATTCTCTAATTATAATAAAATAATCCATATTATTAAAGGCTTTTACGCATTACATAATACTCTTTAAATTCTTTATAAATAGAAAATCCTTCAGAGTTATATAATGAAGTTGGTCCTCGATAACTATGAGCATCTGACAAATTCTCTCCTTTCCTAGGGTAAACTTCAATAAAATCATAACCTTTTTTTTGAGAAGAAGTACATACATATCTTAAAAGTTTTCTTGCTATTCCTTGTTTTCTATGTGAAGGAGCAATTACAAAGCAAATAAGTGAAGCAATTTTAGCTTCTGATTCTTCTTCATAAGGGATTTTTGCATAATTTTCTTTAGAATTAACATTACACCATCCAATTGGTTTTCCATCTAAATATGCAATATATCCATTCATCTTTCCAGAAAGGATTAACTCTTTTGAAGCTTTTCTATTCTGTTCTGCAGTTCTTTTATTAAATTGTTTATTGGTTCCAGCAAAATGATAAAAATGACAGTAACAAATAGCCCAATCAGGATTATCAGAAAAACCAACTTTATCAAAAAAATACAGAAAATCTTCTAGAATCTCGGGGGTTAAAGACTTGATCTGAATATCCATATTTGTAATCATCTAGTGTATAATAATAGAGATTGAAAATTAATATTTGTTATCTATTGCAGAGAGCATAACTTCTAATTGGTCGAATATATCTAAACGGAAGTCAAGTCCTATCCTAAAGAATAAGAGATCTACTATCTCTTTATTAATATGTTCATCAACATTTAATTGATCAATTATTTCTGACCATTTAATACTCTCAGAAGCTCGCACTCCAATTAAAATTACAGCATTTTCTTTCGCATTTTCAACAACTTTCAGAATCATTTCTCTTAAATTTGGATCAATTTGTTCTCTAGAACGCACATCAAAAACACAAAAGATTCCGTCAGAACTGGAAATATCATCAAGAGCAGAATATTCATGTTGTTTTAAAATCATTCCATTCGTATATTGGTAAACCTGTTCATCATCATAATCTCTTACCAATGACTTTTCTCCTAATTTGCTTATACTAGTAATGATTTGTAAACCAGGACTCCAAACCGAGCTTTCCGTTATAAAAGATACAGTGAAAACAATTTTTTTCTTCAGTATAGAGTTAATAATATTAAGTAATATTTCACTACGCCTCTCATCTTCAATTTCTTTACTCTTCATTACATAGTGATATGAAATTAAGTTAAATGCATCCTCAACATTACTTCCAGTTAACGCACTTGTTTCAATATATGACAATTTAATCTTTTCGCTTTCTGAAAGGTTGTTCGCTAATTTAGCGCCTTCTTGATAATAGACTTTTCTATCTTCAAGTAAATCAGTCTTGTTTCCAACTATTACAATTGGTATGTCTTCTTCTGATGTAAAAAGCCTTAGTTCCTCATGCCACATTTTTACATTTTCGAAAGATTCACGATTAGTAAGATCAAATACGATAAAAGCCGCTTGAGCGCCTAAATAATAGATTTTTCGAAATCTTTTGAAATATTTCTGAGCACCAAGATCATACAAACTTACGCCTATTTTGTTACCAAAAAATTCAAAATCATGAGACAAGATATTAATACCAATAGTTGCTCTATAATCTGTTGTATATCTTTTTTCAACAAATCTACGGATGATTGAAGTTTTTCCAACTTCATGATCTCCCAAAATTACGAACTTAAAACGATATTCCCCATCCAAACCTAACTCCATCTGGTATAATTGATTTTTCAATCGTTCAACGTTACCTGCTTCATATTCAAAATTTGGAACTGATACTTGAATTAAATCACCTTCTTCGGCTGTAAGAATTTGAGCTGTTTTTTCTGCAAGAAAAAATCCATAGGGAGAAATCTTTTCAATTGAAGCCATACTTTCTAAAACCAAACTTATAATTCTTTCTTCATCAACAGAAATAAATAGTAGACGATGATCTTCAGTATCGAAACTTGCATTTCCAAATTTTTGAAATTCAAATTCACTACGCATTCTTTCTAATATCGGATTTATGATTGACGTTAAAACTGAAACGAGTTCAATGTCAATATCTTTTCTCTTTTCCCCTGCTATAACTAATCCTTCAGAATCAGAAACAATAACAGATTCTACTTCTCTGTTGGTTTCTAGAAACTTGTTAAATAATTCTTTAAAGAGCTTATTTTTCTGTAATACCAAGAATTTCTCTCCCTTTTTAAATTATACATTAATAATCTTATTCTTATCTATATAATAAATAATTATCATTTGGATTTTTATTATTATTGATTATTAAAAATCAATGATATTCTAATGATTAATGAATTCAAGGTCCTTATTACTAGACCGTTTTAGAGATACTTTATTGTGTTTAACATAACTTTTAATTGATCATAAATTTCTAGTCTATATTCAAGTCCTATTTTGAAGAATAATAAAGATACCATCTTTTTTTCTAATAATTCGTTAACATTAAAATCTTGCATAATTACTGACCAGTCACTTTTATCTGATACCCTAATTCCTATCAAGACCACTTTATTCTCTTCAATTTCGCTTACGATTTTTACAACAACATTTTTCCAATCTTGGATTATATGTTCCTTTTCTCGCGCATCAAAAATACAAAATACTCCATCAGAATTGGCAACATCAAAATTATTGTAAAGATAATTTTTTAGTATTAAACCGTTTGAAAATCTATAGATTTTCTCATCTCTCTCATCTCTTATTTTCTCACATTCGTTTGGAGTGTTGATCTCTGAGAGAATCTGAAGCCCAGGGCTCCAAAATTCATTTTCTGATATAACTGTTAATGTTAATAATGAGCTTTGATCTTCTACATCTTGTTTTCTTTTCAGTATAATAGAATTAAGTTCTTCTAATAGATCTTGCTTTACTATGTCCTCTTCTTCTTCTTTACTTTTAGAAATATAATGAAATGCTATTAAAGTAAAGGCATCTTCCACATTTTCCCCAGATAAAGCACTTGTTTCAATATAGGAAATTTTGATATTAGGTTTTTGGGATAATAAATTTACTAGTTGTACACCATCTTGATATTCAACTACTCTTTCTTCCTTCAAATCACTTTTATTTCCTATAATTATAAGAGGAATATCCCTACCACCTATAAATTCTTCCAATTCAGCATACCATTGCTTTATATTCTCATAGGACTCTCTATTTGTTAAATCAAATACAATAAAGGCTGCTTGGGTACCCAAATAATAGGTTTGGCGAAAACGTTTGAAATAAACTTGAGCTCCTACGTCCCACAGACTGTAAATGATTTCATTTCCAAAAAATTCGATAGAATGGGATAATATGTTTAATCCTATCGTAGCACGATAATCATGAGAAAATTTGTTTTCTACAAAGCGTCTTACTAAAGATGTTTTCCCTACTTCATGATCTCCGATTATTACAAATTTAAAGCGATATTTACCTCCCTCATCTAATCTCATTTGATAGATTTGATTCTTTACCCTATCATAATGTGATATCTCATCAGTTTCATATTCAAAATTTGGTATTGCAAGTTGAATATTATCACCCTCTTCTGCGTTAAGAATTTGTACAGATTTTTCTGCTAATAGATAAGCATAGGGACTAGCCTTATCTATCGACGCTAAATTATTTAATACCACACTAAGAGTTCTCCTTTCATCTAAAGAAATAAATAAGAGTCTATAGAATTCTGTATCGAAGCTAGCAGTCCCAAATTTTTTAAACATAAATTCATCACGAATTCTTTCAACAATCGGATTTATGATAGAAGTTAAAACTGAGACAATCTCCATGTCTACATCGCTTCTTTTTTCACCCGCAATCACTAAACCCTGTTGATCACTTACGATAACAGCTTCTACATCTTCATTTACTTCCAAGAATTGGTTGAACAATTCAGTAAAGAGTCTATTCCTATTTATTGACATGAATTTTTTTACTCTTGTAAATTTTTATTAGTCTAGTTTTCCTTATAATACCTATAAAAGAAGTTGTTTTTATTTTTTATTAAATCGTTGTTTCGAAATACATATTCTTATAAAGTGCTATTTTTTTTAATTTATTATATTACACCTTGAGTACTGAAAATTTTCAAAAAAAAAATAATAAAAAATAATGCCTTCTTGTATAATTTGCCATTTAAATATAAATGAACACACAGATTCTTTTAAATCTTGTAAGAATTTACATCTTGTTCACAAAACCTGTCTAGCTGAATGGTTATTACATTCACAAAATTGTCCATTATGTAGTGAGCCATATTCTCAGAGTTTAATTGATCAGTTTAAGGATTATAAGGATAATAAACAAAAAGAAAAACAAGCTGCGCTAGATAAAGAATTAAAAGAAGAATCAATAAAAAAAACGCAACAAGTTGCAGATAAAATCCTATTTCTTAAATTTGTTGATTCTATTGAGCATTTAATTGAAGAAGAAAAGTTCAATGAGGCAATAGAAATACTTTTAGATTTATACAATGAAAATTCTACTGATGAGAGAGATTTAAAAATTCTTTATCTATTAGGAAAAGCTAACTATTTAAAAGGACGATATGACATGGCAATCAACTTTTTCTTTAAATTAGTTAAAATTAAATACAATTATCCTGATGGATTTTTATATTTAGGAAGATCGTATGAAAAACTAGGTCTCAAAGATAAAGCTCAGTGGGCTTATGATAGGATATCATCCTCCCAAAAATAGTTTTTTTATCACTTATTATTTGAAATATTAGAATATTATGAGATAAAGCAAATAATTTTATTGGTCTTTAACCTACAATTATTATGAAACCTATTTGTCTAACGATAGCGGGAGCAGATCCTACTTCTGGTGCCGGAATTCAAGCAGATATAAGAACTTTTGACAGATGTGGAGTTCACCCGTTTTCTGTTATTACTGCGATAACTTATCAAACAGCTACTAAATTTTATGGGTATCACTCTCTTTCAGATGTATTAGAGAAGCAATTAGATACTGTATTAACAGCCTATCCTATAAAAAATGTAAAAGTTGGCATGATTCCAGATGTTAAAGCAATAGATATCATTGTAGATTTTATTAAGAAATATAATTTGAATGTTGTGATCGATACTGTTTCAGTTTCTAGTGCTGGAGAAAGATTATCTAGTGAGGGTTTAGAATTAGAGATTGAAAGAACATTATTTCCTTATGCAAAAGTAATTACACCTAATGTCGTAGAAGCAGCAATCTATTCAAATAGAGATATAAGCAATGAAACAGCCAAAGATATTGATGGTGTCAAGAAAGCAGCTGAAATTCTACTTAAGAAGTTGTATGCAAAGAAGGATTTACACCATGTTGAAAAAGCAGTAATTATTAAAGGTGTGAAAAGTAATCACGATAATATTTTAGATTTAGTTCTGATGAATAAAAAAACAAATGGCATTATACAGAAAGAATTTCAAGTATTTAAGAAAAAAAAGGTTCTATTTAAAGGTAATGTTCATGGGACCGGATGTGTATTTTCTTCTGCAATTGCTGCCTTTTTGGCTAAAAATTGTTCTTTAGAAGATGCTATCATTAAAGCAGAAGATTTTTTTGATAATAAATTTCAATCTTTCATCGAACTGCCAGATGAAGGAAAATTAATTGATTTGACTATCCTCGATGAGCGTTTAAAAGTTATAAATCAGATAAAAGAAATCTACAAAGTTATCTCTCAATCAAAAAATTTTAGCTTATTAATTCCTGAAGTAAGAATGAATATATCTGGTTCACTTCCAGACGCTGTCTCAAACGAGGATATTGCAGGTATAGAAGGAAGAATAACAATTGTAAATGGGTTTCCAAAAGCTTCAGGCGAGATTAAATTTGGAGTATCTGATCACACTGCTAGAT
>JAHQWL010000103.1 GCA_029856155.1 Promethearchaeia archaeon
GTTTAATACACTAATCGTTTCCATTATATCCATGTTTAAATCAAATTCAGTTATATTTTCAAACCCATAATCTGAACAATTAAACTGATATTCAAAATCAATATCAGGTTTATCAAAATAATAGTAGATATCAATATAATCAATATTTATCCAAGTGACATCATATAGTCCATTCTCTCCAGAATACATTGAAAGCTTCATTGATTTAATATATCCACCGGATTTCACATGGTTAAATATTGTTCCAGAAGTTAAACTGATATCACCTGAATAATAATGCTGGTTGACTGGAACAGATGCTATTAATGTAGAGGAACTAGTACCGAAGTTATCGTAATAATATAATCTTAAATTAGATCCAGTATCTAATATATTAAGCCCCCATCCCGCTTCTGCCATCACCTCATAATAGATTCTAATTTCAGTAAGATATTGATGAATTGAGGAATCAAAGTTCTGATAATTACCCCACTGAATGAAAATTGTACCGGGAGTATATGAATGAAGCCTATCAGCCTCAAGGAATAAATTAACGTTATCATTTTCTCTCAAAGCATTATTTACGTCGCCCTCCACTGTTCTTGGAGGGGATGTGCCCCAAACTAGTCCCCGATAACCTAATATAGTATCCGCATGTTGTATATGGATTTGATTTCCATAACCTCCTCCAAAAATGGTTTCATCATATTTTCCATCATTTCCCTTAATGTTATCCTTATCAAAAGATCCAGAAGAACCAATAGTTGTTTGTTTATCAATGTGACATTCTGGTATATCTATGGTGAAATATCTCAATTCTGAAGAATAATTTGTTCCAAAAGTATCGTTTCCAAAAACTTGGATTGAATGAGTTCCATTATTAGGGAGATTTATCGCTGTATTTCCTTTTACTGTTTTATTTGTTTGAAAATCAAGGGAATAGCCAATCCACTTTAAATTAGTAGAATTTTCAAAACTTAACAATAGTCCTTCATACAAGTTATCTCCAAGTTCATAATTGGAGTCCCATGAATATCCAACGGCATCAATATAGCAGTAATAATTTGATGGATCATAATTCATTCCAACATAGAAGCGGTCCATACTCTGTGGTGTGCCTTGATAATTATATGGGCCATACTGAGCTCCATTAATCCACAAATACCATTGCCCTGCTACATCAAATTGAACTTTCATATGATACCAAGTATCTGGTAAATATTGAGCTATGTTATGTGCAGTACTATCATTGTATTGAATCCAAGTGCTAGATGTATAACTAGTAAGAATGTTGATATGTGCGCTATTATCTGCATCAGTTATTAAAAACTGAACCACCTCGGTGTTGCTGTCTGAGCACCACCACCATTCAACTGTACCAGTTGTTTTATTATTATCAAAATAATTTAACACGTATGGAAAATCAGAATCACTTGTATCATAAAGCTCGATTACTTTAGTGTGTCCATCTAGTTCAGAAACTACATTTACCGTCCCTCCATCTTCACTTACAACCCAATTATTAGGATTTTCTCCTACATTATCTTCATCAAAGGAATATGTAGCTGAATAATAACCACTCATAGCTGAAGTGTATGTCTTATTTTCAGGAGTAATAATTATGATTTCACCCGCACTGGGTTGTAAAGGGGTTTTTTCTTGATTATTTATATCAGAGGAATAATTCTCAGAAGGTATAAAATCTGTGATGCTCACTAAACAAAGGCTAAGAAAAATACCTAGCACTATATATATAATATTTTTATTTCTCATTAGATTCACCAAAAATTTTTATTAGAAACATATATTTAATTGACAATATCGTTAAGATAAAATTCTTTTTTTTCCTAATATAAAATAATAAGGACCAAATTTCTACAAAAGAATAAAATAATTCACTTAATCGAAAAAGAGAATAATCGATTACGAATGATGAAACTGGTTAAATTTTTTTATCAGAATCTATACCATCATTTAAATATCGGGTTTTTTCTTCAGATATTCGCTTAGTTTCATCCATTAAATTATTATAAAGAGCAAAAAACTCCGAGCAAATACCAAGAGGTGAATTTAGCAGTTCAGTTTTTACAGCTTCATACTCTTTTTCATCTGGAAAAATACTTTTCAGTTTATTCTCTATCTCTAATGGTATTTGTGCAAATTTCCCAGTTAATAATAGTGGTTGTTTTTTACTTTTAATAATTTTATAAGGAAAATTAGAAAAATATTTTTCAATCAATTCGAATGCCCCCACGTATTGAGATATATCCTTAACCGATTTTTTCAACTCTCGTTCGAATTTTTGCTCAAAATCTTGAGTAAATTGTACAACACATTCCCGTAATAATTTAGAGGTTTTAGATGCGACTAAACCAACTGTAATCAGTTTAGATTCATTTAAAATTAAAATTCCCTTTTCCAAATTAATGTCTAATAATCCCCCAACATTCATCACTTCTTCACTCATGAGTTGTACGGCATTTACAAAGCCTGTAAATATCTTTTCATCAATATGTAATTCAGTCCAATCATGATCAAATAGAGGAAAACCACTTCTATCTTTTACAGCAATTCTATAAATGGTGAATGGTAAAATATAAAGCAATTTTGGCTCTTTTAAAATTATAATGATAAAAATTAGATTTCCAAAACCCATCATTAAATTTGAATAGATGATAAATATTGGATCCCAATAAAAAAACAAATAAATAATAAGAGAACCTGGACCTGTAATTAAAATCCCAATAAAGAAGATCAATGCTTCTCTTTTAATTAAAAAAGGTGCACCTAACCAAGTTCTTAAACCCCAAATAAATAGAATAATTACTCCCATAGTTTGAACCAAAACACCCATTATCTCTAATATTCCGACCCAATTAATATTTAGAGATCCCATTTGAATGTTTTTTTCTACTGTTCCTGGTTGAAATGCTAAATAACATATTATTGCCCCTAAACAACAAATTATAATCAAACTTATAGAATTAAAAGATTCTGTTGATATGTAATTTACACCTATTATGAGAGACGTAATAGAAATGAATAGAATAATAGCATTGACTCTTGATAAAATTGTATTCAGAAAAAGAATTGTCATACCATCAACATAAAAAAATATAGCCATAATAAAAATTCCCAATCGTATAAAAAATAATGATTTAATTTTTTTTGTTTTAGGCTCAAGATATGATAATATTGATGCTATTAAAAGAATCGTCGCAACAGCTAAATCTACTATACCTTCAAATGTCCAATTTAAATCCATCTTTCTTTTAACCTCCCTGATCTAAATTTATTTCACATAATTAAAACTTCAATTTTTTGAATTAAAATCTATTCTTTTTGATATCTGAATAATCTTGTTTTTTTGATTTGGATTTAAATATACAAAATTATCAAATTCTTCTTTTACTATTATTAATTTATGTTCAATTAGATTGTTAATTCGATAATATACGTTTTCTCTTTTTTCATTAATTTGTTTATAAATTTCCGACTGTTTAATTGATTCTTTTTCAATCAAAGTATTTAATATTTTTCTATTAATTTTATCCTTTTGTAAGAAATTTATTTTACCCAATTCTTCATCCATTTCAAACGGTAAGAAGACAGAAAAATTTCCAATTTTTACTTTTTTTATATATCTGAATTTTAATAACATCTCTAAATGCCAAATTAATTGACCGGAACTCCCTGAATTATCAGGATGATCGGCTATTACATTTTTTCTTATCATTGAAAAATGAGATCCACCAGTTCTTTTAATAAATCGAAAAATGTTATACCTTAGTCTATTTGAAAATAAAGTTTCCTTAGAAAATTTAGAACCTTCAATTAATATCTTTTTATTCAGTAAAAAATGGATAATTGATAATAATCCTCTTTTAGGTATCTTTAAACGCTTTTTTGCTAAATTATATAAATTCTCAACATTAAGCACTTTATTTTTATTCAGGATTTCTTCAGCTATCTCTAAAACTTTCTTTACACTGGGATGTTCTAACCCGAGTGTTTTAGTTATAACCTTAGGTTTCATATTAGAGATACCCTAATTGAGTTTATGAAATAATTTTAAGTGTCGTTCTGCATAAGGGATTTTTTACATAATTCTTTTATTATATCGTTAAAAAGGTTCAAAAATTCTGAAAATGTTCCTTTAGGGGCTTTTAGAATTTCATTTTTTATTAATTTCTTAAAATTGGCTTCTTTAATACTTCTATCAAGAATTCTATAAAGATTCTTTCTTAATAAATATAGGTATAAATAATCTCTAAAAAGGTATGGTTTAGATAGAATATATAATTTTTTAGAAAGCGTAAATAAGGTGAACTTTTTTTTGTTTATAATTTCAATCCTTTTTTTATACTTTAAGATTAAATATTCTATTATTTCTTTAGTTTTACCTTGTTTTTCAATGTCTTTTTTTATTTCTAAAGGCATTTTAAAGAGAATTCAATTAGAAAAAATACTTAGAAGAAATTAATTAAGTTATCCCTATAAAATCATATAGACCAAAATTCTACAAAAAGCAAATTATTTTATACTTTTTATAAGACAAAAGTAAAATCCAATGGTATCATGAATATAAGGGTATAACCGTTGAGAGAACTTCAAATCCTCTCTTAAGTATGTTCCAAAGACCTCAGTTAATCCATTAACACCATATTTTTCAGAAATTTCAATTATAGCGAAATTATTCAACTCATTTAAGACATCATTAATAACTAGCTCATTTTCTTCAGGAGCAATTGAACATGTACAATACAATAATTTTCCTCCTGTTTTGAGAGCAATTAATCCTGATTTTAATAATTTTTTTTGGATTAAAGCCAATTTTTCAATATCTCTCATCTTCTTACTTCTTTTTCTATCTGGATCTTGTCTTATCAATCCTTCACCTGTACATGGAGCATCTAACAAAATTTTCTCAACTTTAATATTTAATTCTGATAAATTAACAGCATCCATATTAAGAACAAATGAATTAATAATTCCCATTCTTCTTAAATTGACTTCTAAAGCGGGAATTCGATTTTGATTTTTATCAATTAAAATAAGTGTGCCTTCATTTCCCATTAGTTGAGCTAAGTGTGTTGATTTACTTCCTGGAGCTGCACACATGTCAATTATAGTATCATTTGGTTTAGGATCGAGAATAATAGCTGAAAGCATTGAAGCAACATTTTGTAAATAATAATAACCTTGTAGAAATTCATGAGAGGATCCCAAATTGGACCCTTCTTTGACGACATTAAACCCGTAAGGAACCCATTCAATTGGTTCTAACTCATTTCCTTTCTTTTCAAGTCGTTTTCTTAAATCTGAAGCCGATATTTTAAGAGTATTGACTCGAATTGAAGGTAATAATGGACGTTCATTTGTTTCTAATAATCTTAATGTTTCATCTAATCCTAAGAATTGTATATACCTTTCTATCATATAAGGGAGATATCTATATTTTTCAGCGAGTTTTCTAACAGTATTAAGTGATTCCGAAATAATTAGATCAACTCTTGTTCAATCCATTAATACTAATAAAAAATAGTGAATTATAATTGTTATCAGAAAGGAAATAATTGGTATGATTGAAGTAGAAATAAAAGTTAGAATCTTAGATCCAAAAATAATAAAAAACAAATTTGAAGAAAATAAGGGTGTATACAAGTTATCTTTACTGCATGAAGATACCTATTTTAATATGCCAAAAGGATTACGAGATTTTAAAAAAACAGATGAAGCCTTAAGATTAAGAAGAAGTATAGAATTTAATAAAAAAGAACTGACAAGTGAGCAAAGAATCAATCATTATATTACTTATAAAGGCAAAAAATTAGATGGTTCTACAAAAACTCGTGAAGAGATAGATATTAAGATTGAAGATATTAATAGAATGAAGAATTTATTAAGAGAATTAGGCTTCCAAGAGGTTCTTACTATTAAAAAGGAAAGAGATTTGTATGAATTTGAATTTAAATCTTTGCATATAGAAGCATTAATTGACTATTTACCAATATTAGATCAACATTTTATAGAAGTTGAGTGTTTATTAAAAACTTCTGAAAATATTGAAGCCTCTAAAGAAGTTTTATTCGACTTCTTAAGTTTATTTGGAATTAAGAAGGAAGATTCTATACGGCAATCATACTTAGAACTAATTGCTGATAAGCTTAAAAACAATTTAAAGAAAAAATGAGTATATTCAAAAGAATATACTCATTTAGGAAATGGAAAAGATATAATCTTGATTTTTAGTTTTTATTTAGTTAGTAATTTATCTAGAAATGCTATTTTTTTATCTATTTCGTGCTTAACCTTGTAAATATCATAATTCTCATATATAGTTTTTATAAGATTTTTCTGAATAGATTCTGAATTTTTGGATATGTCTTGAACTAAATCCAAAAATTCATAATAGTTTGTATCTATTCTTATTTTAGCTTCCATAATATCTCACTGTTTTACCACTAAATAGAATAAGAATAAAAAAGAATAAAAATAAAATGGGGTCCAATTTTTAAAATTAAATTCTTAGTTCAAATCTATTGAAGAAATTACTCCTCAATAAATAGATGCAATTTCTTTTAATTATTTCTTTAAATCTTTATACTGCCCATCTAATATTTGTGCGACATAGCGTCGCCCTTTTATAATCCACATAATCTTATGACCCTCTCTTGCTTTTTTACCCCATTCTGATTTTTTATTGCGATTTTGTTCTATATATCGATATCCAAAAAGATCCACATATTTTATACCACTTGCAAATTTTTTAATTGGGTATTCAATGTCATCAATTTCAATACTTTTTTTCTGTTCAAATATAGCATTAAAAATTTTCAATCCATTTTCTTTTATATTTTCCATATTTTTGAATCACCCTTAATAATTATAGTATCTTGCGCTATAATTTTTTCCTTCTGTTGTTTTTTGTCTTTCAAAATTTCAACATCTTGAAGATTAATCGTAGTCTTAGGAAACATTTCTCCACTATCTAACCTACCAAATGTTTTTTTCTTATCGTTTGAAAATAAATTGAAATTAAATTCCATGAGAGCTTTAGCTTGTTGATTTTTAAATTTCATTAACCAAGAAAATTCATCTAAACTTAGTAAAAGTTCATCTAATAGCGTAACTTTTTTCAATTCGGTTGTAAAATATGTATCACGAACTTGTATAGGAATTGGTCTGCCCCACTCCTGCAATTCATCTATTAGCATTAAAAAAAAAGCTAATGGTTGTTCTTCAAAAACATAATCTTTAAGCTGGGCTTTAAAATTATGTAATGCGATTGCCCTCGCTGCTAAAATATATCCAATATAATCATCATTATTTTTAATTTCTTGCGGAGTTCCAAGCCCCTTTAAAAGAGAAAGAGCAGAAATAACGCCATGATCTAATTCAACCGGATCTTTATATTGATATTCGGGATGACCATTTGGTTGAGTTAAGAAAATTTGAGTATCTTGAGCAGATAATTTCTGATACTTAAATCCTGCACCTTTTCTTATTAAAGTCCGTGCTTCTTTAGAAAGTCCTTCTTCTAAAATCTTAAGGTATTCTTCTTGTTGACCGTTCCAAGCTAAACTAATTTCAAAAGGAATAAATTCTAAATCAATAGTAGGATAGCATTTTAAAAGTTGGTTAACAAGGGAATAGTTTACTGCTGTTGTCATTTTTCCTAAAGGATAACCAATATCATGGATGAGTCCTGTGATCCACCAAAATTTATCCTTTAACAAATTTTTGTCTAGCTCTGTTAATTCAGAAATCAATCCTTCTAAAGATCCTTGTCCTAAATCTTGTTCTAAGAGAAAATCACCTAATACAGCTACACGAAGAGCATGTTCAGTATGATCTCGATAATATTTTCTCACGCTAGTACTATAAAGAAATGCCTCAAGGTCTGGTAAAGCCCGTATTAGATATAATAACCCTTCAGATTCAATTCCCCTTTCTTTAGATACGTCAAAAAGAGCAGTAGATAGATCTTTTTTCTTACCCGTTATAAAGTCCAAATCAAGATCTATACCCCCAATATCCTTTAACGATTTTTTAATATGTTTCTCAATTGGTTTTTTAATCCCACTAAGAATTTTCGTTGTAAAACTTGAAATACCTTTTCCTAAAAATCCTAACTTATCCAATTCTTTTTGTGCTTCGCTTAAATCTTTATCGATATCTTTGAACGATACCATATTTTTATCTTTTTTGAACTCTTCAAGAGCTTCAGGATTTACTTCCTCTAAAGTTTTTTCTATGGAATTCATTAAATTAGAAAGCCATTGACTAAAACTTTTACTTTGACCCGAAATGCGATTTAATATCCAATCATCATCAATCCGATAATCTTTCAATTCAAATCCTCTTAATTTTGTTTAACTTACATAATAGGTACTTACGATTTTTAAATGTAATAATATTTGTTGATTCACAATATTAAATAATTTTTATTATTATCTTTTAAATCCTATTTAGTCTAAAAATTTAAATGTATGTTAAGCTATTTTAAACCAAATAAAGAAAACAAAGAAATTAATTTCTTAAAAGGGTTTGTTTAAGTACATCTAATTTTACATAATAAAACATCTTAAAACTGAAGTGCCCTATGGTTTATTTTGAAATTAATAGATTAGGATTTAATTGCGGGAAAATTAAGGAAAAGTGTTCTAAATACCCCAAATTCTGTATGACTTGTATAAAAAATAAATTAAAACAACTTGGTTTTGAGATAGATTCGAATTTAAAAGTATTTGAAGTTGAATCTGATGAACGTCGTATTAAGATGGAACAGGAATTAATCTTGCGAAAATTTTCAGATGTCCTCAATATAAGACATGTGATAATTATCGATAAAGAATCAGGGTTAACTCTACTTAACTATCCTGTTTCAGGGGAAGAAATTAATGCAGATTTGTTGAGTGGATTCATTCAAGCAAATATTACATTTTCTGAGTCCCATGAAGTTTCATATAAGTCTTCACAATCGACAAGAAATCATAAGTATTATGAATTTCAATATAAAAACTTCAATATCCTCTTAAGAGATGGAGAATTTATTAGACTCTGCTTAATGCTTGATAATAAAGCTTCTGAAAATATGAGAACTCAAGTTTTCCACTTTATTCCCGATTTTGAAGAAAATTTCCAACAAGAATTAATTAATTTTAGAACTGCTGGGATGTTTTATTTTAAAAATATGGTTGATTACATCATTGATTCATTTGAAATTAAGTTAGTTTTTCCCATGACTTTGACTCAATCGATCGCTCCAAATATTTTGGAAGGTATCAATCAAAATCAAATTCAAAATGCTATTTTTAATATTGCTAAGGAATTACTTGTTTCAAAATCCTTCTTTTTTATTAACAATTTACTAAATCGAGTAAAGAGAATCGTTAATTTAGATGCGAATGTTATTTTATATGAGATATATCAATTAGTAGAAAATAAAATCATAATTCCTACAAAACTAGAAGCAGCTGTGAGTAATTTAGAAATGCTTCAAGAAGCTCAAGAAGAGAAGGTTGCAAAATATAAGCCCATTTCGTCTATAATTATTACAGATTCAGATTTTGGAGAACTACAAGAGCAAATAGAAGAAATGGATGAAAATTCTGCAATTAATATGATTAGATACCTAATCAAAAAAGGTAAAGCGGCTGAGAAGGTTCTAGCTTATCAAATAGGAGAAAAAGAATATCAGAAAGCTCTATTTCTAGCAAAAGAATTTAATTTTAAAAATGAAATTGATCGGATCTCAGACATCTTGTTAGAATTAGATAAACAAGTTAAACAAATAGAACTGGACTTTAATATTAAAGCAGGAGAAAATGCTGAAAAAAGCGGTGATTACATTAGTAGCATTCAGCACTATCAAAAAGCGTTAAAAATTCTCGAAGGTTTTTTAATATATAATATCTCTGATTCTCGAATTAAAAAATTGAAAAAGAAGATTATTAAACTCCGTGAAGAAGTATAAATAATTAGATTAATCTACATCCAATCTCACGACATCATGATGACATACTGATAATGAAGATTTAGGGGGAGCAATTAGACTCACATTATCTAAAACCTCCACAAAAGAAGAAAGAATCACTAAGTTCTCATTATTTCCAACTAGCTGGACTCCATCATGAAGTAGACAATTATCAGCTATTATAGCCTTTTCACATTTAACATTCTCGGAAAGATAAGCTTCATTATAAATCAATGTATCTTTAATTTCTGTATATGCTCCGATATATACATTATCTCCAATTATTACATTTGGTCCGATTTGACAATTTTTTCTGATAATAACGTTTTCTCCAATAGCAACGGGAGGTTTTAATAAAACTTTACCCTCAACATCTAAATTCCCACCAATTAGATTTTCATTATTTGATTTTTGGTTTTTTAATATATCATTCATTAATTGAACATTCCCTTCCAATAATTCTTCTGGTTTGCCAATATCCTTCCAAATGCCCGGTATTGAATAATGATATAATTTATTTTCTCTCGCGAGATGTGGAAAAACATTCCTTTCAATTGATACTTTCTTTTGAGGTTTAATATATTGAAAAACTTCGGGTTCTAAAAGATACACACCCGCATTGATAGGCATCGGGATATGCTTTCCCTCGGAGGGCTTATATTCTTCTTTTTCAAGAAATTTTAATATTTTATTTGTCTCTTTTTCTACAATTAAAACACCATATCTTGATGGATCAGTAATTATCTTACTTCCAATTAAGCCTACTCCTTTATGCTTTTCATGAGCTTTGATCATTTCTTTAAAATCAAAATTTATTATGATATCCCCATTCAACATAAAAAAGTTTTCATCTTTTAGGTAATCTTCAGCTAGCTTTATTGCTCCAGCAGTTCCTAAGGGATTTTTTTCATCGCTATATTTTATATTTACTCCAAGTTTCTCTCCCTTCCCAAAATAATTTTTAAGTACATTAGACATTACACTAACAGCTAAGATTATTTCATTAATCCCCGCAGTTTTTAATAACAAGATTTGCCTTTCTATCACTGGTTTATTAACCACAGGAATCAAACTCTTAGGGATTGTACAAGTTAAAGGACGTAAACGGGTTCCCCAGCCTCCAGATACAATTATTCCTTTTGTCATTTTAATAATTTAGTGAATTTATAGAAATATTGTTTTCTAAGATATTTTTAAGGAATTAACACAGAAATTAAAATTTATTTAATACTCACCTAAAGGAATAAAAGAAGTTTAGAATTCAATCTGTTCAGGTCTTAGTCTTATTTCTTCTTGTTTTTCTATCATTTCTTTTTTTGATTCTTCATGAATAATTTGTTTAATATCAGTAAAATACCATGTTATAACAATGCTTACAACTTGCAAATACAGAACAATAACAAATAGTAAACGAATTCCAAAAAACACTGCTAATGGTCCAGATATTATCATTCCAAGTGGAGTAATAGCCGCAGCAATGCTAGTAACAATTGAAAATACTCTACCTTGAGTCTCTGGAGGTACTTTCGTTTGGAGTATTGTAAGAAACATGGTATTCGCTATAGGGATCATAGACGCATGAATCAATGCTCCAATACCCATCAATAGAAAAAAGCTTTTTGGTGCTAGGGTTGTAATTGAATACCCCCCAACGCCTATAAATACAGAATATAATATTATTAATTCCTTATGTTTCCAATGTTTTTTAGTTGAAGCTATTATTGCGCCTATAACTATCCCAATCTGCAAAAATGCGCTAACAAGCGCAAAATCTAGTTCTCCTCCAGAGTGATCCAAAAGGACAAATAATGACATCTGGGTAGTAAAGGGCATATTTAAAAGGTTAATAACTGAAATAAATATAATTAAAATTAGAAAACTCCTCACAGATTTTAAAATATTTAAACCATCCTTAAATTCCTTAAAATATGAAACTTTTTTAGTTTCTTCCGATTTTGATAAGATCGAGGGAATTTTAATTAATAATAATGGAATAATGGCTATAAAAAAAGTGAAAATGTCAACCCAAAGTATTTGTTCAATTTCAAAGAAAGCTAGTAAAAATGCTGCTACTATGGGCCCGATTACTTGAATAACACCTGTGAATAAATAGTTGATTGCATTCATTCTACTCAGATTTTTCTTAGGAATCATTATTGGAATAATAGCATTCACAGTAGGAAAGTGAATTGCTTGACAAATTCCCCGGAAAATATTTATAGTGATTACAAGCCAAATATTTGCAATACCAGTAAAAAAGAACAATATTATTAAAAAAGTTAGAAACGCTTGAAGGGAATCTGCTAAGGCAATAACAATTTTTCTATTCCATCTATCGATAAACACTCCTATTATAGGTGGAATGATGACCATTGGAAGTGAACCTAAAAAAAATGCAATAGATACAGTTATCGGATTTAGGGTTTCTTCTGCAATCCACCAGACTATAACAAACCGAATAATAGAGGAGCCTAATATCGAAAATAATTGACCTCCCCAAAAAAATAAATAGCTTTTAAATGTTTGTTCAGAAGTGGTTGCATTCATGAAAAGTAAAATTAATCATTATTTCAAAAGGTTAGGAAATCAATAAAATAATTTTGGAGATTCAAGACTTCTAAAAAAAGGAAAAAAAAGAAATTTTATTTTTTAAATAGTGGATCTGCTTCTTGAAGAGTACGTCTCTCGACTTTTCCCATGATACTTTTAGGAATTTCGTCAATTATATCAATCATAGCAGGACATTTCCATTTTGTCATATTCTTTTCTGTCCATGCTATTAACTCCTCTCCCGTGATTTTTCCTTGGTATTCGGGTCTCAAGGCTACCCATGCTTTTGTGATTTCTCCAACCTTTCCCGCTGGATCAGGTAGACCTGCAACAGCTGCTTCAGAAACAGCCTCATGACTCATAAGTAAACTTTCAACTTCAGCTGGAAAGACTGAATGACCCGCAACTTTAATTAATTGTTTCTTTCTATCTCTTATCGCTATTGTTCCATCTTCATTCATAAATCCGATATCACCTGTAAGTAACCATGTTCGGCCATCCCATTTTTTCAATGTATCTACTGTTTCCGCTGGTTGGTTTAAATATCCTTTCATAACTTGAGGACCACAAACGCATATTTCTCCAGTATTTTCTTCTCCATATTTTGATCCAGATGAGCCATTTGCTAGTAGTCCTTTCTCAAATTCGTCTGCATCAAAAATTCCCCAATCCGTGCCTGTCATTGGCATCCCAATGGTTCCAACCGGGCTCTCACCGAATAGATTCCCGGCACTTACTACAGGACTAGCTTCTGAAAGCCCATATCCCTCCACAATTCTTCCTTGAGTATTTTCTTGAAATGATTTTTGCACAGGAGCATGCAAAGGTCCAGCACCTGAAATACAAAGTCTTAACCTACCCATTAAATTCGGAAACTTTTCTAAATTTGGAAAATCCGCAATCCTCTTGAATAATATTTCAGCACCCGCATAAAATAGACCTTTTGGAGCATCAATATGCGTTATTTCTTTTAAAAATTCATCTGTTGGTGGAGGTCTTGGAAAAAGCATCATCCAACCCCCTAAAGCTATGGCTACATTCATAACTGCTGTCATTGCAAATGAATGATACAAAGGAATTGCCCCAATATCACCTACTCCAGGATCTTCACCACCTACCCATAAAACACATTGAATTGCATTAGAAAATAAGTTGAAATGTGTTAAAACTGTGGCTTTAGGAATCCCAGTGGTTCCACCAGTCATAATAAACGTAGCTGTTTGCTCGGTTGGATCAAAATCCACCTTTGGTAGATCAACTTCAGTATTAAGAAGATCCATAAAATTTATTGCACTAGGAAAATCAACTTTTCCTGTGGGTATCTTTCCAACCATTTTCCCTAATTTTTTCTTCATTCCTGATAAACCTGAAGCTAAATCTACGATGTTTGTATAAATCACCATCTCAACATTAGTCCTACTAATAATTGGACGCGCTAATTCTCCATATAATGCATCCAAGGTAATTAAAACCTTCGAATTAGTCATTTTAAGTTGATGCAATACTTCTAAAGGCTTATAAGTGGGATTTATACCAGTTGCAATTGCTCCTAATTTTACAGTTGCATAAAAACAAATAACATATTGAAAACAATTTGGCATTAAAAATGCAACAACATCTCCTTTTTTCACTCCTAATTTATCTAAAGCTGTTGCTAAAGAATCAATGGCTTGTCCTGCTTCTTCATAGGTCATCCATGATTCTATAAACCACATCATCCTTTCATTAGCATATTTTTTTCTTTGCCTCTCGAAAAACTCTCCTAATGAAATTTTTTCAAACTTGTGATTCTTTGGTGTTTCCTTTGGCCACCACTTCTTAAACCATGCTTTATCTTCTTTAATTTGCCATTCTGACATCTTTTTTCCCTTATAATTATTCTTATTTGATAAAAGTATAACTTTTTATGTTTGAATATTAAGTAAAATTAGCTTAAATTTATAAAGTTTATAAAAAATAACATTCATCAAGTTATATAGACATATTCTATTGAACTAAGAAGTCGATTGTAAATTGAGTATTTGATTTAAATCTCTTAAACGTGAAATAGTCTTAAAAGGTATTATATTTGAATTAAAGCTGAATTTTTTTTTTTCTTTACCTTTTTTTTTAGAGAAATAATCATTTCCTATCATTCTCTTCTTTAAGTTTTGACGTTGAATTAATATAGGTTTAATACCAGAATTTAGAGCACCCTCAACATCTTCTTTACTATCTCCAATAAATACAACTTCTTGAGGTTTTAATTCAAGCTTTTCAAGAGTAATATTAAAGATCTGTGGATCAGGTTTTTTATAACCAATTTCTCCTGATACAGCTATAAATTCAAAATATTTAATGAGCTTATATTTGGATAAAATTGAATAGATAAAAGGAGGATGATCAAAATTAGTTATTAAGGCAAGATCTTTCTCGTTTCTTAAAATTCTTAATAATGGAATCGCTTCTGAATCAAGTTTTACATAGCTATGCCAAGAATTAACACATTCATTAGCAATTCTTTTAATCTCATGTGTTTGAAGCTCCAATTTTAAATTTAATGCAAATTCCTTAATTCTACGCTCATAAATTGTTAGGTTTTTATCCTTCTCTAGGGGTTCTTCTCTTGTAAAAAAACCACTACATAGATTTGCAAAATCTCGTTTAGATAGGGTTAAACCATTCGTTTTCATGAGTCTATAAAATTTTGATAACCAGCTATTCCATGCTTTCTTGTTATTTTCAGGTATTAATATTGTACCATATAGATCAAAAAAAACTCCTTTTACTAACATCATTATTAACTTTAGTAATTCTTTTTAATTCATTTAAGAAGTCTGTTTTTTAAAAGTATATTAAAATTATAATAATAAAAAATAAATGATATTATTAATTCGAAATACTTAGATTTAGATAAAATAATAATTATTAAAAAAATGCTATGTATTCACGGTTTAGACGAAACTAATTGTCCAACTTGTCGAATTTTAAAATCCACTGTACCATTAAAGGGTATTAGTTTTAAAAAAACAAATTTTCTTAATATAAATGATTTGATTACTAAAAAAAATATAAATCTTGAAAAAAAATTAATTGAAGAAATAACATCTAAAAAAGGTACTTCCCCTCCTAATCTTATTCCAAAACCTTTAGTAATTAATCAAATCCCTAATTTTAATAATGAATTTTTTAGAGAAAGATTTAAAGATCTCGATATATCCAAAGAAGATAAATATGGAATTACTAAGAAAATACATCTCGAAAACCCAGAATGGGAATTTGAGGAAGAAGAGTAAACTCCAGATCATAATCAATATTAATTGAATTTAATAGCTCCGAAATATGTTCCCTTGAAAAAAAAGTTTTGGTGCAAAACCAATTCAATTCTTCTAATATATTTAAATTCATCTTTAGAAAAATTGAGTTTGATTATCTTTAATTTTGATATGGGGACTATAATATAAAAATCTATCAATTACATACTGTAATCTGATAAATTTAAAGGCTCAATAAAATTCATCTAATCTTTAAAATAGAATCTTTTTTATCTCACTTAATCGCTTAATCAAAATATTCAAAATATCTCTATTATCCTCAACAATGTTGTGATGAGGAATGCTGAATAGTGAGTGTCCGTGAATATTTCCAGTTTCCTTAAATTTATCTAATACATCAATAAAATATTGTTCTACTGTTCCTACTTTTTGTATAAAATCAGCTTCGTCTTTCATTGAATTAAAATTCTTCTTTAATTTCTCAAACACTAAAAAACGCTTATTATTTTCATCAAAATACTTTTCTATATTTCTTCCTTTATAATAATTTCTTAAGCAATCAATCATGAGATTTTCTAACAACTTTCTAATTAAAATATACATCGAAGTAAAATATTTTTTCCGATATGTACCATTGATTTCACTTCTTATTTCATTATAAGCATCTTCTTCAAAATGATAATTGATATCAACAATACGATCAAATTTAAGAGAAACATCAGTTGATTGAGAGGATTCAATAACTTCTACAATTTTCTCAGGGAGAGCGGACTTTACAACGTAAATAGATTGGTTAAGGTTGATAATTTGCAAATTAGGTTCATCTAAAAATTCTCCTAAAAACTGTGATATCTTATTGATTGAGGCTTCAGATACATCATCCCATAATTTTCGACCCTTTCCAATCCCCCAAAAATAAATATAAATATTGTTATGAGGATGATATTCAGGATCATTTAAATTAAAATATATCACAATTGTGACCTCATTTTTAATTGAGGGTTCAAGAGTATGGATATCATGATATTCGACACCTAATCCTCCACGCTTAGCACCTATACCTCCACCTATCTTACCAGTGTATTTTTCTAAGATATATGTAGTATTTTCTATTAATTCTTTTAAAGAGCCTTTCTTTTGATAGATTTTAAGAGTATAAAAATTATAGTGATTTGCATAATATTCAAGTGATAAATCGTTTAGAGAATTGATAAATTCTGATGTTAAATCTCCTTTATTTCTAATAATATATTGAGAAATATGATGTAAGTTCCGTGTAAATGCAAATATTGGAAAATGATTATCTTCAGGACATATAGAATATAGATATTCCTTAAGGTCTTTCTTAAACTTTAAATTTAATAAATTAGATATACCATTCTTTAAGATCTGTATAGCCTCATCCAATTTATTGTTCAAGATATCCTCTAATATGTTCTTCCTTAAAGTATCTTTTGAATCTGAATAAGGATCAATATCAAAGATAGGAGAAATAAAAAAATTTTTAAAATCATTAAAAATTGGATTCAATTCTACCATGATATTAATATATGAAATAAATATTATTAAAATAACATATTTGTATAATAAATAAAATTGTCTTCTGAGAAATTTCAAAAAATAATAAATAATATAACTTAGTATTATATTGGAAAAGGAGAGAAAAATTAATTTTTTTTTTGGATTCAATTCTTACTTAATACATTATTATTTTAAGCGATTATTTCATAATTATAAATTATAACTTTATCTACGAAATAATTAAGTAGTGAAATAAATGGCTCAAATGGAAATTACATGGCTTGGTCATGCAGCCTTCAAAATTAAAACTCATAGCGGAAGAATTATTTATCTTGATCCTTACCAGATTAAAGAAGGAGAGGAAAAAGCAGACATAATTGTTTCTACCCATTCTCACGGAGATCATTTTGATTCGAGTAGTATAATAAAACTTAAGAAGGATGATACGGTTCTCATAGGACCCGAGAGTATTGCTAGTAGCTTGCAAAAATTTGATGGTACACCATTGAAATTAGGACAATCCTTTGACTATAAAGACCTTTCAATCGAGTTAGTTCCAGCATATAATATTAAGAAGCCTAACCATCCTAAACGTAATGAATGGGCGGGGATAATAGTAACATCAGAAGATAAAAGTGTATATCATGCTGGAGATACCGAACGAATCCCTGAAATGAAAGATTTAGCAAGTCGAAACATAACTGTGGCATTAATGCCCTGTGGTGGAACTTACACTATGGACTTTGATGAAGCTACTGATTCTGTCGTCGATGTAAAACCAGAGATTGCAATCCCAATGCATAATTGGGGTAAAGACCTAAGCAAATTTAGAGAATTACTGGAGAAAAAGGATCCAAGCATTAAAGTAGAAATACTAGAAGAAGGCGGCGAACCCCTAAAAATCTAAATTTTTTTTCTTTTTAGATTAATTGATTTTTCTAAAATGAATACTTATATTAAAAAAATGTAAATTTAAAGATTTATTTTTCTTCTTCTTTTTTCTTTTCAGATCTTTTCTCTTTTATTTTCTTTACTCCTTTTAATATTGCATCTCCAGGAGAACCCCCTATAGGACTACCACTATCATAAGTACTTTTTTGAAGCACCTTTTCTGCTTGAATTCCTCCCCATGTTTTTTGTGTAGTTGATCCTATAGACCGTACAGCTTTAAAATCTTGAACTGTACTTGATACACTAGATTCAAACTGAGCCCCAGCACTGGAAATTTGTGAACCATATGCTGTAACTACCGACAATGCTTTTGTAGTTTTTTTCATTGCAGCAGGTAGTAATACATATCTAGCGAAAATTTTAGGAACCAATCAATCTTCAGTAATAATTTTAACCCATTGTTTATCACGACCAATTTCTTTCGAAATAAATCGTAATTGGCGAGTATGTTTAAAAAATCCTATTATGGCTTTTAGGCGCGCACTAGGTTCTTTTTTATTTCCTAATATTTCCTTAATTTCCTTTTCAAGTTCTTCCTTCACTTTGGATTCAGTTAAAAAATGTTTCCCCTTTTTGTCTTGAATAATTCCTTTATTTTCTAAGTCCAACCATAGTTGTTCTTGCCACTTCATATTTTTACCACTTAAACCCCTTCAAAAATTCTACTAATTTTAGCGTTTTACCAGCTTTCTGAATATTAATAATTTCAAACATTATACCATCCAAAATAGGATTACCCGTAGGTGTATCATCAGATAACGCAATGCTTACTTTCTTTCCTTCAGATTCAATTTTTAATCTTTCCAAAATCCATAATTCCTCAATAATCGAAGCAGGTATCACCGTTTTTATAAATTATTTTAATTTACTCGGTGTTTTTCCTTTTTTTTCATCCAAAATGAGTAATAATATTTCTTCTCCAATTAGCATTATTAATTTCACCCATTATTGTTGAATATTTTTAATTTAATAATTTATTAGGTAAAATGATATAAAAAAATTCAAGCAGATCATCATTAATTATATTTTTAAGATGGATTTCCGATCTTAAGAAATATCTTAAAAAAGATTTTATACTATAGGATTTTAAATGTAATATATAAAATTCTTAATTTTCAATAAAATTAGCAAGATATACCTAAAAATGTGATGATAAATGGAAATTGATGAAGAAATGAGGGATAATACTAATGTAGCGTATATTTCTATGGAGATTGCAATAGATAGCAACATTCCTACATACTCTGGCGGGTTAGGTGTATTGTCAGGAGATACTGTAAGGTCAGCTGCTGATTTAGAAATACCTATGGTAGGTATTTGTTTATGTTACAGTTCTGGATATTTTTATCAATTTTTTAATGAATTTGGAGAGCAAAAGGAAAAAGAAATTGCGTGGAACTTCTATTATGAATTTGATAAAGTTGAAAAACCAATTACGGTTAAAATTGAAAATAAAGACATTCTTGTAAGTGCATGGCTTTATCGCGTGATTGGTCAATCGGGTCACGTCCTTCCGATTTATCTTTTAACAACTGATGTTGAAGGTAATGAAGAATGGATGAAAAAAATGACTGGCTCTTTATATGATAGTACGAGTCGTTGGAATCGAATAGTACAAGAAATGATCCTCGGGATTGGAGGAGTTAAGCTTTTAAAATCTTTGGGATATAATAACATTGAAACTTATCACCTTAATGAAGGCCACGGTTCGTTTTCAACTCTTGAATTGTATAAGGAATTAGGTAGTATTGAAAAAGTAAAAGAAAAATTTGCTTTTACGACCCACACCCCAGTTCCGGCAGGTCATGATCGATTTAAGAAGGATTTAGTTAAAAAAGTATTTGAAAATAGAATGCCTTCTGAAATTCAAAAACTTGCTGATGACCATGGAGAATTCAATATGACTTTTCTTGGTATGGCTCTTTCTAGGTACAGAAATGCTGTTGCGAAAAAACATGGGGATATATCAAGGAAGATGTTCCCTCAATATGAAATTGATTATATTACTAATGGCGTTCATTTACCCTTTTGGGTTTCTAAACCTTTTCGAAAAATATTTGGAAGAAAATGGCCCAATTGGCGGGCAAATCCTTCTTTGCTTGAGAATGCAATAGAACTGGATGACTTAGATCTTTTTGATGCTCATATTGAGAATAAATTCAATCTCATTAATTATCAAAAAGGTCATAGTTGGAACTTGCTTGATGAAGAATTAATCACAATTGGTTTTGCGAGACGCTTCGCAACTTACAAGAGAGCAACACTCATATTTCATGATATTGATAGACTAGGCAAAATCTGTAAAAATAGTATTCAATTTATTTTCGCCGGAAAAGCTCATCCAAAAGATCAAATGGGAAAGGATTACATTAAAGAGATACATGAGTCAGGAGAATACTTATATGATAATTATGGTGTAAAAGTTGTAATGATGGAAAATTATAATATGGATCTCTCTCATATGCTTGTATCTGGAGTAGATCTTTGGCTTAATACTCCTGATAGGTATCGTGAAGCTAGTGGCACCAGTGGGATGAAGGCTGCATTAAATGGTGTTCCAAATCTAAGTGTTTTAGATGGGTGGTGGTTAGAAGGATATAAGATGAATGCACTCTCTGGTTGGGCTATTGGTCCAGATGATTCAAATCCTAATGACCCTGGTGTTTCAAACGACTGGGATATTGATTCCAATGCGTTATATGAGATTCTCGAAAACCAAATAAAACCTATTTATATGGACCACGATGAGTGGATCTTTAAGCAAAAAAATGCGATATCTTTAGCTGCTTATTTTAATACACATAGGATGGTATTAGAATATGCTAAAAGAGCTTATCGCCTAATAAAACAAAAATCATGGAAATTTGTCTAAATTGAAAAGATTAGATTATTAAAAATCCTAAAGGTAAATATAATTTTTTTATTTTTACCTTAATGTTATAATTTTATTTAATTTAACTTGGAGTTTTTATGCAATTCATTAGTTCAAATGGACGGATTTTAATGTAATCATCGAATTTTTTTTGATTAGTGTAATCTTCAAGGATTTGTTTTATATCATTAGCGGCTTTCTTCAATACGCATCATATGGTTATAGATTATGTTGAAAGGGCTTATTTACTTAAGAGACAACATCCTTGGAAATATATTGGTTAATTTTTTTTATTTTTACCTTTATAATTTAAAAATGGTATATTTAAGTAAGAGAGTTTTTACAATTGAATAATTTAAATGAACAAACTTTAATATAGTCATCAAATTGTTTTTGACTTGTGTAATCTTCCAGAATTTGTTTTAAAATGGATTCTAAGGTATCTATGCCAAAAACTAATCCTTCCATATCACGTGAAAGGAGAAGCATAAAATCTTTATTTGATTCAAGATAAAAACAACCGGGATTTAGTTCTATACTTAAATTAGGTTCTATAACTTCATTAGCTTTTTTCATTATATCAGATATAGTAAATAGAATTATTAAATAATTTTCCGAAATGCTTTCTTTTAAATAGGTGTCTCTTATACCTGCAGCTTGTAAAGGTACATTAGTATAAGTTTTGACTAAATATTGGAGTCGATTAAGTTCTTTTCTAAATTTACTTTTATTATGAAAAAAAATGAATTCATTATTCAGTTTTAACGGTTCTTCATCGATATATGTTATTTTTGAAGGTAATTTTTCAAATTTAAATTCTTTGAGGAAAGTGGACATTTTATCTCACAGGTTTAATAGATTTATTTAAGTATAGTAAATTTCATTTAATAAAAAACTTCATCATTATAGCTTGTAAGTTAGTCTTGAGGAATAAAAATAAAAATTATGAAAATAGGATCAATTAATTTAGAAAATAGATATATATTAGCGCCTATGCTAAATGTTACAACCGCTCCTTATCGGAGATTTTGCAGAAAACTTCAAAAAATTGGTTTAGTCTATATTCCTATGCTATATACAAAAAAAATTGAAAAAAATCCTAAATCTGTAGAAATAGATTTGCTCAAAATTGAAGAGGAAACCCCTATTGGTGTTCAATTAATTGGTTCAGATCCTAAAGCATTGAAAAGGAGTATAGATTATCTTAATAGCTATAAGTTTGAAATATTAGATTTAAATGCTGGATGTCCCTCAAAAAGAGCTATTAAAGCTCAAGAAGGGGGATTTTTAATGAAGGATTTAGAAAAGTTGAGTATTTTAATTAAAACTGCTGTAAAATATTCTTCTAGACCAGTATCGCTAAAAATTAGAACTGGTTTCGAAAAACCCGTCAAAATTGAAAAATTGGCTCAATTAATAAATGATTCTGGAATATCTTTGTTAACAATTCATGCTCGCACTGTTTTAAGTAAGTTTTATGGTGATACATTGGATTTAGATATAGTAAAAGGCTTAAAGGAAAGATTGAAAATACCTGTAGTTGGAAATGGTGATATTATCAACCCAGTTAGTGCTAAGCATTTTATAGAATATACTAATGTTGATGCGTTCATGATTGGAAGAGAATCCATGGGAAATCCTGAAATCTTTAACCAGATTCATGAGTATTTAGTAAATAATAAGAAGGTTTCTTTCATAAATAACAGAAATATGATGGAAAAAAAGTTGGAAATTTATGAGAATACAATTGACGAGTTCCTTAATGGAATAACACATCCATTAGGTAATCAAGAAATAAAGTTTATTGAATTAAAAAGAAATGCTATATGGTTATCCAAAAATATTGATAATTCGACAAAAATTAGATATCAATTAAGTAAATCCAAAACTCTTATTCAACTTAAAGAGACTTTAAGTAACTTTTTTAGTCCTTAATCTTAAAAAAATTAAAGTTTTCAAAAATGTTTTAGATTTTTTTAATGAAATATAAAGAAATCAACAAGCATGCCAACACTCCACCAAAAATAGAAGAAACTATTAAAATCAAACTAATAATTTCAATAGCAGATAGAAAAAGTGGACTTCCAGAATAATATGCATTTGCCACTACTGAAACAATGATAAATATTAATAGACATAATATCGTTAATACGATACAAAGTAAACCTATTTGAAGATATTTCTTTCTTTCCATTAGATAAACCTTAGAAAATCTGTAAAGAAAATAATTTTGTATGATTATTTATACTTTTTCAAAAGTTCTTCCGGTGTATAAACGCCATCCTCAGTAATTATTCCCGAAACAAGTCTGAAAGGTGTTATATCAAATGCATAATTCAAGCACTCTACACCATCAGGAACGATTTGAACCTTTCCTAAAACATTACTAACTTCTGAGCTGTCTCTTTCTTCAATGGTTACATCTTTAACAGTTTCATGAAGGGATAAAGTCGATGTTGGTGCTGCAACATAAAAAGGAATGTCATTATCTTTCGCAGCTAAAGCAACCAAATACGTACCTATCTTATTGAACACTGCATCTGAAGTTACTCTATCTGTCCCAACAATTACTTTGTTTATTTTTCCAAGTCTCATAATTAATCCTGAAGACGTATCTGAAATAACTTTTACGGGGATTTTATCATATTGTAATTCATAAGCAGTCAATCTCGCTCCTTGTAACCGGGGTCTAGTCTCATCAGCAATAACTTGTATTTCCTTTCCTTCCTCTATTGCAGCTCTTATTGGCGCTAAGGCAGTACCATATTGAACAGTTGCTAGAGAACCTGCATTACAATGAGTCAAAACAGTATCACCATCTTCGAGTAATGCAGCACCATTCTTACCAATTCTTTTATTTACGTTAATGTCCTCTTGAGCCATAAGTTGTGCTTCTTCAACAACTAAGTCAGAAAGCATTGGCGGTTCATCTGGGTATGTTGAAAGTATATCCCAAATCCTATTAACCGCCCAAAATAGATTTGAAGCAGTGGGTCTAGTACTTCTAATAAGGTTTGCGGCTTCCTCCATTTTTTCTAAAAACTTTTCTTTAGGAAGTTCCTTATATTCTATGGTAGCTAACGCCATGCCCATTGCAGCAGCAACACCTATCGCAGGAGCTCCTCGTATATTCATCACTTTAATCGAAGTAGCAACATCTCTATAATTCTCAAACTCTAAGAATTTTAATTCATGGGGCAATATAGTTTGATCAATCATTTTAACTCTATTTTCCACTGTCCATTCTATCGACGGAATCATAATAATTTAAAATATTGCAAGCTTTAAAAAAGTAAATTAGATTTTAGGTTACTTCGAAAACAATATTATTCTAAACCTTGGTGTTTTAAATATCTGAAATTGTACTAGAAAGAGAAAATTTAAGGATTAGAGTAGCAGAACAAGATAACTTAATGAGAGAATTTATTGAGATTAAGGATGGAAATAAGTGGCTTCCTATTCTCAGCAATTTGGAAGGATATAGTACATTAACATTTTGGCGAAGGAATGAAATTTTTTCAAAAAAAGTTCTTTTTGACAAAAGAAAAAAGAAAAAATTATATTATCAATTATTAGATGAATTTATTTCGCTCAACTTAGACTATTGTCTTGAAGAAAATAATATTCTCCATATTAGGTATAAAATGTCTACGAATAGGGATTTAAAGTTATCAAAAATTGCTGTTTATTATAAGATCTTATTAGGAAAAGATCCTGACTTTACATGGGTTCCACATATCCGACCTAAAAGTAATTTAGTAATAGGAGATCACATCTTTCGATCTCCTGTAATCATTTATAAAAAGAATAATATCGCATTTGCTTTTATACCAGATTTAAAAACAATTGGGCAGAATAGACCGTTCCAAACGTATTTAGATTTTAATCTAAATCAAACCAATTCTAGTCAAGATCCTTATATTGCTTTTGGCTTTGGAAATTATAAACCTTATAAGCACATATATTTCAAACACTTTCCAAATAAAGAATGGAACATTAAACCAGATACTGATTTAACATTTAGATTCTATATTATTTCTTTTGTAAATAAAACTATTTCAGAGATTTTAGCTTTTATTAATGATTTCTTCTGGAAGAAATATATTAGGAAAAATTTATATCATAACCTTGAACCACAAATATTACCTTATGACATTAATGTTAAAGAGAGTTTTAATGCTATTTTTGAACGTCATAAATACTGGGGTAATTTAAAAATCAATAACATTGAATGTGGAGGATTTTGGGGGCCTTCATGGTTAGGAAAGGAAAAACTTCCTCTTAAATTTATTAGTAAAACAGAGATTAATGAATATCTTCAAACTAATTCTAAAAGACATAGAATAGCAGTAATCTTTAATACTGCTTGGTTTTTAAATATCAGATCTGCATATGGTTTACGTTATTTTGGTGAAATTTGGAAAGATTCAGAGCTGGTGGAAAAAAGTAATAAAATGCTAAACTTAGTACTAGAATTGCCAAGAACTAAAGGAGTGTTTCCAAGTTTAGTTTTACCAAAATCACCAAACACCAGTGAATTTTCAACCGCTAAGGGTGTAAAAGCTTGGTGGCATATTAATTATTATAATCTAGTTGATACATCATTAGCATTATATTGGGCTTTAAAATTTTCAAGAGATTTTAGTATAAAATTGGATTTAGTAGAAGAAAAGAGCAAAGAATTCGTAGATTTGTTAGAAGAAATTCAATTAGATAATGGTTCAATACCTATTTTTATAGACTTCAATAAAGACGATCAACTAGAAATAGATAATGATTTAATAAACTCTGCTAGTTCTGGTGCGTACTTAATGCTTTTAACAGAATATTATGAAATTTCGAAAGATACACGTATAATTCAAATTTGTGAAAAAATTTCTGATTTTATCAAAAAGGAAATAATTCCAGAGGATAAATGGCACGATTTCGAAGCTTTTTACTCATGTACTTATTATAGTTTAGTAGATTATGATAATTTTACGAAAAGCAATATTATGAACAATTTATGCATTTATTGGTGTGCAGAAGGATTCTTAGGACTCTATAGGATAACGAAGATAAAAAAATATCTAAATATAGGGGAGAGAATTCTCGCGATTTTATCATTATTTCAACAAGTTTGGGACATGCCTTATATTAGCTATAACACGTTTGGAGGTTTTGGTTCACAAAATGATGATGCCGAATTAGGCGATGCCAGACAAGCATTATTTGTTAAAACATATTTACAATATTATTTAGAAACTGGAAATGAAGAATATATGGAAAGAGGAATTTCTGCGCTAAGGGCAAGTTGGGCACTCCAGCTTTTGAGCGAATATAAAGAAGTTAGTCCCGGAAACCTAAAGGGTGTTGAAACGATTGATGATATTGATAGGGGCTGTATAAGCGAAAATTATGGTCATTCAGGTAGAGACGAAAGGATTCATAATTTTATTCTATTTGATTGGGGAAATGGAACTGCTGGCACTATAACCGCATATGTAAAAAAGCATTTTGGAGATTTATATATAGATTTTAAAGAGCAATTTGTTTTTGGAATTGATGGACTTAATATAAAATCATTCTCTTTTCAAGAGGAAGAAGTTAATATTGAATTAGAAAAAATTGAAGGAAAGGATAATATTTTAATCAAGTGTCGAGAGACCCCTTCATACGGTTCTCATATTATTATTAACAGCATTAATTTAGGTAAAAAACAGAAGTTTGAGTTAGATAATGGATTTAAATATGAAATAATAATCTAATATTTTAATATGCCTTTAGAGTTAAGTGAAAAGAGACCTATTATAAAATCTCCAATAATCTCATGTTCTCGAAGAACGGATATTCCTGCTTTTTTAATGGGTTGGGTTATAAAAACCATTGAAATGGGATATGTAGACGTGACCAATCCATTTAATCGAAAACAAATTTCAAGAATATCATTAAAACCTGAAGATGTAAAATGTTGGGTTTGGTGGAGTAAAAATTTCGGAGAATGGATTAAGTCATATGAAAATAACACTAATCTTTTTAATTCATATAAAGGTCATTCATTCCAATTTACGATAAATTCTCCGTCTGAGTTAGAAAAAAATGTAAATATTTCCTTAGAAGATAGATTTAAGCAACTAGAATGGTTAATAAAAGAATTTGGTTTACTAGCAGTTAATTTTAGGTTTGACCCAATAATCTTGTATAAAAAACATAATTCAAACAAAATTCTAAGTAATTTAGATAAATTTGAATACATCATCAAAAATGTTTCTGCATTTGGTTTGAAGGAAATGATTTTTTCTTTCGCGACAATCTATTCAAAAGTAAAAACTCGAATGCATGCTCGAGGATATATACCAATTGATCCCTCATTTGAAAAAAAAAGAGAGATTCTCAATAATATAATGGAAATTTGTAATAAATATGATATTAACATGAAAGCTTGTTGTCAACCAGATTTACTTGAAATAGAGGGTATTGAACAAGCGCATTGTATTGACGCTTATAGAATCGAAAAGATTGTGGGGGAACAGATTCCTAAAATTAAGGATACTGGACAAAGAAATAATTGTGGCTGTTTTAAATCTAAAGATATTGGTGGATATTCAGGGATTTTCCGTTGTAGACATAACTGTGCTTATTGTTATGCCTCTCCAGCAAAGAGATAATAGATTAGGTACTACTTTTGTATATCAGAGAAATATTTATGTAATTCCCAGAAGGGAGGAACAACTCCGAGTTCAAAAAATATATCATAAAAGCAAAACATACCCCATTGATCGAAAATTTTACCTTCAGAGTTTATATATAATATTGTTGCGCCCTCAAATGTTATTTTTTTCTTAGTAGGTTCGAAACCCCATCCCTTCCCCAGGTGTGTACCATGTCCTTTGTAACGAACCCAGACTTTATCTTCTTCTCCTCTTATTTCAACTATTTCATAATATAAATCGGGAAACATAGTACGAAAATGTGTGATTTCATGCTTAATTTGAGCTGGACCTATCTTATCTATCTGAATCCAACTCGGATTATATTTAGGATCAATAATTTCATCAGCAATAGCTAGATCTGGCTTACTCCACATCACTTCAAAAAATAATTTTGCGATTTTTTCAGTCTTTTCAATCTTCATTTTATATCGTAATTAATTAACTTTTTAAATAAAAAATAGAGTTATAAATTTTAATAAAATCTAATATATTGAATATTAAAGAAAAACCAAAATAATTATTTAGTAAAAATTTTTCAATTCTGATATTATAGTTCATATTAATGTTGAGGTTTTAAAGAATATAGAGGTTATATTATGCCAAAATGTAAATTTTACATCGTAGATGTGTTTGCTGAAAGGAAATTTGAAGGAAATCAGCTTGCTGTTTTCATTTGTGATGAAGTACTCTTCGAGGCGGAAATGCAGAAAATTGCAAAAGAAATGAATTATTCTGAGACATCATTTATCACTTCAAAAGAAAATTATGATGTTCGTATTTTTACCCCAGAAGTTGAATTACCATTTGCGGGACATCCAACAATAGGAACTGCTTATATTATTCAACAAGAATTAATAAAGGGGAGTGTTAAGACTATTCTTCTTAATCTTAAGATTGGTCCTATCCCCGTATTATTTAAATATAAATCAGGAAAGCCTGATATCATATGGATGGAGCAAAATGCTCCTATATTCACTAGATTTTTTGACATTGAATTAATTTCACAAATATTAAATCTAAATGAAAGTGATATTGATGATAGATTTCCAATTCAAGAAGTTTCTACTGGGGGACCATTTATAATCGTACCATTAAAAACTTTAGATGCCTTGAAAAGAGCAAAAGTAGATGTTGATAAATGTTTTGATTTGATGGAGAACACTGAAGCAAAATCAATATTGATTTTTTGTCCTCAAGTACGTAATAAGGGAAATGATTTAAGTGTACGTGTTTTTGCTCATTATCATGGAATACCAGAAGATCCAGCAACAGGTTCAGGAAATGGATGTCTTGCCGCATATCTAGTAAATCATCAATATTTTATTAAAAATAGTATAAATATTAGAGTCGAGCAAGGATATGAAGTTGGACGCCCTTCATTGCTTTATTTAAAAGCAGAAAAAAGTGAGAGTGGAGCAATAAGTGTATCAGTGGGAGGAAAAGTTTTTCTCTCTGCCACAGGAGAATTATCAAATGACTGAAAATAGTTTATTTTCAAAATTTAAAAGTTTAAACTTTAGTTCTATATGCTTTAACCATTTTTACTAACGCATTTACCTCTTTAGAATGAGAAAATAAGGCACATGGAGACCCGTCAGTTTCCAATAAATGTTCACTTTCTCGGATAATTTTAAATAGTTGGCTGTCCAATCCTTCCCTTAATGTATTTTTAGTCAAATTGTGAGTTGCTATGTTAGAAACAGGACAAGGTGTTAAATCTCCTAAAGGTGTTATATGAGCAAATCCTCTACCTGCTGATACACACCCTCCCATATATTCTTCATCTCCGGGAGAATGGATAAGAAATAATTGTTTTGTTTCACGATATTGTAAAACTTTTTCTCTAAATTCTTTACTTTCTTCATTAGTAAGCATTAATTCTATATCATTATCTACGGGAATATATTCAAGAAGGAAACCAAGACGTACCCCTTTAGAGATCAAGTCATCTACATTTTTTGAGTCCATCCAAAATTTAACATTTTTTCGGTTTATTGTCACTGAAATTCCACTAATCACTCCCTTGCTATCTAATTCGTTAATGAGATTAATACTTTTTTCATAAACTCCTAAACCTCTTCGTTCATCAGTTAAATCTTGATCTCCTTCAATACTTACCATTATTATCGTATTTCTTAATCGTTTAAGTTTTTCAACATCTTGACTTTCTAAGATTGTTCCATTTGTGAAGATCAAGAACAATCTATCTTTGAAGTCCTCACAAATTTTCAATAAATTTGGCATTAAAAAAGGCTCTCCGCCTGCTATTATGAAAGCAAAGACGCCTAGTTCTTTTGCTTCTTGAATTATTTTTATCCATTTTTCCAAATCCAAAGTGTTTCTTGATTTTTCGTTACATAGTGTGCCTGTTGCGGCAGCATAACAACCAACACATTTAAGATTACAATTTGAAGTTATACTTAATATCAAAAATGGAGGTACTTTTAAACCATTTAGCTGCTCTTCTGCTCTGATTTTGCGGGATTTTCTATATGCTTTTGCTAGTTTCACCATTTTATACATACTTTTTGGATGCTTTAAAATCCAAGGCATAAAGATTTTTGCCATAGTGGGATCTACTTTCTTTAAAGTACGGTTTATATAATTTTTATTTTTTTCGTCTATCATTTATTCCATTTTCCTTTATCTTATTTGACTAAAATTTACTAATTCTGTTTTATGATTATTAAAAAAAAGATGCTTAACATATAATTTCAGTAGTCCATTTTTTACTTATCAAAGAAAAATCGTGCTGCTACATAAATGTCTAATCAGAAACTTAATTCTATTAATTATGATATCCAATGAATTTATTATATTACTTTACATTTCGATAATTATATAAACGCCAAAGATTTTCTTGAAAATTTTAAAATTAAATAAAAATGAATCCTAAATTTGAAGAATCCTCAAAAGAAAAATTACCTTTAGTTGGAATTGGTCCAAAAATTCTAATAGCAATTTGTCCTTTTTTTATTATATTTGGGATTTTAAGTTCAATTTATTATCCACTTTTTCAAATTCCGATAAGCTATTATGTATTGATTATTATTGGATCTACTTTAATAACAATTGGGATTTACGTGTTTATTTATTCCGAAAGAATTTTAAGTAAAGCTTATGGATCATCAGAATTAATTACTATAAAAACCTATGCATATGTGAGACATCCAATGTACGCTTCTTGGGGTTTGGCAATACTGCCAGGTATTTTCTGCCTAATAAATAGTTGGATCCTCTTTTTTATTCTTGTTATATATTATATACTAGTTAGAATTTTTCTTAAAAAGGAAGAAAGATATTTACTGGAAAAATATGGTGAAAATTATACTCATTATAAAAATAATGTAAATGCTTTCTTTCCAAAACTGAAAAAATATAAACCAGAATGAATTTAATAAATACTTAATGAATATCAAAGTAAAGTATGCTATTTTCACACTGGGGATAATTTTATTCCAGTCAATTTTAAAGGTAATAGGGGTATTACTCACTGGAAGTTTAAGCTTTTTATCTGAAACCGCAGATACTCTAATAGATATTCTATTTGTCTCAATCACTTTATATTCATTATATTACAGTCAAAAACCGGCGGATTATGAACATATGTATGGACATAGTAAAATTGATTCTATTTCTGGATTGATTCAAGGTATTATATTGATGAATGTGTATGTAATATTGATTTATAATGCGATCCAAGTATTTATATCAAGTAGATTTGATGTTACAAACCCTGAAATTGGTTTAGTTATTTTAGTATGTTCTTTTTTTGTTAACTTTATTTTCTCAAGACTACTTGTTTCGAAAGGAAAGCAACAAAAGAGTATAACCATGGAAATTCAGGGTCTAAATTTGTTTCAGGATTCTATGAGAGCTATTATAGTCCTGTTAAGTTTTATCTTTGCTTACTTTAATGTTATTTTTCTTGATCCAATTCTTAGCATTGTTGTTTCAGTTTGGATAATAATAGGTGCACTTAAATTGACTAAAGAAGGTGTTAAAGAACTCACAGACACGAATCCTATAAGTACAATTATAATTGAAGATTTAAGACAAAAAATTTTTGTTTTAGATCATGTTATTGGGGTAGAAAATATCAAAATAAGAACCAGTGGAAAAACATTATTCTTAGAAGTTTATTTATCAGTTGAAGATCACATTTCCATTATCCATGCAAATGAAATCATAAAGTCAATAAGGAGTATGAGTGAGAAGTTATTTCCCTTATATGAAGTAGAGTGTATTGTAGAAATGAATCCTATGGCCGGAGAGAAATCAATAGGAGAAGGATTAATAAATCTAATTTTTTCAATGAAAACTGAATACCCCGAAATTTTAGATTTTAAAGATCTGAATATTTTTAGAATTGAGACTGAATATTTTATTTCTTTAATTGTTATGGTCAACGAGAATCTTTCTCTTGCCGAAGCGCATAATATTTGCTCTAATTTCGAAAATGAGATAAAAAAGGAAGCTCCTTTAATATCGAGAGTGATAACTCATATTGAAAGTCGGCCTTATAGTGTAGTTCTTGTCCCTAATCAATTAAAATGTACAGATGTAGGACCAGAAATGATCCAACAAATAAGTGAAGAAGTAGAAGAAGTGTTAAGAAAACATCCCCAAGTTAAAGGATATCATGGATTAGAATTTTGGGCTACGTCTGACTACTGCATTTTGGAAATTCATGTATTTTTTGATGGTTCTCTAAATATTTCAAAAACTCATGATTATATAACTCAATTAGAAATTAAAATTAGACAAAAATTAGGGATAGATAACTTAGAAACAATTTTCCTTCATTCTGAACCGGTCGAAGGAAGGAAGGAAGGGATTATTTTTTAAAAGTAAATTTTTTTCAAAAAGGAAAGTTGTAATGATCTAATCCAAGTTCTTTTTGCATTACTTTAATATCTTTTTGCAAACTTTTATTTAGTGGAATACCCATCTTTCTTCTTTCTAATTCAGAATAGTATTCTTTTTCCCCTGCTGTGTAGATTTTTTCTTTCCCAGGTGCTTTTTTAGACCTTCTCAATTCTCGCATGATATTACCCGTTATTTCTTTAAAACGATCGATTGGTATGAAATTTTGAACGTTTATTGCCAAAAAGAAATGCCCTACTTTTAATCTTTCTTGACCCTCTTCAATAACTCCCGCTGTATCTTTAAGATATACTCCATCTTGTAATGCAGAGCATAGTATTTCAGCAAAGGTTGCATAACCATATCCTTTATGACCCGAAGTAGCTTCTCCTTCACCTCCTAAAGGTAGTAAAGCCGCAGAACGGTTAACTAATTTGTTTAAAACCACACTAGGATCTGTTTTTGAATTACCATTATTAGAAATAATTAATCCCTCTGGTAAAGGCTTATGTAACCTATTATATACTTCTACTTTCCCTCTTTGAATAATAGAGGTTGCACAATCTAATAAAAATGGAAAACCTTCATCTGTAGGAGCACCATATGTTAGTGGATTTGTTCCTAGTATTGGCTCTGCTCCGAAGGTAGGTGGAACAGAAGGTCGTGTATTGGTAGTGACAAAACCTATCATTCCCTCTTTTATTGCCATGAGTGAATAATAACCAGCAACTCCAAAATGAGAACTGTTACGTACTGCAACTGCTCCGAGACCATAATTTTTTGCTTTTTCAATTGCTAATCTCATAGCTAAATATGCTATAACATGTCCCATTCCACAACCTCCATCTAAAACTGCTGTAGTAGCATCATCTCTGATAACTTGAATATTTGTTTTTGGATTATAAATACCCTGTTTAATTCTATCATAATACATTTTACATCTCTGAATTCCATGTGAATCAATACCTCTTAAATCGGATGTAATAAGAACATCAGCTATAATTTCTGCATGTCCTTCAGGAACTTCCAATTCAATGAAAACATCTTTTATAAAATTCTTAAGAGTATCGACATCTACATAAACTATGTCTTCTGTGTGATTTAAGGGTGTTTCCTCTAGTAGTTTTTCTATCATTTTCTTAAAGAATCAAAAAAAAGGTGATAGCATAGATTAGGAACCTTTCTATTTAATTAATATCCTATTTAATATAAGGTGAAAGTTAGTGAATAACAAATAGTTCTCATTGAAAAGAAAAGACCTTTTTAATTAGAACCTTGAATACTTCTTAAAGGACTTAAAATAGCCTAATAGTCTAATTCTCTAGAATAAAGTAGTTTTTAACCTTCAATAGATTAATCTTTATCTTAAATTAAAAGTATAAAATTGAAACGATTAATAGGAATTTTTTAAAAATGGGATAAACTTTCTATAGTTAAAAGAAATTAATTTAATCGTGAAAGAAAACATTCATTTTATATTGGGAATGTTGTTCTGTCAAGGCTAAACAACTCAACTCGACCTTCGAATAGAGGCGAAAAAGCTTGGAAATACGAAAAGCATTTGAAAAAGTTAAACGGTTTGTGGATTGGGAATATAAACAAAAGCGCCCCAAATCAATCCAAGCTTTACGAGTGAAAAGTCAAACCATATTTACAATAGGTACCCTTCCTGATTATCAAATTAAAAGTATTGGCCCTGTAATTTTTATTGTTGTCTCTGATTATGGAGATTCGTTAACTGTTTATTTCTTTAATAAGTTTGGGGATAAATTGGGAAGCAAGAAATATGAACCAACCCCTAAATTTATAAATTAAATAATTTATTTCTTTACTTGTATTAACAAACGCTTCAAAATTTTCTAATACACTTATATTAAAATCCTCCTGATTTCCTTGAATGACATCATAATAAGTTTTTCTTGGAGAAATTGGGCCATAGTTCTCTACTTTTTTAAAGAAAGTTGCATTTTTTATCTTATTGCTATATTCTTCATAATATCTTAAATCAAGAGATAAGTTAATTCGGAATCTGTTTAATTCAAAATACCCATTGTTCGATATACTAAAAGAAATTTTAACATCTGGACTTTCTGAGGAAGGATTTATGATGAAATAACTGTCAGGAATCTTGATACTTTCAATAGTTTGATATAGTGAAGCTAGCACTGAATAAAATAGAATTGTAAATGATAAACTATAGATTAGAATAGAAGAAATTAATAAATAGCTAATAAATATCTTCCTTTTCATTTTCCTTACCTTAATTAGTATATTCATAGATTTTTAATTAAATTGTTTGTCCTTATTGTAAAATTAAAGTATTGTTGATATATAAATATTTTTTTCAAAAAAAATCATTTTATGCTTCGGTTTGGTATTTACCAAACCGTTAGTTTGTATTTTTCTTAACCATAATTTTAAATATAAGAACATTATAATTAATTATAACTTCGACTAATTAGAAAGACAAACTTATGAATAAGAGAAATTATATTCTAGTTTCTTTTTTATATCTGGCATCATTAGCATCATTACTCTCAACATATTCAATTTATACTGTTGGTTGGGGAAATGGAGCTGCCGTTTCTGATTATAACCCTTATAGTTATTCTTTTAATTTTCACTATGCGACACATGATTGGATCCCTGAATCAGCTCTAGAGATTTTATTTCAAAAACTTTCTGGAGGTGAAAAGGGTTATGCGTTCGTTCAAGATTTGCATAATAACATTGATAATTATAAAAATTATTTTCTTTTAGGAACTGAAATCCCTGATCGAAGATACAATCATGGAGCTATTTTTTCTATAAAGACGAAATGTGGATTAATAAGGCATGATGATGTTACACAAAATAAGCATCAATTAAGGTTTACAGGAAATATGCTACAATCTGATAGACCATCCCAGTTTTTATGTATAGAGGTTAAAAGAATGGGTGATTCTGTTGTAAAAGCATTTGGGGAAAGAGATTGTCAAAAAGCTGCCTTTTTCTTAGGTTGTATGTCTCATTATATAGCTGATGCAACATTTTATACTCATCTAATTAATAATGAAAACTCTCATACTTCGTATTTAAATAAAGTCCAATCAATAACTAAGACTCGCTATTCTTATGCAGATATTAAAAGACAGCTTGAATTTTTTAATATCATAGAATCCTATGATTCATTTCATAGTAATATCAAAAAGAAACCTTATGATTCTGCATATTTAGCAGGTTTAGACACCAGATATGGCAATTATTATTTACAATCTTTTATTTCTACTCAATATGAAAATGCTGAATGGCTAGATTTTTACGCTCCTTCAGGATCAGATCCAAAATTCTGGAACTTGCCCGGTTTCAATCCAATAAATAGACCCACTTCTGGAAATGCAAAGAAATATTTTGATACAGTAGAACACAATTTAAATACTGCAATTTATTATACTGCTGCTGCTATTAATTTTTTAATAGATAATTATAATGGTAAAAATTGTCAAGGAGATGGAGATCAATATAATCCAATGGATCCTTTTGGGGGAGTTGTTGGTGATAAAGTCGGTGTTAGAGTGAAAGAATATACGTTTTTATTCCTTTGGCAGTTTATGGGAATGATATCAATCATAACAGCAATGACCATAGTAAAGCAACTTAAAGTTGTGGCTCCATTACTCTTTTAATAGATTAAATTTTTGCTACAGTCTATATATTTATATTCAAAAGATTTCTAGTATTTATTGAACATGTGTAAAGAAAAATACGTTACATTAAAGGGCGGAGATAAAAAAGAAAAATGTTATATGAAACAAGGAAGACTCCCTAATGAATCATTGTCTGACCCATTAAACCGTAGCTTTAATTATCTTGATCTTTCTAATAAAATAATCAAAGATATATCATTTATTGAGAATCTTGAAAAACTGAGTGAATTAGAAGCGCTATATCTTGACCTCACATGTCTTAAGAATATTCAAAACCTTGATTCATTAACTAATCTGAAAATGTTAAGTCTTCTAGGAAATCCAATAACAGAAATTTCAGGTCTAGATAAATTTCACAATCTAGAAGTTCTAAATCTAAATTACTGCGAAATCTCAGAAATAAAGAATCTTGAAAAGCTAACTAATTTAAAACAATTGCATCTCATGGGTAATCGACTTACTGAAATTAAAGGACTAGATAATCTTGGAAAGCTCGAGGTTTTAGAGCTCGGAAACAATCAGATCTCAGAAATCTCAGGGCTTGAAAATAATAGAAATCTAAAATGTTTAAACTTTGTAGATTTTGAAGAAGGTAAAGGCAATTTAATTAAAGAGATTACAGGTTTAACAAATCTTAAAAATTTGGAGCATTTATTTATTGCGTATAATAGACTTTCAAAAATTACTAATTTGGACTCTTTAGTGAAATTAATATATTTAGATTTGAGAAGCAATCAAATATCTGGAATTGAGGGTCTAGATAATTTAATTAATTTGCTGGAGTTAGATCTTTCAGATAATAAAATCGTCGAGATCAAAGGTTTAGATAAACTCACTAATTTGATAGTCTTAGATCTTTCAGATAATTTAATTACTGAGATTAAGGGCTTAGATGAACTCACTAATTTAAGGCATCTATATCTTAGCTCAAATTATATTAAAGAGATAAAAGGGGTTGCCAATTTGCCAAAATTAATAGAATTGGAGCTTTTAGGGAATGAAGTTTCAAAAATTCCAACTTTCGGGTATCCTCCTCATTTAGAGACGATTTACCTTTCTTCCAATATGATTTCTCAAGAAAAATTAGAGAATTTGAAAAGTAATAAAATGTTTCATATTTTGTAGAAATTAATATTTTTAGAAATTCCGACTCTAATGAATGTTGAAAAATGACGTATATATATCAAAAAAAGAACCTATTTAAAGGTTTGATTAACTATATAAAAATTATTTTTAATAATATAAAACTCAATAATAAGGCAATAAGGTAAGTTTCTCATATTTAATTTCTATTAATGTTCTTTTTATAGAAAAAATAAGGATTATTAGCTGTTTTGGTTGGAATATTCCTTGCTTATTACTTTGTTACAAGATTTTACGAAAAGAAAAAACAAAGAAAACTATTTAATCAAAATCCTATTTAATATAAGGTGAATAATAGTGATTCAGATGTCTTTTTTAATATTTTATTTTGGTTTTTTTAATAATTTAATATGTTTGAAAAGAGCTAAAATTTTTATAGCAATTTATTAATTTATAATTTATAGGCAGAAATTTTCTTAAAATGAAATTAAAAAGTAGTCAATTTAATAAAAAAAAGGCTCCTGTCAACCCTGGATTTTTGTCTTTTGGTTGTGTAAGTAATTACATAAAAAAATAACCTACTATACCTTTTTAAAATTTTTGCCTTGTATTGAGGCTTATTGGCAGGAGCCTCCTTTATTAATTTGTAATTTTGAACAATTTTTAAGTTAAAAGAAAAGATCTAAATCTCTATAGAGACTAATATTATCTCTATAATAAAAGAAAAGTTCCTAACAGATATGTATCTAAATTTAAATCTTTTAAGAGTTTCATATTGTTATAAAGATAAGTATAAATGTTTTCCTCGCTAAAATATTTAAAACACGAATTGTTCCCTTTTACTTCCCTTAAGATATTTACAATTTTAGTAAGTATCTTTTTTAGATTTTTAATAACCAAATCAGTATCACTTTTAATTAAATTAATGTCTCTAATATTAAACCATGATTCTTTGCTAAAAGAAATATTCTTTAACTCAGGTTTATCCTGCATATCTTTGTGGTTTTTGAAATCAATACAAAAGTTTTCAATTTTCTCCAGAATCAAATTTTTTGATTTGGTATACATTTTGTTTTCTACAACATTTCTTAGCATTATTAAAATTTTTTGGAAAATGCCTAAAATATCAAAAAAGTCAGCTACTTTTCCTAAATTTTCCACTTCTCCCCATTGGTCATAGTAATCTTCAATCTCATTAAGAAATGGCAGAAAAATATTGATATTTCCATCCCAATTATGTCCTTTTTTCTCCCAAACAGGATCAAACTGTTTTACAAATGCGTTTCTAATAACATTTAATCTACCTAACAAGAGTTCAGTTTTTATGTGTTTTGTGTCTGCTGCAACGAAAAGCAACTTATACTTCTCTTCTAATATATAAACCCATCTTAACCCACCCATTTCTATAGAATCTAAGGATTCTTTAAATTCAACCATTGAGAAGTGGTGGAATGCTGTTAAAAAACCAGAAACTATATCTTCGTCGGCATCTGTTTTTAAAAAGGACTTATATAATAATTTAACTCCTGATTCAGCATCCATTATCCATATAATCATTGGAATACCCGTCTTTCTTCTTTCTAATTCAGAATAGCATTCTTTTTCTCCTGCTGTGTAGATTTTTTCTTTCCCAGGTGCTTTTTTAAAAATATAGGCTACTCTATATGAGGAGATAAATATGTTAATCTTATAAATTATTTTAAACTTGAGAATCAATATTAGATAGAGGAGGAAACTTTTAAACTTTGAATTTCTCCAATCTAATCTTTTTATAACAAAGTTTTTTAAATAGAAAATTTTACAGCACTGTCACTATTTTTATATACATGGTATTTTTATAATTATTTTCAAATTTGATATTCATGAGAACTATTTTTAATATAGCTCCTAATTATTATTGCCCACGGTGTAAATCAACTGAAATCGTTGATCATGGGGAATATATCGAATGTCCAAAATGTTGTTTGGATTTTTTTAAGGAACACATTGGAGAAATCAATGTTGAGAATATTTTAGCAGAGCAAGAATTAAATGGGTTTATTAATTCATTTGAGGATCTAAAAGATAATAAAATTCGTAAAAATTTTTTAAAATCTTTAAAAGATGATAATTTTTAGTTAAGAAGTAATTAATGATTTCTCAGATCGTTTAAGCTAATATTACTTCTTTCCATTTTCCCGTATTATGAATTTTCCATTAACATATAAGCAGGTAAGACGATTTCTAAATATCCAATCACTACCAAATTCATCCCAATATTCCCTAAATAGATCATTAGTAAGAAATTTAGACTTTTCTGCCTTTGCGACTTCTAAAACATATTCATCGGCTTTCGTGCCCGCGGGAGATTGTACTACAATTCCATCTTCAATTAGTCCTTCATAAAGACTTTTATCATCCATTTTATGTTTCGTAGAAGCATCTGCTATCATTGTGGGAGTATATCCCATTGAAAATACTGCTCTGTGGACTTTAATGATATTCTCAACCTTCAATTCCTGATTTTCATTCTTATCTTGGTACAAGATATTTGCTAAATCAACTATAATCATCTTATTGGGACTTTGAATAGATGTTTTTTCATCATGATTAAATTTTATGTCTACTACTTCTTTTTTATTAAGTAAATTGTCTAATTCTGAAATTTTTTCTAAGAAATAAGAGTAATCTTCAGGAGATAAAGTGATTTTTGAAGTACTACATCGTTCTAAATCGTCTAAACAATTAAAAATCCATTGCTCAAATTTATTCCACTCAGTATTGAAGGACGGTATTTCTTCTGATGCGATTTTCTTTGTAGTTTTCTTAATTTCAGATATATTGGGTTTTGATAATGATGGTTTCTGTTTTATATCTAACTTTTTTAATATCATTTCAAAGTCTAGTTGGTCTGACTCAGTTAATTGATAATATGATATGTTCATTTGGTTCCATTCATTTATGAAATCCTCTGGAATACCATTTTGCCAATGATGATTTCGCAAATAGTTATAGAGTTTTTGAGGATTATATAACTCCTCTAATTCTAAATGGGCAGGATTCACTCTTTTGGAGCGAAAATTATGAAGAAGCTGGACAAACTCTTTTCCAATTTGTCTATTTGTAGTTATTATTATATCATATTCATCTGAAAAATCTTTTAATGCTTGTGGCGGTTTAAATTTTATATTTTTAATATCTGGAAGATTGATATCATAATAGCGACTTGTAAAATCCAAAATTGAATTCCAATATTTTTTATTATACTCACGTAATATATCAGGAAGGGTTTCCAAATTTCCACTTTGATTTAACTCCTTAAAAATTCTACTAGCAACAATTTTAATTTTCTGAATGTTTTCTTGTAAGAGAGTTTCATCTTGCGATGTTGAGATAAGATGATTTTCAAATTCTAAATCAGAATCATCAATATCATAATTTAGAAATTGATTATTTTTCTTATTAAAAAAAATAAATCTACTTCCGTTTGCTAAACTACTAATATTTTCATTTGAGTTAATAACACATCGAATCCCTTCTAAATTCATTAATTCCTTCACTTTATCTCGATCTACATTATATATAAAATAGAGTGTGGGATTTTGAGAATAAGAATTGGTTGACTCAAACTCCAGTATTTCTTTAAGGTTATGTAGAGCTGTAGATTCAAGATCAACTATGTTATATCCTGCGGTAAAAATTTCAAGACCATGAAGATGCTTCATGTCAACATAGGGAAATATCACTAAATTTCTCTGTTGAAAAAAAAGGATATTTAAAAACTCTGGTCGAATGAAATCTGAGCTTGTATCCATTCCTTCACCATTAATCAGCTAATTATTCTTTAAAATAGTTAAAAATAACTTGAAGTATTAAATCCTTAAAACATTGTACAACATTTTTTCCTTGCAATGCCTCTGCGGGATAAACTATATATGATCCATCTGGATATCTCTCTTGAAGCGGAAGTCCTAAATGAAGTTTGAAATCTTTCACTGTGATTGCATCTTTTAAGTCTCGTTTGTTTAACTGAATTAAGTATGGGATTTCTTTTGGTTTAGCAAAACTCACCAGCTCTCGAAAACTTCTTTTATTTTGTTCTATTTTTTCTGGATCTGAATCTCCAATAAACATAATCCCATCAGCCCCATCCAATACATACTCACGAGTCGAAAGGAATCGTTCTTGACCAGTGCACGTGACTACATGGCATATTATATTAAATCTAACATCATGTAGACTGAATTTAAATAATAAATATAGAGAATCTTCCCATAGTGTTCTTCCTTCAGTAGTTTCAATAGAATACCCGCGAGTTAATTTGAGCAAATCGAACTTTTCACGTAATCGAAAAAAATTTGTTGTTTTTCCACTTTCTCCTGGACCCCAATATACTATCTTAAACTGAATCATATTCTCAGAATCGTTGAAGTCAAAATCTTCACTTACTTCAACTTTTATCTTATCAAACTTACCTGGATTTCTCTGTTCTAATTCCATTTAATCACCTGAGAGGAGGTAATTTAAGAGATAGATCCAATTTTATCTGAGAATATTTGCTTTTTTAAATCTTTGATATGTTCTTTTATTTCCTTCTCTGGCATTCTTAAGACATTCTTCATATGTTCATTTCTTTCAATTTCTTCTCTAATTTTCTGAGCGAATTTGCTCATTTGGAGGATCATCACACCTAAATTTACCTCGTTGTCCGTTAATAGAACAATTAGAATATCTCGTTTTCCCTTCTTTTGAAGTTCAATGTTTCCAATCGATTTTACAAACAATCGCATATCGCTATAAATTATAGTCGCACGTTCTAAGGATTCTGTATCAAAAAAATCTTGACCCTGTCTTGCTACACCGTATAAGGCTGCCCCGATTGAACTTAAGTCCCAATAATTTAATTTTCGATCAAATCGAGAATCTATAGCAACAATTTTTGCATCTTGATCGATTGCAATTAGACCATAAATATATCCCTTCCTTGTTAGTTTTCCATACTGATATCTTATATCATCCAACACTTCAGTTATCTTGTTTTTATATAAAACTTTTGGTATATGAGTTATCATCTTAGTTTTCCTATATAATATATTTTTATTGTAATGATATATCGTGAGGAATATATAAAGAAAAAATTTGTGAACCCAAAAAACAAAAGCTAAAGCTCTCGATAGCTGAAGTTTTAAAGAATTATCTTCATAATTATAACCAGAAACAAGAAATATCTAAGGAGTCAAGTATTGTGAGATTAACTAAAAGGAATAGGAAACTTTCAATTAATGAGTAAAAGAAACAAGAATTAGGTGTCAATCAAATAATCTGACCTACACCTTCTCCTACTCTTAAATTTAAATCAATTTAATAATTATACAACTCAGTTGACAAGTATCTTTCCCCAGTATCACATATAATAAATACAATGTTCTGTCCGGCTTCAAATTGTTTTGATACTAAATTTATTGCCGCCCAAGCTATTGCACCCGAGCTAATTCCTGAAAAAATTCCTTCTAATCTAGCTAAATCTCTTGCTGTTTTAATAGCATCTTCATATTCTACTTGAATAACTTGATCATAAATCTTTGTATTAAGAACATCTGGTACAAAACCGGCACCGATTCCTTGAATTTTGTGTGATCCGGGATTTCCCCCTGATAAAACAGGAGAGTCTTTTGGTTCTATAGCGTACACCTTCAATTTAGCACCAATTTTTTTTTTTAAAACTTCTCCAACTCCGGTAATAGTTCCTCCTGTACCGACCCCCGCGACAAAAGCATCTACATTCCCATCTAGATCATTAATTATCTCAATCGCTGTTGTTTTGCGATGAATTTCTGGATTTGCTAAATTTTTAAACTGTTGGGGAATATATACTTTCCCTTTTTCTTTGGCGATGTCTTCAGCCTTGACTATTGCACCTTTCATTCCTTCTTCTTTTGGAGTTAAAATTATATCTGCTCCATAAGCTTTTAAAATTTTAACTCGTTCAATTGATACGCTCTCAGGCATGACAAGAATTAATTTATATCCTTTTGCAGCACAAACTAAAGCCAATCCAATACCAGTATTACCAGAGGTTGGTTCCACAATAATTGTTTCGTTATTTATTATCCCCTTTTCCTCTGCTGCTTGAATCATAGCAATTCCAATCCTATCCTTTATACTTCCTCCGGGATTAAAATATTCTAATTTAGCATAAAGGTTCGGTTTTGGATTTATATTCTCTACAATTCTATTCAACCTAACTAGAGGCGTTTTACCTATTGTCTCAAGTATGCTGTTATATATATTTGTCATTTTAAATCCCTCCCCCATGTTTTCCGTAATAAATTTGTATTTCCTCTTGTTTTTTCTTAGTTTTATCTAAGACTCTCACTTCTAATTCTTTTATTCTTTTATCTAGACTAGAAACTGCAATTGCAATTGGATCTGGTAGATCTCCGTGTCTTAAGTCAATTTTTTCGATTTCTTCTCCTTTTTTAGAAATAATTTTACCGGGTACTCCAACCACTACACAATGTGGGGGAACATCTTCTACAATAACTGAATTAGCTCCAACTCTAACATTATCTCCGATTTTGATAGGTCCTAAGATCTTTGCTCCCGCCCCTATTACCACATTATTACCAATAGTTGGATGTCTTTTCACTTTTTCTAAACTGGTTCCACCCAGCACTACTCCTGAATATAAGGTGACATTATTACCGATTTCTGTTGTTTCGCCAATTACAACACCTGATCCATGATCGATAAAAAATTCTGCTCCAATATCAGCACCAGGATGTATTTCAATTGCAGTTAAATCTCTTGCTATATCCGAAATATATCTAGGGATAAAAGGCATCTTTAATTTCCAAAAGAAATGAGCTATTCTATATAAAAGGACTGCTTTTACTCCGGGATAACCAGCTAATACTTCAATTAAAGTATTTGCTGCGGGATCTTTATTGAAAGCAGCATTGACATCTGATATAAAAAAATCTAAAATTTTTTGTAAATTTCGATCAATTTCTCTATTATCTAAATCTTCAGTCTTAAAATTCAAATTTAATAGACATTCAGTACATTGAGTTTGAATATGTTTAGATTTAGGACCTAAGGTTTTACCACAGTTTAAACAACGAATAAATTCATCCATTTCCATAATTTCTCACATGAATTATTTTTAGAAATCTCAATTGGAATTAATTAATTAAAAAGTTTTGAAATTTCATAAAATTTTTGGTTATAAATAATATATTGTACAGAATAAAGGTTTATGTTCAGTTTAGATTCTTGTTTATCTAAATTACTTTTCTTCAAAACAAAAATTTGTTTGTTAAAAGTCTTAGATAACTTCTAATATTGTTCTTTTCGTAGAACTAAGCTCTTTTTCATTAGAATAAGTAAATTCTTTTATAATTACATTGGATAATTTGATACTATTACCATCTTCAATCTTTTTAACGCATTCCACAGCTTGCAACCCCCAAATATTAACTCTAATTGAGCTTGTATCATCACTTAAAATGAGCTTCAATAGAAAAGATTTCTCACCATTCTTTAATGTTAATTCTTTAAATTCTTGAACTTGAACAATACCCTTGACAAAACGTATAAAGCCTTCCTTACTATATAATTCCTCTATTGTGAATTTAGAGGGGACTGGTTTAGAAACCCTTTTCTCAATAGACTTGGAGTGATCCACATTCTTAACTTCGGGTAAAATTATTCCCTTTGGAGCCAATATTAGCTTTCCTTGCCTACTTAAATGCACTTCTAAATTATCCTTAATTCCTTTTTTAGAATAAGCTCCAACAACTTGGATAATCTCTCCTGTCTGAAAAAATTGATTAGAAATAATCTCTGTTTGGTCATTCCACAACACAACCTTAACACAATCAGATTGATCACAAATTTGAAATGAGCCAACTGTTCCTGGAGTCCCATCTTTCCTTAAAAATTCTTTTTTCCCCTGAATTTCAGTTATCCTTCCTGCTATGACAATATTTCTCATATTTTCAGTAATATTAGAGATAGGTATTGCGAAGTCATTATAATCTATAATATCTTCTGTTATGCGATCTAAAATCTCATTATTTTCTGAAGAATCAACTTTGACTCCATTCTCTTTTGCGATTAAATATAAGATTGCTTGTTTGTTCATGAAACCTTGGAATTCAGTTTCTTTTTCCTTAACTTGTGCCGTAAGATCATCCTCACTCATTCCTGCATCCAACAACGCCTGGTAAATTTCTTCAGCTCGTTCCACTGTATTATTTCACACCTTTCTATTTTATTCATATATAAAAGGAAAATTGCTTTGTCTATCATTCATATTAAATTTTGAAAGATTAACTTGTTCTGGAGTATTTAGAGGATATATTTCAGGATTTATGTTACAATTCCATGAATACACGTGTCTATCATTATTAAATACTACACCAAACTCATTAGAGTGATGAATACAAACGGAAAATTTCCTTCTTCCATATGAATTTATACTTCTAAATTCATGTTCTAATGACATTTTACATCACTTTCTTTTAATTTTAGAATTATTCTGGAAGAATATTACAAGGAGTCTATATAAAGAAAAAATGCAAAGCCAAAAATCAATTACTCTGATAAACTTTTGATAAATTTAGAAGTCAAACCAATTTTGTTACGAGTTCTGTGAAATGCATAAGCAGAGCAACTACATAATGCTCTTAAATTTGACTGAATTATTTTTTGAGGTTCACTTTTAGCAATCAAATCAGTTATAAATATAACAATTGTTAATTGAGTCATTAATTGCGGCCAAAAAAATAAGGTATCTAACTTGTCTTTTAATCTTCGAGCATTTTCTTTTGCTCGTTTGTAATCGAACACTGGAGCTAGCCGGTAAAATCTATGTAAAATAATGTTAATAATTTGGTTTTGGTCTCTAGCATGGAGCACCTTTGGATTGTTATTGATAAATTTTCTGAAATTTAGCAAACCAATTAAAAATTCACTGATAAACTTATGAACAAGTTTAACTGGAATGTTTAAGGCTTCACTTATGCGCTTATTTTCGGAAGTTGTTATGACTCTTACCTTTTCTCTAATTGTTAAAAAAGAAATATTTCGAAACAAGTAATTTAATATAATTGGTTTTAATTTATTCTGAGACTTATAAAAGTTATTATAATAATCATTTATACTGTCTAATTCGAAGCTTTCCTTTTTTAATGTCTGAGTCATGATTTCCTCAATGTTTCAATTAAATCTTAATAAATGTTTATAACAAGTGTATTTAAACAAAAAATAAGTAAAAGTGCTAAAGGTGTTTCATATTAAAAGAAAAAATTTAGAGAAGATTATCTAATGTAATTTGGAATTTTCGCGGTTTTTGTCTCTGATGAATAAAAAATTCTCTAGAAGCAGTATAATTTTTTTCAAAGATATCCAGGTTTTTCTCAACACGTTCTTTATTGAGATAATGTTCTTCACATAATAAAGATAATACTCTTGTTTTATTTGCTGGATTCCAAAATATATTGTCAATTTGTTCATTTATATGAGGAAACAAAAATATTTTTCTCACTTTTTTTATTATATCAGGATTTAACTCACCAAAATCGTAATTATTATATTCTTTTAGAATAAGGGTCTCAATGGATTTGTATTTTCGAATAAGTTGTAATGCTTTTTTTGATCCAATACCATCAATCCCTGGAAAATAATCTATACCAACTAATATCCCAATATCAATGAGTTGAAAAATTGAAATCCCTAAATTCTTTAAATTCTTCTGTAAATCAATTGAGACTGGTTGTATCTTTTTGTATCTCCATTTTCCCTGAATTTTCCTCTTTAACGATTTCGAGAGATTTTGAATAACATAAGGGCATCCAAATAAGAGTGAATCGAAATCTTGGGAATTTGAGAAATTTGCGATTTTTTGTTTTACTAAGAATGCACATTGAGATTCTGCTGAAGCGGGAGAATCTATAAAAGGAATACCCAAAGCTCCCAGAAGTTGTTTTGATTCTTCTATTATATTCTGCCACATATATTCTTTACTTAAGGCAATTTTTCTTGCTAAATCTCTGTTGTGCTGACTTATAGCTTCCTTATACCATTTTCGAATAAAAATGAAATCTTTTAACTGATCTTTTGTTATCACTTTTTTCAGTTCAGAAACTTTTCCATCAAAACAAAAAATAGGAAATATTCTCTTACTATAATAAAAATTCACTCGATACAATAAACCATATAAGTGTGATATTGGTCTCTGCGTTCTGTCTAAAATCAATCCCGCGTCAGTTCCATCTGAGTCTTTGCGAGCAAAGGTGAATAGCCCCATTATAATATTCGGAGCATCAATCGCTATAATTTTACCCTTTAAGTCTTGATATTCAAGTTGCTTTCGAACTATAATGTTTTGAAGTTTAACTCCCATGATTAAGAAGTGCTACATAGTGTAAATATAAAAAGAAAAAATGAATTTTAAAATTAAATTACCATCCTTTTATAAAATGGTAAAGTCGAAAAAAGACATTAAATATATTTAACTTATTATGCTTCATAGTTCACCTCTAGAATATGGTTATAGGTGAACTTATGATCATATGAGGGTATATAAATAAAAAAATGAGATTATAAAATTAGTTGTTAATGAATATCGTCTTTAAGTTTTTTTAAAAAGTTTTTTTCGTGTTTCTTCGTCTTTAAGCTCATCAAATGCATCAACAAAACTACTTAAATCTTCTTCTGCTAGAATATTTTCATCCTCGATGTCACTCTCAAGATCTTCAATAAAAAAGTTCAAATGGCAATGAGTACATTCAATATGATCTTCATATACAATGACATCTTCCGACTTGCACTCTGGACAGTAATATTCTGAAGGCATTCTAGGGATAAAAATTAGACATAACTGGATAGTTACTAATATTATTATAACTGAGAATTTAAAATTATCATTGCTGATAATTATAAAAACAAAAAAAGGGAATTTGATGGGAATTTTTTCTCACCTTCTAATACTGATTAACTTTTAGTTTTATTTCATCTTTTTAAATAAAAATCGAGTTTTGACAGTACGGCTTTTTTCTTTAAAAGTGTATGAAAAAATTATCACACAAAATTATTAGGTAAAAATGGTGAAACACCATCTCTAAAAAAAGATATTATAATTCAATTGAAGTATTATATGACCAAAAGGCAACCTCGCGAACATTGATGATGGTTATTTTTGGAATTGCTTTATTTGTACTTATTTTTTTTCCATTCTATGGCATAAGTTTAAGATTTCATCTAGGATATATATTGAAAAAACTTTTTGATACGATAGGGAGATTTTCTTTGATTGGGGGCGCATTTTTAATAATTTTGTGTTTGATAAGTGTTTTTCTTGGAAGAAAAATAAGAGTAGGATGGTTTATAGTGGCAATAGTGTTGCTATGGGTCGGTAGTTGGTCTACAGGAATTATTATTGATATCTGGGGTTTTATTATTGGTACTTCTGAGAATACCGGAGGAGGAAGTGGATACTTCTAATTAATTTTTGAGAATACTTTTCACTTAATTTGATAAAGCAATATCAATAAATTCGAAAATATCTTAATCCTGTATTAATCCCGCAGACTGTTAATAGAATAATTGAAACAACAACAACTCCTATCATTTTATGACGCTGAAATTGTCCTAAAAATAGCCATCCAAGAATCCCTATAATCAATCCAAGCAGTCCGATTATTGAACCTAATGCCAATAGAAATTTAATTGCTTCTCCTATCTGATCAAAATAATCAAACATCATTATACTACTTAATAGGATGCTATATTTATAAATAAAAAAAACAAATAGCCGATTATTTTTCTTTAAATATTTGAGATTTACTTAAGCTGTAATCAATCAAATATCTTGTATATCTAATATGAGAAAACTAGAAGAAATTGGTATTTGCCCTAATTGTGATTGTACAATTTCAAGTTTTAAGACCCAAAATTACAAGCGATTTGCTAAATGTGAAATCTGTGGACTTTCATATGCTTTACCAAAGAAAGGTTCAATAAGTAATTCAGCTTTAATTTGTTCAAAAAATAAATTTCCTTTATTAATTATTGAAAGACAAAATCAACCTGCATACTTTTGGACAGATGGTCCATGTTTTAGCTGTGTAAAATATGATAAATGTGAAAATGTGAAAGAATTAATTAATGAATTTAAAGAATTACAGGTGTATGGCTATTAAGAAGGTCATGTCTATAAAAAATTCTAAGATTCTAATAATACTATTTATAATTATATCTTTCATCTCGCTAACAATTCTCACTAATTCTATTGGAAACTTTAGTCTTAAAAACAGAGAATCTGTTGAGAAACTACAACCACGTATGAGCGACGGTGAAAAATTAGTGGATAAAGTTTTTAACTTTACAACTGACAGAGATTATGTGACTTTCTCTAATAATATCTATTTCATTAAACCATATATCTATTATATCTCATTTCAAATCGTAACACCTCATGAATGTGATATAAATATCTCTTTATGGGATCCTGAAGGTGATAAATATGATATTTATGATAGTCGTCCGAATACAACTCTGTTAACACAATTCGAATATCAAGAGATTCCATTCGGAGTATCGCTAACAGGAAATTATACTATAAAATTCCAAGCTCATCTAACAGAAAATCTTAATATTCATATCAAAATTATAAATAGTGGCTTGCAATGTCTTCAAGATGTTATTGAACCATCAGCTTTTAACAATAAAATTTTTTATCAAGCAAATAAGTTTAAAAATGGAGGGAATAACCCACTACATAATGTAACTCTTAAATCAGATACACTATATAGATTCTACTTTGGAAGATATTCCCCTATAGCAGATCTATGTCAGAGTGAGACTAGAATTTTTTTTAATATAACATCCTCTAATAATATTGAATACAAAATTTATGTTAATAAAACATTACCAGGTGTTTGTCAAGTAGAATTCTTTGATTTCGGAACTGCCGTGGAAGGGGGTTATATTATAAATATGACAATTAATTGTATGGTACCTTATGTAAATATTGCATATGCAATTGTAGAGGAAAGTAAAATTGCAGATGGCACTAATCCAAATGATCCAGATCCTCCACCTGATGATCCCGTGAATAATACTAAAAGTGGAATCGAAGTTAGTATTCCCGTTCAATTCACTGTCGGAACATTAGCATTCATAGGATGTATTGTAAGCATACCAATTATAATTGTAGTGTATCAAAAACGAAAAAATCTATCAGGATTGAGTAATTAAATATAAGTTAAAAAAATAAATTTCTTTTTCTTATCATTTTACATATGGAAAATCTTGAAATTATTTTTTTAGAGTTAACAAAAATCTTAGAAAATAACTCGAGGACCTTTCTAATAAAAGATTAATATATTGGTTCTCAAGCTAAGCAAAAAAAGCCCGCATATCATTTGTATGGGAGTAAAGAAGTTAGCTTATTTGGAAAGAAACCGCAACCCACATATATTGCAGGTGTAATACAACAAAAAAACTATGTAAGCTTTTATTTCTCGCCTATTTATTCGCACCCAGATTCATTCACAGACATCAGTACAGATCTTAAAAAAGTTTTGAAGGGAAAGTCCTGCTTTAATATGATTAAAATTACGCGTCCTCTTCTCAAGGAAATTGAAGACATCCTAAAGAGGGGAATAGATAAATACAAAGAAATTGAGTGGATATGAACTTAGATAATTAAACTTTCCCATTCAATTTCAAGGCTGTATTCTGGATATTGGATAAAGAATTGTGGGGATCTGCTTTAGGCATGATATAACACACCAGTATCCCTCCCTTAAATGGGACTAACACGACATGCCCATTTCCAGCTTTATCTGTTCCTATTATAGCTTCAGGAGTATTATAGACAACCGCAAAATCCACTCCCATTAAATTGAGGGAGTTACTACCCTTGAGTGTATCCAGAATAGTCTTTGATTCTTTGGTTAAATCCCAATTAGCACCTTTTTGATAAATAATTTTCCCTTTACTCGACATAACGGAAACAGCAGCTACTTTATACCACTCGAGTTCCACTAATTCATCAATGATCTTTTCAACGTCAGTAATTACCATTTGTAATTACCTCAAGTTATTCATTGTTTTTAAACCTAACATAAATAAAATGTAAAGAAAATGATTAGAGAAATTGATAACTAATATTAAAAAAATAAGATTTAAGAATTCATTAATGCTTTTGCATTATTTTGCCATTCATTTACTGTCTTTACCGAAGCTCCTGAGATACTAGCTGAAAGTTCTTCTGGATTTGCTGCTAACAAGTCTGAAACTGTCATAATCCCTTGAGCATTTAAATTCTCTACAGTTCCTTTGCCAATTCCTTTTACTTGAATTAGATTAACTTCCTCTTGTTCAACAACCTCTTGATCTTGGTTTGTATCATCATCTTCATACAATGTTTCAACTTTAAAATCTAACCCAGATGCCTCTGGAAGCTCACATTTATCTGTATCTGCGACTCCAGTACCTGTTATGAAAAACTCACATTCTTCAGGGGGTAAGTCGGGAGCATCCACTATAACTGCTCTACGCTTGAGGGAATTATTCGAAGAGAAACCCTTTGTCTTGAACATGACTCGAAAATGACATCCATGCGCAACAATATTGCCACCAATAGCATCATCTCCGGAAAACATTCCCATCATTCTGGTAGCTACTTGATTCGTAAGCAAGACCGCACAATTATACGTTTCAGCAACTCGTGATAATCCATGAATCATATTGTTAAGAACTGCTTGACGCGGGGCTAGCTTTCCAATACCGATGTATTCTGCCCTCAATAATGCCATTAAGCTATCAATTATTATTAAACGAACTCCACGAGTTTTACAAAGAGATTCAGCTTTTTGGATCATTTGGGCTTGATGATCGGATGAGTAAATCCTTGCATGAAATATTTTTGAAAGTACATCTTTTGGATTTAGTTCAAATCGCTTAGCAATTCGTTTAATCTTTTCTTTTGAGAATGTATTTTCAGTGTCAACGTAAGCAACCGCGCCATTTATTCCTCCTTTTTTTTCTGGTAATTGAACCGTTACTGATATTGTGTGTGCTAAGGCAGTCTTTCCAGACTTAAATGGTCCGTACACTTCCGTTAGTTTTCCAGTTTGAAAACCTCCTCCTAAGATGCGATTTAATTCCGCTGAACCGGTTGTAAAATATTCTACATTGTCATCAATCTTAGCCGCAGGAGTAAAATCAGTCATACCTAGTGCGTTTCTTGCATTCCATATGAGTTTTTTAGCAGTCTTATCACCTAATCCATCAATTGTAGCAACAGTTGAATGAGGACTCATCGCTAAAGCTTCCGCTGTGCTTATTCCATTCTCTTGCAATAATTTTATTTGGCGTGAATTAATTCCTTTCACTTGATCTAAATCTGCCATTCCTTTTTACTATCAACTCCTTAAAAATAATTTCATTAAGAAGTGTTTCACGCTAGTTTATTTAAAGAAAAAAATGATGAAAAGAAAAAAAATTAGATTTTATGCTTTAGCAATTATTCCTAAGACTCCACCAATTATGGCTAAAATACCTCCAATATGGGCAGAACTGATAATAACCATTAGGATCCCTAAGATAAGTATTACGACGGGATTATAAGGTAAAGGTTGTCCCGGTTTATACACTGTTAATATTAATAATATAGTTAAGATGAGTCCAAATATCGCCCACACAATATAATATCCCCAAAAACCATAACCAAAAAATCCAGCAATAGATTCGATTAATCCCACAATACCACCGAGAATCACAAGAATTTTCATATAATTTTTTAATTCGGCATCAGTTACCATAATTCATCAGCTTTTTGGATAATAAGAAGAATTAGAATTTGTATTATTTAAGAGTAGCTTTTATTGATCATAAATTTTTCAGGTTTTTTATTAATCTTTTATCAAAAAATATGAGATTCCTCCCTGCTCTGAGTCTATACTGAATATTTTAAAACCGGATTTATCTACATACTTTTCAATATATTGTAACGCTTCTTGAAAGAAATTCTTTTTATCTATTTTTGTTATCTTTGTCTCACTTGAACTGTGGTGTATTAATTGTTGAGCCATTCTGGCTAAAAAAATTATTTCAATTTTTATTTTTATCACATCCTTTTAATATAAATAATTCAATTTGATTTTTTTAACATCAATAAGAGAAAGTTAGATATATATTTTTATCCTAAATTTCTCTAAACACAAATAATGTCAATGAAGAGAAACAAATTATAATTTTAACTGTTTATTGAAACTGATTTAATATATCAAAAAGTTTATCTATTTGTTCTTTATTAGCAGTCAGAGTCGTCTTCCCATCAACTAAATCATAACTTATTTTTCGCCCACTCCTTCTTAAATTAGAGAGTTGTTTTACTGGAAACATATATCCAAAACATTTTTCTGAAGTGTCATATAAAAATTCTTTTTCTTTTTTATTTTCTTCATGTATATCGCGTCCAGTTAGAAGTAAACCATCATCGGAAACATCTACAAGTGTTTTGGTTTGTATAAGTTCGTTAATAGTAAGTTTCCCCTGTACAATGATTCTTTGATTGGTAATAAAAATTACTCCCAAACTTACTGAGATTTTAATGGACGGTGCTTTTAATGGTCTTTTTTTCTTAATCGACCCCTCACATTCATACAGGATTTGTTCTCCACCATGTAAGCAAAAATTTTCAACAATATATCGTTCTGCTCGAATTCTCCCTTCTTTTCCTAGCAGTTTGCCCATTTTTTTCCAAATATTTGAATATAATTTATTCATAAAAAATAGAGGATTTAGTTTATATGTCTCACCTATGCTATTAAGAAATTCAAAATCATAAAGTTGTAATTTATATAAAAAATTGAGAATCTTTTTCTTTGAGGGATACGTCTTTTTAAGTTCTTTTTCAATTTTATTCATAGCTAGACTGACATCACTCATTTTGATTCCCTACTAATTATTTCGCCAAACAATGCAAATTCCACTATATAAAATTATAAGATTATTTTTATACATTTTGGCTTTATTTGGACAATTTAAATCCGAATCCTGTGCAAGGATTATCATCCAATAATTACCATTTTTTTATTGGAATCATTTTTTTGGGAAAATTTCTAAGATTTTTCACTATCTATCAATAAATAAATCACAAATAAACCAGCTACTATGATAAAAAAAATTCCTGCCCAGATTGCACCCCACTCTACAGGCTTTACAACCGGTTCGCCTGGAAGGTAGATTCTTCAACTCACCGTGCCTAGAGTAATTAGCCCCCATAAACCTGCGATTATGAATATACCGATAAATAATAAAACTAAATTTTTAATGATTTTTCGAGACATCTGAATTTATTGTTTTATATATAAATTTGAATTAATTTATTGAAAGTTGAATAAAAATATAAATTCTGACATTAATGAGAAAAAGAAAAGAAAAAATCACCCCCCTTTTTCCCTGCAGAGGTGATTAAATGGGTTGGGAGGAAGTTATATTATAAATTAAATTACTATTAATTGTATTTAAAGAAAAAATAGGCTAACTTATTCAAGTAAAATTCTCAGACCTTGAACAAACTGCTTAGGGGTAATACCATTTAATAAAGCTTGATGCATATATTTGATGTGTAGCTCTTCAACATTTTCTTTATTTTCAACTTTAGAAGCTATTTGTTTTAGTAGATTATATAGTGAGAAATCTGAATTTTCTAACATACCAAAATACCCTCCATATGCCAGGAACATGTTAGCCATAAGCTCAAGATCCTCTTGTGAGTTTTTTTTATAGCATTGCTCACAGACAACTCCGAATGTAAGACCTTCTTGATATATTGACGCTCCTCGCTTAAGATTGTTTCTGCAAATCCCACATCTTACTGCTTCTTGAGTAAGATGGGGTGTTGGTTCCGTACTTAGGGAATTTATTTCCATGAAGTATCTATATAACCAGAGTATTTAAAGAAAAATTAATGGATCAACAGAGGGATAAGCCATTATTACCTATTAAGAATTGAAAATTCCACTTTAATCGATTGAATGAAATGAACATATTTTTTTTTTCACTATTACAAACATTGCTTAAGACAACATCTATTGTTTCTAATCTATCGTATAATTTATAAAAGAAAGGCCTAACTCTTTCTTGGCTAGGACTATAAGTAACTTCATGAATCAAAACCAATACAATATCATTTCGTTTACAAAACAATATTAATGGTAATAATTGTGTTTCATAAAAGCTATCTAGTAATACTAGGCAATTCAAATTAGTGAATTGAGTAATTTCAAATCGTAAATGGTGAGAGATATTATCAATAACGATACATTTTAAGTCTGGAGGAAGAACTGTAGAGGGTGATGTAATTTTTTGTAGTATTGAAGATTGTTCTAAATATGTAGGAATAGGATTATCTTGAGGGATAATAAACACATTCTCCGTAATATAATCCAATTTCTCAGGATAATCAGCTAAAATTTGTCTTAATCGCTTTACAGGGAAAGCTTCATTTGCTTGAACCCAGATACATGATTCTTTATAAGGTTCTTCTGATGTTAAAAGATTCCCAACTAATTGAAGGGCAAGAGTAGTTTTACCAGTACCAGACTTTCCAGAGATAGATAGTATATTATTATGAGATAGTAATTCCTTAATCCCTATGAAAAATCTTATTTCTGAGAGCATCTTAGTTTTCTTCTAGTAATTCAAGCACTTCTTGTTTTATCTTATCTATTTGCTTATCCTTTTCTGCTTTTTCATCATTTCTGTTTGTATTATCATTATTTTGAGAAGAATTATTCATTAATTGCTGGATTACCATCAAAGTAATTAAATCATCCATTCTACTGCCTTGCTGAGCATTTTTTCCACTAAAGAATCCAAAAACTCCATTATTTGACCCTGAAGATCTGGATTTAAAAAATAAATATACTCCAATAAACAACACTATGAAGATAATAGAATAAACTGGATTTTGCTGGTAAAAGATAAAAAATCCTAAAATCAATACGATATAACAGAATCCTTTCACTTTTTAATCACCATTCGGTATGTGGTTTTTTTGGTTTATAATGTTTACGAGTAAAAGGTTTCATTCTGACCTTTGGGGGTTTTTTATAATCTCTCGAATGTAATATATCCAAAGTTTTGTGTATGCCAATAAAACTGAATTTCAATAATAAGTAAAGTCCGGCAATTGCTAAATAATAAAAGACATCTAATAAGAAGTAAATCTGAAAGGTTGCTAAGATCAGCCATAAGATTATTGTTGAAAGGATAACAAGAAATATCTGATACCATGAATGTGTAGAGTCATCCCTGAATGCTCTCGAAATCATTCTAAAATCTCCTGAAGATGGTGCTGCCGTCAAAAGTAATGAAAAAGAAATAAATCCCGCAAAAACTCTAATAATTGGTAGAAATTGGGGATTGAATACCACTCCAAACCACAAATAAAAAATAAGCCATGTACTTAAATATAGGGGAGCGAAACTTATTAGAAATGTCTGTAGAAAACTTAGAGGTTTTCCAGGTTTAACTAATCCACGCGGATTTCTAGATCCATCTTTTTCATTATGCCACTTGATCTCGATACGATCGGGAACATGTCCAACTACCAAGCTCATGAAATAATGACAGAATTCATGAAAAATAACTCCTATAAAAAATAAACGTATAGTAATGGATTTAAATAGACCTGCGTTGTCACTCAATAAAAAACGTGATACAATAAGAGATATAATTAAGATGCCAAGGAATACTAAAGGTTCTTCAATCATGCAATAATATAGTACCAAAGTAATTTAAAGGAAAAATCCAATCTTTTTGTTAAATTTTTGTTTTTTTTTGGGGTGATCTTGGATATTATATTTCTGAAGCGGGAGAATTCTAATAACAAGGGTTTCATATTTTAATGACAGTGTATGTAAAATGCAAAACGAATTAATGAGCTATATTAAGCTTGAATGGAGAATTGTCTATAGAGATTGTTCCCCCATGAAATCTGGTCAATTATTGGCGAGATAATTAAGAATCGCAACCTCTAGTTATATTGACAAAAATGTCAGTGATCGATAAAATGCAAATTTTCTAGAAATTTTTGTGAACAGTTGAAAACCACCTCTCAAAATTTAAGAGAAGAAGCCTTCTTTTCACCGTTCAATTTTTGAGGAAAAGGTTTAAAATCAAAACTCCTACCTTATATTCTTTAGTAAAATAAAAAAAAATAGTGATCAAAACATTGGCAACGTATAAAACACTACAAGAAAGTAGACTTTCTCCTGATTTGGCACACTTATCTTGCGATATTTGTGGTTCTGCTGATATTTTAGAAACTAGAGAGGGGTATGTGTGTAAAAAATGTGGTGTAGTATTAGAAATCCAGAAATTGCAATATGATAGACCTTATAATGAAGACATAATCCAATATGCAAAGGGCGTAGGCACAACTCAAATAGGAACAAGGCGAGAAAGGGCGATCTCGCCTCTTTCTATTAAATTGCAAAGAATAAACAAATACAATTCTATAACCACCACTGAACGAGCTGTAATTGAGAAAGCTCGGATTGAAATTGCGAGAATCTTTAATTATTTAGGTTTAGATGGTGGATATGATGCTATAAAAGAAATGGTATTATCCAAGTTCAAAAGCCTTAGAGCTCACATTAGGTCAGGTTCAAAATATAGAAGTGTAGAGAAGTTAGTTTCAATCACAATTTATTTCTGTCTTAAACTTAGGAATGTTTCTATTAATCCATATGAGTTGATTGAAATATCGAAAATTACAAAAAAGGAGTTCAATGATTTCAACTTACAACTTCAAAGATTTTTACCCCATTATGCCGAACGTAATAGGCAGAAATATATTCTACAGAGGATTTTTGAACTTTCTGAACATTTTGATTTAGGAATGCCTTTTTATTATCTTTCTAAAAAGATTTTATATAGATTGTGGCATGGAATCAAAAATACGACAGATAATGTAGTAGCAGGATTAATCAGTTCTATTTCAGTTTTATGTTCATGCAAAGATAAGGTAAGTATAAGTTCTATTTGTAATCGTTTAGGAATCAGAATGAGTACAATTCAATCTCAGGTCAAGAAAAGGATCTTTGAAAGGTTTCAAGGTGAAGGATTTATCAGTCTAATAAAATCGTCTGATATTTTAGTACGATTAATGAAAAGGTTAGGACTTTTGGGAGAACAAGCAATCGAAACTCAAGAAGAGACTTGCATATCTGATAAGGAAGAGATTATAATGGGTAATGCTGCCAATATATTTAACGGTCATGATAATTTTGACTATTATTATTACGCGATGAGGGGAGAAAACAAAAAACCCTTAATCGTCACTTTAAAAATTAATGAATTTCCTTTGATGTTTAAATCTGAAAAAAAGTCGAAAATGAAACCCGATTATTTACTTAATTTTGAAATATTTCATTATTATTGTTCAAAAGATCCTCCTAAAATAGGTACTTGACAGTCAGTATAGATAAGAACTAATTTTTAAAATTTTTTTTATTTTCTTTGATTCCTACTAAAATTCTGATTTAATTTTTTAAGTTGGAGGGATCTACCTTTATATCTTTATATAAAATAAATTACTTATCCTGGTGTTTCTTTTTACTTTCTACTAAAATTTCTTCTATCATGGTTTTTAAATTAGGAATACTATTTTTGATTGTTGTCCAAACTAACTTATAATCAATACCAAAATATGAATGAATTAATCTATCTCTCATTCCTGCCATTTCTTTCCAAGGAATTTTGGGATATTTTGTCCTTGTATCATCAGTAATATTTTTTGTAGCTTCTCCAAGTATTTCAAACTTCCTAATAACTGCACTTGAAGTTTTATCATCTTCTTGAAATTCTTCGAATGTCATGTTTTCAACGAACTCTATAATTTTATTAATAGATTCAATGATATCTTTTAAATATATATTTTGATTTCTCATGAATAGATTACCGTTTTTAAAATCGAATCTTTTAATTCTTCCCTTAATGCATTTATTGGTACAACATCCACTTTACATCTAAATTTTTCCTCAAGAAATAGAGAAAGCCCAATGAAATCAAATAGATCTGCATCTTCTCCAAATTCAACAAGTAAATCGATATCACTAATATCCTTATGTGTTTCACTCGCATAGGATCCAAATAAACCTAATTCTTTGACTTTATACTTATCTTTTAATATTTTTTTCAGATTAGTAAGTGTCTTAAGAATCTCTTTTTTGCTTAGCATCTTTAACAAATCATTTTATACTCTGTTATTATAAATATACAATTTTTAATATTTTAATGATACATGTTTAGATTGTAATGCTAATGTTATATATTATCCTTTTTAATTTCATAATTAAATCTATAGAAAGAATTATTGTATAGATAGTTTGGATTAGATATTGGATTTCTTTTGTTATCTCTCTTTAATTTTTTTATTTTCTATGAATGTTGTAGCGTATTGATTTTTTGTTTAAATAAGTTCGCTATAATTCTAACAGTAACCTCTTATAACTTATGTAGAATCGAAGAAAATGAATAATAAAAAAGTCCTTTTTGTGAGTATTATAGTTGTTTTGATGTTAAGCATTAGTATATTTCACTCCGATATTTCTAAGAGTTTCACTCTAGCAAGTGAAAATTTTGCATATGGCGAAATAGAGTATCCAGAATTAGCTTCTTCAAGCAATAATGAAATCATCAATTCTATTTTTGATGCAAGAGTATCTGACTATTCTGATTTGGGGTATTTCCCTCAGATCTATGAACCTTCAATACAAGCAACCTATTATGCCCTCTTCATTTTTGATGCGATTGGAAAACTGAACCACATAAATCAATCTGAAATAATCAATTACATTATGTCTCAATATGATGGAAGTTCAAACAGATTTATGGATACATTAGCATATCGATATTTAGATACTGACTTCTCCAAAACGTATTTTCCCTTAAATTCTATTTTAGAAGTTAATTGTTATGCTATTCTTTCTTTAAATATATTAAATCGCACAGACTTATTTAATACGCAAGGAATGATCGATTTCATTTGGGATTGTTATAATCCAGAAACAAGTGGCTTTATTGGACAGCCTTACAGTGCAGAATTAGAGGAGGGATTTAGAGTTTCAACAGCAGATAATACATTTTTTGCGGTATTTACACTCAACTTATTGATGGATAATTGGGTGGGGTACTCCTCTAAAATACAAGATATAATTCAATATATAAATAATTTACAATATCCTGGAGGATTAGGTTGGATGGGAGGGGGATTTCGAAATGATGATAATACTTTTGTTGATACTTTGAATCCCTTTTTTGAGCCCAATCTAATTTCTTCTTATTACTGCATAAAAGCATTAGAGATATTTGGTATGGAAGAATCTATAAATATTGTTGATTTTCACCAATTTCTTGATTATCTGTATGATTCAAATTCTAACTATTTTCGAATATCTGAGTGGGATTACGGTGTGAATTATACTAACGTAGTTGCAACCGCTCTTGGATTAGAACTTTCAGATATCACTAGCTATGGAAATATCGATAGAGATGATGCAATTGCGTTTATTATGGGGAATCGGAATTCTTTTGGAAATTGGGATGAGTCCACCATAGTTAAAATTCATGAATTAATTGATACCTTTCAAATTATCCGATCTCTGAGAAATAGTAATGAAACCTCTCAGTTCTCATTGGAAGCAAAAAATCAAATAGGAAACTCAACCTTAAGTTACTCTTCTTATGAAGTGTATTCTCTGCTTTCAGATGATTACACTTCTATGAGTTATTTGCACACGATAATTTCTTCATTTTCATTATTTGATCGTATTTCAGATTTAGAGATTCAAGAGCTTTATACGCGTATTAAAAATTCTTATATTGATTTTGCTGATTTTGGGATAAGTCGATATTTTTATGGTTATCTCTTAGATGAAACTGAGATACTTTGGTTCCGATCTCATCCAATTGAATATTATACTTCAGGCCATAAAAATTACCTTAAAGATATTTCTCAGCTGAATTCTCATAAATCCACATATTTCGCACTAGAGTCTTTGCAAAAGCTCTTTAAGTTGGATGATTTTGCTACAGAATTTGATCTTATGAGTTTAGTAAACGATATCGTTGATACTCAATTTTTAAATGATACGTATTACGAAAATTATGGGGGTTTTTCACCGATTTTAAAGTATGATGTTGACCGATCAGAGTACCTCAATACGATGATTTATTGCGAATATACTTATTATGCTTTAAGATGTTTAGAGATCCTTTCTAATTATCTGACTCTTAATATTACCGATTTAGGATTCGATATTACAGCATTATATACATATCTTAATAGAAATACTATCGAGAATACTGAAACTCTTTACTTCAATCCAAGTTATACATCAGATGTTGAGACTATCTTACAAAATACCTATTACATGATCTATATTATGAAAATGTTGAATTTATATGACAAAAATACTGAAAAAATCGAAAATTACGTAGAAAATAACCTCAACTACAATAATATTAAGAATATTTATTATAGCTATAAGATCTCAGAAATATTAGGCTTGGATATTAGTTTTGATATTAGCTTAACTCAAGATTTAATACAAAGCATCTATTCTGAAGAAAGAGAAGAATTTTACTTAACACCTGATAAAATAAAAATAGAATTAGACACTTTTTTATGGATCTCTGAGATGGCGAGGAATAGTCAAATTGGAATTAATGCTCAATATTGTAGTCAAGTTCCATTAGGGGGAGTTAACCACATGGAAGTCTCGCTGTCTAATCTTATTGTGAGAGATTTTGGTTCATATATTTCCTTTAAATTTGAAAGTGACCAAATAGGGACTATTAATTTTAATAAACTAGAAAATAATATTTATGTAGCAGATGTACCAATTCCAATGAATTCTGAAAATTATCCTATAGTTGCAGGAGTATTGTATGCCTATGAAGGAGCACGGGTAAAAGCCGAGTATAACGTCATTTTTAATACCATATATTCTTTAGCCTATAATCTTAATATATCAAAAACTGCGTCTAAAGTAAAATTTGAAGTAAATGGTTCAATATTAGCCAATGAAAATGAATACGCCTTAATTAATGGAAGTGTTTATACTGTGATCTACAAAGATGACATAATAATTGCCACACAAAATTTCGGGCATATTAATCTCAATGAATCGAGTATATTTATTCTTGAATATATACCAATAGAAAATGGTTCTTACTATTTTGAGATTTACCTTGAAGATGGATTTCAAGAATCGGAAGTCGAAATCGGAAACACATTATTCATCAAAAACGTCGATAACCCCCATGATCCCGATGACCCTGATGATCCCGACGATCCTATTAATTCACACCAAAATTATGAAGAGAGCATTAAAACAGCAATCCCTCTCATGATTGCTTTTATAGGAGTACCTGGATGTGTTATCGCGATATCCTCTAAACAACTTGGTAAGGTTAAAAAACGACCAGAATACAACAATTCAAAGTAAGAATAACAAATTCTAAATTTTTTCTTTTTATTTTATCATTTTATTCTTCTGTTAATGACTTCAGATATGGATTCCTACGACAATAAAATATCACATCGGAATACAATTCACTTAATCACCCAAATTTTGGATATTTTGGGAAAATATAGTGATAATTATGAGAAAAAGTTAAATTTTACTAGATTAATGCAACACCTAAAAATCCCAACTTCTGAGATTGACGAATTTGTTTCTTTAATATTACATTTTCAAGAAACATTCGAACATGTCTTTAAGGAATATCGAATAAAGAAAAAAAGACAAAATAGCCAAGTATTTCTAACCGTAGAAAACAAAATCAAAGATAAAACACCAAGAATAATTAAGATTTTGTCTTCTCATTTAAATCTTTTTAATGACATTGTCTATACATTCAAATTTGTAAAGAGGGGAAAAGGTTTTGATACTTCTAAGAACGATTCAGAATTATTGACAAATCTAAAAGAGTTAAAAATTAAACATCCTTATCTTTTTGATCCACATGAAAATGGAGTTATTTATCCATCAGAATTAGGGCTCAAGTTTGGGGAACTCATCATTTCATATAACAAAAGTAATAGAAAAATTAAAAATATGCAAATCGAAAATTATACGTTTATTGTGGAGGATGATGGGTGAAATAAAAGAAGTAACAAATGAGACATCAAATCTTAATTCTAATGAACTTCAAATACGAGATTATCAAATAAATATCGCAGATAATTGTGTGAAAAAAAATTCGTTAGTAGTATTGCCAACTGGACTTGGAAAAACTATAATTGCAGTGTTAGTGGCAAATAAAATATTGAACATTTTTCCTCCTCATAGCAAAATAATAGTGCTCGCTCCTACACGGCCTTTAATAAATCAACATTATGAGACATTTTTGCGATTCTTAAATATCCCGAAAGAAAAATTTGCAATTTTAACAGGGAAGATTCTTCCTGAAAAGAGAATAGCTAGTTTTAATGACCATGAGATTCTATTTTATACTCCTCAGACATTACGAAATGATTTAGTTCAAAAAAAATATAATCTAGACAATACAGCATTGATCATCTTTGACGAAGCTCATCATGCTTCGGGAGATTATGCATATTCTATGATTGCCGATGAGTTCATAGATCATAATCCCGATGGAATAATACTTGGCTTAACAGCTAGTCCCGGCTCTTCTAAAAACAAGATCAAGGCATTATGTGAGAATTTACATATCCCTATTGAGAATATTCATATTCGAACACGCAAGGATGAGGATGTAAAAACTTACCTTAAACCAATGGATATCTACAAAATTGGCGTTGATCTGACATCACTTATGGAAGATATATACCAACTGATTACTGTTGTATTAGAAGACCGATTACATTATCTTTCTCAGCTCAACTTCTTGGAGGTGAAAGGAGAACAGTTACATACTGAAGTTATTCGAAAAGATTTATTAAAATTAAATTCAGAGCTAGTAGGCCTATTAAAGAATAGTGGAGATAAAACGGGAGTATATAGTGCATTATCAATTAATGCTCAAGCTTTAATATTATATCACATGCTTGAACTCGTTGAACAGCAAGGGTTGAATGTTCTACTCGACTATTTTAACAAACTTAATAAAGATGCAAAAAAAAAAGCTAGCTCAAAAGCGACAAAGATTTTAGCTTCGGATGGCCGCTTACATCGTATATACTTGGAATTGAAAAAAAATTTAGATTTCTCTCCTGAAAACTTAATTCATCCTAAATTTCATGTCTTAGTAAAAATTATACACGATGAATTAAACAATAATCCCAATTCTCGAATCTTAGTATTTGTAAAACTGAGATCCTCTGTAAAAAATATTGTATATAACCTTAAAGAGATAATTCCTATAAGACCAGTACGTTTTGTAGGTCAAACAACTAAATCTCAAGATGATAAAGGACTTTCACAGAAACGGCAAATTGAGATTTTAGATCAGTTCAAAAAAGGTCACTACAACGTTCTAGTATCGACTAACGTTGGTGAAGAGGGCTTGGATATTACTGAATGCGATTTAGTTGTATTTTATGATGTGGTAGCTTCAGAAATTAGACTTATACAACGTAAAGGAAGAACGGCTAGACATCGAGAAGGAAAGGTTGTTATTTTATACAGTAAAGGAACTCGTGATGATATCTATCTAAGAATTGCATTGAGTAAATTAAACCGAATGAATGTTAACCTCAAAAATCCTCAACAATTAAAAGATTCTTATAGATTTAAATCGCCTCAAAACATAGCTCTTGAAAAAGAAGTTGTGGCAAAAGAAGATAATAGAATTCATAAAGAATCTATATTGCATGAATTCCATCCTAAGAAAATAAGCAAAAGAAATTATCAATCAAAGCTCCAATCTTTTATTGAGGGTGATCAATCAACTAAATCTAACAGTCCAGTAAAACTCAGTAAATCTCTCCCCATGAAGTACGGTTTGCGAAAAAAACTACAGTACGATAAAGTTTTATATGATATTGAGGAATCTGATCTTCATATCATACTTTTTAATAAGATACTTATCCAGATTTATGATCCAAAAGAATATGATATTACTACACTACTTTCTGATATAGATGATTTCACTCAAATCTCTTCACTTTTAATTATTGTTTTTGATTTTATTAAGTTTAAAGAAGATATCGATGGCGAAAAGAGAATACTAAAAAGAAATATCCAAGAATTTTCTAAACTACATAATTTTCAAGCAATAACCGTCGATAATGAAGAAGAGTTATATTTTATCATAAAAAGTATTTTAGAAAATCCTACATAGGATAAAGTGATTAAAAATAGAAGAAATTGCATGGAAAAGGGATGATACCCCATATTTAGTGTTTCCTTGTGCTAAATGCAAACAATATACGTATGTAAAAACCACTCAAAAAGCAAAAAAATGTGTACGTTGTGGTCATTCGCATACAGTTACTAAGATTTTGGAGAGTGGTGAAATTGTGAAAGGTATCTCAACTGCTGTACAAACCGTAAAAAGAAGACAGAATGAGTTCGCTTTAAAGGAGTTAGGAACTCACCCCCAATTTAGAGCATTAAATGATTTCAAGATTGAAAAAACGATTAAACTACAACATAACATAACTGATGAGAAGAGTGACGATGAAAATTATGCCAAGTTCAAAAAATTGCTAACTGAATTATCGGACTTGTATAGAGAATTCCCTTTTTATGCAATCGAAATTATGGCTGAAAAATATGAGATTCCCGATTCTGAAGTAAAACTTTTAACAAGAAGTTTTCTAAATCAAGGAATTTTAATCCGGTCAGAGGATTCTTTATTTAAATTAAATCAATAATGAATAATGGATAGTTTAAATCAAGCTTAAAGTGAACCAGTTCTTTAAATCATAATATTATTATTTTTTGAATTGATATATTACATCTGCGAACTCATTTTTTAGGATTGTTTGATATATAGGATGCCGTTCTCGAAAAGGAATCCTTTCAAAACCTTGGTATATATAACGCTCTGATTTTCCAAATTCAGAGAAGGGAATAATAAACTTTTTCAAACTAACGGGTTCATATATATTCTCTGCTTCGATAATGTCTTCAGATTTTTTTTCTAATGTCTTAGAACTCATTCTTTTCTCACATTAACACCTTATAATATAGGATAAAATCACAATTATTTAAAGAAAAATAATAAGGCTAAAGAGAATTTATGATTTTTTCTTACTTCTTTTCTTAGTTTAGTCACAAATTTCTTCAGCAAACTCATTCAATAAAAGCTTTTGATATACAGGGTGTTTTTTATTGAAGTTGATATCTTCATCACCGTTGTAAATATATGAAGGGCTTTTGGATTTACCGAAACTTGAAAACGGAATTATAATATCGTCAAAATTAATAGAGTCCTCTATATCTGTCCTGAAAATAGGAAAAATTTGGATTTTTTTTTCTGCTGTTTGAGAACTCATGATTAAAACCTTTCATAAATTATATTCTTATCTATAATTAAATCATAAATACTCAAATATAAAGTCCATTGGAATAAAATTGCAGTCTTTCTCAATTTTAGCAAAAAAAATATATATGGTTGCACCCTAAATCTTCTAAATTATAATCTAATTTTATTTTCAGCAGAGAGATATATAGGAGTATAAAATTTTTAAATGGAACCAATAGAAAAAGACTTACAGTGTGTTCTACATTAAAAAAATATCTTAAAAGAACTAACTCTAAAATATTAATTATGAGTGAAGATAAAAAGAAAGAAGTGCATCCCATCGTTAAAAAAGCTCTGGAGATAGCATATAAGGAAGGTGATACCGTAAATTTCGATGAATATGCTTTAGAAGAATTGCAAGAGATGCTTAAACAACTTTTTGGAAAACAAGAGCTATTTAAAGCAGTTATAGACTTGATTAATTTAGCTGGATTACTTGATGACCAAGGATCTCATTCAGCATCAATGAAACTTATTACAGTTGTTAGTATTACCTCGGATGCTTTAAAAGAGTTAAATAAAACGACATAGATTTACATTATTTGAAGAATTATCCACAATCTTTATTGTTATTTTGTAGTTTCTTCAAATGAAGTTTCATAAAATATCTCTCACTTTCACAAAATTCGAGCTTTTGCTTTTTAGAAAGATTCATACAATTTAACAATATTGCATGTATTTTTTGTAGAGTGGTCAAATTTCCATCACACATATTTTCGATGTTTTCTTCTACCACTTTATCAGATTGAGTTTCTAGTTTTACAGAATCTATAGGCGTTGATTTAGATCCTTGAATTTTAATGTTGGTTTTCTTTACAATTCTAGAATCCATGTTTAATCAATCTGATGTGTTAAATTATAATAATTTATAAACAATATAAAGAAAAAATTCTAGAGATTGAGTCAAAATTCTTAAGATTTTATGATTCTCTTGCATAAGTTTATTCCTAAACCTGTTTTCTTATTAAGAACATAAGGACTTTCTCTTTTTACTTGCGAAGCAGTATGATAATCAGCATTATATAAAACTCTAGCTCTTACTCTTGCTACATCATTTAATCTTAAAACTAAATCGAATAATTCTTCTTGGATCCCATAGTGTAACCGTATCCTAAGTGTTTCTGACATCTCCGCAATCCTTATAAGTTTATCTTGTAGATCCAATCCATGTGTGCTTAAATTACTCGCGATAATCCCTATAAAAGTAATTACTCTTTCTAGGCTATCCCTTACTGAAAAGAGATCTCCGGTCATAATTTTATATTTCTCTAAAATTTGTTCAAGAGGTTCTTCATCTGCCCATTCTAAGATAGGTTGGAACATTTTATTGTCTTTTACACGAAATTCCGCCTTTAGCACATCATATGCTTCTTTAATTAATTCTTGAAAACTATTAATTTCAACATTTTCTAACTTGTACCTAATCATAACTCCAGAAACAGGATATAAATACAATCGAATTATTAATTTGCCAAATTGAGAGCATTTTATTGTACCATCATCATTTTTAATGATTAAAGCCTTTTCAAACAAGTAGTTTAATATATACTGATTTTTTATTGATTTTGGGATAATAGAATCCACATATTTTTGGAAATTAACATCAGGATACTGTATCAAATATGCTAAAAAAGCGGTGATATGATCACAGAATTCAAACGAAAATTCGCTATTAGCAAAATTATCAGAGATTCCATTTTCAAATCCACATGAGCATTGAATTCCAGATGTGATATCAAATTGGCAGAAGTATACTCCAAATTGGGTTTTCACATAACCTGAGATATTCTCATTATTAAATTTCGAAAGTTTAAATTGAAATTTTGCGTTCTTTAGAGTTTCTACTTTATTCGCATCGGAATGAAGTTTTAAAATATTTATAGGAGTAATCTCTTTAATCATTAACAATTGTTCAATTGGTATTTTTTGTTCCTTCATTTTATGCTTAATTCCATACCAAAAGTAGGTTTTCTCAAAAAAGTTCTTTAATTGCTCTAATGTGATTTTTTTTTCCTCATATATTCGTAGAAGTACTTGTTCTTTAAGAGTATTAATTTTATTCAATCCAGAGGTCAAATCATTATATCGTGGAATCAAAGAATTTTGTATAGGTTGATTTTGAAAGAAATACTCTTCTACCCACATTTTTTCATCGATATTTTTGGTTAAAATAATTCCATATCCAACTGAATCAAGTCCAGGACGACCTGCGCGACCCAAGATTTGGTGACACTCATTTGCAGAGAATGGTTTGAAATAAGAAAACCCATCACCATTTTCATGAAATTCGGAAAAATTTTTGATATTATGCCCTGAGGTAACATATTTTTTGAAGTCTTTAAGGATAACCAAGCGCGCAGGGACGTTGATTCCCGCGGATAACGTCGTGGTTGAACAGATTACTTTAATAATGCGTTTTCTGAAATTGTCTTCAATAATCTTTCTTTCTTTGGGTAGGAGTCCAGCATGATGAAATGCTACTCCTGATTTAATGACTCGTTGTAAATCTCTATGACCTCCCCTAATTGAACTTAAACGTTTTTCTAAAGCTCTACAAATATTAATTTCATTTTCCTCTAGAACCTTTTTAACCAGATTTTTTATGTTTTCTGCTGATTGTTGAGCACTTTTCCGCTTGTTTAAAAAAATAAGGACTTGTCCATTTTTTTCCAAAGTGGCTTTTACAATTCTTTTTATAGTGGAATCTTTATTCTGCGTAATTTCAATTTTATAATGTAATTGTACAGGGCGTTTATCGGATTTTATTAAAGTGGTCCTATTTCCTAGAGAAGAAAGCCACGAATTAAACAATTCTGGATTAGCAATTGTAGCCGAAAGGCCTATTAATTGAGGATTATGTAAGAATTCATTTAACCGAACAATAAGAGACTCCAATCTTGGGCCACGATCACTTTCACCAATGATGTGAATCTCATCAATGATGATGGTAGAAATATTAAAAATCCATTCTTTATCATAGAAATTTCTTAAAATGGAATCCATTTTTTCATAGGTGGTAACAATGATATCTGCTTTTTCTAATTTTGAATCGTCTACATCATAGTCACCTATTGAAAGCTCTACTTTCACGCCAAAACGTTCATATCCTTTCTTAAAATGAAAATATTTTTCAGTAGCAAGAGCCTTATAGGGGACTAAATATATTGATTTTCCAAATTTTTGAAATATGTTATTTAGCGCACAAACCTCTCCAATTAAGGTTTTTCCACTCCCAGAAGGAGCACATATTAAAAATGATTTTCTGAAAAATAATCCATTCTTAATGGATTCCTTTTGAATTTCTCGCAATACAAATATTTTTCCTTCAAAAAGAACTCTCAAAATTCGTTTGTCTGTAATAAACTTAAAAATTTCACGATCGGAATTAGTATTTACCTCCTCAGTTTCAGGATTTTCAGTAAAATCTGTTAATGATATCTTAAATCACCTTAATATTTAATATGGATTTGTCCACTTCTTCATAATTTGTGTAAAGGTTTCAGAATCTCTTGAAATCTCAATGCTTTTTATAACACCTACATTTATTATCTCCAACTCTGAATTAATATAACAGAGTAAAGCATGGAGAGGATTCCCATGTAAATGAATATGAGGTAAATGAATATCACTATTCTTACTGGCCAAAATAAAATTTTCTACTCCTATTGTTATTCTATCCTTACATAATGGGCATATTATTGATTTTTTAGAGGTATGCTTCACTTCTTTAATATCTTTAATCTTCCCAAATACAACAACGATATTATATCACATTTATTCTTTTTTGGATATCAAATAGAACAGACTAATATAAAAGAAAAATGACTTTATTGACAAATTCAAACGGAGGAAAGAAGCCAATTTAAGATTTTCCAAATGTTTAAATAGTTGACATCCATCTTTGTAAATGATACAACTTAGTCAAACTACTATTATAGCTGTATATTCAATGAAAAAAGCCTCTAAGATAACAATTATAATTTACTTGATAGTATCCTTGTTTTTTGGAGGTGACCTTATTTCATAGGGATCTAGGGAATTGCAGGGCGGGCAACAAATTGGTATTAATTATATTGTTCTTGGTACAATACTGATAATCATCCCGGTGATCTTTGGCATTTGGTTTTTATGCCTACATAAGCAAGAAGTACACTAAGCTTAATTCTTTCCTTGATTGTGGGATTTTTTTTTTGACATATGGTTTTTGCGTTTATTATGGTGCGATTGTGTTTGCGGTTACACCCGCTTGGCAACTTTATTTTGCTTTGATGTATACTACGATTGTTTTAATAATGATAATTCCCTCCCTGATTGGCGTTATTTATATTGGAAGTATTTATGTTTATAGAAGAACGCATAGAAAACAGGGATAAATAACATTCCTTTATAACTTATGCTCATTCAACTTTAATCATTTTTTTTACTTGTTTTCTGAAAAAGGGTGACTTGCACCCATTCTGCCGATGCAAATTAGCATCTAAATATTTTAGGAGGAGGGCGAAATCAGAGTGTAATAATTACACTACCAAAAGACAAAAATCCAGGCGCAGACGGGTGTAAGTCATAATTTTAATGATTTTTATAATTCTTGTCATTTATTGAGATCTCCCGCTCAAATATAAAGTTGTCCTTTATAAATAAAAAATAATAAAAGCTCTAATTTTCTGATTTTTTTCTTTATAAGCAAATGAATTATTTTTCTTTGATACATATGACGGATACAGAACAGAATTTATTGCAGAAAAAATCAGATTTGAAATTATACTATGAAATGGC
>JAHQWL010000104.1 GCA_029856155.1 Promethearchaeia archaeon
CTCTGATGGAACTTATTATTTTATCATAGTTGCTGAGAATGATTATGGTGACACAAAATCAAACTGTATAGAAGTTACGGTAGATATACCTCACCCCCCTGAGGAATTTGATTTAAGTACTGATGCTGATACCCCAAATGATGGTGATGGTGCATTTAATCTTTTCTGGACTGAATCTATTGGTGCAAATGATTATTCAGTATATCAACATTCCAGTTATATAACAGTAATTAATGGAAGTTTGACACCATTAGCAGAAGAAATTACTGAACAAGAACTTCCTTTGAGTGGGTATAGTAATGGGAGATACTTTTTTATCATAGTAGCATATAATGATATCGGAGAAACTCTTTCAAACTGCATTTCAGTGATGATACTTTACGAAGGAGGAGGAGGTGGAATACCCGGATATGAACTACTATTTATTATTGGAACGTTAGGGATAGCTATAATACTCTTAAGGAAAAGAATATCAAAAAAGATAAAGAATAATTATTAAATATTTTTTCTATTATAATTTCTTATTTTTAAATAGGTTAATTGAATAATCCACAATTCCTTGTGCATCCTCAGCTGTTTTCCATTCTTTAAATTTAACCCATTTATGGGGATCCAATCTTTTATATGTCTCGTAGAATTCTTGAATTTCCTTAAGTCTGTGGCTATGCACATCTTGAATATCATTATATCCGCTAAACCTAGCATCATTAATAATAACAGAAAGAATTTTTGGGTCATCTCCATGCTCATCTTCAATAATTAAAGCCCCTATAACTCGAACTTTTACAATGCACCCCACTTCGAGTGGTTCATAACTCAATACCATTATATCAAGAGGATCATCATCATCTGACCATGATTGTGGGATAAAGCCATATTCTACAGGAAAAATTACAGATGAAGGAATAACGCGATCTAATATAAAAGCTTCCCATTCGGGGTTATACTCGTATTTATCTCTTGAACCACTAATAACTTCGATTACTGCGTTTAAAGTGATTGGAGGATTATCTCCAGAAGGAATGTCTTTCCAAAGATTCATAATTATCTAAATCTAAATAGATTTTTAAAATGTTACTTCCTAATTACTAAAATATTTATAAATTTCAATATAAGTTGATCTATGGTTCGTCCTTGGTATTGGCCTAAAGATGGAATGCCCGAAAAAACTGTACCATTTAATTGGATCGTGAAGGGAAAAATTGCTGCGTCATGGTGGCCAGATGCGTCTTTATTTGAAAAGTATAAAAAGGAGGATATAAAAGTGATTATAAATTGTTCGGAATTCGATTATCGGAAAGATAGCCCAAATGAGTTTCTCTATTTTCACATAAATATACCTGATTTTGGAACTCCAACCGAGTCTCAATTAGAAAAATTCTTCGAAATTACAAGTACATGTGGAACAAATAGAGATCCAATTGTTGTACATTGTGTTGCAGGTTGTGGAAGAACAGGTATAATGATCGTAGCATGGGCTGCTTTTAATGGTTATATTCCAAATGGATTGGATCCGGTAAAATGGATTCGAAAACTTAGGCCGTGTTCCTTAGAAACAAAGGAACAAATGGAATTAGCACGAAAAATAGCTAAAAGGTATCGAAACCGTCATTAATATAAAGTATATAAGAATAGAATTTATTTTATTATTAAGATTATAATTTTTTAATTGCCATATTGTATATATCATTAGATGCTTATGCAAAAATCAGACTACATTTATATGATAACTGATAATATTATGGTATATCAGATTAATTTACCCACTGATTTTCGCGGAAATAAATTACATGAGCATCTTAATAGCTACGATGAGAAGTATCTTAGTATAATTGCAGGATTCGATAAAAATTTCTTAGAACACTTCTTAATAATATCAAAGGGAAGAACTCAAGAAGATATTGCTGAAATACTTAGAAAAATGGAAAAAATTTCTCATATGATCGGACCAACAGGAAATTTAAATTATCTTACTCCTAATCAAATCCAATATATCCTCACTAAATTAGGTTCACTCAATGTAAACGAAATAAAAGAGGAAAATATTAGCCAAATTGCTGATGAACAAATAGAAAAAGAATTTGGAACCACATACGGCGCATCTTCCGCATTAGAACAACAACTTGCTAGTGCAGCATTTTATTTACAATCAATTGGATATAATATTCAAGAGATACAGGAGAAATTCAATGAAGTAAGACAAGATCCTTCCAAATTGGATAACTTATTTACCTTACCACCTAAAGAAATTATAAGTGTGCCTATAGAAATCCAAACAAGGGACACTCCTCCATCAAGAATTCAACAACCTTCAACAACCCAATCTACCTCTATTGACAGAAACCAACAAACTCAAAATGCCATCGAACAGCATGTAAGATCAATTGAACATGAAATTACTGGAGAAAGAGCAAAAAAAGTAGAAGAAATAATGGAACTTATAAAAACACATGTTAAGGAAAATATGAATGAGAGTTATGAAAGAGTTTTTCGCCAAATGCATCCGGATAGGTTAAATAAAGCTTACAAAATGTTAAAAGATACAAAAAGAAAATCAAAAAGAATGGATCTTTATTTAGAATGGTTCTTCTGCTCAACTCTCTTATCCAAAATTGAACTGAAAGTAGAACATTGGCAAGTTTCATCACAAGCGGGTCATGGTCAAGCGGGAGTTTATACTGCGGGAATAAATTTCTCTCGCTATGATAATATTGTACGAGAATTTCCAGATACCAAATTAACAAAAGTAATAAACATTTGTAGGCGATTACTACAAAATCCTACTAAAAATGCAATTCAAAAACTAGCTACAGACTTGGTAGCTGAAACGGGATTTGATGAACATCTTTATTTTACTGACTAAAAATCCTAAATTACAGCAAAAAAAAACCAAGTAAATATATGATCCTCAATAATTTATAGATAATTATTTCTTTTAAAAACTGTTTTTCCTCTAATTATTGTTTCAAGAACTTGAATATCTCTAACTTTATCACTAGAGATTTCAAAAGGATTTCTGTCTAATATTACTAAATCTGCTAATTTTCCAACTTCTATACTTCCTTTAATCTTTTCTTCAAATGCCCCATAAGCAGCACTAATGGTATACGTTTTTAGCGCCTCTTTCATGGATATACACTGTTCAGGGATAAATCCATTTCTGTTCACTAGTGCGTGGAGTCCTAAAATAGGATTAGGATCTTCAATTGGTGCGTCACTTCCGGATATAAGAACAACTCCACCTTCTATAATAGATTTCATAGGGTACGTATATTTGCATCTTTCTTTTCCTAGTCTTTTCTCAAGCCATTTATATTCTGAATTTATGAAAGGTGGTTGACATGAAGCAATAATCCCATATTTTTTCATATCTTTTATTACATCATTAGTTAACATTGAAGCATGCTCAATTCTATGTCGATGATTGTCTCTTGGGAATTCTTTTAATAGGCGTTTAAATAAATCCACACAGATCCTATTTCCTTTATCTCCGATTACATGAATAGATATTTGAAGTCCATTGTTATGAGCCACTTTCATCTGTTCATAGATTTCATCTTCATCTACTACACAAAATCCGCACATACCAGGGGCATCTGAAAAAGGTTCCCACATACAAGCAGTCTTAGCTCCAAATGTACCATCGAGGAATAATTTTAAGGAACCAATTTTGAATTTACTATCTTCTTTACCACCGTCCAGAGGGGGTTTTTTAATTTTAATTATTTTTTTTGGCTTTTCAGTGGCTATAATACCATACCAGTTTTGAAGTATTTTCTCTTGGACAGATTTGAAAAGAGGTGTTTCAATAGGTCCAAGACTTCCACTTTCACGAGTTTTACCAAGCTGAATAATTCCATGAATAGAAGTAATTCCTTTTTCAGCTAATATTTTAAAAGCTTTTTCAGTACTTTCTTGAAAAAATTTTAATTCGGGGATGACATATTTATCAATCTTAGAATATATTAACGTTAAAGCATTTTCAGATATAACACCTGTTAATTCTCCGTTTTCGTTGATTCTGATTTCCCCTCCTTCTGGGATTTTTGTGTTAACGTTAATATCAACTAATTCCAATGCTTTTGAATTAGCAACGCCAATATGAGAATCATAACGTAAAAGAAATACTGGATTTTCAGGGCATGCATCATCTAAATCCCATCTTGAGGGCAAAATTGCATTTTTAAAGTTCTCTTCATTTAAACGCAAACCAAGTATAAATTCTCCTTCACTTTTTCCTTTAGCAGTTTTTCTTAGAATTTTTTTTAACTCTCTTAAACTTCTGACAGAAGAAAGATTTAGATTAATTGAAAAGAAAACAAAAGACATTGGATGCATATGACAATCAATAAATCCTGGAAGCATTGCTTTTCCTTCTAGGTTAATAAATTTTACATTTTCCTTCATTTTTCGTTTAACTTCTTCAAGGGTACCTGTAGCTTTAATTTTATCTCCTTCAATGCCTACAGCATCCACAAATGGTTGGTGAGCATTCATTGTTATAATTGTACCACCAAAGTACACGCTTCTATCTAATTTTTTAGAGGACATATAAGACTAACTCTTATTATTATGAAAAAATGAATTAATTTATTACTAATATTCAAGATTTCAAAAAGCTTTTTTAAAAAAAAAGTTTTGTTCTAGCTCTTAATTTTCAATTGATCAATTTTATTTCTTGCTAAATCCAGAATTAATGGTGATTAATAAATCATAACGTAAGAGTATAACATTAGTATTACTAATCCAAATATTGCTACACCCGAAGCCAAAATCATCCCTTTTCTAACATTATCTGAAAGTGTTCTGTCCGTCAAACCACCGATAAAAAATGAAAATATAAATAAGGCGAACCCAATTTGTAAGAAGAGTCTCGAAATCGATAAGAAAATCCTCATTAAATTTATGTAATTATTATATCCTACATCCGAATAGTCGGGTCTAGGAATAATACCGAACAGAGAGGATATTATAAATCCAACTATTATTAATATAATACCTACAGTAAAGATCTTTATATACCCTTTCTTTAAAAGAGGTTCTCGATATGATTCTATTGAATTTGCATCTGTAATAGAATTCACCTTTATTTTTTAAAATTTAATTTATTTTAATACCTTAAAAATATATTGTATTTTAGACCAGAATGTCAGTATATTTCATATAAAACGAAATTTTTCTTTCTTAAAGTTTGGATATATTATTGCACTTTTTTATAAATTTAAAGAACTATTTTCTTTTTAGTCTTAATTCTATTGATTTGTCTTTAGCTGACTTAGTAAGATTTTCTCGGAGTATCTTTGATTTGATTTTTATGTCTGTCTTATTTATTTCCTTATCTTTAATATGCTTTATACTCTCTTCTAATGACTTTTCTAAATCTTCGACTGAAAGTAGAGCAGCAGCAATGCAATAAAAGCTCTTAGACCTACCTTCATTAAAGTTTTCTAACATTCTCTCAAGAAATTCAATTCTTTTCTGTTGTTGAGATAAAAATTCTTCTAATCCCTTGTCCTTAATTAATTTTAAGTTTGTAAGTGAAACTTTATGAGATATAAAGGAATCAAATTTATCCCATTTATCTATTTTTGAGCATGGAAATTCCTTACACTCTGCACAGGTCTCAAAGTTGTGCTGTTTTACACAACATGTAATTATTGAACATGATGGATACTTATTAATAAAGTCAGGACCACAACAACCAGGACATCTTGATGGTCCTTTAGTATAATACATTGGACATAACCCACAATCTAATCCACAGCAAGCGACTGTAGGATATCTCTTGATTGGGTATTTATTAGACATAAATGAACCTTCTGATTATAGAATTTAATAATTATTTCTTAGATTTTAAGAAATAAAAAGATTATAAGAAAAATATTAAAAATATGAAATAATTCTTAGGATTAATCAATAGGGAAAAACGTGAAATTTAAAAATGAAAGCATCACTTTTGAAAAAATTAAATCTAATAATTGAAGAAGCTAATGCTTTAAAAGATGAAAATAAATTCCAGAAAGCAATTCAAAAGTTTCAAGAAGCATTACATTTTATAGGCGATAAAGTTAAAGACCCAGAAGATAAAAAAACAGAAATTGAAAATATAAAAGATGCTATTAACCAAACTTATTCTGTTCAAGTTGATGGAATAGTCACACAAGCGATACATTTGACGGCACAAAAAAAGTTTAATAAAGCGAAAGATGAGTTTCAAAATGCTCTTCAAGTTTGTGATAATATAGATGATCCTGATCTTCAAAAAGCCGAAAAAGATGAAATTAATAAACTAATTGGTGAAAATGAAATAGAAAAGTTATTAGTAAGAGGACTTGAATTAAAAAATCAGAATAATCTAGATGAAGCTGTTGAGATATTTAAAAAGGGATTTGAAATTGCAGAGAAGACATATGATTCAAATTTTGGACCTGAAGCTTTATTCAGAATTAAAAAAGAGATTACGATAATTTATGATTCGCAAATTGATGAGATTGTTGAACAAGGCAAAAAGTTCAAACAAGAGGGTCAAATCGATAATGCTATTAAAACCTTTGAAGAAGCGTTGCAAACTATTGAAAAGTTCTTTGACCCTGAAGAAAAGAAATCACAAATTATTACTGTTAAAAATTTGACTAATGAAATATATTCTAATCAAATTAAACCTTTAGTGGAGAAAGGAAAAGATTTATTAAACCAAAATTTAACCGAACAAGCTAATTCTGAACTTAAGAATGCTATCTCTTTAGCAACCAAAATGTATGATTCAGATCTTAAAAACCTTGAAATTAGTCTAATTGCTGAAGTTTTAAATCCAATTTATCTTGAAAGTATTAAACCATTAGTAGAAAAAGGAAATCATATAACCCAACAAGAAAAGTTTGAAGAGTCAGTAAATTCCATTAATGATGCAGTGGATTTATTCCGAAAAAGTCTTGATATTGCTCAAACAATGGTAAGATCAGAAAGAAAAGCTAAAAAAATTAAAGAGATTAGTGATCTAATCAATAATGCTTGCATTTCAGGAATAAATATAATCAAAAATAATTCTATTCAATCTATTGTCCAGAAGAAATATGATGAAGCGATAAGTGATTTATATATTGCTTTAAGTTTAGCTAAAAGAATGGTGTATCCTGAAGAGGAAAACCCGGAGTTGGAAAATCTTAAAAATTTAGTCAACAAGGTTTATTCTGCCGAGGTCAAAGAGGTTGTAGATAAAGGAAATAAATTAGTAGAACAAAAAGATTATGAAAAAGCAATAAAAACTTACAATCAAGCATTAACAATGACAAATAAAATGTATTTAACAAGCGAGATGGAAAAAGAAATCGCTTTGATAAAAAGTTTAATATATGAGACTGAAGTAAAACAATTAGTTGTAAAGGGGGAACTATCAGAAGAGCAAAAGTTAAAAGAAAAAGAGATCGAGAAACTCAAAAAACGTTTAGATTATGCCCAATCCATTGATGATCCAGGTCGAAGAGCTACAGAAATGAGTAAAATTAAAAAATTAATTGATGATGTTCATTCTGAAGAAATCAAGTTGTTAATCGAGCAGGGAAATCAGCTCGCCGATTTAAAAAAATACGATGATGCCTTCAAATTTTATGAAAAAGCGTTAAAAGTCAATGAATTGATGGAAGCCCCAGATGTTAAAAATAAAGATTTAATAAAAAGATCTTATGAAAAAGAACTTATTAATAGAGCGAAATTAGAAATTGAGAATAAGAATTATGATAATGCCATTGAATACTGTAAAAGAGCTTTAGATCTTAATGAGATATTTGTTGAGGCATATTATCATATAGGGCTTGCTTATAGTCATAAGAAAAAATATGATGTGGCAATTGAAAATTTTCAACGAGCTGTTGATTTTGATAAAAAACATGTAAATTCTTGGAACTCAATGGGATTAGCATATGAAGCAAAAGAAGATTATGATAATGCTCTTAAGTATTTAAATAATACAATAGAGATTGATCCTAGCTTTACTGAGGGATGGTATAATCTAGGAAATGTATATAAACTAAGAAAAGAATACAATAAAGCAATAGAGAGCTATAATAAAGCAACGGAAGTAAACTCAGAATTCGCCCTAGCTTGGTTCTTTATGGGTTGTACTTATTTTGATAAGAAAGATTATAATAAAGGACTTGAATATCTTGAAAAAGCAATCAAAACCGATCCAAATTTAGGCCAAGAAGTCCATCCGCTTATAAAAGATATGAATAACGCAATTGAAAAACTTCAAGAATCACTTTCATTGCGTTTTATTAATAGATAATCTATTATTGAATATTTAACAAAAATAGTTAAGAAATTTTTCTTCTATTACAAAAAGAGTATCAAAATCTACTTCAAAAGCTGTACAAATCCTATAATGTCTATAATATGTAAATTTTCGTTTAAGGGCTTAAAACGCGCTGCAAAAAATTAAAAAAGAAAAAAAGTTATTCGATTTTCTTTAAGTGTCTTAAACCCATTAAGAATATGGGAAGAGATATTGCAAGATGTATAGAAATGAACAATATAGAAGGTGTTAAGTCCCAAGTAGTGATTTCAGGAAATTTTTCGCTCAACCAAACCATTAAGAATATAAAACCCGTAAGTACCCCCATTTGGATGCTTATAATTTTAAACATATTCAATCCCATGTGTTTTCCTTTTTCTTCGAATGCGGGACTAAATCCTTGTATTCCAATTGCTTCAATCAGTACCAGTGTTCCATACGATAAGTAAGCTATGAGAAAAACAACCACGTAAAACGCATCAAATTTAAAAAGGATAGTAGAGAATATTGTTACAACTACAGCTAATATTGTATTGATAATTAACATCGCTATAATGTAGGAATAAACCAGACTGTTTACATTTCTTGGACTACGTTTATACACCCATAACAAGTCTTTACTCCCTACAAAGATGAAATTCCCTAGCATAATCCCATAAAGCAGTCCACCCATGAACAATACCATCATTATTTTAAATCCTCCTGATATGAAATCATTAGCAGCTCCACTTACAGAAAATGAAAAAATTAATCCATAAACGCAAGTTATACCACCCAAATATACTAATTTTGAGATATTTTCTTTTTTCCGAAAAAACTGTTTTAATTGGGTGATAACTAACCCCTCCCATTTTGAGCCCATAATGCGTCTATTAAATTTGTAGAATACATTTTCATTTTCTATAGTTGATCTAGCCTTCTCAACTCCTCCCTCAAGCGTGTAAAATCTATCCGCTCCTTTATAAGAAAAATATAAGATTATTACAGGTACAAGAATAGCAAGCGTTAAACTCGTCCAAATATTTAAGATATAGGTGTTTAATAATGTGGTATCGAAGGTATAGAGGATAATATTAGAGAACCATAGAGCTGGATACCACATAAGATAATTCTTCAGTTCTGGATGTTCCATGATGAATTGGAACCCAAACTGTAAAGTGTAGATAAGTGCAACCATTCCAATTGATAGGAGTATTAACAATGCTTTAGCAATGTCTCGTGCTTTTTCACTCTGAGCAATTTTATGTTCGATCCAACTCATTATTATGGTACCAATTAAGGTTGCCAGAAATACAAGCCCAAATACACACCCATAAATTACTAAGGTTTGTACAAACGTCAAGTTAAAAATTGGATTCAACATGTTTACCAAGATAGGTGTAAGAGCAAACACGTAAGAGAAAAGTATGGGTATCTTTCCTAAGAACTCTCCCAAAAAGATATCCCCTGCTGTGGTTGGGGATGCCAACAGGATTTCTTTAAACCCTATCTCGGTCTGACGATATATATTATTTAGAGGATAAATCATAATCATAATAAAAAATATCATCATCAACTGTTCAATAATCATCGCAATGGAGGGGATTAAAACCTGAGAAATCTCCTCCATCCCCACTAATGTCGGCATAAACAGGTCAAAAATCAAGGGACATAGATAGAACGCCCAAAAAATAAGGAAAGAATATAACACTAAGAAAAATGCTAACCGATTCTTGCGAAATTTAGAGGTCCTAACCCTCATTTCATTCTTAGCAATTTTCATCCATCGAGTCATATTATATCACTTCCTTTTCTTTTTTGTTTTTTTATTGAGATTTGCACCATTTGGACCATTTTCACGCCAGGATAATAAATCCTCTATATGAGTTGTTCCCATAATTTTGAGATATGCATCCTCTAAGTCTTTTGCATTTTGAGATTCTATAATTTCTTTAGGGCTACCTTGTAATTTCAATTCTCCTTTATCGATAATTCCTATAATATCACAGAGTTCTTCAGCTGCATCAAGCAGATGAGTACACATAAAAATTGTTTTATCTGCTTTCTTAGCCAAATCAGAAATGAGATCCTTAACCATTCTCGCTGCTGCAGGATCTAAATTTGACGTAGGCTCATCCAAAAAAATAATCTTGGGATCCTGAATTAATGCTGCACACAAACATACTTTTTGCTTCATACCACGAGAATATCCTTCAAGCAAGTCGTTCTCTCGTCCCTCAAGATCGAATATATCAAGGAGCTCATCAATACGACTAGATATAGTTGCTTTCGGTAAATAGTACAGCTCGCCAATGAATTCCAAGAACTCTTTAGCAGTTAATTTTGAATATAATCCGGGTGATTCTGGTAAAAATCCACAGATCATCTTCACATCCTTGGTTTGGGTGAGAATATTATACCCCCCTACTAATGCTGTACCATTTGAGGGAGAAATAATACCATTTAACATCCTGACGGTTGTAGTTTTTCCTGCTCCATTTGGCCCTAATAGACCATAGGTAGTACCATATGTAATCTCAATATTTAAGTCTTTTACAGCTACAATATCACCAAAAATTTTTGTGAGATCTTTGGTTGCTATTGCCAATTTTTCCATTTTGTTTTTTACACTTCCTACTTTTTTATTTTGTTTTATTTTGTTTTATTTTTATATATTTTTAATTTTCAACTTCTTTCTCGAATAAATCCTCAATCTCTACTCCTAGAGCTTCAGAAATATTATACAATTCTTTTTCATTAAAAATTTCTAATAACTCCTCTTCATCCAAATTTTTTAATTTAATTATTCGTTTAGTATTTATGCCCGTTTTTACTGAAATTTTTTCTATTTCATCAAGAGTTTTACCCCCTAATAAATCTTCAATAACAGGTTCTTGATAAAAAATTTTTTCCAATGGTTTCTCAAAAATTTCGGTAAGTTTAAAGGATAACGTTAAAGAAGGGTTGTAATCCCCTTTCTCTAGGTAATAAATTGTCTGGCGGGAAACACCTACTTTATCAGCTAACTGCTGCTGAGTTAAGCCTAGCTCTTCTCTATAATCTCTAACATTTGATTTAATTCTTTTTATAAATTTCAGATGCTTCACACCAAAATTATTTTAAACTTGAGTTTAAACATTAAATAATTAAAAAAAAAAAGAATTTTTATGCTAATTTAAATAGATCCTCAACCTTACACTTTAAAACTTCTGCTATTTTGAAAGCTAATGCTAAACTTGGATTATATCGGCCTTCTTCTAAATAATTTATAGTTTGAATTGGAACCCCAACTTTTTCAGCCAAAACTGCAGCGCTCATATTAATATTTTCTCTTTTTTCTTTTATTGTTGTTTTTAAATATTCTCCTTCTCGCATTTTCGAAAGAATGTAGCTAATAAAGTTATCAAAAGCAATTTCTTCAGGTTTAAAGATTTTATCTTCTAAACCGCTTGGAATTGTAGAATATTTGGTTAACCTATCTTTTATCTTCTCCTCGATGATATTGGGCTCTAATAATCCTGGAATATAACCTTCTGGGCGAACAACACCTCCTTTAGCACCTGCTGCTGCCGCTGCAGATCCTGCAGTCTCAACTTTAACGGTATATGTTTTAAACATTCTATCAAAGACTCCATTGGTTATATTTATGTTTTGAATTCTGCTATGTGGGATAGTCGCTCTCACTCTATTAAAAACTCCATGTTGAATTATGAGATCACTTTCTAATACTTCAAAGGAGAACATCTTGACATATCGGTAAGAATACCAGATTGTAGACAATAACACAACTATAAATGGGATCACCACTGAATAAAAAAGTATCCATAAAATCCAGTTAAATTGGGATATTTCTTCAAAAAAGAACAAAATCCAAAACGTTAAGATCATCCAAGATGCATAAAACAAAAAATAACCAATAATGGTTTTAAAAATCTGTTTCTTCGCATAATTACGAGAGATAGTTCCTTTATACATTGGATCACGTTTACTCATTTTATTTATCCTCCATTTTTATATTATTTTTTAATTTATGTAAACTTTAATTATACTAAATTTTTGATATTTTAAATCTTGAAACATAATATTTTGAAAATTAGTTTCATTATGTAATGTTTATTTACATTCGTATTTAAATCTATCTATAAAAATTCGAAAATGTAGCATAATAGTATTATTTTTGTAATTGGATGAATGTTAAGT